>JAENYN010000083.1 GCA_016841765.1 Guptibacillus hwajinpoensis
GCCGCTTAGACTACTTTTTATTATTTCCACTGTCTACTTGACAGGGAGCAGTTCAGAAGCCATGCGTTTTTAAACGGTTTTCAACAGAAAAGCACTGTTATTTCTTTACCATGATAACCATTATTTCTCGATCGACATGCCAAGCCCTTCGGCGACCCGCGTCCCGTATTCAGGGTCCGCTTTGCAAAAATGCATGATCTGGCGCTGCTTGATTTCGTCGTTGACCGGCTTCATGAAGTTGACGATCGCATTCACAAGGCGCTCCTGTTCCTTTTCATCCATCAGGCGGTAAAGGGCTCCAGCCTGTGAATAATGTTCGTCATTTTCATAAGCGGTGCTTGCGGCTGTGCCGGATACCTGGTAGGCGGCCTGTTTGTCAGCCCGTGACTCCTGCGGACCGTTCAAGCTGTTCGGTTCATAGTAAGCGGATTTTCCCCCATTGTCATCAAACCGCATCTGGCCGTCGCGCTGATAGTTTTGGACTTCTGCATGCGGCCGGTTGATCGGAAGCGCCTGGTAGTTTGCCCCGATCCGATAGCGGTGGGCATCATGGTAAGCGAACAGGCGGCCCTGCAGCATTTTATCGGGTGACACGTCGATGCCCGGTACAAGGGTGCCAGGTGAGAATGCGGCCTGCTCTACTTCGGCAAAGTAGTTTTCCGGGTTCTTATTCAGCACCATTTTTCCGACTTCGATAAGAGGATAGTCCTTATGCGGCCATACCTTCGTTACATCAAACGGATCGAAGCGGTAGGATTCCGCATCTTCCAGCGGCATGATTTGAACATGCAGCGTCCAGGAAGGATAATCGCCCTGTTCGATTGCATTGAATAAGTCTTCCGTATGGTAGTCGGGATTCTCGCCGGCAAGTTTTGCGGCAACCTCTTCCGTCAAGTTCTTTATGCCCTGGTCTGTTTTGAAGTGGTATTTGATCCACACACCTTCACCGTCTTCGTTCACCCATTTGAATGTATGGCTCCCATACCCATTCATGTGCCGGTAGGTGGCCGGGATGCCGCGGTCGCCCATTAAGTACGTGACCTGGTGCAGCGATTCCGGGGAAAGGGACCAGAAATCCCAGACGGCATTCGGGTTTTTCAAGTGCGTCTGCGGGTCCCGCTTCTGGGTATGGATAAAATCAGGGAACTTAATTGCATCGCGGATAAAGAAAATCGGCGTATTATTCCCGACAAGGTCATAGTTTCCGTCTTCCGTGTAAAATTTCACGGCAAATCCGCGCGGGTCCCGCACTGAATCAGCTGAGCCGTTCTCGCCGGCAACGGTGGAGAACCGGACAAATAACGGAGTCCGTTTTCCGACCTTCGATAAGAACTTCGCTTTCGTGTATTTGCTCACATCATTCGTCACTTCAAAATAGCCGTGGGCACCGGCCCCTTTTGCATGGACAACCCGTTCCGGCACCCTCTCCCGGTTGAAATGGGCAAGCTTTTCGAGTAGATGGACATCCTGAATCAAGGAAGGCCCGCGGCTGCCGGCTGTCATCGAATTCTGGTTATCCCCGACCGGAGCTCCCCAGCTGGTTGTAAGCTTTTTCTTATTGTCTCCCAAACCAAGTCACCTCTTTTTTCTTTTTGGACAGAATCTCTCGTAAAATAGTACTGCTGTTTATCTGGAAATATGATTATTTTTGTCCAGCCTGGCCAAGGCGGAGATGCCGAAAGGCCGCTCATTGTATGCATGTTGCGAAAGGTTTAAAATGGTAATGTATGAGGATCGGCCGTACAAACCGGTAGTATGATAGATCTTATAAGGAGTGTTGTGAATGCCGATGGAGCAAGAAACGATGGGCAATGTTGATCGGCGGGTTTTCTGTTATCATGGGGGCCACTTTTATCATTGTAATTCTCCTGTTCTTTTTAAAAAAATGGAACCGAACAGCTTACGGGCTGGTCTTCGTTCACTTTGTTTTTCTCAGTGTTGCCGTACATAATGCCCTGAAGGCGGTAAGTTTCGATATCGGGCACCCGATGGCGTCAGAAGAAATCAGCCTCCGCCTTGGGATTGCAGGAGTGTTATGGGCGATTGCATGATGTTTCTGTTATCCGAGCTTTTTGCGTTTTCTCGTAAAAAAGAGGTGCCGAGTCAGATTAGGCAGTGAACAGGGAAGATGGGAAGGGTGGTGCTGCAATTGAATCGTGCCAATATCTTTTTGCTGACACTGATCGTTTTACTGCTGTCCGCTTGTACAGGTGTAAACAGCGTCACCATGTCTTCCTTGCTTGATAAGGAGTTCAAGTTGCTGGAATTAGGCATGGATGGGCATATCCCGGTTAATGGGACCAACCGGATGACGGACCGGGATAAGATCGAGTCTTTTGCCGGTTTAATTGATGAAATTGAACTGCATGAAATGGAAGATGAAGAGTATCGGAGGAAGGCAGAAGAACAAAACGGCCAATCCCCGATATCTTCTTATATGCTTACGTCTGCGGACGAGAGGGATATGGACGGATACAATATCGAGTTTTTTGAGGACGGCACAGTCCTGGTGATGGAAATAACGGACTATGCGGGGACAGGCTTTTATACAGCTGAACAAACGTCACCCTCACTTTATCAAGAGATAAAAGAATTTTATAAAGCAAATGTGGAGTTTGAAAGTGGAGGCATACTGGATCAGCTGTAATGAAAAGCAAACTATGGGAGTGATGAGGATCGTTTATGCAATCGTTTTATTTATTATTGCCGGCCTGGCTGAAATAGGCGGAGGGTATCTTGTCTGGCTATGGCTGAGGGAATCCAGGCCATACTGGTATGGAATAATAGGAAGCATTGTGCTCGTTTCATATGGCGTGATTCCGACATTTCAGAACTTCCCGTCGTTTGGCAGGGTGTATGCCGCTTACGGCGGAGTTTTTATTGTGCTGTCGGTATTGTGGGGCTGGGGAGTGGATAAGAAAACGCCTGATTTCTATGACTGGCTCGGTGCCGGGATTTGTTTAATCGGTGTTTCGGTCATCCTCTGGGGGCCGCGGAACTAAAGATGTGATGGCCCGGTTGCAACAATGCGGGTAAAAGGAATTACAGCTAATGAAAACTCCCGGCAAATGGTTGACGAGAGCGCAAAAGACTTCGCAACCGTCATCGAAGAGCAGAAAAAAGGCATGTTCATTTCCGATAAGCGGATGATGAACTGCCGGCGTCATGCTGCTTGCCATCTATTCAAGCCTTGAAAAGCATGTGGGAATGCTGAATTCTTTTCTTGGCAAATAAAATCGATCATTTTATGGAAAAGTGAACCATTAGAGTTCGCTTCGTTTTTTAATTACCAGAAGAGAGCCATCACCTGGCAGGAAGGTGATGGCTTATTATGATTCATTCCAGTATAATTTTGTGTCAGTATTTTGAAAATGCCTAATTCCATGTTGTCTAACTTGTTAACCTCATGTATAATGATAATCGTTATCAATGAAAATGATTATCATTTACATAAGGGGAGAGTTGTCATCGTGGGGAAAAGAAACTGGAAGTCTATTGCTTCCGTGTCCATTGCAGGAAGTCTCCTATTTGCAGCGGCCTGTACGGATGCCACATCTAAAGAGGAACAAACGAAGGAAGAATCTGAGCAGACAGAGGCCGCTTCTGAAAAAGAAAAAAGCCAAAAACCATATTCCGTTGAAGTGACAGACTACAACTTTGACACGGCAGGCAATATGTTTGCATATGCGGAGTTTGAGTTATCAGGTGAACCGCTGGTTGAGGGACTCGGCCTGAATCTGGATCTGCTGGACCCAAGGGAAGTCGACAAGCCAACGAAGTTCGATTACACAGCAGGCATTGAAGCTTATGAATATTCAGAGGAAGCCATGTACGAAGTGGTGGAGAAATCAGGATTGGGACTCAATTTGATTCACGGGCCTGTTGTGACCCGGATGGCAGAGGATAAAGGAATCAAAAACAACGAAGCCCTCGGCCAGCGCTATTATGAACTGGCTGATGCCGTCGGCTATCCGCGTGATGAAATCTTCTCCAACATGTATCCCACATTAATTGAGTATTCGAAGGGCGACCCGCATTACAGCCAGGAAGTAAACATTTCCGAATATGCCTCCGGGGAAGATGGTGCGTATATCCCTTCTTACCAGGTGAACTTTAAATCCCTTCGCTGGGACCGCAGTAAGATGGACCATATTCTGAACCCGGCTGCTTACGGAGGAACATTCCTGAAACAGGCATTATGGGCAGGCGACTTCCTTGGCGGTTTCCATACGGTTGACGGCGACGAAGAACTCGGCGGCGAAACACCGGAGGATGATCAGGATAAAAATGTCGCACTCGGAGTGAGTTCTGCAGATGGCATGCAGGGCATGTTCCTTGTCGAGGGAATGTGGAACAAACTGAATTACATTAAAAATGGTCTTTTCTATAACGGAAAAGAACTGACCGAAGCCGGTTCCGGCAGCCAGTATGACCCATCCAAAGGCTTTGTCTACCTCCCGCATCAGATCAAGGTTGATGAAGGCGGAAACGAACAAATGCCGGGCGCAAAGTCACTTGCGGTTGAAGACGGAAAAAGCGTGCTGGCCGATCAGTGGCTCATGCTCTGGTCCGCTTCCGAGTTTTATGGAATGACAGACCAGCGTCCGGAAAATAAAAATGTTGCACCATCCTTCAGAGCATTGTTTGACGGCAATCCATATCCGTCCGCACCGAAAGAGAATCTGGATGGCGACAGTGCAAACGATACGGCTTCAACCGATCCGTATTCAGTGAACAAAGATGTTCTGTTGCACCTGTTTAAAAATATCGATGCAATGCATTTCAACAAAGAAAAGGGCACATTTGTGACCGAGCATGACGGCAGCAAACAGGGTGGCTATACCGATACATTCGAAGCCGGCTATACAATTGAGAGCCTCCGGATTTTCCAGCGGGCCATTGACGGTCTGCCTGTCGGCTATGCCAGCGGCGAAAGCGCAAAAGGCCTGGAGACAGCTGAAGGAAAGCGTGCGATTGAGCTGATCAAAAGCCAGGCTGACTTCATCAAGGATGAGCTCATTATGGAAAACGGACTCGCTGCCAAAGGGTATTCTGCTGAAAAAGGCATTGATGAAGAAGTGTCCCTTAAAGCGCAGCTCGGGGCAACTCGAGGACTGACAGCTGCTTATCTTGCAACAAAAGATGATCAGTACAGGGAAGCTGCCCGCAGCCTGTATGCCGCAATGGACGAACAGCTGTGGGATAAAGAAATCGGTGCTTATAAGACAGGCGAGGGCGAAATGAAGTATGACCCTTACATTGCCGGCGGTGTTGCTGCTGTGCACAGGGTTGCAATCAATAATTTAAGCAATGCGGGAAGCGACAAAGAACAGCCGGCAGCCCTCGAGGTTGATACGATCACATCCAGGTATACGGACTTCTTTGATACCGTCATTGACGGGCCGTCCCTTGAAGAAGGAATGCAGGCCAGTGAATTCTGGGATACAGGCGATTTTTACCTGAACAACAAAAAACCGGGCAATACCGACGGGGATAACGTGCCGCAGGTCCAGGCCGGTCACGGGAAGCATGGCATTTCACCGATTCTTGTTCCTGTCGAAATCAAAAAAGATTAAAGAGGGTTTGTTATGAAAAAGTGGATAGGGGTCCTGCTTGCCGCCCTGATTGCAGGTGCGGCAGCCGGATGCACCGACAAAGAGGCAAGTACACTTGAACTCGGTGATTTCACCCGCGATTATGCGGTAAACAGCAATAACATCATCCAAAATAAAGAGGGCTCGGTCATCTATACAGCCAATATTGACATCAATACGGTTTCATTCGTTGATGCCAAAGACAGGGACATCTTGGCTGAAGTCCCTGTTGGCGACGAACCGCGGCAACTTACGTTAAGCCCTGATGAAAAATATCTTTATGTCGCCAGTATGTTTGATAACAAAATTGATATCATTTCGGTCAAAGAGCAGAAAGTGGTTGATTCGATCAAAACCGGGATTGAACCATATGGTGTGGTGACGAGCCAGGATGGAAAAACGTTATATGTTGCCAACTACCGTTCCGGAACCGTTTCAGTCATCGACCTGGAAAACGGGAAAACAATCAAGGAGATTGAAGTTGGCGGCAGGCCGCGGACGCTTGCCATTACCGCCGACGGAGACAAATTGTATGCCCCGGAATACTTGCAGGCATCGATCAACGTGATCGATACCGCGAAAAACAAAGTGATTAAAGAAATCCAGCTCGCTGATTCACCGGATAAAAAAGATCGGAAAAAGAGCCAGGGCATCCCGAATGCGGTCGAGCAATTTGTCATCAGCCCTGACGGGAAAACAGCATGGGTCCCGCACCTGTTAACGAATGTCGATACGCCGATCAACTTTGAAGAAACCATTTTTCCGGCCATATCCGTTATCGATCTCGAAAAAGACGAGGAAATCATCGATCAACGTAAAGAGCTTTTCGAGGAAATAAACGTCACCGACAACCAGAACCAGCCTATGATCGTTTCAAACCCATACGATATCGTCTTCAATAAGGATGGCAGCAAAGCGTTTGCGGTCATGTCAGGCAGTGAAGATCTCGTCGTCTTTGACCTGGCCCGCGGCGGCAACGCCACTCAGATATTACGGAGAATTGAAGGCAACAATCCAAGAGGCGCCGTTCTATTATCTGATGGCGAAAGACTGTATGTCCATAACGTGATGAGCCATGACCTTGCCATGATTGATACCGGAGGAACGGGCTCTTACACACGGGTGAAAACCGGCGGCAAAAACCTGGCCATCGTTTCCAAAGATCCGATGGATCCGCTCGAACGGGAAGGGAAGACGATGTTTTACAGCGCAAACAGCGCTGAATATGCAGCGGACATCACCGGCAACAACTGGATGAGCTGTGCCTCCTGTCATGCTGACGGCGATATAAACGGCCTTACGCTTACAACGCCAAAAGGTCCCCGCAATGTGCCGAGCAATGTTGTGACAACCGAAACTGGCCTGTTCATGTGGGACGGCAGCCGCGATGAGTTCACCGATTATTTATTGACGGTCCAGGGGGAGATGGGCGGCATGATGGATTACGATCCTGGTGAGCCGCTCCCGCCGGATGTGGAGCATATGTATGATGCCATGTTCGCTTTTCTGGATAACCCGGAATCCTTCCCGCCGCCGCAAAGCCCGTATCGGCAGGCTGACGGCAAGCTTACCGAGCAGGCGAAAGCCGGCAAGGAATTATTCGAAGGGAAAGCAGGCTGCATTTCATGCCATGGAGGTGCCAACTTTACCGACAGCGGCAAAGCTGTTGGGAAGGATGGCAAGCTGACAATTGATAACACGGACTATCTTTATGATATCGGAACAGCGAACGAGCTTGACAGCAACTCCGATGGCGATGCCAGGGCGCAAATGAAAAATCCGCGCGATACGAAACACTTTGACACACCGACCCTGCGCGGCGTCTGGGCCACTGCCCCGTATTTTCATGACGGCAGCGCCAAAACGCTGGAAGAAGCCATTCGCCGCCATAACCTGGCGGAGGTTTCCGGTTTGACCTCAAAGGAAGTATCCGATCTTACCGAGTACATTAAATCAATTGAATGATAACCAAATGAAGTTGGGACATAACTAAATTAGTCACGATTAGAGACGAACAATATCTATTCAACGTCACACTGTTTACGAATATTCAATTAAGCTAAAAAACAAGTTCGTTCCATTGCGCTGCAGACACTCGCTTTCCACGGGGAGGAAG
>JAENYN010000011.1 GCA_016841765.1 Guptibacillus hwajinpoensis
GATGTCGCACTTGTGCCTATGGTGAAAGCGAGTACCTGCAACGGAAATCAACACTGGCGTTTAACAGAGCCTTATAATAAGGAACGGGGAGAGAAAGGGATTTACAATATGTTACAATTGGGGATGGATTAACAGTTGATAGAATAAGAGGTGATTCCATGTCTGTGTCGGCATCCCACCGGATCATGAAGATACGGGAACTATTACTTAATGAGACAGATGAACTTCACGAGATGTCAGTCGAAGAGCTTGTTGAAAAGTTGAAGCTGTCCTTTGGTGAAGAGTATGAAGTCGACAAACGGGCGCTCAAGCGGGATATTAGTGCTCTTAACGATACCGGCTTCGAAGTGATTGAAAATACAGGCGGCAAAGGCAAAAAGCTATACAGCCATCAGGATCGGATATTTGAAACATACCAGCTGCGCCTGCTGGTGGATGCGGTCCTCAGCGCAAAATTCGTCACAGAAGAAGAAACTGACCGGATCATCGGCAAACTGAAGCTGTTGACAAGCAGGCATATTGCAAAAAGTTTGCCGAGCCCGCTTATATACAGTCAGCCATCAAGTGTTGATTATAAGCAGATAAAGTTTAACATCGATAAAATCCATACGGCCATTTCCGAAAGCAAGCATCTGAAATATCGATACGGCACATACAATGCCAGTAAAGAATTCACCCTCCACCGTGATGGAGGCTGGTATGATGTCCAGCCTTATGCGTTAATCTGGAATAATGATTTTTATTATTTGATCGGCAAATTCATGAAAACCGGGGAGATGCGCCACTACCGGGTTGACCGCATGCGCGACGTGGCAGTGGAGGAGGGGCGGCGATTCAAAAAAGAACCTTTTGATCTTACCGCCTATGTGGGGAAAAGCTTTCAAATGTTCAGCGGAGAAGAGGACTGGATTAAAATCCGGTTCAGCAATATCCTGATCAACCCTGTCCTGGACCGTTTCGGCATGGAAGCGGACATCCGCCCGGCAGATGAGGACCATTTCATCCTGTCAACGAAAGCTTCAGTGAGCGACGGCCTGATCGGCTGGATCTTAAACTGGGGCAGCAAAGCAAAAGTCATCTCCCCGCAATCCCTCGTCCAACAAATAAAAGAAGAAACCGAGAAACTGCAAGAACTTTATGCAGGTGAAGATTAAAAATGCCTGGCAATTGCGTCGCAATTGCCAGGCGTTTTTTTATCCCATTTTTTTAAAACTTCGTCATCCTGCACAAATCAGCTCAGCAAGGCTCGGACTCATTCTCCGTTTTTCAGGGAGGCTGCGATTCGGGCTGCAATCCGGGCGTTGTTTTTGACAAGGGCGATGTTGGCATCAAGGCTCTTTCCTTCGGTCAAGTCTTTTACACGGCTGAGGAGAAACGGCGTGACTTCTTTGCCAGTGATGTTCCGAGCCTTTGCTTCGGCCAGGGCATTTTCAATGACGGCGGTGATGAAGTCTTCACTGAGCGCATCTTGTTCTGGCACCGGATTGGCGATAACAATACCGCCGTCAAGGCCAAGCTCCCATTTGATCCTGATCAGATCGGCCGCTTCCACAGGAGTATCCACCCGGTAGTCGATCGGGTGCCGGCTTGATCTTGTGTAAAATGCCGGCAGCGTATCTGTGCCAAAACCAAGGACCGGCACGCCATGGGTTTCAAGGTATTCAAGTGTCAGCCCGAGATCCAAAATGGACTTGGCCCCGGCGCAGACGACCGCAACATTCGTGCGCGCCAGCTCCTGCAGGTCTGCCGAAATATCCATCGTTTCCGCGGCACCGCGGTGGACACCGCCGATTCCGCCTGTAGCAAACACACTGATTCCGGCCAGCTCTGCACAAATCATCGTGGCTGCAACGGTTGTCGCGCCGTTTTTTTTCTTTGCCAGCAAGTAAGGCAGATCACGGCGGCTCGCTTTTATTACATTGTCAGCTTGCGCAAGATACTCAATTTCCTCTTTTGACAGGCCGATTTTTATTTTTCCGTCAAGGATGGCGATCGTGGCCGGCACTGCGCCGTTTTGCCTGATGAGTTCTTCCACCTCAAGCGCTGTTTCCACATTTTGCGGATAAGGCATTCCATGTGAAATGATGGTGGATTCAAGAGCTACGACAGGCCGGTTTTCACGAATTGCCCCCGCTGCTTCTTCTGAGTATGAAAGATAAGACTCGATATTCATGATCCGATTCCTCCAAAATAATGTTGGTATGTTTCCTGTAAAGACAGTTCGTTAAGGCCGTGGGAAACGGTATCTTCCGTCTGCAATGAATGGATGGAGCAAGCCATGCCGTATTGGCAGGCTTTGGCCAGGTCCATTTCCCTGTTGAGTCCATAAAGGATGCCTGCAACAAGGGCATCGCCCGCTCCGGTCACTTCCTGGATTTTTTTAAGGGACGGAGCCTGCAGCCTTCCATAGGAGGCGGAGCGGTCAAAGTAAAAAAGCCCCTGTTTTCCGACCGTGATGACGACATTTTCGACTCCTCTCGAAAACAGGGAAGCCGCAGCCTTTTTATAGTCTGATTCGTGCTCAAGTGTCATGCCCGTCATCGCCTCAATTTCGTCGCGATTCGCTGCCACAAGAGTGATTCCCTCCAGATGATGCGGCAGCTTTTTCACTTTGGGAGCTGAAACAGGTGCAACGCAGAGCGGTATATCACTTTGTCTGCACCGCTTAATGACATGGCTGATGACTTCGCTTGGGAAATTCGTGTCAATCATGACAAAACTGGATGCGGCCAGAATATTCCAGCGCCTGTCAACATCAGAACCCTCAATACGGTCATAGATCCCCATATCAGCCAGGGCGACAATCATCTCGCCATTTTCATCCAGAAGTGCTGTATAGGAACCGGTTGCCGCTCCGGGAATCGTATAAGAAGAGCTTATGTCCATATGTTCCTTGGAACTCTCGAGCAGCCACTTTCCATCCGGGTCATCACCTACAGCGGTCAAAAGAGAGACAGGCAGGCCCAGGCGGCCGAGGTTTTCCGCGATATTCCGGGCGACCCCGCCTTTTGTCTTTTTGCTGGTCACCGGATTTGAAGTGCCCCACTGAATATCGCCGTGAACCCATGACTTGCGATCAACATTCGACCCGCCGATACAAGTGATCATCCGTTCTTCCTTCGGCACGTAAGCCCGTCCGATAATTTCCCCCTTTTTCATTAGGTTGGAAATATAGCCGGCAACAGCGGAACGGGAAAGGCCCAACTGCTGTGACAGCTGATGCTGGGTTACAAAAGGGTTGTTTCTTATCGTCGATAATATCTTTTTTTCGTTCTCATTCATGACGGAACCCCCATCGTGTTAAATCTGTATAAACATCTGTCTCTATTATAAACAAAAGTTTAGCACACATGGGGAAATACTAACAACCTCACACGAAATAAACTAATAGACCTATACGAAAGGCTGTAAACAGGTGTATTATGGAAAGGAAGGAACATTTTTTGGAGATAAAATGGGTTGAAAGACCCACTACATAGAAGATGTCCGCATAAATGGGGGTTTGACAACATGGGGGATGAACTGGTCTTTTTATTTCTTGCGGTTTTGATGAACATGCTGTTGATTTTCGGAGTGTTTCTTCTTCCGAAAGTTACACGGAAAAAATGGATGTATACATTTTCACAGGGGCTGTTTCTTGCCCTTTCGCTCTGGGTGACTGCCGGGCTTTCACTCCTTGCCAATGGCTATTCGCCTGCTTTTTGGGATGTTTTCCGGGAACTGATTTTCTCCTTCTTTTTTTCTTTTGTGATTTATACACTGTTCTCTCATTTTTTGGGACGAATACTTTCGGTTGATTCTTCTTCAAAGTATATGGGCTTACTGAGTGTGATATTTGGCATGGTGACCGTGATTCTGCCCGCATATGTTTTGAAGGAATACAGCCATGCAGCCGGGTGGGAGTGGGAACTCCTGATTGTCAGCATGCTCCTTTATATGATTACGTTTTTTCTTCTTGTAAGGGTATTGAAACAGGTCAGGATCGATCAGCTCCGCAACCGGCGGAACGTCCCCCTTATATTTCAGGCTGCTTTTTCCATTCTGGCGGCCAGCGGGATAATCGGAGCCTGCCTGGCGATGCTTGAAGCATCCGGATTAGCCATTACTATCGATTATTTCATTCTCGAGCTCGTGACGGTGTTTCTGCTCATTATTTTAGCAATGAAGTATGGTGAGAAACAGTATGAGGAAAAACAGGCTGAACTGGAAGAGAACAACGAAAAATTGGAGTTTATGGCGCACCATGACCCGTTGACCGGCCTGCCTAATCGGATGGCTATCCAAAATCAGATCAGAACAATGATTAAAAGCAGGAACCCTTTTTACCTGTTATTCCTTGATTTGGATTCTTTCAAAATGATTAATGATTATTATGGCCATCAGCACGGGGATACGGTCTTAAAGCAAATGGGCATCCGGCTCAGCAAGACTTTGAAGCATAAGGGGGCCGTTGCCCGGGTAGGCGGTGATGAGTTTGTCATCCTGCTGCAGGAAGATGCACAAGGCATCCATGCCATTCTTGATCAGTTAATTCGTGTGGTCACTTTGCCGATGAGCATTGATGGAAAGACGGTTACCGTCACAACAAGTTTGGGTGCCGCCTGTTATCCGGAACATGGGCGAACCGTTTCAGCTTTAATGAAATTTGCGGACCTGGCTATGTATTATGCAAAAGATTCCGGTAAAAATCAGTACCAGGTTTATTCGGAAAAGATGTTGAAAGAGAGCAACAAGGTTGTGGAGCTGAAGACCGACTTGAGGCAGGCGTTATCGAAAAAACAATTTCGGATCCTGTATCAGCCTCAGATTGATTTGCGCTCCGGAACGATTACCGGATTCGAAGCCCTGCTGCGGTGGAAACACCCGGAACGCGGCCTGATTTCACCAGTTTCATTTATTCCCCTTGCCGAAGAAACAGGCGATATCGTTCCGATCGGTGAATGGGTGCTCCGACAGGCGGTGCAAGAACTTCAAAACTGGCAAAAGGTTTATCAAAAACAATTGAAAATGGCGGTTAACATCTCTATAAAACAGCTCGAACATCCGAATTTTATACATACAGTAAAAGACGTACTGGCCAATTCGGGTCTCAATCCTTCCCTATTGGAACTGGAAGTGACCGAAAGCCTGGCGATGAAAAATGTGGAATATGCCCTTGAAGTCATTGAAAAGCTGAGGGAATTCGGTGTCCATGTATCGATTGATGATTTCGGCACTGGCCATAGCTCCCTGAATTACTTGCGGCTCCTCGGTATCAAACATATCAAAATAGACCGTACATTTATCAAGGATATCGAAGAAAAGAGGGAGAGCAGGGAAATCATTCGGGCTATTTTGTCAATTGCGCGCCACTTGCGGCTCGATGTTACGGCGGAAGGGATTGAAACAGCCGGACAGCTCCAGTTTCTACAGGATCTGGACTGCTCATACGGCCAGGGCTATCTGTTTGCCAAACCACTGGACCATACACACGCGGAAGCCTTTTTAAAAAGAGAAGCGGAGACGGCGGCAAGTGTCCAAAAGCCCGGGAAACGTTTCGGAGGGCAAATATGAATATGTTCATATCGGTTTCCGAAAAATAAAGAAAACAAGAGTAATAATTGTGTGAGTTTTCAATTTTAAGAACAGCGCCCGATTTTGCAGGTTGGGAAACGCTGGTGAATAGCGTACGATGACACTATCCTGTAGAACATCATTTTTTCTCCACCTGTTTAGGAGGCTGCAAACTTAGTTTGCAGTATTTTTTTTGTGAAAAACAGTTTAAGTAACGAGTTTGTTTAAGAAGACAAATATTTAAATAGGAAAACACACTGGATTTCATAGAAGAAACCTCAGTGTGTTTTTTTATCAATGCGTTTTCAGAGATCTATCGGTTACACGTAATTCCCTTTACAGGCTCAGCAGGGTTGTTATTTATCGTCAAAAAAAGAAAAAGTGTTTGATTTTTCATTGTTGTTCTTCAAAATATTACCCGTCCAGCCCTTTTTCTTGAGCCAAAGGAAAATGAGGATGGAAATGATTGCCATAAGGATCAAAGCTGCCCAATAACCCCATTTTTCATCCAGCTCGGGCATATACTTGAAGTTCATTCCCCAGAGTGCCCCGAGTGCAGTGATAGGTGTGATCAGCACAGTGAAGACTGTCAGGGTTTTCATGATTTCATTGGCGCGGTAAGATACAAGCCCATTGTTCAGTTCGCGCAGGGTGTCCAGATCTCTTTCGAAATTGTGGATGAGCATTTCGAATCGGTTAAAACGGGATTTTACCATTTGATATTCTTTCGATTCGGTCAAATCATCAAGGTATGCTTCTTCCAGAGTGGAGTACAGTTCTTTCAGCCCCAGCTCCAAATCGGCCCAGCGCATTAACTTGTAACGGAAATTGTAAATTTGTTCAAGATGATTCACCCGCCTGTTCTGGCTGACCCGCTCATGGACCCGTTTGATATGGTCGCCGGTTGGCTGCAACTCGACCAGAAAGCTTTCCAAAATGTCTCCAAGAAGGCGCAGAAGTCCTTGAGGAGCAGAGTTCGAGTTTGCAAACTGCTTGATCGAGTCTTTCTTTTGGATCGTTTTAAGTTTTGAAAACTCCAGTCCGATTGTGATCAATTTTTTCTTCGTCACAAAGATATAACAAGGCATCTCCCTGTCTTTTTCATAATCATATGTAATTTGGCTGGATACAGTGGCATGTTCTTCTCCCCATGAAAGAACCTGGGAGACAAATTCACTCATTTCTTCGTTTTTGGCTTTATCCAGCCAGTCATGCAAATGGGGCTCAGCCATTGAATCTGCCGCTTTTTCGGCATCCTCAATCGTGGCAAAATTATGCCATTCCCACTTGTGGAAATCATGTTTCATGTTAAGTTCCCCTTTTGTCTAGGTCTTTTGATACAACATAATTCCCTTGTAAGGAAACAATCAAACACCGCATATCGCTGTAATTAATTCCATGCAGCAGCTCGTTTCACCTCTTTATAAACGAGGAAAGCGGAGGGATGTTAGTGAACAGCAAGAAATGTCAGCAAAAAAGCAGCCCCTTTTGCAAAAGCAAGAAAAGGCTGCCCGTAAAGCTCTTCATTACAGAATCTCCGAACGTGAAAGCCCACTCCTTTAGGTGTGGGAGTCTCAAAAATCTGTCCACTCGATTTTTCCGGATTTATTTTCAGCATCAAGTTCGATGTCAAAGTTGTGCTTTGTGTAAAAATGTTCAAGGCGATCGACATGGTCCCAGTCGCGTTCAGCGATATCGCCGGTAATATACTGGATGTTCTGGTCCCGGGCGATTTCTTTCAGGTGATCGATCAGCACGGTCCCGTATCCTTTTCCGCCTGGTCCGCGGATGTCGCCGATATGGATTGTGTTTTGATCCCTGTATTCAGCCAGAATGGAAGAATCCCAGGATCCCCGGAAGGGACGGGTGCACTCATTCAGCATGACTTTGCAGATGTTTCCGTCATCAACTGCGGAGATAATGACCCAGTTATCGTCCTTTGTCTGGTCAATGCCGATAACCTGGCGTTTTTTTGCGATTTCTTTCATGTTTTGCTGGATCCGGAACAATTGAATTTCCAATTCGTCCAATTCTTCTTTCAATTCTTGCGGATTTTTTTGCGGCGCTTCCGTTTCCGCCAGCTTGCTGAGCAGCATCGAATCCTCCTTTCTATCGGGATTTGTGAGGTGAGGCATACGTTATGATAGTCATTTAATCGGTATTCCGTTCATAGTCTGGGACTGGCCCAGGCACACAGTTACCCATTCTATCGCAGGTTCCGCTTTCATTGCAAATGATGAATGGAGGTCAGGAGATTTGCCGTATGTATATCATGCAATAGCCCTCATCCGAAGATGGGGGCTATTGCATTTAAATCACTTTAGTACCAAGAGGCACCGACAATGATGAGGAGGATAAACAGTACAACGATTAAGGCGAATCCTCCGCCGTAACCATAGCCGTAACTCATTCACTAACACCTCCTTAGGTCTTACATTATTACATTATGTATTTCAGGCAGAACTGTTTGGACATTTCGGTATAATCCAGAAAATTAGGCGGAAAACGGAATGCCAGGCAAATGCCAGGCAATTCCCTGGCATTTGGAGTTTGGTCGTTTGCGGTTTATTGGAAGATCATTTCCAGGTGTTCCATTTTTGGTATGGCCCGGTTGTTATGATGCAAGTGTAGACAGAAGAGTAAAGAACATGACAGCGGAAAGATGGAGGAGGTTGCAGCAGGACATGATTTGCTCTTCAAACAAACTCAATTCGGGGGGAAGAAAAATGAAAAAGACAATTGCAGCTGTTTTCATGCTCATGTTGATTATGACAGTCACTGGATGCGGGGCGGAAGAGAGCACGATGGAATCGGACCCGGCCACCGGCGGAAACACGGAAGAGAAAGTGAAGGAAAAGAAGAATCTTGATCCTGAAGAAAAAGCGGCAAAGGAATACTATGATGCGATGTTTGCTGAGGAAGAAACGCAAAACGCGTATATAAAGAAATATATGCACAAAGAAACACAGGGGCTGTATGAATTGACCACAGGTACCGTCACTGAATCGGACAAAGCAAACAACCGGAATCCCAGGGTGATTGAAAGTGTTACAGGTAAAGAAGAAGGGGACGAGTGGAAAGCGGTCCTTGTTCATCTGCAGGATAAGAACGGCGCTTTAAAAGAAAACATCCACGCTTATGCGAAAGAAGGCGACACGTTCAAGCTCCTTATGGTTCTTTCGGCAAACATGGAAGACAAGGACATGAAGGAAAGTTATGAGGAGATGAGGGGCCGTTTTGACACGCCGATACCAGCTGAAGTGACACAGCGGCTAAAAAAGGAGGCGAAACAAGAAGCTTCTTTGGAAGTTACTGAAGAAACTTTTGCAGCATGGGAAGACAGCATCGACTCCGTATGGGCCCATTATTCAGCTGTGATCAAGAACACTGGAAATGCACCGGCTGCTCTGGGCGACCTTCAAATAAACTTTAATGGGAAAGACGGCAGTATCCTTGGCACTGCGCAAATGATAACGGCGACGCCTGATGTCATTATGCCGGGTGAAACAGCTTATGTCAGCGAGTCGACGATCATGGAGGGAGCTTCAAGTCCTGACGAATTCCAGAGCGCTGACATCAACCTTGACTTCAGTAAAACGTCGGAAGAGCCGATGATGCTTGAAACCAGCAATGTCAAGTTGAAGGAAGGAAACGCGGAATACGGCACCCCTTATATCGTTACGGGGACTGTATCAAACCCGACGAATCAAAAAGCGGACGATATCCGGATTTCTGCCGCTTTGTATGATGAATCAGGTAAGTTCCTGGGAGTGTTGGACGGTGGAATTGAAGTCAGTCTCAATCCAGACGGCAAGGCAGGTTTCCAGTTGAACTATCCTGAGCTCCCCGCTGAAGTGGCAGGTAAAGCGGCAAAAGCAGAAGTGAAAGCATATAACTGGTCATTTTAATTCAAAAGCCCTGCCCGGAAATATGACCCGGGCAAGGCTTGATTTGTATGATCGGGCTTAATGTTTTCCAGTTGACAGTTGGGGGGATCCCGTTTTACTGCACTGACAGCCGCTGCAAAATGAATGAGCCGAACATGACAACGAGTGACACTACCAGGGTCACATTGGTCCGTCTGCCGCTTTCATATTTGTCATCCACAATCCGTATTGCAGCAACACAAAAGCCGGCAAATCCCAAAAACATGAACAGAAGCAAGAGGATGGACATGATTAAAAGTCCTGCCTTTCAATTTATAACTGCTATGGATTATAGCATAAGCCCCCGATTCCCTGCTAATTTTAACCATCTTTCCAAGCTTCAGATTGACGATCTTATGAATCAGTTGTCATGCCCCAGACGATTTTCAAGAATGGATTCGGTAAAAAATGGGTAAAGCATCTATACGACCACTCAAGGAGGGATACTTTGATACCAAAACTTGAAGAGGTAATGACAAAGGATGTCCGCACAGTGGAACCTTCGGCAAGCATTACAGAGGCCGCTGAAATAATGAAAGAACTTGATGTAGGCGTTGTGCCAGTTGTGGACCAGGACAAAGTCATCAAAGGAGTAGTGACAGATCGGGATATTGTTGTGTCAGGTCTTGCGGAAAGAGGAAATGCAGAATTTAAGGCGGAAGATGTGATGACGGCAAATCCGGTGACATGCCCGCCTGATACGGATGTCAATGACGCGTTCCGGCTAATGTCAGATGAGCAAATCCGCCGCCTGCCGGTTACCGACCAAAACAATAAGCTTGTCGGTATCGTATCAATCGGCGATCTGGCGGTTAATGACAAAGGGGAAGTGAGGACCGGATTCACGCTGGATCACATTTCACGCCCTTCCCAGCCGAAACAATAAAAAGAATGCGAAAGAGAGCCGGTTTGTGGGATAAGTAGTTCCGATATCGTGGAGAAAATGCAAAAAAAGCAGGTGAAATGACGTAGTAAAACACAGTATGTTTGGCACCGTAAATAACACTAGAAACTAGCACACTAGAACACTTGAATTTTAAAATTCAAGTGTTCTGTTTTTGTATTTTCTTATTAAACGAAAGCTCCTGTTAATTGAATAAGGAATATCAATATGGTTGCTTTCAAATTCAGTTTCGCATAAAGAAGTAGTGTTGATTTTCGCTGCAGGGGCTCGCTTTCACCACAGGCACAAGCGCGACATCTGTTCCTGCTTCCCTTCGGTCGCACTCACAGTGTCTTCTTTGCCGCGGGGCGGGCGCTGAGCTTCCTCGTCGCTTCGCTCCTGCGGGATCTCAGCTGTCCCGCTACTCCCGCAGGAGTCTCCCCCCTTCCGCTGCAATCAACTGGTATCTGAGCGGATATTCCAGAACCCATTTATTACATTTTCCGTTTCATGAAAAGACAGAAGTGAAAAGGTCTCATAATAAAATGTCTGCATATCAACACTTTGTACCCGATAATTAGCATATCATTGAAGTCCCGTAATCCTCCCATTTTTTCTGTAATTCTTTATAAAAGTTTCAATGCGATAATGCCGATTTTGTGAAAGTAAACGCTACAGTTCCATAAATTCCGGAAGAGTTTCTCCCGCCAATTGCCACGTCTCCATAAGGAAAGAATATTTAATACAGATACATGACACGTTTTTGTGATTGTTCTTTACTTTCCCAAGTAATGGAAAGAAACTCTTTTTTTCGGCAGGCTTAAGAACCAAAAGCTTTTTCTGACAACTGAGTGTATTGGAGCGGAAGGCATGAGACTCCAGCGGGGGAAGCGAACAGGGAAGACCCCGCAGGCGCGAATAGCGCTGAGGAGGCTTCCCGGACGCCCCGCGGAAAGCGAATGCCTGCAGCGGAAAGGAACGGACAAATTCAGGAAAGCGATTTTTCTTCTTCCACTAACTATCCTGCTTTGTTAAAGAACAACGCTTCACTACCATTGTCTTTATAATTGCAACTTTCCTTTTGGTTTATCAAAATTACATAGCAAATAACATCACAATCAACACAGTAAGTAGTACGTTGACAAGGGCTGTTGTCTGTATGTTATTTAGGTTGTGAATCCGTATGTTAATTTATATCTTATCTAGTTTTAATCGTTGATATAACGAGGAAGAGAAGAGACCGAATCATCTGCGATTTGGTCTGATTATTCTTATTCTACTGAAACGGAACTAATTGTTTGTGAGACCGGCTCTCTTTTTTACCCGCCCATTATCCTGAAGTTGTTTACAGCCCGTACTTTCTAATTTTGTTATACAGTGTTGCACGGGAAATACCGAGCATTTCAGCGGCAGCCGATTTGTTGTTGTATGTTTTCATCAGGGCCTGTTCAATCCTTGTTTTTTCGTCAGGAACCGGCATATCCGGCACGGTTTCAAAGGATTCTGGAGGGACTGGAGCCGGCGCTGAGCTGTTCTTTGCAAAATCACGCGGCAAGTGGCGGGCAGATACGGCATCCCCGTCACACAATATCATCAAGCGCTCCATAACATTTCGCAATTGCCTGATGTTGCCCGGCCAGTTGTGGTGCAGCAGCACATACATAAGCTCAGGGTCGATTTCCGGAATCGGCTTGGAATACTTCACGGAAAACTCCTGCATGAACAGCTGGATCAAGTGCGGCAGGTCTTCAATCCGTTCCCGGAGCGGCGGTACATGAATCGATACGACATTTAGCCGGTAATACAAATCCTCCCGGAAATCGCCACTTTCAATCATATCATCAACATCCCTGTTCGTTGCGGAAACGATCCGTACATCCTTTATCGGGATAGGCTGCGTCCCCCCGATCCGGTAAAATTGTTTCTCCTGCAGCACCCTCAGCAGTTTCACCTGCAAATCAAGCGGCAGTTCGCCGATTTCATCGAGGAACAGAGTCCCGCCTTTTGCGGCATCCAGCTTCCCTTTTTTGCCGGTGGTGCTGGCTCCGGTGAATGCCCCTTTTTCATAGCCAAACAACTCACTTTCAAACAAAGATGCCGGTATCGCCCCGCAATTGATATCAATGAAAGGCCCATCAGCATGGCGGCTTGCCGCATGAATTGACTGGGCAAACAATTCCTTGCCGACCCCGCTTTCCCCGGTGATCATGACCGGAACATCGGATACTGCGACTCTTTCAGCAAGCTGAATGGCTGTCAATAGGGCAGGGCTCCTGCCTTTAATACGGGCAAACGGCTGGTCTGAATGATGGCCGTTTTCCATCTGGGTTTCAAGGTCACGCACATAAGCTGTCGTCTGGGACAGTTCGTTGCTGAGCCTGACCATGTCGGTGATATCATGTTCGACCGATATGCCCCCGATTACATGGTCATCCATGCGGACCGGCGCCGCATTGATGAGCACATGTACGTTTTCGCGGGGATGATGGTACTGCCGGCGCACTTCCTTGCCTTCTGTCACAACCGACATCACCTTTATATTGTCTTCCGGAAAATAGTCCGTGATCGGCTTTCCAAGAATTTCGCTTTCCGGCCACTTGAACATTTCCTGGGCCCGTTCGTTCCAGGAGATGATGTTTCCGCCCTGATCAATGGCAGTCACGGCATCCTCGATTGTTTCCAGCAGCGTATTGTAATAG
Organism: Guptibacillus hwajinpoensis; assembly: GCA_016841765.1. GTDB lineage: Bacteria > Bacillota > Bacilli > Bacillales > Bacillaceae_O > Bacillus_BL. The sequence goes on from JAENYN010000011.1 coordinate 13,062, forward strand.
GAAGACGATATTTTCCATTGCTGGAAAATGATCCGGATGATTGTCTCATAGGGAACAGCCCCGACAAACTCACCTTTGCTGTTTTGCAGGGCAATATCGAGGCCGGATTCGATGTCTTTTAAATCGGATAACTGGCTGGTTTCCGGATAGATTGCCATAAAATTTGGGTCATGATGTTTAGCCCACGGAACAGACAGGGAAGAGAGAAGAAAATCCTGATTAAACATTTATGTAAACCCTCCTTTACAGTCAGTATTTACAAAACTGTAAAATATATTAACATTAAACACTTTTGTTAACTCTATTGTAGGGAAACAATCGTAATTTCTCAATTAAAAAAATTGGCACAATTATTGCAATAGAACAGGTGTAAACGGATTCAAAATCCAGATCTTTTTGTGAGGTGGATAAAATGATTGAAAAGGTTACAAACAACCTGTTTTCTTATGCTTCGCAAAGCCGGCCGTTGAATGCTATTGCAAAAAAATGGGGACTGAAGCTCGGCGCTTCCCAGGTCGTTGCCGGTATGGATATTCCGAGTGCCATGCAAAAAGTGAAAGAACTGAACGCAAAAGGCATTCATTGCACACTCGACCATTTGGGTGAATTTGTTTCGACCGAACCGGAAGCGAGGGAATCGGCAAACTACTGCGTCAACACAGTTGAGGCAATCGCCGACCATGAGGTGAACAGCCATCTGTCGGTAAAATTGACACAAATCGGCCTTGATATTTCCTACGAATTCACCCTTGAGAACATGAGGCGGATTGTCAGCACCGCCGCCCAATACGGCATTTTTGTAAGGATTGACATGGAAGATTATTCGCACTGCCAGATGACCCTCGATCTATTGAAGGAACTCCGCAAGGATTTTGATAATGTCGGAACAGTCATCCAGGCTTACTTATATCGTTCGGCGGAGGATACCGACCAGCTCAAAGGAGTGCCTTTGCGCCTTGTGAAAGGGGCTTATAAGGAATCCGCAGAAGTTGCGTTTCAAGAAAAGCGGAAGGTGGATGAAAATTTCTTTTCAATCATCAGGCAGCACCTTGACAACGGCAGCTATACAGCGGTTGCTACCCATGATCACAACATCATTGAAAAAGTGAAAGCTTATACAGAAGAGCAGGGCATTACAACGGATCAGTTTGAATTTCAATTCCTGTACGGTTTCCGGACCGATCTGCAGGAAAATCTCGTGAAGGAAGGGTACAAGGTCAGGGTATATGTGCCATTTGGCGATGACTGGTTCGGTTTCTATATGAGGCGGCTGGCTGAGCGTCCGCAAAACATCGCATTTGCATTGAGAGGCTTATTTTCAAAGTGATCGTTGGAAAAGCTGTCATCTAGTGCTGAGGAATTTACAGAATTGTATAATCAGGTGTACAATGTCTATACATTATTGTAAAAAGAATACCTTCCTTTACAGATCACCTGTCCGGTAAATAGCAGGAATTTGAATTGGCACGGAATTTGCATTATGTAGACAGTAAATAATAAAGAAAGGGGTATGTCCATGTTTACACCATACAGACATGAACCATTTACAGACTTCACCGTGGAGGAAAACAAAGCCGCTATTGAAGAAGCTATTAAAAAGTTTGAAAATTCACTCGGCGAACATTTTGATCTCGTCATCGGCGGTGAACGGGTTTCAACCGAGGGCAAACTCGTTTCTTACAACCCTTCAAATAAAGAAGAGGTTATCGGTACGGTCGCAAAAGCGACACCGGAATTGATTGACAAAGCTTTTGATGCTGCCGAAGAGGCGCTTAAGTCTTGGAGGGACTGGTCACCGAAAGCGCGTGCGGAAATCCTTGTCCGGGCTGCAGCTATCATGAGGCGCCGCAAGTATGAGCTTTCAGCTGTCCTGATCAAGGAAGCAGGTAAGCCGTGGAAAGAGGCCGATGCAGATATTGCTGAAGCCATCGACTTCCTTGAGTACTATGCACGCCAAATGGTTGAACTGGCGGAAGGCAAGCCAGTGAACAGCCGTGACGGCGAGAAAAACGAATACGTCTACACACCAACAGGGGTGGCTGTCGTCATTCCGCCATGGAACTTTGCCGGTGCCATCATGGTCGGCACAACTGCCGCTCCAATCGTAACCGGGAATACGGTTCTCTTGAAGCCGGCAGAACCGACACCATTGATTGCGGCCAAGTTCGTTGAAATCCTTGAAGAAGCCGGCCTGCCAAAAGGCGTGGTCAACTTTGTACCTGGCGACCCACAGGAAATCGGCGATCACATGGTCGACCATCCAAAAGCGGGACTCATCAGTTTCACCGGCTCAAGGGCAGTAGGAACACGAATCTACCAGCGGGCTGCCGTTGTTCAGGAAGGCCAGAATCATCTGAAGCGTGTTATCGCTGAAATGGGCGGGAAAGATACAGTCCTTGTTGACAAAGATGCCGATCTTGACCTTGCAGCTGAAGCTGCACTTGTCTCGGCATTCGGCTTCTCCGGCCAAAAATGCTCAGCAGGTTCACGGGTCGTCGTACATGAAGATGTATACGATGAAGTTCTTGAAAAAACAGTCGCACTAGCAAAAGAACTGGAAGTAGGCAACCCTTCCGAAAAGAACTACTATATGGGGCCTGTCATCAACCAGAAAGCGTACGATAAAATCATGGGCTACATCGATATCGGCAAAGACGAAGCCCGTCTCGCCATCGGCGGTGAAGGGGATACGTCCACAGGCTACTTCATCCAGCCGACGATTTTTGCCGATGCCGATCCAAAAGCTCGCATCATGCAGGAAGAAATTTTCGGCCCGGTCACAGCATTCGCCAAAGCGAAAGACTTTGATGAAATGCTTGAAATCGCCAACAACACAGAATACGGCCTGACCGGGGCCCTCATTACCCGAAATGCCGAACATATCGAACGCGCCAAGCGGGAATTCCATGTCGGCAACCTGTACTTCAACCGCAACTGCACGGGCGCCATTGTCGGCTACCAGCCATTCGGCGGCTTCAAAATGTCCGGTACAGACTCCAAAGCGGGCGGACCGGATTACCTGGCGCTTCATATGCAGGCAAAAACAATCAGCCAGATGTGGTAAGCTTTAAAAAAATCGATAGAATACCCTATCCTAAACCGTATGCACAGGTAAAAGTGCATACGGTTTTTTGTTGTTAAGGAAGTAATAAAATTTTTGCGTTGTCGCTAAAATGCCAGAATGGAGCCACTCGCTCCGGACGGCAACTGCTATCGTCATAAAGCGGTGATTCCCTCCGGAAGTACAAACACCTTCCTGCGCGCACTCCTGCTTATGCGTCAACCTTTAGAGGAACAAACTGCTCATTATGTTATTATTAGCCAATACTCTGACTAATCTGTTAACATGGAAAATAAGTATTCCTTATACATGTTTTACCGAATAAAATGCGAGGAGATGTGAAGATGCGAAAGAAAACGCCACCTTTTTTGCAGAAACTCAAGTATCTGGGTAAAACGCAAGAGGAAACCGACCACAGTGAAATGTCACCCAAACCCCGCAAAAATACCGAGCAATATTACCGGCAGCGCTGGCAGCATGACAAAGTCGTCCGCTCCACTCATGGCGTGAACTGCACCGGTTCATGCAGCTGGAAAATCCATGTCAAGGACGGCATCATAACCTGGGAAACACAGCAGACGGATTATCCGACGACAGGACCCAATATGCCGGAATATGAACCGCGCGGCTGTCCCCGCGGTGCAAGTTTTTCCTGGTACACATACAGTCCGCATCGCGTCCGCTACCCCTACATAAGAAGTTCTTTACTTAAAATTTGGCGAGACGCCGCAGCCAAAACGGATGATCCTGTTCAAGCGTGGGCATCGATTGCTGAAGATGAAACGTTATCTTCACAATACAAACAGGCCCGCGGAAAAGGCGGATTCGTCCGTGCCGAATGGGATGAAATCGAAACCATTATCTCCGCACAGCTTATTTATACCATTAACACTCATGGCCCTGACCGTATTTTCGGCTTTTCCCCGATTCCGGCCATGTCGATGGTCAGTTATGCAGGCGGCGGCCGGTTCCTGAATTTAATCGGCGGCGTTTTGCTGAGCTTCTACGACTGGTATGCCGACCTTCCGCCAGCATCCCCGCAGGTATGGGGTGAACAGACAGATGTGCCGGAAAGCGCCGACTGGTACAATTCCAGTTACTTGCTTGTATGGGGTTCTAACCTGCCGCAGACACGCACCCCTGATTCCCACTTCATGGTTGAGGCGCGTTATAAAGGAACAAAGGTGGTTGCCGTCAGTCCAGACTATGCTGAATTCGTCAAATTTGCAGATGACTGGCTGCCGGTCCAGGCTGGAATGGACGGTGCACTGGCAATGGCGATGACCCATGTCATTCTCCAGGAGTTTTATATCGACCGCCATGTCCCATACTTCGACAACTATGCGAAAACTTACACAGACCTTCCTTATTTGATTACATTAAAAGAGACAAAACACGGTTTGAAATCCGATCGCTTTTTGCGGGCGAGCGACCTGTCGATCGAAACCGAAAAAGCCGAATGGAAAACGATTGTTTTTGATGAAGAAACTGGCCAATTCGCTGTTCCAAACGGTTCCATCGGCCATCGCTGGGATGGCGAAAAGAACTGGAACCTTTTGAAAGCGGATAAAGTCAACAATCTGGATGCAATTTCGCCTGCCTTATCGATGCAAAGTCATAAAGATGCTATCGAACAGGTATGCATTGCTGAATTTGATTCAGACGACAATCGTGTCATAAAACGGAATATTCCCGTCAAGAAGGTGGAGACGGGTGAGGGAGAGGTTTACGTCACGACTGTGTTTGACATAATGTGTGCACAGATGGGGGTGAACAGGGGATTGGATGGCAGCACTCCGGCTCAGGCCGGCTACGAAGAAGACCGTCCATATACACCAAAGTGGCAAGAGAAATATACCGGCATCAACCCCCAACTTGTCGCCCAAATCGCGAGGGAATTTGCCCAGAATGCGATCGACAGCAAAGGGCGTTCCATGATCATTATGGGTTCTGGCATCAACCATTGGTATCATTCCGATACCATTTACCGTGCTGTTTTGAACCTGGTGCTCCTTACAGGTTCCCAGGGGGTGAACGGTGGCGGCTGGGCCCATTATGTCGGCCAGGAAAAAGTCAGGCCGCTTGAAGGTTGGCAAACAGTGGCAATGGCGAGGGACTGGGGCGGACCGCCGCGTCTCCAAAACGGCACTTCATTCTTTTATTTCGCTACTGAACAGTGGAAATACGAGGAACAAAAAACACGTGATCTCGCATCGCCGCTTGTTGAAAAAACGAAATATCAAAATCTGGCCGATTACAATGTGCTGGCAGCAAGGCTGGGATGGCTCCCTTCGTATCCGCAATTCAACAAGAATCCAATCAGCATGTATGACCAAAACAGTTCCACCGAAGAAAATGTAAATGAAGCGGTGGATTCCATTCAGAACCAAAACATGAATTTTGCGATTGAATCACCAAACGATCCCGTCAATTTTCCGCGGACGATGTTCGTCTGGCGGGCCAACTTGCTGGGCAGTTCGGCGAAAGGGCACGAGTATTTCCTGAAGCATCTGCTCGGCACGCACGGCCATAATTTGAGCGAAGAAAATGAATCGCTGGAAACGACGGAACTAAATCTGGATATTCCGTCAGCAACCGGAAAGCTGGATTTGCTCATCAATCTTGATTTCCGCATGTCGGGGACAGGGCTTTATTCCGATATTGTCCTGCCGGCAGCAACATGGTATGAAAAGCACGATATCAGCTCGACGGACATGCATCCATTTGTCCACCCATTCAATCCGGCCATTACACCGCCATGGGAAAGCCGTTCCGATTGGGATATCTTCAAGAAACTTGCAAAGCGCTTTTCGGCAATGGCAGCCGATCATTTTCCGGACGTTGTCCATGATACGGTCTCAGGTCCGCTGCTGCACGATTCCACCGATGAAATCGCCCAGACATTCGGGCAGGTTCCGGACTGGAAAGCGGACGGAACCCGACCGGTGCCGGGCATGAATTTCCCAAGGCTCACCGTCGTGGAGCGTGAGTATGCAAAAGTATATGACAAATTCATCTCGCTCGGGCCGAAAATCAAAGACTCGATTGGCGCAAAAGGGATGGCGTGGAAAGCTGATGAGGAATATGCGAAGCTGCTTGATATGCTTGGGCCTTCCAGGCAGTCAGCCTTTTATAAAGATTGCCCAAGCTTATACAAGGATATCAATGTCGCCGAGACGATCCTGACCCTGTCGAGCACAACGAATGGTTCGCTCGCAATGAAAGCATGGAAAACGCTTGAGGAAAAAACAGGACAATCCTTGCAGGACCTGGCCGAAGAACGGGCAGAGGAACATCTTTCTTTTGCAGAAATAACGGCCCAGCCTCAAAAAGTCATTTCGTCTCCCGTTTACAGCGGCACAGAGACCGGCAACCGCCGCTATTCACCGTTCACGACCAATGTGGAACGGATGATTCCATGGCGGACGCTGACAGGCAGGCAGAGTTTTTACTTGGATCACCAGACAATGCTTGAATTCGGAGAGGAACTCCCAACCTTCAGGCCGCCGTTGAAAAAGGCAGCTTTTTATACAAATGACAACAGGCCGGATAGCCATGAAAAAGAAATAACGCTCAGATATTTGACGCCGCATTTCAAGTGGTCCTATCACAGCACGTATGGCGACACACTGCCAATGCTTACGCTGTTCAGAGGCGGCCCGCATGTCTGGCTGAATAATCTTGATGCCGATGAGGTCGGCATCAAGGATAATGACTGGCTTGAAATGTACAACCGCAATGGCGTCGTCGTCGCAAGAGCGGTGACGAGCCACCGGCTGCCTCGCGGTGTTGTCTTCATGTATCACGTCCAGGACCGGCTTATCAACGTGCCTGGCTCAAAAATCACGAAAGACCGCGGCGGCACTTTCAACAGCCCTACCAGGATTCATATTAAACCGACACAGATGATCGGCGGCTATGCCCAGCTCAGTTACGGGTTCAATTACTACGGACCGACCGGAAACCAGCGTGACGAACAGGTTCAAATCAGGAGAATGGATCGAAGCGAGGTGGATTGGCTTGAAGATTAAAGCTCAATTTGGAATGGTGATGAATCTTGATAAATGCATCGGCTGCCATACGTGCAGCGTAACGTGCAACAATACATGGACCAACAGGCCCGGTGCGGAGTATATGTGGTGGAATAATGTCGAGACAAAACCGGGTATCGGCTATCCGAAGGAATGGGAGAACCAGGAGCAGAATAAAGGCGGCTGGGAAATGCGCAACGGCAAGCTTTCTCTGAAAGCGGGCGGCAAAGCGAGCAAGCTGCTGAATATTTTTTTCAATCCGAACATGCTTGACATGGATGAATACTATGAGCCGTGGACATATGAATACGATAACCTGGTCAACAGTCCCGAAAGGAAGCATCAACCGGTAGCCCGTCCGAAATCACAGCTGACGGGGGAATACATGGAAATCCTCTGGGGCCCGAACTGGGAAGATGATCTTGCCGGTGTCCATGAAACAGGAAAGCGCGACCCGAATATGCAGGGTATCGATGAGAAAGTGAAGTTTGAATTCGAGCAGGCATTTATGATGTACTTGCCACGCATATGTGAACATTGTGTCAATCCGTCATGTGTTTCCTCCTGTCCGTCAGGCGCAATGTACAAACGCGAAGAAGACGGCATTGTACTTGTCGACCAGGATGCATGCCGGAGCTGGCGTTATTGCATGTCAGGGTGCCCGTATAAAAAAGTCTATTTCAACTGGCAAACGAATAAAGCCGAAAAATGTACATTCTGTTTCCCGAAAATCGAAAATGGCGATCCGACGATCTGCTCGGAAACATGTGTGGGCCGGATACGCTATATCGGTATCGTCCTATACGATGCGGACCGGGTGAAAGAAGCGGCATCTGTTCCGAATGATCAGGATCTTTATGAAGCACAGCTCGATTTGATACTGGATCCAAACGACCCGGAAGTCATTGCCCAGGCGAAAAAAGACGGCATCCCGGAAGATTGGATTGAAGCGGCCCAGGAATCTCCGGTGTACAAGCTTGCCTGTGAACAGAAGATCGCACTTCCACTCCATCCGGAATACCGGACACTGCCGATGGTCTGGTATATCCCGCCGTTAAGCCCGATTGTCGATGCATTCAACGGCCATTTCAACGATCTTGATCCGTCTGTCGTTTTTCCGGCAATTGACCAGTTCAGGATTCCGATTGAATACCTTGCAAACCTGATGACAGCCGGGGACACGGAAGTGGTATCAAACGTGCTCAAAAAACTGGTTGCCATGCGGACATATATGCGCAGCATCGACCTTGGCAAAGAACCGGATACAAGGCTCATAGACGAAGTCGGCATCTCCGAACAGATGGCGCGTGACATGTATGAATTATCAGCGATTGCCAAATACGGTGACCGTTATGTCATTCCAAAAGCGCACCGTGAACAGGCTGAAGATATGTTCAACCATCAGGGCAGCGCAGGCTTTGAATTCATGGAAGGCTGTGAATCATGTGCCGTAAACGGTGAATGGCGAGACCCGTATGAATACAGTGAATCTTATTGGAGTGATGTGACAGGAGGTGCGAAGGATGGAAGACAGTAGGAATATTTTAAAGCTTTGCTCTTTGTTCCTCCGTTACCCGGAAGAAGACTGGCACAGGAATGATGAAGTTGACGGGTTCATAGCCGGGCTTCCGGACAGTCCGGTAAAAGAGAATATCGAAGCCTTTTGGGATTATGCGGTTTCAGTCCCCTGGATGGAATTCAGCCAAAATTATGTAAAGCAGTTCGATTTTAGCCAGGACTGCTCCTTATATCTCACATATGGCGTGTTTGGCGATAAGCGTGAGCGTGGACTCGGATTCGTGAAATTGAAAATGGAATTTGCGAAAGCGGGATTTTATATAAAAGACGGCGAACTGCCGGACTATCTGCCCCTGATTCTAGAATTCATGTCAGAAACGGATGAGAGCTTTATCCAGAAACTTTATTATATTCATAAAAAAGCGATGGATGAGCTTTACGGACAGCTGCGGGATCAGAATTCCCCTTATTCGTTTTTGCTTGCAGCCGCTTTAGAGACTTTGGATGCGATCACGCCAGACCGCAAGGCTAATACGGTATGAAAGGATTGAATCCGCATGACACCAATTGATTTCCTGTTATGGGTTGCTTATCCTTATATCACGTTGACAATTTTTGTTGTCGGACATATTTACCGGTACAATTATGACCAGTTCGGATGGTCTGCGCAGTCAAGCCAGTTTTTGAAATCGGATTCGCTCTTACGGTGGGGAAGCATTTTATTTCACTTTGGCGTCATCTTCGTGTTTTTTGGGCATGTCGGTGGCATACTCGTGCCGAAAGCTTTTTATCCGATGGTTGGAATCTCGGAGGAAATGTACCATTTCGGCGCTGTATGGTTCGGCGGCCTGGCCGGTGCCGCAATGGTGGTTGGCGGGGCGCTTCTTACCATTCGCAGGCTCAAGAACAAACGGGTAAATGAAGCAGGTTCACGGAAGGATTTATGGGTCCTATTGCTGATCGGGATTGTGACTGTGGTCGGATTCACGAATACAGCCTGGTATACCGCTTCCGGCGGGGAGTTCGATTACCGGGATACGATTGGTCCATGGTTCCGCGGCATTCTGACGTTCAGGCCGATGCCGGAAATGCTTGCAACGGCTCCGTGGGGATTCCAGGCCCATGTATTTGCAGCTTTTACTCTTTTCGCGGTTTGGCCGTTTACAAGGCTTGTTCATGTTTGGAGCCTGCCCCTTGAATACATTTCCAGAAAGTATGTCATTTATCGGCGGGCAAACCCGGTAAAATCGAAAAAAGTGCAGTGAAGGAACATTAAGTGTTAACAAGAAGATAAAGGAATGATTTCATGTCAGGACCTGCATTGCGACAGCTGGATCAACACCGGTCCATTCATGAGGCGGCATATGGACAGGTGGAAGAGATGACCGATGTGCTGAAAAAGCTTTATCAGGACGGCCGAGAAAAAGAAGCCGCCCAGGCTGAAGTGATTTTGATTGAACACTGGGAGGATCATATCCTTACCCATGCAGAATCGGAAGAAGAAGGGCTTTACGAGGAAATGAGACAAAAGAAGCCGGAATTGACCGATACGATTACCGGTTTGAAACGGGATCATGATTTGCTTAGAAAAATCATTGCTGACATCAAAGGATTGCTTGATGACGAAACCGCAATTCAAAAACGGCTGGCGATGTACGACAGCTTGCTGGTCGTCAACTGGCATCACAGCCGTGATGAGGAACGTTATTTACTGGATGGCTGATACAGAAAGGGGCGCTTCGCCGAATGCGGAGCGCCTCTTTTTTTCAGGACTGGGAGTAATTATCCAATTCTGAGAACATTCCTACATAGCCTGTAATTGGCTGGTTCTTTTCATTTATTGGACTGATCGTCAGCCTTTCCAGAAGTAAATCTCCGTTCCTTTTCCGGTTCCAAATTTCACCTTTCCAGAAGCCGTCGCGCTCCAGATCATCCCACATCTGCCGGTAAAATTGATCATCATGTTTACCGGATTTCAAGATGCTGGGTGTATTGCCGACTGCTTCACTTTCCTCAAAGCCCGTCTTCCTTGTAAAAGCGGGATTCACGTATTGGATGACGCCGTTTTGATCCGTAATCATTATTCCTTCCACCGTATGTTTCATTGCAGAATAACTCATTTGCAGTTTATCGGTGAAATACATCCAGGTGACGATAATCAGACTGGCCAGGGCGAACTGTGAAAGAGCCATAAATCCGATCGCATAATGGCCGGTCAACCCGTAAACCGTACTCAGGACAAGCGGAGGAAAGAATCCCCCGAGCCCGCCGATTGCCGAGACGATGCCGTTGACGATCCCTGCCTGCCTGGAAAAATAAAACGGAACCAGCTTGAACACAAGCCCGTTTCCAATACCGGCACATACCGCCACACTGAGGACGCCAACCGTATAAAGCCTGATCGTTGGAGAAAAGGACAGCAGCACTCCGGACAGCGTCAAGCCTGCAAACACAGCCATCAGCAGCTTGAACGAATCAAATTTATCACCGAGCCAGCCGCCGACAGGGCGCAATAAGGTGGCCAGCACAATGAATCCAGCCGTCCGCATGCCGGCATCACTGCTGGACAATTCGAAATTTGTTACGAGAAAGTTTGGCAGATAAATGGTAAAAGCGACAAAAGACCCGAATGTAATAAAGTAAAACAGACTCAAAAACCACATCTTTTCATTTGGAAGGACTTCTTTTATTTGCGGAATGACAGGCACTTTCACCTTCCGTTCATGTCGATCCCCGATCAGGAAATTAAGAACAATAAAAACAAGCAGCAGTACAAGATAGAGGCGGATTGTATCCTGCCAACCGATTTGAGCGGCAATGAGCGGAGCGGCAAATGAGGTGACAGCCGTTCCGATGTTGCCGACAGCATAGATGCCGTTGACAAAGCCGTGTCGTTGTTTATCGTAATATTTCGGCAGAGACGTAACACCGATCGAAAATATTGCACCACCAAGGCCAAGCAGCAGCCCGCCAAGAACGAGATCCAAAAAAGAATTGGCAAAGCTTAAATAAAATACGGGGAGTGAGAGGATGATGAAACTGATTGTGAATAAAAGCCGTGCGCCGTATTTATTTGCCCAGTAACCAAGCGGCACGCGGAGAAGCGAGCCCAGTATTACCGGAATTGCTGTGGCAAAAGCAATCTGATTGGCGCTAAGTTCAATATCTTCCTTGATAAACGGCATGAGAGAAGAAATGATGACCCATACCATGAAACCCGCAAGCAGACTGAACGTCTGCAGGCCTAACTGAAGTCCCGGTTTTTGCAAGAAAACACCTTCTTTCAAAAAATTTCATTGCCTGCTGCTAAAACGGCATTGTTTTGAGAAATTGAAGCTGTTTCATGGAGCAAATTTCTTAAAAGGTTTCACATGCTGAATTCCACAATCAAACGTCTTCACTACTTATACTATTATCTAAAATAGATGGAATGAAACACATTTTAAGGAAACATTACCCATTTAATAATAGGTTTCCATAAGCGGTTACTTCTTTCCTTTTTTGTATTAAAAAAACCCGCCGGCAAGCGGCGGGTCTGATGGAAGAAAACCAACGCGATACGGACCATCAACCGATAATCACCCTTTCCCGCGGATAACGATAATGCTCCGCTGCCGCTGGTCCGCGGATGATCAGCAAGAATGAAATGATCCCGATCCTTCCGACAAACATCAACACAATGATCACAAGCTTTCCGGCAGTACTGAGATCCGGTGTAATCCCCATCGACAATCCCGTCGTTCCAAACGCGGAAGTCACTTCAAAGAATATTTCCAATAAACTGAACGAAGGCTCAAGGAAACTGAGAAGCATGACAGCGGACAAACACAGAGTGCTTGCTGTCATGATGACGATAAACGACCGGTGGATATCCACGTTGTCGATTTCCCGCATGAAAATTTTAATGGTGTTTTTTCCTCTTGCGAAAAAGAAAATGCTTAACAGCACGATCGCAAACGTCGTTGTCCTGATTCCGCCTCCGACACTGCTTGGCGATGCGCCAATGAACATCAAGAGACTGATCATCAGAAGCGTCGGTTCGGAAAATTGGCTGACATCCATCGTGGCCAGCCCGCCGTTTCTCGTTGTCACAGACTGGAATAACGAATAAAAAAGCGATTCGTGCCAGGCTTTATCTGCAAAAAACCGATTGGATTCAAACAGGTATATAAGAATAGTTCCTGCAGCAATAAGTGCAAAAAACGTGATGGTGGTCAGTAACGTATATAGTGAAAACCGATATCGTTCTTTTCCTTTATGCTTTATAAATTCCTGTGTTTCTATGAGTACCGGGAAACCGATCGCACCTGCAATCAATAAAATGATATTGATGAATTGAACAAAATAATCATGGGCGAATGGAACAAGGGATTCCCCCGTAATATCAAATCCTGCATTCGTTGTTGCGCTGACTGCGGCAAATGCGCCCTGTAAAAAAGCTTCCTGCCAGGTTGGGAAATAGGTAAGGAAATAGATTCCCAGTACAAGTGCGCCGATAAATTCAATTGTCAGGATAAGGGTCAGGATTTGCTTCATCAAACGGACAAGCCCGCTAAAGGTAGCACGGTTTTGATCTGTCATGATCAGCTGGCGTTCACGAAAACCGATTTTCCTCCGGAACAGCAGCCAAATGAAAGTACCGAGCGTCATGATGCCGATTCCGCCGAACTGGAGGATAAACATAAGTATGAAAACGCCTGCAGTACTGAAGGTCTCGGCGGTCGGGACCACCGTCAGGCCGGTGACACTGATAGCACTTACAGCTGTGAACAGGGCATCGATGAATGTCCACTTTACATGAGGCTGATGGGCGACGGGAAGGCTTAACAGGATTGTTGACGCGGCCACAGCTGTAAAATAAAACAGGACGATCATCTGTACGGATGTCAGCCTTATTTTCTTTTTTAACTGGATATTTCGCTTAAGCATACTTTCACGACCTTACAATGAGATATCACCATTATTATCCTGTTATGCCTTTTTCGCAAGTGAACAAAAACGCGTAACAAAAAGCGATTTTCGGAATCTAGGATCGGAAGCTTTTTCTATCAAACAAACCCGCAATACGGCATCCGTTCCCCTTGTTTAAGTGCGATGAATCTATTTTAAAAGTGCGGCAATGCCGCCGTCAATCGGATGAACAGGGCCGTTGATAAAGACTGCTTCATTAGTGTGTTTGGGATTTAAAACTTTTCTAATGATATCCGCCGGGCAGATCGTTAAACGGGGAGAAGGTTTGAAAAAATTGAAGTTATGAAAAATAGTTAAAGAGTGAAAAAAAAAGTGAAATTTGCTAAGTTGATAGATAGTGAAACGATTGCCGGCAGGATTCAAAACAGCAATCGTGGAAATTTCGCTATGTAATGACAGGGGGATGCAGCACATAATGAAAAAGTACAGCTTGGTTCTATTGAAGTTTTCGGCAGCATTCGGACTATTCGGGGCCTTTTTGGGTTCCCATATGGCCGGGGCCGGCTCACTGGCATTCAGGCCGATTCATGCTCACATTCTTGTTGTAGGATGGCTCAGCTTATTTGCCTGGTCGGTCTACTATAAAGTGTTTGCTCCGGACCGCCCGCTTCTTGCCGGACTGCATGTGTGGACGGCAATCATCGGGTCTCTCGGATTAACGATCGGCATGTGGCTTTATTATTTCAAGCCGTTTGGACTGCCTGATGTATTTGTCCTCATTTTTTACATTGCCGGCGGCAGCGCGCTCCTCTTGAGCTTCCTGTTCTTCTTCCTGCTTGCCATGATGCAAAAAGACGCATGAACGAACAAACACCCGGATTGGCTGATAGGCCATTCCGGGTGTTTTGTTTCTGTTAAAGAAATTATAAAAATTTATGTGAGTTGGATAAAAGCAGAAGAGGGTCATCCAGCTTCAGGCGCCAGCGGGCGGTGATCCTCTCAGGAAGGAAAGGTCACCTTTTTGCGGGTACCCCCGCTCATGCGTACGCAGCTAAACAGGCGCCTTGCCCTTTTGTTCGTCAGCGGGCTTCATGATGACCGAGTCGTTCAAAGCCGAGATAACGGGTGCCCTGAAATGTCAGAGTACCGCTGTCTCCTTCAACGATCTGTCCATATTCCCCTCCGTCCATCTGCAGTTCCGTCCGGTCGCCACTTTCAAATTCAAACGTAATAAAATAGGATGTCCGGGAACTGCCGTGCAAGTTGTCGTGATTCGCATTAGCACGCCTGCTGACATGCGTGCGCTTTGAGACGGCCCGTGCCGGCACGGTCAGCTGCGGTGAAGCATTGTTTTTTTGCCATTGGCCGATTCCTTTAAAAATATTGAGTAAAATGCCCCCGATAACGATTATGAAAACAAGTCCGATGAAAATCGGCCCAAGCCGGAATAACAAATCTCCTGGAAAAAGTTCAGGCCCCATGGTAACATCCCTCCAAAAACGTGTCTGATAGGGTATACGGTTAAATCTTAAAAAAGTTTCAGGGTGAACTATCATTTTTCCAAAAAGAGTTTTTGCTTTATAATGGGTGTATCTTTGACAAAAGGGGTTAATAACTTATGAACGGCAATAAAGTAATGATTGTCGACGGCATGGCGCTTTTATTCCGCTCGTTTTATGCGACAGCCATGAGCGGTTACTATATGGTAAACAGCAAAGGCATACCGACGAACGGGATCTACGGTTTTGTAAAACATTTGTTTACGGCGGTCAATACGTATCAGCCCAGCCATGTCGTATGCACATGGGACATGGGGGGGAAAACATTCCGCAATGAGATGTTTGATGGATATAAGGCAAACAGGGGAGAGCCGCCGATCGAGCTTCTGCCGCAATTCGATCTTGTAAAAGACGTATCCGAGTCGCTCGGCATCCCGAATATCGGGCTTGAAGGCTTTGAAGCGGATGACTGCATCGGCACGCTTGCCAGGCAATACAGCACCGAAACGGATGTGATGATCCTTACTGGAGACCAGGATATCCTGCAGCTTCTTGATGACAGAATTTCAGTATTGCTTCTGAAAAAGGGATACGGAAACTACGCCGAATACAGGACGGACAGCTTCTTCGAGGAAAAAGGGATCACCCCGCAGCAGATGGTCGACTTGAAAGCACTCATGGGGGACAGCAGTGACAACTATCCCGGCGTGAAAGGAATCGGCGAAAAGACGGCGATGAAACTGCTTCAAACCCACGGGACCATTGAAGGCATCCTCGAAAACCTGCATACACTGACCAAATCGCAGCGCGCTAAAATCGAACAGAATCTCGACATGCTTCATTTATCCCGCAAGCTTGCAGCCATTCACTGTGAAGTGGAAGTAAGTTGTCCGCTGGACACTGCGGTTTTGAATGTGGACCGCGGACGGATGATGGAAAAATTCGAAGAGCTAGAGTTGAAAAATCTTCATACGATGATTGGATAGGTGTTGTAGGGTTTATTAGTTGCGGGCGTTGAATTTTGGAAAGTGGAATATTGGTCATGCAGATGATAACAGGCATGGGAGCAGGAGTCCCGTGCCTGTAATGTGGTCATCCAGCTTCTTAGTTTAAAGTCAGTGAATAGGACAGTAACAGGAAAATGAATAGTGATTCAGTGCGTGTAATTAAGGGTTCAGGTTTGATTACGCGCACTGAATAGCGATTCAGTGCGTGTAATTAAGATTCAGGTCTGATTATGCGCACTGAATGAGGGTTCAGTGCGTGTAATTAAGGGTTCAGGTCTGATTATGCGCACTGAATGAGGGTTCAGTGCGTGTAATTAAGATTCAGGTCTAATTATGCGCACTGAATGAGGATTCAGTGCGCGTAATTAAGATTCAGGTCTGATTATGCGCACTGAATGAGGGTTCAGTGCGTGTAATTAAGGGTTCAGGTTTGATTACGCGCACTGAATGAGGGTTCAGTGCGCGTAATTAAGATTCAGGTCTGATTATGCACACTGAATGAGGGTTCAGTGCGTGTAATTAAGTTTCAGGTCTGATTATGCGCACTGAATGAAGATTCAGTGCATGTAATTAAGGTTCAGATCTGATTATGCGCACTGAATGAAGATTCAGTGCGTGTAATTAAGGTTCAGATCTGATTATGCGCACTGAATGAAGATTCAGTGCGTGTAATTAAGGTTCAGGACTGATTATGCGCACTGAATAGAGATTCAGTGCGCAAAATGAAGATTCAGTCCTGATTAAATGCACTGAATAGCAGTTCAGTACCTGTAATCCTGTCATCCAGCAATTATAGGCAAAGGCAAAGAATACGATACCCGCTCATTTGGCATGCAGCTGAATTGATCAAACCAGCTGGATTAAATAAAAAATAGCAAAAACCCCTGCTCAACCAAGGCAGGGGTTCTTACTCCTATCAAACAAGTTTTATCCGTGCAATTTGCTCACGCAGTTGCTCTCCAGATATGTTCAATTCTTCTGCAGAAGAAGCGATTGTCGCGATCGCCCGCAGCTGTTCTTCGGTTGAAGCGGTCACTTCCTCGGTAGCGGCAGCGGATTGCTGGGCAACTGAAGCGATGCTCTCGACTGATTCGAGTACTTCATCCTTGTAAAGTGACATTTCTTTTATATCACGGCTCACACCTTCAATTGAAGAGACGATGCTGTCAATTGCGGAGGCGATTTCCTTGAATGCCTGTTCCGTATCTGCAGCAACTGCAGTCTGCTCACTGGAAAGTTCCTGGTTTTGTTTAATAGCGGCTGTTGCTTTGTCGGATTCATTGATAATGCCGGAAAGAGTCATGCGGACCTCTTCGGTGGCGTGTGAAGATTGTTCTGCAAGCTTTCGTACTTCTTCTGCAACAACTGCAAAGCCTTTTCCGTGTTCACCGGCCCTGGCAGCTTCGATGGAGGCATTGAGGGCAAGGAGGTTCGTCTGATCTGAAATCTCATTGATTGCTGACATCACTTTTTCGATTTCCTTCACTTTTCCGGACAGGCTGTTCATGACATCAGCAACAGTTTCCGTAAGTTCATTGGCTTCCCTGGTTTTGGATTGAAGAATATCAATTTGGTTAATCCCGTTTTGGCTCGCTGTGCCTGCCGCCTCGCTTTGTGTGACCATTTGTTCGTTCTGTTCCTGGACTTTCGCGATCTGGGCTGATAGATTAGCCATTTTCTGGTTTGTCGTATCTGCATCTTCAGCCTGCTGGGAGGCACCGCCGGCGATTTCCTGGATGGCATTTCCCATTTCTTCGCTGGCGGCCGATGTTTCTTCTGACACCGCGCTCAAATTCTGGGAAGATGCGCTGACCTGTTGGATGGACTCTTCAACAGCCTGTATCAATGAGCGCATGCTTGCGACCATTCCATTGAAATCGCGGGCCAGTGTTCCGATTTCATCTTTATTTTTCACATTTAGTTCTTCGACAGTGAAATCACCGCTTGCCACTTGTTTCACGTGATCGCTCAGGGCTTGTATCGGCCTGACAAGGGATCGGGAGAAAAAAAAGATGATGATTGCACCGCCGGCAAATGTAATTCCGAGCGTTATGAGAATAAATTTCAGCACTTCGTTAGCACCTTGATTGAAATCCATTTTATATGTGCCGCCTGCCACAATCCATCCCCAGTTTGGGTCGAGTGCGTTATACGTGATCTTTTCCCCGGTTCTGTTTTCGTTATTCGGGAGCGCCCAAACATAGGTGGTGAATCCGCCTCCGTTTTGTGCCGCTTTTATTTGTTCCTGGACTAACAGCGTTCCGCTTTCATCCTTGGTTTCCCAGACATTTTTTCCTTCGAGCGAAGGGTGGGCCACTTCATTTCCCTTTTCATCATACACCATGAAATAACCGTTTTCACCGAGGTCGACACGGTTTGTGATGTCTCTGGTGCCATCTGCATTTTTAGGACCGATTAAATAGGTTTTGGCCTGCTCCTGGGCATCTTCAAGCGACATCGTACCCTTTTCGACTTTTTGGTTAAGGGCATCAATGAGCTGAAGGCTCATTTCCACCCCGTTTTTAAGTGTTTTTTCACCGGCGTCATCAAGATGATCCTTTGACGTCAGATATGCTGCCGCCCCGATGATGACACTCGGGAATACCAGCAAAATGATTGATACCACCATCAGTTTTTTGCGGATTGAGTTAAACTTTAACATGAGTTTCCCCCTCTTAAGATGTGTTGAGAGGCCGTCTAATAAATTAGGCCTAAGCCATATATCGGACAATCCTGCCCGGGTGTGAATAACTCCTGGCCGAAAAAACCACAAAAAGAAAAAATAAAAATTATTTGAAAAATCAGTAGTGAAAAATGTGGTGAACTATGTGAAAATATTCTGGGGAATTCGCATATGGGAGGGAGGAGGGGGATATGGAACGGATTATGGTGGTTGGAATTTCGGCAGGGGCAGGGAAATCCACGTTTGCCCGCCGGCTTGGCGAAATACTTGGTTTTCCTGTTGTCCATCTCGATACGCTGTACTGGAAGCCTGGATGGGTGGAGGCTCCTGTTCAAGAGTTCAGGGCTGCACAGGAGAAGGCCGTGCAGGAAGAAAGCTGGATAATGGAAGGGAATTACAGCGACACGTTCGAGATTCGGATGAGATGCGCAGATACACTGATTTACCTTGAACTTCCGCTCTATGTTTGTCTGTTCCGTGTCATGAAAAGGCGGGTAATGAATGCAGGCAAAACCAGGCCGGATATGACACCGGGCTGCAAGGAAAAGATCGATTGGGATTTTCTGAAATTCATTTTGACAACCTATTATCCGCGCAAAAAGAAGATGCAAAAGCGGTTTGGAGATTTTAAGGGAATTGATGAAAACAATATGGTCATTGAATTGAAAAGCAAAAGGGAAATCCGGCAGTTCCTTGAAAACCTCGAAGCAAGGAAGACGTCCAGGGCCTGAACGGTTTGTTGTACGGCGATCGGGAGCTCCTCGGCGCAACTTGATCGGGGATCTTCCTGTTCGCTACTCCGCAGACATTGAAAAAGTTTCTTCGAATTAACATTGCACAAAGAAAATTGTTTTTTATTTTCGAGGAATCGAATGCCTTCTGCTCTAATTCACTAGTTTATTCAGCAAACCAAAGTTTATCGGTAACATAACTAAAAAACAAATCCACAGATAAGCCATTGTGGACTTTTCCGATATGCCGTACCATAATGGTATTGGGATAAATTAAGCAAAATGAGGTGTTGTATCAATGGAAAACGTGTTAATCTTTGGCCATAAGAATCCTGATACGGATTCAATCTGTTCTGCAATCGCTTATGCAGACCTGAAAAAAGAACTCGGCGTCAATGCTGAACCTGTCCGGCTTGGCGAAGTGAACGGCGAGACTCAGTTTGCTCTTGACCAATTCAATGCCGAAGCTCCGCGCCTTGCCGAGAAAGTGGCAGCGGAAGTATCAGGCGTCATTCTAGTCGATCATAACGAACGCCAGCAAAGTGCAGATGACATCGGGGAAGCGAACATCCTCGAAGTCATTGACCACCACAGGATCGCCAATTTTGAGACAAGCGGACCGCTGTATTACCGTGCGGAACCCGTTGGCTGCACAGCAACCATTTTGAATAAAATGTATAAAGAAAACGGCGTGCAAATTAAGAAGGAAATTGCCGGCTTGATGCTATCGGCAATCATTTCCGATTCCCTGCTGTTCAAATCCCCGACATGTACGGACGAAGACGTGGCGGCCGCCAAAGAACTTGCCGAAATCGCAGGGGTTGACGCCGAAAGCTACGGGCTTGAAATGCTGAAGGCAGGAGCAGATACGACCGGAAAGACACCGGGACAATTGATTTCACTTGATGCCAAGCAATTCCAGATGGGAGGCGCCAGTGTGGAAATCGCCCAGGTCAATACGGTGGACCCTGAAGAGGTTCTCGCCCGCCAGGCCGATTTGGAAGAAGCGATCAACAGCACGATCAGCGATAAAAACCTTGATCTGTTCCTGTTCGTTGTGACTGATATCCTGAACAGCAATTCCATCGGCCTTTCGCTTGGCAAAGATGCGTCCGCGGTCGAACAAGCCTATAACGTGAGCCTGGAAAATCACCGGGCTGTTTTGGAAGGGATCGTTTCCCGCAAGAAACAAATCGTGCCGATCCTGACGGAAGTGTTTGAGAAAAAAGGGAAGTAATCGAGCTGGTGGATAGAGGTTGGGACATAAGTGTTTCAGCTAATGATAAACCCGAACGATTAGGTGAGATTTCAATGAATCTTTCACCTGACCGTTCGGGTCTTTATTTACTCTCTTCAATACATTTTTTTGATTTTGCATGCTATTTTTATAAACGAGTGGAATGGAGCGGAAGACACTCGGCTCCTCGAAAATAAAAACCCATTTTCTTCGTGCGGTGTTAAATCAAAGAAGCTTTTTCAAAGTCCAACGGGAAATAGAGGCTCAGCTTCCTCCCCGTGGCAAAGAAGACACTGTGAGTGCGACCGGAGGGAAGCAGGAACAGATGTCGCACTTGTGCCTATGGTGAAAGCGAGTGTCTGCAGCGCAATGGAACGAACTTGTTTTTTCAGCTTACCTGATTATTAGTAAACAGTATTACGTTGAATAGATATTGTTCGTCTCTAAGCAGGTCTTAATTAGTTATGTCCCAGCCTCTTTTTGTTGTATCCATATCCAAAAGATTCATCGTGCGGGACTCATCTTTTGCAGGGGCTTCATTTCCCCAGCTGACATCAAAAGGCATCCGCTCCTGCAGATGCCCCCTGAAAATTATTTATTCAGCCATTTGATGGCAGTGATCTTCGTTCCTTTCCCTTGCTCGGAATCGATGGCGAGTTCATCCATCAATCTTTTAACGGATGGAAGTCCGTACCCTAAACTGTTCGCTGTTGAATAACCATCCTCCAATGCCCGGTCGATATTGTCAATCCCCGGACCTTCATCGGTGGCAGATATTTTGATTCCTACTTTATCCGCTCCGGTGATAGCTTCAAAAGAAATTACACCTTTTTCTGCATGCACAAGGATGTTTTTTGAAAGCTCTGCTGCCGAAAGAACAATTTTGCTTTTATCCACTTCACCGAACCCGAGCCGGTCAGCAAACTTTTTTGCTGAAACTCTGGCAAGGAAATAGTCCCATTCATTTGTTATTCTTTCAGTCACAAAAGTATCCATTTGGCCCTCCATACACGTACGCTGCTTGATTTGTTATTTCGAAAGTTACTGATGCGGATTCCTGGTTAAGGTTATGTACCCATTACTATAAACCGATTAAACCATGCGGTCTTCAACATACCACCCGGGAAGGGAAAGGGGAAGGGTGAAATGGCCTGTATCATTCAGAGTGTATGTGTTTGTTTTACCCCGGTACGGCGAGTAGCGGGGGGATGGGGGCGCGATTTTGCGGAGGTTATGAGATCAGGTGTCGCAGGCAGGATTAGCGGCGCGAAAACAGGTGGATATAGCGTGAAAAAACGCATTTGGCATGAAACGGAACCTCTACGGCGCGAAACAGGAAAAGTTTGGCGCGGACTGGAAGATAAACGGCATGAAACCAGATTGCCAGCTGAGTCCCTGTCATTGCAGGGTGTGAAAAATCATGGAATTAGCGTGAAATAAAACAAATTAAGCACGAAAACCGGATTCAACGGCGCAAAACCAAACCGCCAGACGTACAAAAAAAGACTGCCCTCCCTGCAAATTGACCAATAATATATGAAATCCTATATATTTTTATAAAATTTATGTTGAAATCATATATGATTTCAATTAAGATGAACTCATGGAGAAGAACAATAGCAAACTAACAAAAAAAGAATACGCTTACAATATTATCAAAGAACGAATTCTTGACGGCACATATGCACCGGGGCACCGGGTTGTCATCGACCAGCTGTCGAAAGAAATCTACACGAGCGCAATCCCGATCAGGGAAGCGATCCGCCAGCTGGAGTCTGAGAACCTGATTGAATACAAGCAGTATTCCGGTGCTGTCGTCACCCCGATTGACGAAAATCAGTATCTTGAAGCGTTAACCGTTTTATCTGTGTTAGCGGCCCACGCCACCGCCCTTGGAGCACGGCACATTCCAAAACAGCAAATCCGTGAATTGAAAAAAATAAATGAAAGGATGAAAATCGCGCTTGACGATTTCGACTTTGCCGCTTTTGGAAAACTAAACCGCGAATTCCACATGCTGACGTATTCCTATTGTGATAACAGCTATCTGCTTGAACACATCCAGCAGGTCCACAGGAAGCTGGATTCGATCAGGAGAACTGGTGCAGCATTCGTCCCGCCAAGAGCAAGGGAATCCATAAGGGAACATGGCAGGATCATTGAGCTTCTAACCGAAAACGCTCCGTTTGAAGAGATTGAAAGATTTGTGAAACAGCATAAATTGAATACTGTTGAATCCTTTAAAAAAAGAAAAACAAAGTTGACATATCCTACCGTGTAGGAGGAGGTGCAATTTTTTTTCGATTAAATTAACTGAAAATTAGTAAGGTTTAGAATATTTTATCACTATAACAATAAAACGAAAGGCGGATGGGTTATGAAAACATACGAAAAAGCAAAGGAACAATTCCGCGGGTCGATTGCACCGATCATTACACCGTTTGACGAAAATGGCATGGTTGATACCGCGACACTGGAAAATCTGGTGAACTGGCATATTGACAGCGGCAGTCACGGCATCTCCGTAACGGGCACAACCGGAGAGCCGAGTTCCCTTACCTTAAAAGAAAGAGAGCTGGTCATGGAAACGGCCATCAAAGCTGCCAAAGGCAGGGTGCCGGTCATCCCGGGAACAGGTTCGACAAACCATGATGAAACGATGCATCTAACGAAGGCGGCTAAAGAAATGGGAGCCGATGGAGCGATGGTCATCGTCCCGTATTACAACAAACCTTCACAGCATGCCTTGTATAAGCATTTTAAAACAGTTGCGGATGCGGTTGATATTCCGATCATCATCTATAACATTCCCGGCAGGACAGCCGTGAATTTGGATGTCAAAACGCTGGCGCGCCTGAATGAAGACTGCGAGAACATTATCGGCGTAAAAGAGTCCAATAAGGACTTCGAACATGTCAACCGCGTTCTCCTGAACTGCGGCAGAGATTTCTTATTATTCTCAGGGATTGAGTTATTATGCTATCCAATGTTGGCAATAGGGGGGGCAGGGTACATAAGTGCTACCGCAAATGTATTGCCGGGCCGGGTTGCAGATGTTTACAATGCCTGGGCTGAAGGTGACGTGAAGCGTGCCCAGGATCTGCATTATGATCTCATGCCGCTGAATGATGTACTGTTCAAAGACACGAACCCGGCACCGCTGAAAGCCGCTCTGGGCATGATGGGCAAAATCGAGCCGCGCCTGAGGATGCCGATGGATCTGCCGTCAAGTGAACTTCAGGAGGAAATCAGGGAAGTCCTTACGAGTTACGGATTAATTTCTACAGAAGTGGGGAGTCGATGAGTTTATGAAAACAGCACGTTTTATTGCAGGTGGTAAAGAACATACAGGTGTATTATCCGCTGACGGGAAACAGGTGACGGCTGTATCGGGAAACAGCTGGAACCTTGAAGATATTCAAGCATGGCTGCCGCCGGTCAAGCCCAACAAGGTGATCGGCCTGGCTCTGAACTTTGCTGACCACGCCGAGGAGCTCGGCCTTGAAAAGCCGGCTGAGCCTGTTCTGTTCATAAAGCCGAACTCAGCAATTGTCGGCCATAAAGCAGAAGTCTATTATCCGGACGGCGCAACATATATGCATTACGAAAATGAACTGGCAGTGGTGATCGGCAAACATGGCCGCCAAATAAAGAAAGAAGAGGCCTACGATTATGTAAAAGGTTATACGATCGCCAATGACGTGACGGTCCGTGACTTTGTGAATAATTATTACCGGCCGCCAGTCAGAGCGAAGGGCCACGATACGTTCGGCCCGCTCGGCCCTTACCTCGTCAGCAAGGATGAGGTGGCCGATCCTGACAATCTTACCTTAAAGACATTTGTTAACGGTGAACTGAGACAGGAAGGCAATACCCGTGATCTCATCTACAAGATTCCTGATTTGATAGAGTTCATCAGCTCCTTTATGACGCTGGAGCCGAATGACATCATTTTAACCGGAACGCCTAAAGGATTGTCCCATATTTATCCGGGTGATGAAGTAAGACTTGAAATTGAGGGGGTGGGTGCTCTTGAAAACACAATCAAAGACGGCAGGCGGAACGTCGGCGCAGGCAGCAGCGGAAGTTATGCAGCACAAGAAAATTGATGATGTGCTCCATTATATTAACGGGGAATTCACCAGCTCCGCTTCAGGGGATGAGTTTGAAAATCGGAGCCCATTCACAAATGAAGTCCTTAACAGTATAGCAAGCGGCGGCAGGGAAGACATCAGTCGGGCGGCAGCAGCTGCACACGAAGCGTTCACCAGCGGTCCATGGAAAACGATGAAGCTGTCGGAACGGATGAAACTGATCAACAAGATCGCTGACTTGATTGATGAAGAGGTCGAGAAAATCGCATACCTGGAAGCTCTTGATACAGGCCTCCCGATCAGCCAGACAAAGAAGATGACGGCACGTGCAGCGGAAAATTTCCGTTTCTATGCAAGAATGGTTCAAACGAGATTGGTAGGCGAAGCATATCAAGTAGATGATGAGTTTATGAACTATACCATGTATAAACCTGTCGGTGTGGCCGGGCTGATCACTCCCTGGAACGCTCCATATATGCTGGAGACGTGGAAAGTGGCGCCTGCACTTGCAACCGGGAATACTGTTGTGCTGAAGCCGGCGGAGCTCTCGCCGCTGACAGCGAACAAACTGGCACAAATCATCGACAGGGCCGGTCTTCCGGCAGGGGTTTTCAATGTCGTCCACGGATTCGGGGAAACAGCGGGGGATGCGCTTGTGAGACATCCTGATGTCACCTTGATATCGTTTACGGGCGAAACGGTCACCGGCACAACCATAATCAAAAATGCCGCGGATACACTGAAGCGGACATCAATGGAACTTGGCGGCAAATCACCGCTCATCGTATTCGAGGATGCCGACTTTGACAGGGCACTTGATGCTGCCGTCTGGGGATTGTTCTCATTCAATGGGGAAAGATGTACAGCGAATTCAAGAGTCTTCCTACAGTCCTCTATTTATGATAAGTTCGTCAGCGCCCTGAAACAGCGTGTAAGAAACATCAAAATCGGAGACCCGATGGATCCGGAAACGCAGCTCGGACCGCTGATCGACCCGAATCACCAGGCTAAAGTGTCCGGTTATATAGAAACCGGCCGGGAAGAAGGATGCGACGTTTTCTCCTCCGAAATACCAGTAGAACTGAAACAGGGCAACTTTGTAAGCCCAACGCTGCTCCTGAATGCAAGAAATGAAATGAAAGTTGCCCAGGAAGAGATTTTCGGGCCGGTCATGGCTGTCATCAAATTTGAAACCGAAGAAGAAGTCATCCGGATGGCAAATGATGTGAAATACGGCCTTGCCGGTTATGTGTGGACGAATGACTTGAAACGCGGCCACCGTGTTGCACAGGCGGTGGAAGCCGGAATGCTCTGGATCAATGCCCAGAATGTCCGCGACTTGCGCATTCCGTTCGGCGGCATGAAGGCAAGCGGAATCGGCAGGGAAGGCGGCCATTATGCGTTCGAGTTTTATACAGAACCGAAAGTGATCCATGTAGCACTCGGGGAACATCATATCCCCCAGTTCGGAAAGTAAAGTGAAAGTAAAGGCCGGGAGGGGGGGATCTTCCTCCCGGCAACCAAGGAAAGAATGATGGACACGAACGCTGTCTTGCTGAAAGACAGCAAGCGGTGACTCCTTTAATGAAAATGCTTACAAAATGAAGAGGTGGAGTTGAGTGGAAACGATTTATCTGAAGCATGGTGATTCCGTAACATCCGAGAAAACACCTGCAGTTTTGGCTCTGGGCTTTTTTGACGGAGTCCACCTGGGCCATCAAAAGATCATCCGGACTGCCCGTACCATCGCAGATAAAAAGGGGCTTCCGCTTGCTGTAATGACATTTGATCCACATCCGCGTGAAGTAATGGGCCTCCGTGAAAAGACGGGACAGCATCTCACCCCTTTTCGGGAAAAAGCAGCTATTATGAAGCGGATGGGCGTCGACTTTCTTTACGTTGTTCATTTTAACAAAGAATTCGGGTCACTTACCCCTGAACAGTTTGTGCATTCATACATTATCAATTTACAGGCAAGGCATGTTACCGCAGGCTTCGATTTTACATACGGGCGCTGCGGCAAAGGAGATATGGAGCTACTGAGGCAACTAGGTGGGGGCATCTTCGGTGTGACGGTTGTTGAGAAGGTAGAGAGCCGAAGCAGAAAGATAGGTTCCACCCTGATCCGGGAGCTAGTATCCAGCGGCAGCGTAGCTAAGATTCCGCCCCTTCTTGGAAGCCATTATGAGGTGAAAGGAATGGCAAGCGGAGCAGCAAACTTATCAGGATTCGGAAAAGGCTCGGGTATCATTAAGGTCGATTTCAGAGAGGACTTTGTGTTGCCGCCGCCCGGCCGCTACCGTGTCAATATATCGATTGGAAATGCGAATCAGCCAGGTGTTTGCATCATGACAAGGGGGAGGGGATCGATTTTTGTTCCGGCCCTGCCGGACAGAATAATTGGACGAACATGCCGCTTGGAATGGGTCGACAGATTATCGGATTTGACAGAATTGCCTCGGAAACAGGCAGTGGAAGCTTAATCTTTTTTAAGGAGAAGGGGGAGAACGAATGAAAAAGGCAACAGCTATACTGGTGAGTGTTTTTATACTTATCGCTCTGGCCGCATGTGGTGCTGAAACAAAGACGAAAACCACTTCAACAGGGGGAGACGGAGGGGATGTCATTAAAATCGGGGGCATTTTTGCTGCCTCCGGCGGAGCGGCCCCATTAGGAAAAGGGGAGATGGACACCGCCAAGATGCTCGCTGAACAAATAAATGAAGCCGGCGGCATAAATGGCAAAGAGGTGGAACTCATCGCTTATGACAGCAAGTCCGACCAAAATGAAGCGGTCCTTTCGATGAAGAAGCTTATTGAGCAGGACAAGGTCCTTGCGATTGTAGGAGGGACAACAAGCGGAAATACCCTTGCAATGCTGCCGCAGGCCATGAAAGCGAAAGTACCGTTCATTTCCCTGGCAGCAAGCAAGGAAATCAATAATCCTTCAGACGGGTCCAGCAGGGACTGGGTCTTCAAAACGGCGCAGGGTGATGACGTTGTCATTCCAAAAGTCCTTGAATACTTGAAAAGCGAAAACCTGACAAAGGTTGCCTGGCTTAATGTCGCCAATTCATTCGGAACAAGCGGACATGAGGAATTTTTGCAGCTTGCACCGGATTTTGGGGTTGAAGCCGTAATCGAAGAGGAGTTCGAAGCGACCGTGAATGACGCCAAAGCGATGCTGACAAGAGTGAAGAAGGCCAAGCCTGATGCGGTCATCATCTGGGGAACGGCACAAGAATCGGCAGTAGTCACAAAAAATATCCACCAGCTGAATATGGATATCCCTGTTATTGAAAGCCACGGCATCGCATCATCAAAGTTTCTTGAACTGGCCGGAGAAGCGGCAGAAGGAGTTGTGTTCCCGGCCGGCAGAATACTTGTGGCTGACCAGCTTCCGGATTCAGATAATCAAAAAGAGACGATCACAGCGTTCAAAAAAGACTTTGAAGAGAAATTCGATTATCCGGCAAGCGCCTTCGCAGGCCATGCCTGGGACGGAATTCAGATTATGAAACAGGCGATTGAGGAAGGCGGGGAAGACCGGGAGGCAATTAAAGAAGCCCTTACAAACACAAAAGACTTTGTCGGAATCAGCGGAATCTTCAATATGAGTGCGGAAGACCATAACGGTCTCGGCAGTGATTCCCTTATCATGATTGAAGTCAAGGACGGCAACTGGACTATTAAAGAATAAGGGGGGAGGGATTGTGGAGGTACTCAGCCAGTTTATCCAATTGTTATTTTCGGGCATGACGATCGGCAGCATCTATGCTTTAATCGCCATCGGTTTTGTCGTCACCTATAACGTGACGGGGGTGTTGAATTTTGCCCAGGGGGAATTTGCGATGCTCGGTGCATTGATCAGCATTTCCCTGACAGGGATGGGGCTGCCGCTTTTGGCAGCCGTCGTCCTTGCTGTATTGATCGTGTCAGCTGTCGGAGCATTGTTTGAACGGACAGCGATTTACCCGGCAAGAGGTTCGTCCGTTCCGACCTTGATCATTATCACCATCGGTGTGTCAATTGCGTTAAGAGGGATTGCCATTTTGATTTGGGGAACCCAGCCACAATCCCTGCCGCCTTTTACAAAGAATGACCCGATCACCATATTTGAGGCGGTTCTGCTCCCACAGAGCCTCTGGGCCATCGGCATCTCACTCATCAGTGTGTTCATCATGGGTTATTTCTTCAATAAAACGTATATCGGAAAGGCTCTTACAGCGTGTGTTGTCAATAAGTTCGCCGCCAGGCTGATGGGGATCAATCCTGAAAAGATGTCCTTGATCACAATTGCAATCAGTGCTGGTGTTGGTGCAATCGCCGGTATTATCATCGCTCCAATCTCAGGCGCCTCCTATAGCATGGGAATGATGCTCGGAATGAAAGCGTTTGTCGCGGCGGTCATCGGCGGACT
This sequence comes from Guptibacillus hwajinpoensis, assembly GCA_016841765.1. Taxonomy (GTDB): domain Bacteria; phylum Bacillota; class Bacilli; order Bacillales; family Bacillaceae_O; genus Bacillus_BL. Next base: position 42,253 of record JAENYN010000011.1, read on the forward strand.
TACAAATGCGCCTGCTGCCGTAATCGGAGCATTCCTTATCGGCATTCTGGAAGCCTTCACGGAAGGGCTCTGGTCTTCCGGCTTGAAGGATGCCGTAAGTTTCGGCCTGCTGCTTCTGATTTTATTCTTCATGCCTAACGGATTGTTTGCAAAAGCCACCGGAAAACGGGTTTGAAAGGAGAAGATGGCATGAAAGACAACACCCTTGCAAGAGTGTATAACAGAAGCCTGATCGGCCCTCTCCTGTTTGCGGCGGTTATATTTGCTTTCCCGCTGGCCGCCCAGTCCAATTACCTGTTGAGCCTGTTCATTGTCATAGGGTTTTACTCACTTGTCGCAATCGGCCTCAGCCTGCTGATGGGCTATGCCGGCCAGATTTCCCTCGGCCACGCTGCATTTTACGGAATCGGGGCCTATATGTCAGCTATCATCAGCGGAACATACGGACTTTCACCCTGGCTGGGAATGGCTGGCGGGGCGGCGCTTTCCGCCCTAATTGCCTTTATTGTCGGCATTCCGACCTTCAAGCTGAAAGGCCATTACCTGGCACTGGCCACGCTTGGATTTGGCGTCATTGTGTTCACAGCTTTTAAGGAACTTCGCGGATTGACTGGCGGAATGAACGGTTTCTTTGGCATTCCGGCCCTGAATATCGGTCCGCTGGAAATCAACAGTGACTTCCGCTACTTTTATCTCGTTTGGGCGTTTGTGGTCGCCGCCCTCCTGTTTTCGCGCAACATGATCCAGTCAAGAACCGGAAGGGCGCTCCGCTCCATTGAGGGAAGTGAAGTGGCAGCAGATGCCCTCGGAATCAATATCATGAAATACAAACTTCAGGTTTTTGTATTAAGTGCGGTATTTGCTTCCGTATCCGGCAGTTTATATGCCCACTATGTCACATTCATTAATCCGCAATTATTTGAAGCGATGACATCGATCTATTTTCTGATCATGGTTGTCATTGGAGGGGTGAGCAGCATCTGGGGGGCAGTCATCGGGGCATTTGTGTTCGTCATGCTTAGTGAGGTGCTGAAAAGCACGATTCCGCTGATCTATCCCAGCGCAGGCGGTGAATTTGAGATCGTTTTCTTCGGCCTTTTGCTTGTTGTGACCTTGATTTACATGCCGAATGGCCTCATGCCTACCATTTCCAGGCTGGGCTCCAAAATTAAAACTGCGGGACAACCGCCCGTCCAGGATGCAGCTGCAGCCAGTGAACAAATCAAATCAGGGGGTGGAAAACAATGAACGCCCCATTCTTGCATGTCGAAAAGCTGACCAAACAATTTGGCGGGGTTCTGGCCGTCAATGATACGTCTTTTACAGTGGAACAGGGTGAAATCTTTGCGGTCATCGGCCCGAACGGAGCCGGGAAGACAACGCTCCTGAATATGATTTCAGGCGTTCTGCCGAGCACATCAGGACGCATAAGGTTAAAAAGTCAAAACATCACAGGACAGCCGCCATATCGCATCGCCCGTGCCGGAATCACCCGCACATTTCAGAACCTTGAAATTTTCAAAAACATGTCTGTCATCGAGAATGCCATGACCGGCGCGCATATCCGCCTGAAGACAGGTTTGCTGGGAGCAGGATTCAGGCTCCCGGGTGTTTTCAAGGAGGAGCGGGAAACGGCCGGACTTGCGATGAAATGCCTGGAGCAGGTAGGCATCGCACATCTTGCTTACGAGAAAGCAGAGACCCTTCCATATGGGAATCAGCGCCTGCTTGAAATTGCCAGGGCATCCGCATCCGGGCCGGCGATGATTTTGCTTGATGAGCCGATGGCGGGATTGAACGCACAGGAGACAGAACGGCTTGTTGATGTCATTTTGCAGATGAAGAGGGATGGCATGACGTTCATGTTTGTCGAGCATGACATTGAGACGGTCATGGCCATTTCAGACAGGATTCTTGTCCTTGACAACGGCAAGCAGATCGGCACAGGTACACCAGAGGAAATCTACCGGAATCCTGCTGTCATTAAAGCCTATCTCGGTGACGAGAGAGAGGAGATTGTCCATGCTTAAAGTCGAAAACCTGCATACTTACCATGGCTATCTTCATGTCCTTAAAGGTGTCAGCTTTGAGCTGGAGGAAGGTGAACTTTACAGCATAGTCGGATCAAACGGAGCAGGAAAGAGCACATTGCTGGGCACGCTTTCCGGGGTATACGAGGCAAGGCAGGGCAGCATCCGTTTCAACGGCAAAGAGATGGCGAATAAAGGTGTAAGGGAGATGGTCGCAAGCGGAATCAGCCTGGTTCCGGAAAGGAGGCAAATCTTTGATTCCATCTCTGTTCAGGACAATTTGATGCTTGGTGCGTTCCACCGGTACAAAGCGGATAAAGCATCCGTAAAGCGCGACCTGCAAACGGTTCTTGAGATTTTTCCGAGGCTGACGCAGATGCTTGAACGGCCTGGAGGCCTGCTGTCGGGCGGGGAACAGCAGATGCTTGCCATCGGCCGGGGGATTATGGCGCGCCCACGGCTATTGATGCTTGATGAACCTTCACTTGGCCTCGCTCCTCTGATTGTAAAAGATATTATGAACGTTCTTCGAAGCCTCTGTAAAGAGCATGGGACAACAATCATCCTTGTCGAGCAAAACGTCCGTGCGGCTTTGGCGATAGCCGACAGGGCAAGTGTCATCGAACGCGGAGAAATCTTCATCAACGGCACCGCTAAAGAACTGCTCACAGATCCCCGTGTCCAGGAAGCCTACTTTGGGAAAAAGCGGTCCCCAAACGAAGCTGGCCGGCCGGAAATTAAAGAATGGAAGGAAGATGAAATTGCCGAAAACAGACCCGTTGACCACGTTAACGGATGAATTAACCGAGTTTCTCGAACATGAAAACCTGGTCCTCTTATCCACAATCGATGCAACAGAGCCTGTCCCTAATCTCACTGCTATCTCGTGGGTGAAACCGGCAGACAGGGAACATATCCGCTTCAGTGTGACAACCCAATCCAGGATGCTTGAAAACATCCGGTATAACCCTAACGTTGTGTTGACTGTGATTGCAGGTGAATCCGTTTATTCGATCAAAGGCGAAGCAAGCATTCTGGAAGAGCCGATGCCCGGTGTTTCTTTGAAGCTTGCCAAAATAGATGTCAAAGTGAGCCAGGTATTTGAAAGCATGTTCTGGGGTGCGAAGATTACACAGGTCCCCCAATTTGTGAAAACCTATAATCCGGAAAAAGCGAAGAAGCTGGATGATGAGGTGTATGAAGCATTAATGAAATAATGGGTTATTTACAGAGGGTGAGGTGCTGAAGTGAAAAAAGAGCTATTCATTGGCGGCAGCTGGATTGAAAGCGCAGAATACCGTGAACTTACCGCTCCTTATTCCGGTGAAGTGATTGCTGAAATCCCTGCCGCTTCAGAAGAAGAGACAGACCGTGCCATTGCAGCGGCTTACGAAGCAAAGGAAAAAATGAAAGGGCTTCCAGCGTATCAGCGGGCAGCCATTCTTGAAAAGGTGGTCCATCTGCTTGAGGAAAGAAAAGAGGAAGCGGCCACTCTGATTGCGAAGGAAGCGGCAAAACCGATCAAAACGGCACGCGGCGAAATCGCCAGGACAATCGAAACGTATAAATTTTCAGCAGAGGAGGCCAAACGCATTCATGGCGAGACGATCCGCATGGATGCGGCAGCGGGCGGAACCGGCCGGATTGCGTATACGGATTTTGAACCTCTCGGTGTCGTCGGGGCCATCACCCCGTTCAATTTTCCGATGAACCTGGTTGCCCATAAACTTGGGCCTGCCTTTGCTTCCGGAAACAGTGTCGTCTTGAAACCTGCATCCCAGACACCGCTGTCCGCTTATTTCATCGCAGAATTGTTTGAAGAAGCCGGTCTGCCTGCAGGTGCGCTCAATGTCGTGACAGGAAGCGGGAAGACAGTCGGAGATAAGATCGTCACTGATCCGAGGGTCAATGTCATCACATTCACCGGCAGCCCCGCAGTCGGCATCGGCATCCGCAACAAAGCCGGACTGAAGCGGGTCCTGCTGGAACTGGGCTCCAATTCGGCAGTGATCGTCGATAAACATGCGGATATTCCGAAAATCATCAACAGATGTGTCACCGGAGCATTTGCCTTCCAGGGCCAGGTGTGCATTTCCCTGCAGCGGGTGTACGTGCATGAGGAGATTTATAAGCCGTTTGTTGACGCTTTTATTGAAGAGACAAGAAAACTAAAGACAGGAGATCCGTTAAGTGAAGAAACCGATCTGTCTGCTTTAATTACAAGCGGCGATGTGGAACGGACGCTCGATTGGATCAAAGAGGCCGAGCAGCACGGTGCTAAAGTGGCCGTCGGCGGCAAGCCTGATGGCCAGATGCTGGAACCAACTGTCATCCTTGATGCCGACAAAGATCTGAAGGTTTCCTGCCAGGAAGTTTTTGCACCGATTGTCCTGATCAATTCGGTTGGCAGCATCAAGGAGGCCATTGATCTTGTAAACGATTCACCTTACGGACTGCAGGCCGGCATATACACAGAACACGTCCCGACAGCGCTGGATGCTGCTGAAAAGCTCCATGTCGGCGGCGTCATGATCAATGATATTCCGACATTCCGGGTTGACCAGATGCCGTACGGCGGCGTAAAGCAAAGCGGAATGGGGCGGGAAGGCATCAAATATGCCATGGAAGAAATGATGGAAATGAAACTGGTTGTCTGGAACAGGAATTGATGCGGAATCATTAATTTGAATATTCTGTTTGATTATTTTGAAGGGGGAATTCAGAATGGGAGCACGAACAGGCCAGCAATATATTGAAGGTTTGAAGAAAGCGAAGAACAATGTCTATATTGACGGGAAGAAAGTAGACGATGTGACAGAGCACCCATCTTTTAAAAATGTGGTGCAGTCCGTTGCTGAGCTATATGATCTTCAACATGAGAAGGCCGACAAGATGCTTTATACCTCACCTGTTTCAGGCGACCCGGTCGGACTGTCTTTCATCGCGCCAAAAACAAAGGAAGACCTTATTGCCCGCCGGGAGATGGTGTCCGAATGGGCCGGCCATACCGGCGGGATGATGGGCCGTTCTCCAGACTATATCAACACAAGCCTGATGGCGTTCGGCACAGCGGCTGATTTCTTCAGCCAGGCAAATAAGGACGGCATCGACTTCGGGGCCAATGCAAGGAATTATTATGAAATGTGCCGGGAAAAGGATCTCAGTCTCACACATACACTGATCCATCCCCAGGTCAACCGTTCCAAAGCCCAGCATGAACAAAAGGATCCGTATGTGTCAGCCCAGATTGTGAAAAAAGACCTTGACGGAATTTACGTGTCGGGCTGCCGGCTGCTCGCAACACTTGGCGGCATCACCGATGAGCTTGTCGTGTTCCCATCAACGTTGAATAAAGCATCTTCAGAGGATGATCCGTATTCGGTTGCATTCGGTGTAGCAAACAATACGCCGGGGGTCAACTTCTATTCCCGTGAATCCTTCGATTATGGTCGGAATCAGTGGGAGCATCCACTTGGGGCACAATTTGATGAAAGCGATGCAATTGTGGTATTCGATAATGCCTTCATCCCGTGGGAGCGTGTTTTTGTTGCAGAAAACTCGGATGTCTGCAACCGAACGTACCGTGAAACAAATGCGGTCGTCCATATGTCCCATCAGGTCATTGCCAAAAATGTTGCCAAAACAGAGTTTGTCCTCGGCGTCATTTTAAGCATTATCGATGCAATCGGCATCGAACGGTTCCAGCATGTCAAAGAAAAAGCCGCAGAAGTCATGGTCACGCTGGAAGTGATGAAATCACACTTATACCGGGCTGAACATAACGCAGCAATCGACAAGTACGGAAACATGACACCGGATTTTGCGCCGCTCGATGCTGCCAGGAACTGGTATCCAAAAATATATCCGCGGATCGTTGAAATTGTCCGTACGCTTGGAGCCTCCGGCCTGATGGCCATTCCGACCCATCATGATTTTGAACATGAAGAGATCGGGCCGTTAATGCATAAGTACATGCAAGGGGCAAATATAGATGGGTATGAACGTGTCCAACTGTTCCGCCTGGCCTGGGATGTCGCCATCAGTGCGTTCGGAAACCGCCAGGTCCTGTACGAATACTACTTTTTCGGCGATCCGGTCCGCATGTCCAATATTTACTATGATCAGTTCAACAAGGAGCCGTACAAACAGCAAATCCAGGAATTCCTGGATCGTGCCAAGAAGCGCTCGGGTATTTCGGCCATTAAAGCATAAAGCGGCTTGATCATGATAAAGGAAGGAGCAAACGGATGGATAAGAAACCATTTGATATCGTCAGGCTTCACCATGCGGAGGTGACGGTCACCGATCTGGAACGGGCTAAGGAGTTTTATGTCGACGGACTCGGGCTGATCGTTACCGAATCGGATGATCGGCATCTCTACCTCCGGGCCCTGGAGGATGCAAACCACCACTGCCTTGTCCTGACAAAAGGGGAGCAGGCCAGCCTTAACCATATTTCATACCGGGTAAGTGCTGATGAGGATCTCGATGAACTCGATAAACTGTTCAGCAGGCTCGGCGTCACGAAAAAATGGATAAAGCCAGGAGAAGAACGGGGCCAGGGCAGGGCCCTCCGCATACAGGACCCCGGCGGCCTCCCAGTTGAATTCTTTTACGAAATGGATAAGGCGGAGAGAATGCTGCAAAAATTTCATTTGCAGGGAAATACAAAAATCAAACGGATCGATCATGCAAACTGTTTGATTACAGACATTAACACTCTATATGACTGGTATGCTGATAATCTCGGTTTCCGTACGTCCGAATATACAGTAACCGGATATGGAGAAGGCGAACGGATGTGGGCAGCGTGGATGCACCGCAAGCCAAGTGTCCACGATCTGGCCCTGATCAGTGAAAAAGGCCCGCGTTTTCATCACGTCGGTTTCTGGATGGACGACGCCAAATCGATCCTTGATGCATGCGACCATCTGGCCGCAGCCGGCTTTTCGGCGAACATTGAAAGGACGCCGGGCCGTCATGGCACTTCCAATGCATTCTTTGTCTATGTGAGGGATCCGGATGGAAACCGCCTAGAGTTATACACTGGCGATTATTTCACTAACGACCCGGACTGGGATCCAGTGAAATGGCACCTTGATGATCCGCAAAGGGCGACATTCTGGGGAGCAGCTCCGCCACTGAGCTGGACCACAGAGGCAGCACCAGTCCAGGATATTCTCACCGGGGAATTGATCGAGCCGCAGCCGCTGAAACTTCCGGCTGATGCGGATACCGTTGAAAGTTGATTATTGATAGGTATGAAGGCGAGCGCTCCATAAAGCGGCTTGCCTTTTTTGTGGTTTATAGGTGACGGGTTGGACAGTATTGATGAAAACTGGATAGTAAAGTCATTGATTTCGATAGTAAAAGGCGAAAGCTGGACAGTAACAGTCAGTAATTCTTGTCTGGATAATTGTAATGACATGGGTAATATGGTGGCTGACCGGAACCAATTGTAGTGTAGAAAGACAGTATTTTAATAATGTAAGGAGAAAGGAAATTGTGTTATATTTTGTCCATTCGATTGATTACAGGCAAGGAATGATGGTTCAGTGCTTTTAATGCAGGTTCAGTACTGAAATATAGGAACAGAATAGTGGTTCAGTGCTTGTAATGCAGGCTCGTCTCGGATTATAGGCACTGAATTGTGATCATCACTAATTATAGGCACGAGAACGATCCTGCCCTGCCTAAACTCCTTCCATTCCACATAACACCAGCTTAAAATTAGGTTTCTTTTTCCCCTTTCCTGTGATAATATTTAGGAATCCGAAACAATTGCAACCATTTAAAAACCCGGGAACGAGTTTATTTCGGTTTCACCGTGGTATGGTAGATGTGTTAAAGATTTAGTGTATCTGAACCTTTGTGTCTTTTTACTGGAGGTTCTTTTTTTCTGCCTTGCATGCTGACAGGATAGAAAGCAGCTGCTTCAATAGATTTTTTACAAGAGAAAGGAAGGGAAAAAGCTTGAGACTGGAACCGAAAGATAAGCTGTGGACAAAACCGTTCATCATGCTGATGATTGGAAACTTGTTTTTGTTCATGAGCTTTCAGATGCTGATTCCTACACTGCCGCCATATATAAAATCAATTGGCGCAACCGGCCTGGAGATCGGGCTGGTCACGACATTGTTTTCTATCGGGGCGGTGCTGAGCCGGCCGTTTATCGGACATATGCTTGAATATAGACACCGTAAGCCGCTTGTCGTCATCGGATCCGCTTTACTGCTCGCAATAACGGTCATCTATCCGATCACTCAGGTTGTATTCATTTTTCTTGTCTTCCGCCTTATCCATGGTCTTGCCTGGGGCTGGTCGACAACTGTAAACGGCACAGCTGCAGTTGATGTTGTGCCGAATTCGAGGCTTGGAGAAGGAATGGGGTATTACGGGCTCTCGATTACAATCGGCATGATTATTGCGCCTAGTCTTGGAATCTTTCTTTTCCAGCAAACCACATTCTCGTATTTGATTCTCGTTTCAGGAATTTTGGGCACAGTAGCCCTGATCTTGCTGGCAACCGGCAAATACCATACACCTGAAGAGGTGAAAGAAACAAATAAGGAAGACTTGAAGTTTTCTTATATCGGATCACTTGTTGAGAAGTCAAGCTGGTATCCGGCAGTTGTCACGATGATGGCGACGTTCGGCTACGGGACCATCGTGACGTTCATTGTCATCTTCGGGGAAGAACGCGGGATAGATAATATTTTCCTCTTTTATTTATTCAACGCTGTTATGGCGACCGTCTCAAGGCCGATTGCAGGACGGTGGTTTGACAGGAAGGGGCCGAAGGGATTGGTGATTTTCTGTGCATCCCTTTCGTTTATCGGCATGTGGGTCCTGTCATTCGCGACTTCCGGTGTTCTTATTGCCGTATCTGGCGTCTTGTTCGGTATCGGCTTCGGGTCACTCATTCCGACCCTGCAATCATGGACGCTTTCGATGACACCAATGAAGCGCAGGGGTGTCGCAAACGGGATGTTCTTTTCATCCATCGACCTCGGCATCGGATTAAGCAGCCTTGTTTTCGGCGTTGTCGCCCAGTTTGTGGATATCGGGATTTTGTTTAAGATTTCCAGCGTCTTTTTTATCCTGGCGATCATTTTGACACTGCTTGAAGGGAAAAGCATGGATACGGCCCGCAGCAAGGCCGCCAGCCATTCAACCTGATAGATGAAGTACCGCCTTTCCGGATGGAGGGGCGGTTTTTTATATTCATCTTACTGACAGGGGTTGGGAAAACCGCCGGAAGGGAAAGAAAGGTGTAAATCGAAGTACACTATATAATGGTTTTTTGGAGGTGTATTGATGAAAGCGGCGATTTATCAAATGGATATCGTGCCGATGAATCCAGAAGCGAATCGTGAAAAAGTGAAACGGTGGGCCGGCCATGTCATAAAAGAGGAACAGCCTGATTTACTGGTCCTTCCGGAAATGTGGACAACCGCTTATACCCTTCCTGAACTGGACCAGGTTGCCGACCGGGAAGGCGAGCCGACGACCTCGTTTTTGCGGGAACTCGCGCATACGTACGGAGTCAATATTATCGGCGGGTCGATTGCCAACCGGAAAGGCGGAAAATTTTATAATACGGCGGTGGTGGTGGATAGAAGCGGAACGGTTGTATATCAATATGATAAGATTCATCTTGTTCCGATGCTCAATGAGCACCATTACCTTGAAGGCGGGAAAGAGAAGGTCGAGGTATTTGAGCTTGACGGCGTGAAGATGGGCTTGATCATATGTTATGACCTCCGTTTTCCTGAACTTGCCCGCAAGCTTGCCCTTGAAGGTGCGCAGGTGTTACATATTGTGGCGGAATGGCCGGCGGCAAGGAGGGAACACTGGAAAGCGCTGCAGGTCGCACGGGCGATTGAAAACCAGATGTATGTATTATCCTGCAACCGGATTGGCGCATATGACGATGTTGAATTTGCAGGGACCTCAATGATTATCGACCCATGGGGCGACGTTGTTGCGGCCGGGAGTAAGGAGAATGAGGAGACAATTATAGCCGATGTTTCTTTTAGTGAAGTTCCCCGGGTAAGGAAAGAGGTGCCGATTTTTAAAAGCAGAGTTCCGGATCTTTATTGATAGTATGACAGCGTTTGCAGGGAACGGTTTCGGATTGGTCGCAGTTCTTGTCACGATTGTTGCCGGCTGGTTTTCACTTCAGGGACTTGGCGCTCTCTGGAATTCTTAAAGAATCGGTCACACAAAAAGGTTTAACACTGCCTGAAAAAAAGGAAACCCGTATAGGAGAAGTTTTTCCGATTTTGAAAACCTTCATTTTTTCCAATCAACTACACGGGAGGAATTGTCATGGCAAAAGTATTAGCAGTTTTATCAAGCGGCCATACCGATGAAGAACACAAATATGAAACAGGCTGGTGGGCGGAAGAGCTGTTCGCGCCCTGGAATTTGCTTCTTGAAGCAGATCACCATCTTACACTGGCTTCCCCTGAAGGCGGCAAGCCGCAAGTCGATAAGATGAGCATCTCAGATGAATACGATCCAACCGGAAAATATACAGCTTTGTATGATTCCGGAAGAGCAGATAAAACGGAGAAGTTATCATCAATCAAGCCCGATGAATATGATGTCGTCCTGGTTGTCGGCGGGCATGGCGCAATGTATGATCTTGCGAAAAATGAAGATCTCCACGACATCATCAACAAAATCTATGATAACGGCGGTATTGTTGCTGCGGAGTGCCACGGGCCGGCACCGCTGTTATGGACAAAACGGACTGACGGCAAAAGCATCATTTCCGGAAAGAAAGTGACCGGTTATCCAGATGAAATCGAGCCGGAAGGACTGCTCGACATCTTGCCGTTCAGCCTTGAACAGGAAATGAGAAAAACAGCCGAGTATCAGCAGGGCGATTTGGAAAAGGCCGGTTTTGCAGTTTGGGCAGACGACCAGATTGTGACCAGCCGGGATCCGTTTTCTTCCGAGCTGATGGGGCAGGAACTCGTTAAAGCACTTGAATTGAAAAAAGAAAAAGAGTAATTGCAGAGCGGGCCGCAGGGAGCGGCCCGTTTTGTTTCTGTTAAGGAAATTATAAAATTTTGCGTTGGGGATAAAAGCGAGAAGGGAGTCATCCAGCTCCAGGCGCCAGCGGCTATCGTCATAAGCGGTGATCCCCTCCTGCGGGTACCCCCGCTTATGCGTACGCCGCTAAGCAGGCGCCCAGCGCTTTTGTTCTGGGCCGAGAGATGATGGCGTTGGATAATTTTGCGGCGTGGGTTGGTTTGGCTGGAATCTGAAGTAACGGCACTGTGTGGTGGCGTGACGTAATCAGTGCAGTCAAGTTAAGGATCAGATCTTGGCTGCAGTTTGGCATGAAACCGGAAAGGTACGGCTTGAAAACCAGCCTATATGGCGTGAAAAGAGTTAGATTGCGCATGAAATGTCGTGAGAGTGGCGTGAAATAGCCGGGATTCCGCCTGCAACGGAAATCAACACTAACGTTTAACAAAGCCTTACAAAAAAAGAAGTCATTCTGTACTGATTCCTTCTTTATTTCGCCTTTTCTGCTAAACCGCAATTGGGCCGATTCGAAATTTCTCCGGAAGCGGTCAGGTTGGCGTGAAAGGAGTCCAATGTCAAACATTATACTCAGTCTCACTTTAGTAAGGAAGAAATTCCAGTGGAAATCTCCCAACACAAAAAAGGAAATCCCCCCCATTTTAACGTATTTAAAAGAATATACACTCAAAAACACAATAACCATTCGTATTACTTGAATAGGGGGAATATACATGCCCGGGTGGAAACAGCATCTTATACATACAAACAGAGGCCGTTTTGAAATTTTTACGAAAGGTGAGGGAATACCGCTCTGCGTTACGCACCTTTATTCGAAGTTCAACGAATCGGGAGATCATTATGCGGAACAGTTCACGGCTTCGCATTATGTCGTTCTCGTCAATTTGCGGGAAGCGGGCCAGTCTGATAAGGCTGCCGAACCATTCCAATTGGGGATGATTGAATCGGTCTTTGATTTGGAGGCGATCAGGGAAGCCCTTGGCTATGAAACATGGATTTTTGCGGGGCATTCAACGGGTGGCATGCTCGGACTGGTTTACGGGATTCATGCTTCTTCATCACTCCGTGCCTTGATCATTACCGGGGCAGCGGCACGGGAGTATGCGTCTTCAACGCCAGAATGCATCTATAATCAAGATCATCCACAATTCGAAAAAATGCAGAATTTGATTGAAAAGCTGAAAAAATCGGGGCTGACACCCGAACAACGGGAGAAGCTTGGAGTCGAACGGACAAAGTTGTCGCTATATGATCCTGACAAATACCATGCTCTTTTTGACCCGGCAATCCAGAAAAAAATGTCTGCAGTCCGGATGAACTTTTTTGCAAGAGAGGTTTTAGTGTTTGGGATAACTGAACAGCTCCACAGCATCAATGTCAAAACGTTGATTTTGTGCGGCCGCCATGACGTCCAGTGCCCTGTTTTATTTTCAATCGAAATGCACGAGGGGATTCCGGAATCAGAGCTTGTGATTTTTGAAAACAGCAATCATTATCCGTTTTTGGAGGAAAAGAAGGCCTTTCATGAAGTGGTGGCTGGTTTTTTATCCGTAAATGAAAATGGGGAGGAACCGTGATGAAACAGATTATCGCCATGGGTGGCGGAGGGTTTTCGATGGAGCCTGATAACCTGCTGCTCGATCAATATATTTTGGAACAGTCGCCTGCAAAAAAGCCGAAAATATGCTTCCTGCCGACAGCCAGCGGTGATGCGGAGAGCTATATCAGCCGCTTTTATGATGCGTTCAAACAGCTTGAATGCGAGCCTTCTCACTTATCGCTGTTCAAGCCCCAAACCCGTGACCTGGAAGGGTTCCTGCTCAGTCAGGATATCATATACGTCGGAGGCGGCAATACAATAAACATGCTTGTGCTGTGGAAAGAGTGGGGTGTCGACCGTATATTGAGAACGGCGTGGGAACAAGGAATCGTCCTTGCCGGTTTGAGTGCAGGCTCGATCTGCTGGTTTGAAGAAGGGGTGACCGATTCTTTTGGTGACGAACTTGAGCCGATGGAAGCACTGGGCTTTTTGCATGGAAGCCATTGCCCTCATTATGACGGGGAAGAAAACCGGCGGCCGGCCTTCGGGAATCTGATCGCTGAGGGGCGGATGCGCCCCGGGTATGCAGCAGATGATGGAGCCGCCCTGCATTTCATCGGCACTGACCTGGTGAAATCGGTAAGTTCCCGGCCTGATGCGAAAGTTTATTATGTCAGGAAGAATGAAGACAGCGCAGAGCATAGAGAATTGGAAATGGACTATTTAGGTGAATAAAACTGGCAGTTGGCTTGTCCGTTGTTGAAAAATGTATGCTTGTGCTGATACGTTCGTCCACTCCTTTTTGTACAGATTGAATAACCTGTTATCGTAACACCAATTACAAAAAGGAGAGGATGTTCTAGATGCCACTGTCAAAAATTCCTGTGGTACTTGCCGAACAGGACGTAAGCTTCACAATTGATGAAGAAATCGTCTTTCCAGAACCTGTTCTGGAGATCAAGAAAGTAAAAAAACGTCTCAAGCTGACCCAATGCCGTTTAATGCTTCCGACAAACACCATCCTGTTGATGGGATTCGTCAGGAAAAACATCCAGTATGCAACACCGGTTGTCGGTGACGATGAATCTGTCACTTCAAATATCCGGTCGTTTACAGTTGATATTGATTTCTCTACGACGATTGAAATTGATGAGTTCATTAACTTGCCGACATCACTCGGGTTCAACACTTCAAATGAATTCGGGTTTCTGCGAAATACGCCACTGCCGTCACCGGGCTTCTCTTCAAAAGATACGTTGATGGCCAACGACCTATCTGAATTTGATGCTGTAAATACGGAGACGTTCAACGAACTGCCGTACTGTGAGCTGACAGGAACAGCAACATTTGTGGAATACGATGAAGCCCTTGACCGTACACAGGGAGTTGTAATTGGCCCAAACGGCGATGAAATTGATGCACCGTTTGAAGAAGGCACATTCACTACAATCATTGAAAAAATGGTTGTCAACTTCACTGTGAAAGTGCTTCAGCTGCAACAGATCAATGTTGGAGAGGAAGACAACGGCGACAACGATGACAACGATGACATGCCATATCCGCATTACAAGAAATGCAAGAAACACGACCGTACTGGCTATGGTTATGACTGCTGCGACAGGAAAGACGGTCACGATGGAAATGCCCGCAAGCCAAAACGAAAAAAATCCGGCCATTACGGCCATCATGGTTATGACCACTGTGACAAGAAAGACAAATGTGACCACTGTGACAAGAAAGACAAATGCGACCACTGTGACAAGAAAGACAAATGCGACCACTGTGACAAGAAAGACAAATGCGACCACCATGGCAAAAAGGACAAATGCGACCACCATTATGGCAAGAAAAGAAGAAAGGAATGTAAGCCGAAGTCCAGGTGCAAAAAGGTCTGGATCGACCCATCATGTGACGACTACTGGGGTTGATAGAACCTTTTTAAAATAAGTTATTCAGAAAAGAGAGCAATGGTTCCTCATGAAAAAGCCCGTATGCGAATGCGGGCTTTTTCATGAGGGTTTTCCGTTCCTTGCGGAGGGAGTGAGAGTGCTCTAAAACTCCATCTCCCCCGGTGGACTTGCTATGACCAGGCTTCTAAGGAATGGCCAATCACAAAATCACAAACCCTTCATGGTTTTTCGTCTATTCCCTTTTCAGCACCAGGTGAATATCCTGTTACCGTACCTAAATGTAAAGGAGAGGCGAGTGCTATGACCCTGGTTAAAATCCCTGTTGTTTTGGCCGAACCGCATGTCCAGGTTGACATTGAACAGGAAATCACATTTCCTGAGCCGGTCTTGGAAATCAAGAAAGTGAAAAAACGCCTGAAGCTGACGCAATGCAGGCTGCTTTATCCTACGAAAAAACTTTTTATCAGAGGATTTGTACGGAAAAATATCCAGTATGCAACCCCTACTGCTGCGACAGACACAAGCGTCACATCAAACATCCGTTCATTGACTGTTGATATCCCGTTCAGTGAAACAGTGGAGATAACGGAATTTATCAATTCACCTACAATCCTGCGCGGAAATTCGGAAACGGAATTCGGTTATTTAAAAGAGATGCCGCTTCCAGATGGATATCCTGGCAAGGATAAACTGCTTGCGAATGACCTATCGGAACATGACATGTATTCGGTCGAATCATTCAATGAACTGCCATATTGCGAATTGACAGGATCGGCAACCTTCGTTGAATATGATGAAGCGTTGAACCGTGTCCAGGGCAGGGTGATTTCCCATCAAAAGTGCCACGATGGCAAAGATAAAGATGCGCCATTTGAAGAGGGGACCTTCACAAGGCTGCTGGAAAAGATGGTCGTCGAGTTCAAGGTGAAAGTCTTGCAGTTGCAGCAGCTGAATGTAACAACCCAGCCGGCTCCAATGTATGATGGCTGTGTGACACCAGTCGGAACGCCGATTTTTGAATGCCTAAAGGATGATAAAAAGAAAAAAGACGACGGCAAAGACAAATGCTAAAAGGTTTAAGCGGGCGAAACAAAAACCAGATCGGTTTTTCGCCTGCTTTTTTAATGTATAATAAGACCAGCATACATAAAGGGGAAACGATATGATTGATGAAAAATTGAAGCATGCGCTTGCTGACTCATACGATAACCATGCTGGCGATCGTGAAAAAAATGATGTACAGGATTGGAAGAGCGCAGAACGTAATAAGTTTTACCGATTTTTAACTGATGGGGAAAAAACATCGCTGCTTGAAATTGGTGCGGGAACAGGCAAAGACAGCCTGTTTTTTAAAGAAATGGGACTGGACGTGCTTGCGACAGATTTGTCACATTCAATGGTAGAGCTGTGCCGCAGCAAAGGGATCAATGCCAGGGTGATGAGCTTTGATGAAATTGATCTTCCGGAACAATCATTTGATGCGGTCTGGGCGTTGAATTGCCTGCTTCATGTCCCAAAGGCCCAAATCCGGAGCGTACTGGAAGGATTGAAACGGGTCCTGAAGCCGGGCGGCCTTTTTTACATGGGGGTGTACGGCGGTGAGGACCATGAAGGAATCTGGGAAGAAGATCCGTATAAACCGGCACGCTTCTTTTCCTTTTTTGAGGATGAACAGTTGAAAGCCTTGCTGTCCGAGTATTTTAAGATTGACTATTTCCAAGTGATCCCTGCCGCTGTCGTTGGCGGGAAATTTCACTTCCAGTCGATCATTCTGCGGAAGTCTGAATGAAGAGACCGGGACCTTATATAGGTCCCGGCATTAAACAGCCCTTACTGCTGCCTTGGCATGTTTTCCTCGGCATATTTGATCATCCGCTTGACCATTTCCCCGCCGACTGATCCGTTGGCACGTGCAGTTGTATCTGCACCCAACTCCACGCCAAATTCAGTGGCTATTTCATGCTTCATCTGGTCGACCGCATTTTCGGCACCCGGCACCAACAATTTATTCCTTGCCATGCTGAATCACCCCTGTGCAGTTATTGAACAGTAAGGAACTGTTCAGGCTTAACATATGGATAGAAGCGGTTTATTACCCGTATAAAAATAAGGAAATGGTCTCTTTGACGGCAAACCGGGAAGAAAAGGTTTTTTTATAGGCAAAAAACCGCCCCAGCGTTTTTTTGCCTTACAAGCTCTGTTAAAAAGTCGGCAAGTTGTCCAGATTATTATCGGGATTTCCATCGGCATCAGACCGCAAATGTTCCTCGCCGTCACGCCCTGTAAAGACGTTCACATGTTCAATCTTATCGTTTTTCGCCAGATGCTGAGCCTGCTTATAGTCGACGACTTCTCCGGAAGAAAGCTTGAACTGGACACTGTCGCCGTCGCCGTTTTTACGTACTGCTGTAATCTTATCTTTCATGCTCATCGCCTCCTCACATGTAGTATGGGGAGCAAACCTTTTCATTATGCACCACGAATTCCCGGGTGCTGCGGCATAATGGCAGAAATAAGCGAATCCTTATACAATGAAAGAAAGCGCTGTCAAAGGAGGAGAACGTATGGGAGAAAATACGGATATTTACAGTAAGGAATATGCGCATCTACTTGACGGAAAAGATCAGCTCGCCTCTTTCCGCAAAGAGTTTTACATAAAGGAAAACACAATCTATCTCGATGGTAATTCGCTTGGCCTTCTCTCAAAACGGGCCGAACAATCGCTGTTCGGCATCGTCGATTCCTGGAAATCATATGGGATCGACGGCTGGACGGAAGGAGAACATCCTTGGTTTTATTTATCGGAATCCATTGGGGAAAAGATGGCGGCTCTAGTAGGCGCCGAGCCTGACGAAGTGGTTGCCTCTGGTTCAATCACAGTCAACCTTCACCAGCTCGTTTCCACATTTTATGAACCGGAAGGAAGGCGGACAAAAATCCTGGCGGATGAATTGAATTTCCCTTCGGATATTTACGCGCTGCAAAGCCAGCTGCAGCTGAAAGGATATTCACCTGAAGACCATTTGCTGCAGGTGAAAAGTGAAGACGGCCATTTCCTGAAGGAAGATGACATCATAAAAGCGATGACCGAAGATGTCGCTTTGATTTTGCTGCCGAGTGTGTTGTACAGAAGCGGGCAGATCCTTGACATGAAACGCCTTACGGAAGAAGCCCATAAGCGCGGAATCGTCATAGGGTTTGACCTGGCTCATTCGGCCGGCGCCTTACCCCACAAGTTAAGTGATTGGGGCGTCGATTTTGCTGTATGGTGCACGTATAAACATTTGAACGGCGGACCCGGAGCGGTCGGAGCACTCTATGTGAACAAAAAGCATTTTGGCAAAAGACCGGGTCTTTCCGGATGGTTTAGTTCGAAAAAAGATAAACAATTTGATATGGAGCATGAGCTGTCGCATGCTGATGATGCCGGTGCTTATCAGATCGGCACCCCGCACGTACTCAGCCTCGCGCCGCTGCTCGGTTCACTGGAGATTTTTGCTGAGGCGGGAATTGAACGGATCCGGGCCAAGTCACTAAAGCTGACGCGGTATATGATGGATTTGATCAAATACGAATTGGCCGGTTACGGATTTATAATCCGGAATCCTGAAAAAGACAGCGAACGGGGCGGACATCTGTTTTTGGAACATCCGGAAGCGGCACGGATAAGTAAGGCGCTGAAAGCAAACGGCATCATCCCTGATTTCCGTGCCCCAAACGGAATCAGGCTTGCGCCGGTGGCACTTTACAATTCATTCACTGAGGTGTGGGAAACGGTGCAGACACTGAAAAGGATCATGGATGAGGAAGAGTACAAAAAATTTGAGAATAAACGGGGAGTGGTGGCTTAGCATGAAAGGTGAATTTGAGAAAGAAGGCGGATGGATTGATATTTCCCAGCCCCTGCAAAACGGAATGCCGCATTGGCCCGGTGATACGCCTTTTGACTATATGACAGCCGCAACGAAAAAGGAAACCGGTTCTGTCAATGTCGGCCGAATCACAACAAGCGTCCATATGGGAACACATGCAGATGCGCCGTTTCACTTTTTGGATGACGGCAGCGACATCCTCAGCCTTGATGTGAATGTATATATCGGAAAAGCGACAGTTGTGGATGTATCGGGCCATTCTGACATCAACAGGCGGCTGTTTGAGAATCTTGATTTGACAGGAACGCGGCGTTTGCTGCTGAAGACATCCGGAGCGGGCACAGACTCGTTTCCGGAGACGATTCCCAACCTCTCTGCAGACTTGGGCCCGTTTTTAAAAGAAAAGGGGATTGTGCTTGTCGGGGTTGATGTCCCTTCCGTTGATCCGCTCGACAGCAAGGAACTCCCTGCCCATCATGCGCTTGCGGAAAACGGAATCCATATTTTAGAAAATCTGGTTCTTGAACAGATACCGCCAGGCCCTTATGAGCTTATCGCCCTGCCGCTTGCGATCAAAGAATCAGACGGAAGTCCGGTAAGGGCAGTGCTCAGGCCATCGGAGTCATAAAAAATGGAGGTGGCATAATGAAAAAGGAGAACCAAGTGCACGGACATGACCATGATAATGAGAAAGGGATACATACCGATTTTACAGAGAACATGACCTATGGTGAGTACCTGCAGCTGGACCGGCTGCTGTCAAGCCAGGAGAGACTGTCAGAACACCATGATGAAATGCTGTTCATCATCATCCATCAGGTCAGTGAACTGTGGATGAAATTGATTCTGCATGAGACGAACGCGGCCATTGAATCCATCCAGGAAGATGACCTGCAAACGGCATTCAAACGGCTTGCACGGGTGTCAAAAATCCAGTCCCAGATCATCCAGGCGTGGGATGTGCTGTCAACGCTGACCCCGGCAGAGTACATGGAATTCCGCGATTTTCTTGGCCAGGCATCGGGCTTTCAGTCTTATCAATACCGCATGATTGAATTCGCACTGGGCTACAAAACGCCGCATGTGTTGAAAATTTACGAAAAAGACCCGGAACTCCATCGAAAGCTCACTGCCGCTTTTCGGGCACCGGGACTGTATGACGTAGCCATCCAGAGGCTCGCAAAGGAAGGATATGCTATCGATTCCGAAGTCCTTGATAGGAATTATTCGGAGCCGTACCGGGAAAACAAGTCGGTGCGGGAAGCATGGCTTGCGGTTTATCAGAACGTTGAAGACAACTGGGACTTGTACCAGCTTGCGGAAAAACTGGTCGATATAGAAGACTGGCTCCAGCAATGGCGGTTCCGCCATATGAAAACCGTCGAGCGGATCATCGGCTTTAAAAAAGGAACGGGCGGGTCCTCGGGCGTCAATTATTTGAAAAAAGTCCTCGATCACCGGTTCTTCCCAGAATTGTGGAACCTGAGGACAGAAATATAAGGCCAGCTGCAATCAGCGCCAGCTCCCATTTGATAGAAAACATCCGTTTAACCCGGGGATGCAGGGGGTAGAGATTATTATAAGCGGATGATAAAGATTAGAGGAGGATGGTATAAATGGCAAAAGTAGCAGTTGAACAACCACTTACCGATGTCAAGAAAGTGCTCGAAAAACGAGGATATAAAGCAAAAATGGTTACAGGGCCGGATAAAATCAAAAAGTTTGATATGTATGTGGCCCGCACGAACCAGGACTTCACCGACCAGACTTCAAAGGTTCCGGTCGTTGGTGCACGCGGACGCTCCGTCAACCAAATCGTATCTGAAGTTGAAAAACGTTCCAGCCTTGTACCGGGAGCCAACACAAGCAAGAAAGAAACGGCCAAGCAAATGGGACTCGGCGCCCTTGCCGGCAGCGTAGTCGGATATGTAGCAGGCACGCTCCTTGCGCCTAAGAGCGGAAAACAGCTGCGCAACGACATTGTAGACAAAACCCAGCAGGCAAAAGAAAAAACAGCTGATGTGAAAAACACTGTAAATGAAAAAGTGAACAAAGGTAAAGAAAAAGTGGATCAGATTAAGCAAAAAGCAGAACAAAAGAAGTCAGAAACCAAGCAGCAAAATCAAACAAACTTTCCACAGGAAACACCGGAAGAATATGTTGTGAATGAACGCGTTGTCGTCGAAGATGAAGATCGCGACATTTATGCGATCGGTGAAACCGAGAACATTGTAACGAATGAAGATATGAAATAAATCCTGATCAAATAGAACCCGGCCTGCATCATGCGGACCGGGTTCTATTTTTGTTTCTGTTAAGGAAATTATAAAATTTTTGTGTTTTGGATAAAAAGCGAGAAGGGAGTCATCCAGCTCCAGGCGCCATCCTCTTTTGTCCTTCAATTCACCTGTTCGTTGTGGAGCCGTACCGGTAAAACGCATTGATCAATTCCGCTGTTTCAGCCGAAATCCTCCGGTACTCAATCCGCTCAAGCAGTTCCCCCGCATACACCGTACGCTGATAATCATGAAAATTGAAAAAATCCGCACTTAAACTTTCCTTCAAAAACTCCCATTGCTGCATGGATAACGTCGTGTCAACAGGAAAGAGCCCGACGATTTCCTGTCTCCTCTTTTTCAAAAGCCTGACATCCATTAACATCCGCCTGCAAAACATCCCTACAATTACCGCCGCCGCTGGAATCAACACCAAGAGATCAATGGCTGCCCCTTCCATTCCTGCTGCCCCCCTGTTTGCATAATAATTCCATTCTAAAACAGGAGGGCATGATTATGGAAGAACCATTTTATGTAAAAAATTGACGAAAAAGTGAGAATGCAAATCGGTGACTGGCGTAAGGCTTTACGGAAAATACGGGATTAGGACTGGTGTGGCAAGGGACTGTGGATTTGTGGTTGGTATTTGATGGTGGTTGCTGTATTTTTGGTTTTATTGAGGTGCGTCAATATTGGAACTGAACATCGTTCCGTACCTGTAATTAGGGTAATGAGAAGGGTATAGGTACGGAAAGCAGTCTGCCGTGCCTATAACTAAAGGGATTATGTCAATAGAAGCACTGAATTCACATTCAGTACCCGTATTTAGGGAAAAGAAAAGAATAGAGGTACTGAATCTTCATTCAGTACTTGTAATCAAGGGAATAAGAAGAATAGAAGCACTGAATCCTCGTTCAGTACCTGTAATCCGGGAAAGGAGAAAAATAGAAGCACTGAATCCTCATTCGGTGCCCGTAATCAGGAAAAAGAGAAGAATAGAAGCACTGAATCCTCGTTCAGTACCTGTAATCCAGGAAAGGAGAAAAATAGAAGCACTGAATCCTCGTTCAGTACCCGTAATCAAGGAAAGGAGAAGAATAGAAGCACTGAACCATTTTTCAGCCGCCTCTACAGTATATTTTTATGACTTTGAAACTTTTACAAGCCAATCAATCAATAATTTCAACGCAACCCCGTTAGCAAGATAAAGGACAAAAGAATAGCGGTATTTCCACTCCAGCAGGTGATAAAGATTGAGCCAGCTGGCAAACGGTTCCCCGATAAACGCAAAGCCGACAGCCATAGCAAGAAGGGCAGGGAGGTAAGTACGCCAGGGGATAAAATACTGATACAAAAGCATAAAGGCAACAGTGATCATCCCAAGGTCAAAAGACAAACCGCCGGGATCGGCCGGAAACAGTTCGATCGGATAACCCCAAAAGCCGACGGCGTGACCAATTACATCCAACGTAATCACAATGACAGCTGTTATCATTCCGAAAAGAAGAATTTCAACAATCCGCTTCCTATCCACTAACAGAAACCAAATGAACCATGGAACGACTAGAAAAGCGACGAGAACCCACCACTGCCAGGTAAATAACTCATCCCGGAGCCAGCCGGCCGTGTCAATAGTATTCAACTTTTTTATAAGCTCCTGTACATCCCAAAAGACATCTAAGCTAATCAGTGGTCTCACATCCCTTCATGTTCAGTTTCGGCACGGCGGCAGCAGTTTATACTGTTTTGTATTGAAGTAAATCAGCCAGAAAGCAAGACGGAATGCCTTTATTGTAAGTAAAAGGTTTATAATATAGGAAGAAGTGTGCCGTTGATTTTACTTCTCATTCCAGGGCAGCAATTCTTTTCAAAATGAAGAAAGGAATCGAATGATAATGATAAATGGAAAGAAACTCTTCTGGCCGATCGGAACTTTGCAGGGCGCAGTAGGAACGGGAGCCGTTCTGGCAGGATTGGGGTTCATTTTGAAACCGGATGGAAGCAATCTGATGATGACAACAGATCTTTTGGAGCATTCGCCATTTGAAACATTTCTCATTCCCGGTATTGCCCTTCTCGTCTTTAATGGGTTAGGGAGTCTCGCTGGAGCCGTTTTGTCTTTCATCCAGAGCAAAAAAGTCGGACAGGCCGCTATCATTCTTGGGTCTATCCTGATGGGATGGATTGCCGTGCAGGTTTATTGGATTGGATATGTCAGTTTTTTGCAGCCGCTTTTCTTTGGGGTTGGAGCAATTGAAGCTGTAGCCGGGTATGTGATGGTGAAGGTGCTTCGGAAAAACAGCCCTCATCCTTCTATTACAAAAAGTGCTTAATAAAATCATTCATCAAGGGGGGCGGCCGATTTGGCGAAAAGGGCCCTCAGTTATCAGAAAAATGGGAGGCGAACCTGTGGAACGGAACATAAACGCAACTAAAGTTGTCATCAGGCCGTTCTCAGAAAGAGATATGAACGACATTCACCGTCTCAATGAGGCGGAAGGATGGACATCTCTTGCCGGCCGGAAAGAAGACGTTGAAGCAGCGTGGGAAAACTCGAATGCTGCCGTGTTGGCGGTCATTGACGGCAAGATCGCCGGTTTTCTCCGTGGAATGACAGACAGGAACATCACGCTTTATGTTTGCGAGATGCTGGTCGGCCGGGATTTCCGGGGGATGGGGATAGGAACAGCATTGCTTGATCATATACATCGTCTTTATCCGTCAACACGGATGGAAATGCTTGCGACATCAAGTTCCGAAGCGTTTTATCAGAAAATAGGCTTCAGGCCTTTCTATGGATTTAGAAGAACAATAGATGAGATATAAAAAAGCCAGCTCTTTTGGAATGATAGAGCTGGCTTTTTAAAGAAACTATAAAATTTTCCGCTGTGGCTAAAAAGCCGGAAGGGAGTCCTCCAGCTTCAGGTGCCAGCGGCTATCGTCATAAGCAGTGATCTCCTACGGTAGGAAAAATCACCTTCCTGCGGGTCACCACCCTAATCGCACGCCGCTAAGCGGGCACCTTGCGCTTTTGTTCTTAACGGTTTAAAGACAGATTTTGACCGGCTTGCTGTGACCGGCGGTTGACGGAGCCTGCTAGCAGCATTGCGCTGACAGCGAGCAATCCGGTTGTCACGAAAAAGACCGATGAAATACCGGCCAGGCTGGCGATGAAGCCGCCGAGAGCGGGGCCGATGACATTGCCGAGAAAACGGAGGCTCGTGTTGTAGCCGAGCACCTCGCCCTGGATGGACACTGGAGCGACCTGGCGGATGTATGCCGTCCGAACCGGAATGATTCCGCCGATTACAAGGCCGAGCAGGAATCTCAATCCAACAAGCTGCCAGATGTTGCTTACAAATGCGCCTGGTAAATAGAACACGGCTGAAAGGACGAGGAGCAGGACCATGACTTTTTCATAGCCGATTTTATCAGCAAGCCGTCCCCAGTTGCGTGTCATCATCAAGTTTCCGAGTCCGGCGATTGAAAAAGCCAGGCCGGAAAAAAAGGCAAGATTGACAGGGCCATGAAGCTCACTGACGTAAAGGGCCAGAATCGGCTGGATGCTGAAGTGTGCAATTTGGACAAACATGGAAATTACCATGACCATAATCAACACCGGATCAGCAAAAATATATTGGAGCACCTCTTTGCGTGAATAGGTCTTATTTGATTCTTCTTTCGATTCAAGGCGAAACTCTTTTACCCCGAAAAGGACAAAAACGGACGCGAGTATGAGCGTGATGGCCGTCATCTGGAAAGTTGCCGCAAATCCGACGGCATCGGCAAGGACTCCGCCAAGCAGCGGGCCGAATAAACTGCCGGATACACTGCCGGTCTGTAACGTGCCGAGCACTTTGCCTGACGTACTCCTTGGCGTCTGGGTTGAGATGAGCGCCTGGGATGTGGATATGAAACCGGTGAAGATCCCCATGAATAAACGTAAAATGAACAGCTGGATCACCGATGTGACAAATCCCATCAGCAGAACGCTCGCCGCCAGGCCGAAGCCGGCAATGATCAGGATCGGCTTCCGCCCGTACTTGTCGCCAAAACGTCCCCAGATCGGCGAGAAAATAAACGCTGTAACAAACGTAACCCCGAAAACAAGCCCGGACCACAGCTGGACGTCACCTTCGGGAAGATTGCTCAATTCTTCTATATATAAGGATAAAAACGGCATTACCATTGTCATGCTGCCGGCAATAAAGAAATTCGCAAACCACATGATGGCCAGGTTGCGTTTCCCTATTTGATCTTGAGTCAAACCATAACACCTTCTTTGATTATTTCGAGTACCTAAATATGTAGTATAGCTTATTTTTGCCAGAAATGAAACCGATGCGCCTTTATCTGTACACCCTTAATTTCTATACCCGATTTTCAATATCCTAATAGTAGGATTGTTTCCCGGGGAATAGAACGGGAAAAACAGGGAACAGAACTTACAGGAACCGGGCCGGCAGCTTTTTCAATGTCAGAACTGTGTATTGGACATATGCCCTCTCTCTGAAGCGTTCAGTCTAAATAAGGATAAAAGCCGGTTCAACAGGGTAGAAAATAATAACGAATAAAAATAGAGTAATCAAGTGGAGGGTTCGATGTGGTATTTGCCATCATCTTTTTTATTTTGGCTTCTTTCTTTTTATCCGGAAGTGAGACAGCGTTGACGGCAGTCAATCGGATGAAAGTGAAAACGAGAGCGGAACAGGACGATCCCCGCTCAAAAAAGCTGCTTAAATTGATTTCCCGCCCCGATCGGATGATTACTTCGATTTTGATCGGTAATAATATTTCAAACATCATGCTGCCGACCCTGGTGACAATATTTGCGCTCAGCTATGATTTCAGTGTTGGCATTGCCACCGGCATTTTAACGATTGTTTTGATTATTTTTGCAGAAGTTCTTCCGAAAACAATAGCTGCGACGTTTGCGGACAGGGTTGCTTACATTGTCATGCCGATCATTGCCGCTCTTGTATGGATCTTGAAGCCGGTAACGTTTTTGCTGTCGGCTTTTACCAGCTTTATCATAAAAGTATTTACGGGCGGCGCTGTCCAGGAGGTGAGCCTTTCCAGGGAAGAATTGCTGACGATGGTCGATATCGCTTCGACTGAAGGAACCTTTAAAAATGAAGAGACCCAGCGGATCAAGGGTGCCATCGACTTTGCTAACAAGGATGTCCGCGACGCTTTGAAAACGCCACGCGTGGATATCACAGGCATCCCCTGGGGTTCATCTTTTGAAGAGACAAGGAATATCGTCTTAAACAGCAGGCATACCAGGTTCCCGGTGTATAAAGGAAGCATGGATCATATCGTTGGTGTATTCCATGCCAAGCAGCTGTTGAAGTGGTCGGTGGACCATGACAAAAGCCTGTATGATTTCACAGATAATGATCCGCTGTTTGTCGTTGAAACAACATCTATTGCAAGGATTTTTAAAATGATGCTGACAGCGAAAAAACATCTGGCCATCGTGCTTGATGAATACGGTGGGACAGCAGGAATCATCTCCAGTGAAGATATAATAGAAGCCATGATCGGGCAGGAAATCGAGGATGAAACCGATGAGGAGGAAGAAGTGCTCATCGATGAAATGACGGATTCCCATATTATCTGTCATGGGAAATTGTCAATCAGCCGCCTGAACGATGTGTTCAGGACGAGGATTCCGGAAGAAGAGGATATCATCGCCGGTTTTCTATTGAAGGAACTGGCCCATATTCCCGAGGCGGGCGAAACATTGCGCTGGGATTCCCTCTATTTTGAAGTGATGGAAATGGACCGGAACAAAATTACGAAGGTGATGGTATTGAAGGAAGTGCTGCAAGCGGAAGAGAACTGACAATATGATTCGGAGTTTATTCTGTGGAAGTGTGTTGGATTCCGGCGGAGATGGACGCCTGCGATAAGCTCTTCTGATATAAAAAGGCTTGCATCCTATGATGGGGAAGCAAGCCTTTTCTTGTTATTTTTATTGAACATCGATTCTGTCAGTTGCCGGAGCAGTGACAGGTCCATCAAGTGCTTCAAGGTAATCGACAAGTGCATCAAGGTCTACCGGGCCGGTCACCTGGTCATCGGCTTCTGTGAGAACAGTGAAGTCGTCACCGCCGCTTGCCATGAAGGAATTGACAGTTACGGAATAGGTTGCGTCAGGGTCAAGTTCAGTACCGTCTTCAGTAGTGACAGATACAATTTTATCCCCGACAGGTGCATCTGCATCCCAGGTGAAGTTGAGTCCGGAAACTTGCAGGATGTTGACGTCTCCGTCATCTTGCCATTGCTGTTCAAGAAGCCTGTAAATCTGCTCGCCGGTCAGCGTCATTTCAACAAGTGTGTTATTGAACGGCTGGACGTTATACAGTTCACCCCACGTGATGTCACCTGCATTGATGTCGTCCCGGACGCCGCCAGGATTCATGAAGGCAAAGTCCGTTTCCATCGTGGCACGCTGGGCATCAGCGATCAGATTGCCGAGCGGGGATTCGCCGCTGTCATCCTGAACCCTTGTAAGCGGTTCGTCCGCTGTTGCCACAACCTGTTCCACAAGCGGTGCGACCTGTTCTTCATAGCTTGCCACAAATTCCTGGACATCCTGTGCCGGCTCGATGCCTTCATGGAAAGTCGTAACGATTTCAGCTTCTTTTTGCACAATATCTTTTGTTTTCGGATCGATTAGCAAGTCGACATCTGAAAACGCTGTGCCGTAGGAATAAGACTGAACAAGAAGCTTTCCGTCGACCGTTGAATCCATATAGGCATGGTTATGTCCGCCATAAATGATATCCACTTCGTCGTCGACTGCATTTGCAAGATCCACAAGTTCGCCTTCAGCACCACTGCTGTCCATGTTGGAGCTGCCCGGCACGTGTGCCATGACGACAATCGCTTCAACACCCTGAGCTTTAAGCTCAGCGGCAGCTTTGTTAATTGCTTCCGCTTCATCGATGAATTCGACATTCTCTACGCCTTCAGGAATGACGATGGAGGGTGTTTCGGTGGTGACGACACCGATGAAACCGATCGGCATGCCGTTCACTTTTTTAATGACATAAGGAGGCAGGATCGGTTCACCTGTCTCTTTATCAAGCACATTGGCAGCGGTATATGGGAAATCCGCCCCTGCAAAATCACCGGTTTCCTCATGATAGCCGCCGTTGATCAGGCGCAGCATTTCCTCGGTGCCTTCATCGAAAGAATGGTTGCCGAGCGTGCCGACGTCAAAGCCAAGCATGTTCAAGTATTCAATTGTCGGCTCATCCTGGAGCAATGCGGATACAGGAGGACTAGCACCAACCATGTCACCGTTATGTAACATCAGCGTATTTTTGTTTTCTTGTTCACGTTCCCGCAAATAGGCAGCAAGGTAATCAGCTCCGCCGGCCGTTCCGAGAACTTCATTATTTTCATCCTTAAGTGTGCGTGTAACATTCAGTTTGCCGTGAAAATCATTGATAGCAAGAAGCTGGACCGATTTGTAGCGATGCTTGTAGTTATCCGTTTTCGCTTCTGTTTGTCCTGAAAAAAGCGGTGCAGCGAGCAATGTCATCGATAACGCAGCTGCTGAGATGGTTCTGGTAAGACTCATACTTTTTTCCCTCCTAATTTGCTGAGATTCACCAATAAAATAAATAGAATGACAGAAAATTTCAACAAGAATTACAATATTTTTACACTATTATTAAAAAACAGTAATTTAGTAGTGTCATAGAAATAGGATAAGATATCCAGTCGGGCGTTTTCAGTGAGCATAAAGAATCAGTTGCACTGATATCATTTTTCTAGTTCATGCTACAGCAGGAATGAGGAACAGCTGACAGTGATATAATGAAGGAGTCCCTCCTGGTCAGGTTTTTACACGATGCGAAGAGGAGCCGTTTATATTTAACAAGTAAGGAGGACTGGAAATGTCCAGGCCATTTATCCATAATCATCAGTTCAACGTTGTAAAAAAACAGGGTGTCATTGTTCAAAACGCCCTGAATTCGGTCAATGACAAAGATGTTCTTGAAGCGGTAAAATATGGGGCGGAAGCCAAAGTCCTCGACATGTTCCCCGATGCAGACGTCAAGCAGAAACATCTGCTAGGACTTATCACCGACTTGAAAACGGAGGAGCAGTTGGCGGCTTATCTGGAAAAACTTTCGGAATACCGCATCCCTTTCCCAAAAGTTTCGGAAGCAGAAGTGAAAAAGCTTTTCAAGAAAAACAAAAAACTGTCCCTTCCGGATTGGGAATCGATCAACTGGGCGGAACTCACATATCTCGGCTGGAATGATCCCGGCCAAAACCGCAAGTTCTTCATTTATGAACTTGACGGTGAATTGACCGGGATTGCCGGGCAATACACCCCAGTCGGCCGCAAAAACATCTGCTCGTTGTGCAATGAGCATACGAATGTGGCATTGATTACAGCTGTGACTAAAAAATCAAGCGGGGACCAGTACCGGTCACTTGGCAACTACTTTTGTATAGACAGCGAAGAATGCAATGGGAACATTACGGATACCGGGTCCCTGGAGAAATTTTTCCGGAATGTACTGACAAAGTAGAGTGTAGGGCCGGATCCGGCGGGATTCGGCCTTTTATAAAAAGAGAATAAAGCATCAATTCTTAGCAGGCCACAGCGGATGAAGCTGTGGCTTTTTTAATTTTGGCGGAGGAGGTTTACGGAGAGTTTCGGCGTGAAAGCTGCACTGTACGGCGTGATTCAGTGCCTTCGGCGTGAAAACAGGTCTGTATGGCATGAATTAAGAGGTTTTGCGCGTAAAACGGGCGGCGGATGGCGTGAAACTGACAGTCAACCGCGTGAAAAAACCTTTCCCTCATACCATCTGTTCGGGTACGGCGTGAAAAAACAGGGTTATGGCATGAAACGGTAGTTATCCGGCGTGAAATACGCGAGCAAGCATCTGAGGGATTGCTTTTTAAAATAAAAAACAATGATAAACCGGCCAGAAATCCTCCTTTCACTCATTAAGGGGTTCCCGGACGCTTCCATCCCAAAAAATAAACACCTCAAATTTTTATCTCCTTTCATAAAACATTAACAATTCATCTTTAAAATGACTTTTACAGTACAACAGCTGGTGCAGGGGGCTTATATGGACAGTTTACTGGTGTTAAGTGTGGTGGTCGCCAGGTTTACCTGGCTGATCGCGTTGATTGGCTTGATCGGCGGGGCTTTTTATTTCAGCTTGTTTTCGGGCATGGCTGATGAGGATAGAAAGCGGCTGTTTGAAACGGTCAGCAGCCTGGCGGTGACGTTTGTCCTTGTGTTTTTGTTCGGGAAAATCGTGATTCAGTTTCCATTATTTATTGAGGAACCGCGGGCGGTGCTGGCCTATCCAAGCGGAAGGAAGAGCTTTTATCTGGCGAGTGCGGCGGCTGCCGTGCAAGCTGTATACACCGTCAAGCGGAAACAGGCAGGCAGCGCAGAGTTGTTTAAAGCCGTGCTCCTGATCTTGCTGCCGGCATTGTTCATTCATAAATTTTTATCGATTATATATATTTATTCTGGCGTTTCATCGGCCGATCTAGTTGAGTTCGGTTTCCTGCTCGTCGTCATTCTTTATCTGACATACCGGGAAGTGAGCTTTCGGCGGATGGCGGGTGTCTGGGTGGCATGGCTCGGGATGAAGCTGGCCGTTTCCTTTTTTTCTCCACTATTGACTGTCATGGGGGTGCTGGTTGACCGCTGGTTCTTGTTTGCCTTGCTGGCGGTTTCAACCATTTTTATAACACAAATAACAAAACGGAGGGGTATGGTATGACTTCTGCTGCAGATGTAACAATCTGGCTGGCGTTTGGGGCTGGTGCATTGTCTTTTTTGTCGCCCTGTACGCTGCCGCTGTTTCCGGCTTATCTTTCGTACATCACGGGGATGAGTGTAAAAGAAATTGAAGAACAGAAGGATAAAACGGTGAAAACGAAAATCTTGCTTCATTCCAGTTTCTTTCTGTTTGGGGTTTCGTTGATTTTTATCAGCCTTGGAATCGGAGCCTCTTACTTGGGGTCGTGGATTCAAGGGCTTCTTTCAGGAGATTCGGGTCTGTTTATCCAGCGGCTGGCCGGGGTGTTTATCGTTGTGATGGGATTATTCGTGGCCGGCTGGATCAATTTTAAATGGCTCATGAGGGATAAAAGGTTCAGGTTTTCCAAAAAGCCTGTCGGTTATATGGGGACAGTCTTTGTTGGAATGGGATTTGCGGCGGGCTGGACGCCGTGCATCGGGCCGATTTTCGCATCGATCCTGCTGCTTGCTGCCAATGAGCCGGCACAGGGGCTTGTCTATACACTGGCGTATGTCCTCGGTTTCGCGCTTCCTTTTCTTGTCTTTTCCTTTTTCCTCGGTTCGGCAAGATGGGTGATGAGGCACAGCCAGGTTGTCATGAAAGCAGGCGGGAGCCTGATGGTTGTCATGGGCATCTTGCTTTACACCGGACAGATGGCGAGGATCTCCAACTCGCTGCTTCAATTTGTACAGGATACGTGGTTCGGAAAATTAGGATAAAAAACAAGCGGGAGGGACAAGGGAATGGTGAAAAAAGCAGCTGTTTTGATTGTGGTTCTTCTTATGGCAGGATGGGCGGTCTATGATATGATAGGGAAAAAAGAGGCGGGTCCTGAAACAGAACAGTCTGCTGAACAGAGCGCCCCGGAAGAAGCGGCGCCGGAAATGGATGCAGCTGACGGCCAGGCACAGGAAGAACTTGCCAATACCGGACTTCAAAAAGGCGATATGGCACCGGATTTCGAGCTTGAAACACTTGGCGGCGAGGCAGTCAAACTGTCGGATTACCGCGGCAAAAAAGTGCTGATCAATTTCTGGGCGACCTGGTGCCCGCCGTGCCGTGCCGAAATGCCGGACATGGAAAAGTTCTATAACGATAAGGACGTTGAAATCCTTGCCGTTAATTTGACCGAAACAGAGGGATCGCCTGATGATGTCCAGCCGTTTGTTAATGAATTCGGGCTTACATTTCCGGTTTTGATGGACAGGACTTCCGATGTCTCGTCGACATACCGGATCAGCCCGATTCCAACTTCCTATTTCATCGATACAAAAGGGCGCATCGCCAGCGTGTCTCTCGGCGCGATGAACTACGACCATATGGTTCAGACGTTTGAGCGCATGGAGTAGGACAGGGGCTGCGGAAGAAAAGGTGATGACATGAAACAAAAAATCCTTGTAGTGGAAGACGACCGGATGATCCGCGACCTGGTCGTCCTTTATCTGATAAACGCAGGTTATGATGTAGTCGCTGCAGAAGACGGGGAACAGGCAATGGAAATGTTCCTGAAGGAATCCCCATGCCTGATCATCCTCGACCTGATGATTCCGAAAGTGAGCGGGGAAGCGTTTTGCAGGTGGGCCCATGAGCAGGATAACAGCGATTTTTCAATCATCATGCTTACTGCGAAAGCGAGGACGGAAGATAAAATCGCCGGTTTGAAGATGGGGGCTGACGACTATGTGACCAAGCCGTTCAGCCCTGAAGAACTGGTGGCTCACGTGGAAGCTGTGCTGCGGAGGACCGGCCGCTTTTGCCAGCGGATCACGGTGGACGGGTTGACCCTGATGCCGCGTAAAGGCGAAGTCACCCTTAACGGAAAACGGTTGAATTTGACGAAATACGAGTATGATCTACTTCATTACTTCATGGAAAATCCTGATATCGTCCTTTCCAGGGAGCAGCTGCTGAACAGGCTCCATCCGTATGAAGACAGTGAGACCCTGGAAAGGACGATTGACGCCCATATCCGCAAACTCCGCAATAAGGTGGAAGATGAACCGGCCAGGCCGAAACGCGTCCTCACGGTAAGGGGAATGGGGTATAAATTTGCGGCAAAAGAATGATTTTCTAAAGAAACCGAAAGTCGGGCTATTGTGGAAATTGACGGCTGTCAACATTTTAATCGTCAGTTTATTCGTGCTCCTGAGCGGAACCGCTGTGTATAATATGGCATGTTTTCTGGCAGATCGGCTCGGAAACCTTGAGGCTGCACAGCAGCTTACGTTCAATTCAACTCTCCTGCAATATCTTTGGGTATACAGCATCGGGGCGATTCTCATCGGCAGCTTCATCCATTATTTGTTGACAAAGCAGATGATGAAGCCGGTCCGGAATCTGGCTGCCTCGATGGAGAGTCTGAAAAGAGGAACATATCCCGATTTGCTTGAAATCAAAACACAGGATGAAGTCGGCCAGCTTGTCGGCCACTTCAACGACTTGATCGTCCGGCTGAAGGGAAATGAGGAGACGAGGAATAAAGTCATTACGGATATGGCGCATGAACTCCGGACACCAATGTCGAATATCAACGGCTACCTCGAAGGGATGAGCAAAGGCGTCATCAAAGGCAATCCGGAATTATATCATTCCCTTCATCTTGAGGCTAAGCGGATTACAAGCATGATCGAGCAGCTGTACGCCATAAAAGAGTGGGATTCGTTTTTAGAGCCTTTGCCGCTTAAAAAAGAACCGGCGGATATCAAAAAACTTGCGGCCAGTTGCCTCGGTTTGTTCGAATGGGATCTTGAGCAGCGCGGCATAAAAGCAGAGGCTGACGTGGAAAGCAAAATACTGCAGCTCCATAAAGAAGGCATCCAGCAGGTGCTGACCAATCTCATGCAAAATGCTGTGCAATATTATGAAGGAAGCGGCCCGATTGTGCTGAAGGGCCAGGCGACAGAGAACCACTATGAATTGTCGGTGAGTGGTCCCGGGAAGCCGATCGCTACAGATGAAAAGGACAAAGTGTTCGAACGGTTCCACCGGCTCGATGCCTCGAGAAGCAGGCAAACGGGCGGAGCGGGACTCGGACTGGCAATCAGCAGGGAAATCGCTGAACGGCATCACGGCGAACTGGTCCTTAAAACCGACGGCCGGCTCCATCACTTTATTTTGCGGCTGCCGTTATAACAGCCTGACACGTACAGAAGCATCAGGGGTTCCCCTGATGCTTCTTTTGCAGTAAAGAAAAATTGAGGTTGGGACATAACTAAATAAGTCATGCTTAGAAACGAACAATATCTATTCAACGTAATACTGTTTACGAATAATTAGGTAAGCTGAAAAAACAAGTTGAAGAAAGAGCATGAATAAGCGCACTGAATCAACATTCAGTGCGTCTAAATGAAGAAAGAGCTTGAATAAACGCACTGAATCAACATTCAGTACGCCTAATTGAAGAAAGAGCTTGAATAAACGCACTGAATCAACATTCAGTACGCCTAATTGAAGAAAGAGCAAGAATAAACGCACTGAATCAACATTCAGTACGCCTAATTGAAGAAAGAGCTTGAATAAACGCACTGAATCAACATTCAGTACGCCTAATTGAAGAAAGAGCAAGAATAAACGCACTGAATCAACATTCAGTGCGCCTAATTGGAGAAAGAGCAAGAATAAACGCACTGAATCAACATTCAGTACGTCTAATTGAAGAAAGAGCATAAATAAACGCACTGAATCAACATTCAGTGCGCCTAGTGCTTAAAAATAGGATGCAACACCAAAAGATTTATTGCATAAATAGACCCGAACGGTCAGGCGGAAGATTCATTGAAATCTTACCTGATCGTTCGGGTTTATCATTTGCTGAAATACTTATGTCCCAACCTCTTTTTTTTTCGGTAAAAAAATTGCCTGGGAACTGCGAGGCAATTCCCAGGCAATTTTAATTTTTAATCAAGTCGTCACCGTGCTGCTTTCACTCTGGCTGTTGTCCCGGTCGCGTTTGTATTTATGGTAAAGGGCATTGATTTCCCCGCCGAGCACGAGGACGAGGCCGGTCAGGAAAAACCATAGCATCAGCACTATCACGCCGCCGAGGCTTCCATACGTCTCGGAGTAGCTACCGAAGTTGCTGACGTAGTATGAAAAGCCAAATGAAACGAGCTGCCAGAGAACGGTAGCAATAAGGGCACCCGGAATGACATGTTTAACGTTGAAATGTTTACTGGGTGCAAACTTATAGAGGGCTGTAAGAATAGCAGCCATGACAATGATGGCGACCACCCAGCGAAGAACGTTGAAGATAATCTCCATCTGGTTCGGAACCGGCATAAAGGACTTGACGAGATCAAGGAGGACATCGCCGAAAACCGGAAGCACGAGCGCCACGACCAGCGCGACAATCATGGCTAGAGTCAGCGCTATCGCAATCAGCCTCTTTTTGATAAAGGATCGTGTTTCATCGACGTTGTAGGCCTGGTTCATGGATACCATGAATGCCTTCATCCCATTGGAAGCGGACCAGATCGTCCCGATGATACCAAAGGTGAGCAGGCCGCCGTTTTTGTTGCTGACGATACTAACAACCTGTTTTTTAAACGTCTCAGCCGTTCCTGACGGCAGTACGCTTTCCAAGAACTTGACCGCCTGCTGCGGATCGATTTGCAAATATGGGAGAATCGAGAGAAGGAGAATCAGCATCGGAAAGATTGACAGCATATAATAATAAGCCTGTTCGGCGGCAAGGCCGGTGGCACGGTCTTTTTTAAATTCCTTTCCGAGCCGTTTCCCATAGCTCATCATTTTACTCATTCATGTTCATCCTTTCGCTGTAGTTTTTTCTTGAAGCCTGTTATCTACTTTCTATTTCCCGCAGAATGGAAAAGCTAATCTACCAGAAATGCAGAAGCTGGTAAATTGGCAGCCGCGGTCTGATTCGAAAGCCTCATTTCAAGAAAGTTATATTAAAATAATTCAGAAAATTAGTAATTGACAAACTTATCGGCGCGTGGGTAAAATACAGACATCGAATGCTTATCAGATATCTGATAGGTGACATCCGATAGCATGAAGAGTGGAAACGAACAGGAAAGGGGGAATCCCCACTGGAAGCCATGAAAATCACGACAAAAAAGATATCCGACCAGGTCGCCGATTACATTGAGCAATGGATTGAATCGGGGCAGGTCAATCCAGGCGATAAGCTGCCTTCTGTACGGGAATTATGTGAGCGATTTCAAGTCGGGCGATCAGCCGTCAGGGACGCGCTGACAACTTTGAAAGGAAAAGGCCTTGTCGATGTCCGCCACGGCGAAGGGACATTCATCAGCAAGTTTGATTCCGCCCATTTATTCCAGGGCCTGCTTGCAAGTGAACAGGACATCCGTGAATTGTTCAGTGTACGAAAGATTCTGGAGGCCGGAATCGCCGAATCGGCAGCTGAAAACAGCAGCCCGGAACAAAGGGCGGCGATCAAAGAAGCAGTAAATGTCCTCAACAGCCCGGGATCGGTACCAGGCTGGCAGGCAGATTTCGAATTTCATTCCTTAATTGCAAAAGCAACGAAAAACAACACCCTCATCCAGTTGATGCAAACCATATCCCAGACAATGCAAAAAGCCATGATCGATTTTCATCACATCATCTCAAACGACACGACCCTGACAGCAGAAGCCATCCAGCAGCATATCGCCATCGCAGATGCAATCGAAGAAAAAGATGGGGGAGCGGCCCGAACGGCGGTGATCCGCCATCTGGAATTTGTGGAGGAAACCCTTTCCCGCGAAATAGCAGGGGATGAAAACGGATTGAAACCTTAAGTGACAGCCATAAAAACGTTTATATAACAAAGGGGGAAGCAAGTTGACGGTGACCAATCTTCAGAATCTTATTCCTGAAGCCCGAATCGAGGAATCAACAGAAATCCATCCGCTTGGAAACAACGGCAAAACGGTTGTATATCCAGAGAGCGAACAGGAAATAGCGGAGATCCTTGTCTATGCCAATAACCAGAACCTCAAGGTCGGCATTGGCGGTAACGGATCGAAGCGCGGTTTCGGGGGTGTAGAGGAAAACAACGATATTTTCCTGTCCCTGAAACGATACAGCGGCATTATCGAACACTCGGTCGGCGACATGACGATGACAGTCAAACCCGGCACGACCATGAAGGAAATTAATGAATATCTCGTCCGGCACAAACAGAAGCTTGCCGCTGACCCGCGCTGGCCGGAGTATGCAACGATCGGCGGTGTGATTGCCGCAAATGACAGCGGGCCGAAGCGGCTCAAATATGGTTCAGCGCGTGACTATGTCATCGGGCTCAGGGTCGTATATCCGAATGGTAAAGTGATCCGGACAGGCGGGAAGGTCGTCAAAAACGTGGCCGGATACGATATGAACAAGCTGTTCATTGGTTCGATGGGAACACTCGGAGTCCTCAGTGAAGTGACACTGAAATTAAGGCCGGTGCCAAAATACCAGAGCCTTGTTCTCCTTTCATTCAGCAAGGAAGCATTCAAAGAAGCGCCTGCCTTTGTGAAAAGGCTTCAGGATTCAACACTTGAGCCAGTCTCAATGGAATTGCTGAATCCGGAATTGGCCATCGCCATCGGCGGAAAAGCCCGGTATACGCTGGCTGTCTCTTTTGAAGATGTGGAAGAGGCCGTCCGTTATCAGGTTGAATGGCTTGAAAATAACCGCCCTGACGGCACGGAAGTTCACGTATTATCAGGCGGGGAAGCGGAAGCATGGTGGGATGATTTTGCAAAAGTTCCGCCGGCTGGATGCCTTGAAGATGATAATGAGGTGCTGTCGGTCAAAATCGGCACCAGAAACGCCGATGTCATTCCGCTTGTTGAGGCAAGTGAAGACATCGCTTCACGCCACCTTCTTCATGTGAAAGTACACGGAGGGACAGGGCATGGGATTTCAAGAGTCTATGCATCTGGTAACCCGGAGAACTTTATTCCGTTCCTGAAAGAACTCCGCGGCGGAGCGGAAGCAAAAGGCGGATATGCGGTTGCGGACCATCTGCCGCTCACTTTGCGGAAGGAAGTCGATATCTGGGGAGGAAACATCACCTACCGTCCATTACTGGAAGGCATTAAAAAGACGATCGATCCGAATTTGATTTTGAACCCTAAACGGTTTGCGGGAGGTTTGTAATGAGTACAGCAGAAAAAGAATTGAAGGTGCCAGCTGGCGATCCGTCGTGTTCAACCCTGTCTCTCGGAAATTATTTGAATAATGACATGCCTGATGCCGATAAGTGGGCCGATTGCGTCCATTGCGGCATGTGCCTGGAGTCATGCCCGACTTACCTTGAAACCGGCCAGGAACACCAGTCGCCGCGTGGCCGTGTGTATTTGATCAAGTCAGTCGCGGAAGGCAAGGTATCCCTGAACGAACAATTCATGGATCCGGTCTTCACCTGTCTCGATTGCCGGGCATGCGAAACGGCCTGCCCATCGAATGTCCAGGTCGGCAGCCTGATTGAATCGGCCCGGGGCCAGGTCCGTGAAGCGATTCCGCTGACAGGCTGGAAGGGAGCGGTCAGCAAATTTTTCCTTGATGACGTTTTCCCGAATCCGAAAAGACTCCATACGATCGGCAGCCTGCTTAAGTTTTACCAGAAAAGCGGCCTTCAGAAGGTGGCGGAGAAAACAGGGGCCGTCAAAATCCTTCCTGAACATCTGCGCGATATCCAGAGTGTGACGCCTAAAGTCAACAAGCCGGTTTTGGGCCGCCTGCCGGACGTGCTGCCGCCGGCAACTCCTGAGAAAAAAGGAACAGTCGCGATGTTCACCGGCTGTGTCATGGATGTCGTGTTCAGCGATATCAATGAATCTACCATCCGCGTCCTCCAGAAGAACGGCTACGAAGTGAGAATCCCGCAGGAACAGCGGTGCTGCGGAGCATTGCATGTCCATGCCGGCAACCGTGAGCAGGGCCGCGAGCTTGCCATTAAAAACATGGAAGCGTTTGAGGATGTGGACAAAATCATTATCAATGCCGCCGGATGCGGTGCGGCAATGAAGGAATATGCCGAACTCTTTAGAAATGATCCGGAGCTTCACGAGAAAGCCGAACAATTCTCTGCCAAAGTCGAAGATGTATCAAAATTCCTTTATGACGGAGGCTTCCGCAAGCCTGAAGGGGAAATCAACACGCGCATCACCTATCATGATGCCTGCCACCTTGCCCACGGCCAGGGCGTCCGCGAAGAGCCGCGGAACCTGCTGAAGTCAATCCCGGGCGTCGAAGTGGTCGAAATGGAAAACTCCGACCGCTGCTGCGGAAGCGCCGGAATCTATAACATTACCAATCCGGAGATGGCAGGTGCCGTACTTCAGGAAAAAATGCAATACGTGCCGGAAGATGTGGAAATGATCTCAATGGGCAATCCGGGCTGCATGCTGCAAATGGCGATGGGCGTCATGAAAAACGGCCGCAGCGAGAAAATCGTCCATACGGTGCAGCTGCTTGATTGGGCATATGAACAAGAAGACAGCAAAAATCCTTCCGCGAAAGCCGGCGGAAAACAAACGGTAAAGGAGGGGTGAAGCTTGCTTTTTAAGAAAAAACAAAAAGCAGTCGATCCGGTCATCCGCAGTTTAATGGATATTGTCGGGGAAAAATCGGTCCTTCACCACCGTGAAGATCTCGTAGCTTATGAGTGTGACGGTTTTACCTTGAAAAAAGGACATGCGAAAG
This sequence comes from Guptibacillus hwajinpoensis, assembly GCA_016841765.1. Lineage (GTDB taxonomy): Bacteria > Bacillota > Bacilli > Bacillales > Bacillaceae_O > Bacillus_BL. Next base: position 81,402 of record JAENYN010000011.1, read on the forward strand.
CAGTTGTCTTTCCAAAAAACACAGAAGAAGTCGCCAGGGTCGTCCGGTTCCTGAATGCGAAAAAGCTACCGTTTCTCGCCAGGGGAGCAGGCACGGGACTGAGCGGCGGCGCCATTCCGCTCGGCGGCGAAGTCATCATCAGCCTCGCCAGGATGAAAAAACTGCTCAAAGTGGATTACGACAACCTGTATGCTGTCGTTGAACCTGGATACATCAACCTGAAGCTGACCCATTCGATCACGGATAAAGGATATTATTATGCGCCTGACCCCTCCAGCCAGAGCGCCTGTACAATCGGCGGCAATATCGCCGAAAATGCCGGCGGTGCCCACTGCTTGAAGTACGGGGTGACGACCAACCATGTGCTCGGCCTTGAAGTTGTCCTTCCGAATGGGGAAGTCGTCTACATTGGCGGCGAAGGGATTCCCGATATGCCTGGCTATGACCTGCTCGGCATTTTGACCGGTTCTGAAGGCACAATGGGAATCGTCACGAAAATCACCGTTCGCATTTTGAAAAATCCTGAGACGAAGAAAACGATTCTTGCTTACTTTGATGATGTGGAAGACGCATCCCAGGCCGTCTCAGACATTATCGCCGCCGGCATCGTTCCGGCCGCACTTGAAATGATGGATAAAGTGGCAATCGAAGCGGTGGAAGCCGCCAACTATCCGGTCGGCCATCCGAAGGACCTTGCCGCCCTGCTGCTCATTGAAGTGGACGGAATTGCTGCCGGGATTGACGGCCAGGTTGAAGAAATCCTTGAAGTGTGCCGGGACCGGAACGTGCGCGAAGTGAGAGCGGCCCGCGATGAAAAGGAACGGGCTGCCTGGTGGGCCAACAGGAAAACGGGCTTCGGGGCCATGGGCGCCATCTCGCCTGATTACCTTGTACAGGACGGGGTCATCCCGCGCAGCCGCCTGCCGGAAGTGCTGAGGAAAATCAACCAGATCAGTGAAGAGACAGGTCTCAGAATCGCGAATATTTTCCATGCCGGGGACGGCAACCTTCATCCGCTCGTCCTGTTTGACGAACAGAAACCGGGCGATATTGAAAAAGCGCTGAAAGCCGGGTCCGCTTGCCTGCAAGCCTGTGCCGATGCAGGCGGCACCATTACCGGTGAACACGGTGTCGGCATTGAGAAAAAGGAAGAGATGCGCTTTGTCTTCACCGATGATGAACTGGAAGCTCAGATCAACATCCGCGAAGTGTTCAATCCGGAAGATTTGCTGAACCCGGGCAAATTATTCCCGACTCCGAGCCGCTGCGCGGAAGTGAAACAGGAATTGAAAAAGCAGGAGAAGTCGCTCGCTTAATAGATTCGTGCCCAAGGTATGAGCAAAGAATTGTCCTGCTCACCTAGTGCGTGCCCCAGGTGGGCAGGAAATGCAAAATACGGGCACGCAACCCCGTATGCGTGCCCAAGAAGCGTGGGAACAGCAAAAAGAGGTCACGCAAACTCGTACGCGTGCCCAAAAAGCGGTGGAACAGCAAAAAGAGGTCACGCAAACGCATTTGCATGCCCAAAATGAACAGGAACTGGAAAAAAGGTAACATAAGCCCCGCAAGCTTATTCAACTAAGACAAAATAAAAGGGGCAAGCCGCAAGAATCAAAAAGAGTATTTTAAAGGCAAATCATATTACTTAAACTGGAGGAATTACTTAATGAAATTTGTAAGATTCACAGCAGGACAGGAAGCCGACATCCGCACAGGAGTTTTAGAGAGTGGCAGTGTCAGAGAAATCTCGGGTGATATGTTCGGCGACTGGGATTACGCCGGAACGAGCTATTCCAGCGATGAAGTGACGCTGAAAGCGCCGCTTGAACCGGGCCAGGTCATCGGCATCGGCGCAAATTTCGTGGCGTCAAAGGACGACTTGCCTGATGAACTCCCTGAAATTCCGGTCTTTTTTTACAAGCCGGTGTCATCCGTGATCGGACCTGAAACACCGATCGAAATCCCGGCAGCACTCGAAGAAGTCAAATTTGAATCTGAACTGGCTGTGGTAATCGGCAAAGAGGCAAAAAATGTGGATGAAAAAGATGTTGAGGATTACATTTTCGGCTATACCGTCGGAAACGATGTGACAGCTCCACAGTACTTCCATAAGGACGGCCACTGGACAGTCGGAAAATCTTTTGATACGTTTACGCCGCTCGGGCCGGTCATTGAAACGGAATTGAATCCATCCGAGGTGACAGTTCAATCTTCATTGAACGGAGAGAAAAAACAGGATAGCCATGTATCGCTGATGATTGTCCCAATGGCGAATATGGTATCGTATCTATCCAAAGTCATGACACTCAAGCCAGGGGATGTCATTTTGACCGGAAGCCCGCTTGGTGCGGAATTTTTAAAAGATGGCGACCGGATCGAATGCACAATTGAAGGGATCGGAACACTTTCCAACAATACACAAAAAGCAAAGGACAAAGTTTCTGTCTAGATTTTCGCATCACAGGTGACGGAAGCAGACACTTCCCGAAATATGTTCGGGAAGTGTTTTTTTATTTTTTCAAAAAAATTATTTTGGTTAATATTTCTTTGTTTTATAACAGTTTATCAACTGTTTCAGCACATCTTCTGCAAAAAAAACTGTTTTTAGGCATATTGACAAACTTTCTGAATAATGTAAAACTAATATTCAGAATATTGTCATTATTGGATTCATTTGGTGTTCATCATGCAAAACAGGAGGGAGAAAATGAGTACAGGTATGTTGTCGTTTTTGTCGTTGCTGCCGATTATTGCAGTTGGTGTTTTTCTCGTTGGGTTGAGGTGGCCTGCAAGCCGGGCGATGCCGATTTCGTATATCGTCGCAGCTTTTCTGGCACTCGCAGTTTGGAAAGTCTCGTTTGCGCAGGTAGCTGCCGCTTCGGTGAATGGGCTGGTTGTTGCTATAACGCTCCTTTATATCATCTTCGGCGCCATTTTGCTGTTGAACACGCTTCAGCAAAGCGGCGGACTCAAGACAATCCGTGAAGGATTCACCGGAATCACGCCGGACAGGCGTATCCAGGTCATCATTGTAGCCTGGCTATTCGGATCGTTCATCGAAGGTTCGGCCGGATTTGGCACGCCGGCAGCCGTAGCAGTTCCGCTGATGGTAGGGCTGGGATTCCCGGGTATGGCGGCGGTTGTAGCCGGCATGATCATCCAGAGTACGCCGGTATCATTCGGAGCCCTTGGTACACCGATGCTCGTAGGTGTCCAGACGGGTTTATCCGCGGACAGTTCCATTACGGATGACTTCCTGGGTTACACCACGATGGTTGCAGGCAATGTTGCCATCCTGCATGCCATCACGGGTTTGCTTGTCCCATTGTTTGTGGTAGCAATCATGACCCGTTTCTTCGGGAAAAACAAGTCATTCAGTGAAGGCTTGAAAGTATGGAAGTTCGCTTTGTTTGCTTCTGTTTCGATGACTGTGCCGTATGTGATTGTCGCAAATGTCCTCGGGCCGGAATTCCCATCATTGATCGGCGGCCTTGTCGGACTTGCAATCGTTGTGCCGGCAGCAAAAAAAGGTTTCTTGATGCCGCCGAAAGAAGAAGCATGGGACTTTGCGGATAAGAGTGAATGGGATCCGGAATGGACCGGTTCCATTGAAATCAAGGAGTCTGATCTGGCAAATGGCAAAATGAGCATGCTGAAAGCGTGGGCTCCATACCTGCTGATTGCCCTGTTCCTTGTATTGACCCGTTTGAAATCGCTTCCTTTCCTTGAATGGCTGAAAGCCTGGACAGTCAGCTTTCCGAATCTGTTCGGCACTGAAATCTCATCAAGTTTCCAGCCGCTGTATTTGCCTGGTACGATTTTCATCTTCGTATCGATTTTAACTTACTTCATTCATCAGATGACCGGGTCGCAGTATAAGCAGGCGTGGTCAGCTTCCGGAAAGGCGATTGTTGCCGCTTCCACTGCGCTTGTATTCACGGTTCCGATGGTACAGGTATTCATCAACAGCAGCGGCGGTGCGGCCGGCTTCGATGCCATGCCGATTGCCCTTGCTGACGGAGTTGCCGCCCTGACAGGCCAGTACTGGCCGTTCTTCTCGACCTTCATCGGCGGCATGGGTGCATTTGTTGCCGGCAGTAACACGGTCAGTAACATGATGTTCTCCCTGTTCCAGTATGAAGTCGGAACAAACATCGGGGTCAATGCAGCCTGGATCGTCGCCCTGCAGGCAGTCGGCGGAGCAGCAGGCAACATGATCTGTGTCCATAACGTTGTTGCGGCGTCTTCAACTGTAGGCCTTGTCGGAAAAGAAGGGGATGTCATCCGCAAAACCTTGCTTCCGTTTACCTACTATGCATTGTTCGCCGGTTCGCTCGGCTACTCGATTGTATGGTACGCGGAAAAAGGCATCTTCAATCTTGGCACACTTGTTGCGGTGCTCATTGCGGCGGCGGCCATCTTTATAGTCGCAACGAACAACAAACGTATGGGAACTATTCCGCAACAGCCGACAGCTGTGAAGAAGGCTTAAGAGGCTGTCTGGAAAAGATTAATTAACCAAGTGAATATGAATTCTAGAAAGCGCTCAGGGCAGTTCACAAGCTCTGAGCGCTTTGCTATGTTTCCTGGCTAAGGAACACCAATTACCTATTATAGGAGCAGTAAATAAGTAACAGTGCCAACTCAGATGAGATGGTGTTTATGCCCGTACTAGATAACTAGCAATTTAGCAGCAATATCAGTTAAAGGCCATAGGAGGAACAGTGCCTAAAACGTCCAGGGAGCCTCCCTTATTGCGGGGTCTCCCATGTTCGCTTTTCCCGCAGGACATTGATTCAGCTTCCTCGAATGGACACCGAACGAAGAAAATTGATTTATATTTTCGAGGAGTCAAATGCCTGCCGCTTCAAAAGCGAGCCCCTGCAGCGGAAATCAACTCCCCCCTGGTTCGATCGCCATATTAAAAATTAAGTACCCATTTATTTATGATATTTATCTTGTCCCGTCCTTCTTTAACAGCCTGTTTTGTTTAAAATATAGTTTGACAGAAAGACATTAACCGTTTATTGTATGTAAGTAATAACTTACATTAAAAACAATAGGTTAGTTATTACTAACATACAAACCGGGGGATGAAAAATGAAATTACTACAAATGATTGCGAACAGAATCGTCAAGAATCCAATGAAGACTGTAACAATAACAATCATCGCCATTCTATTGTTTGCCGCTGGAGCGCAGCAGGTGGAAATGGCAACAGGCAACAACACACTAATCGAGGAAGATACGAAGGTCTATCAAAATAACCTCAAACTGGAACAGGAATTTGGCGGTGAATCGGTCATCGTCATTTATGAAGCGGAAGACGAATCCGAGTTGCTGACACCTGAAACATTGAAGCACATGCAAGACCTCGAAGGCCAGTTGAGGACGCTGGATGGCATCTACTCAATTGTCGGCCCTCATACGGCTGTTGAAAATATATCCAGTCAAAAAGCGGAGAAATATGAAGAAGGCTTGACTGAAATGGCTGACGGGCTGAAAGAAATGGGGGAAAAGCTGGGAGAAATCAGCACAAACATCGAAGAAAATGCTGATAGCCAGTCAGGTTTGCCGGATTTCGGCTCAAAAATATCTGAAATGGAAAAAGGCATTGGTAAAATGGTCGAGGGCCAGAAAAAGCTCGAGCAGGGAACAGGTAAATTGGTGAATGGCTATTCCAGCATGGGCAGTAAACTGAAGGACGTTGCTGCGAAACTCCAACAATCAGCCGCACAAATGGAAAAAGCCGCTGCCGGCAGCCCGGCCCAGCAGAAACAGGCAGCAGAGCTGAAACAGCTTGGCCTGCAGCTTGGCGGCATGGCTGATAAGATGGTCACCGCCGCCGAGAAAAGCGGCCAGCTCCCCGATGTATCCAGAAATACCATCAATGGGCTGCAGGGTCTGGAAAAAGGGCTGAAAGGCCAACAGAGCCAACTGGATGAGATGAGCGAACAGCAGGCAAAGCAGCAAAAAGACCTGGAAGAACTTGCTGACGGCCTTGGGGAAATGGGAGAAAATCTCATTTCAATGAGCGATAACCTCAGCGAAATGATCGCCTATTCTGACAGCATGTCACCCGATATCCCGGAGAAACAGGCGACACTTGATCAAATGATCTATGAAGATGACGGCTCGCTTCGCAGTATGTTTGACGAGATGATCATTGATGGCCAGTACATGACGTTCATGGTCAAGTTTACGGGTGAAGCAACCGATGCCGATAAAAGTGAACTTGTTTCCTTCGTAAAAGATTATATGGAAGAGAATCCGATTGAAGAGATAGACACAATGGTGTCCGGTAAGCCGGTTCTGGATGATTCGATCCGGACTGAGATGAAAAAAAGCATGCAAAAAATGATGGGTCTTTCAATTTTGTTCATGATTCTCGTTCTGGGGGTTGTGTTCAGGGTGAGATGGCGTCTCCTGCCGCTGGTGACAATTTTGATTGCGGTAATCGGGACGGTAGGATTGATGGGATGGCTCAGTGTGCCGATCACGATGGTTTCGATGGCGGTTTTCCCGATTTTAATTGGACTCGGCATTGACTATGCAATTCAGTTCCAGAGCAGATATACAGAAGAAATGAAAGGGGAGGAGCAATCATGATGAAAAACAGAAGCATGAATAGTGCCAAAAAGACCGTGACGAGAATGGCGCCCGCCGTCCTTACAGCTCTTTTGGCGACGGCGGTTGGATTTTTATCTTTGTATACTTCGCCGGTTCCGATGATTCAGGACTTCGGTAAAATGCTGACAATCGGGATGGCGGTCAGTTTCATCGTCGGACTGTTCATCTTAATTCCAATTTTATTTACCCGCGATCACTTTTTTACAAAAGCAGTAGAGGAGAAGGAAGAGAGAACACCTCAACGTTCAAAAATGGAGAAGGTCTTGGGTGCACTTACCAATGTGATCATTAAGCTAAGGTGGCTTATTCTTTTCATAGCGATTGTCACCGCTGCAGCAGGAATATGGGGGGATATGCAGACAGGTGTTGAAACAGATGTGGAAACGTTTATGCCGCAGGATACCCAGGAACTGGAGGATATTCACAAACTGCGTGATATTCTGGGAACGACCGATCAGGTCTCAATCATGTACAGCTCTGATAACGTTCTTGATGAGTCGTCACTGGATTGGACTGAAGAACTGACAGGATCTCTCCAGCGTGAGTTCCCGTCTGTTGTCGTTGACACCAACTCATTGACGAAGCTTCTTAAACAAGTGAACGACAGGGAAATGCCGGATCAGGAAGAAACCGCCGACATTCTCGCTGATCTTCCGGAAGAACAGCTGAAACTTTTTGTAAATGAAGAAAGAGACAGCGCTGTATTGACAGTCGGCATCAAACACCTGGAAGCGGAGGAACTGCAGGATTTCATTTCAGGAATGGAAGCATACGTTTCAGAAAGCGAGCCGGAGGGCATAGAAGCGACAGTCACCGGGAAATCGGTTCTGGATGTGGAAATGGTCACGGCGCTGACAACAGGCCGCTATAAAATGACGCTGCTGGGAATGGGACTTGTGTTTATGGTGCTGCTGATGATTTACCGCCACCCGGTAAAAGCGTTCATTCCTTTGCTTCCGATCTTATTCATCGTCGGCTGGTCAGGTGGGGTCATGTACTTGTATGACATTCATTATACTCCGCTTACCGCAACCCTTGGCGCTCTCATTATCGGAATCGGAACCGAATTCACCATCTTGATCATGGAACGGTTTTATGAAGAACGTAAAAAGGGCAGAGAGAGAAGGGAAGCGATCATAACAGCCAATAAAAAGATCGGCAAGGCCATTTTCGCATCAGCTTTTACAACGATTGGCGGCTTCAGCGCTTTGTTGGTATCAGACTTCGTGATATTGAGCAACTTTGGTATGATGACATTAGTGAACATATCATTCGCTCTTGTCAGTACACTTGTCGTCCTGCCCGCTATTTTGATGCTGCTGGACCGGTTTGTCCACACAAAGGGTACTGATGAGCGTGGAAGAGAAACAGTTGCGGGGTGAACGTTATATGAGAGATAAGACAGACCAGATTCTGACTGCTGCGATTCAAGTATTTATAAGGAAGGGATTTCTGCAGGCAACCACCCAGGAAATTGCAAAGGAAGCTGATGTAGCGGAAGTGACGCTTTACCGCAAATTTTCCACAAAGCAGAATCTGTTTGAAACAGTCATAAAAAAGGCGCTGGAGAATGAATTTCACGCCAGGATCATGAAATATGCGGGAGAACTGGATACGGAAAGCTTTTTAAAAGAAGTGCTGGATGACCGGCTTTCCGCCCTTTCAAAAAATCAAAAACTGGCAAAAACGCTGCTCGCTGAAAGCTTCATGGGGCATTTATCGGAGGAAATCAATTTTCCTGTCCTCATCTTTAACGGCCTCAAGAAAGGCCTGGATGCCAACTGCGCACATTTTAAGGCAAGACCGGATACAGACCTGCTTGCCAGGCAAATCGGCGGGATCCTGCTCAGTTCCCTCACCTTTCCTGCAGATATTCCATATCATAAACTTCCAGAAGAGGAGAAGGAAGCAGTGTTGGCTTACCATGTGAATGCATTGAAAGCGAATTTAAAAGGATAAGAGGCACAAATTGAGAAAACCGAAGGGAGGAACCCCTTCGGTTTTCGTATGGAAATACGTTTTTATTCTTCGGTTGCAGGCTCAGTCGCCGCTTCAGTTTCTGTGCCTTCTTCAACTTCTGTTGTTTCTTCCTCAGAAGCTGCTACAGCCAGCACTGCAGAGTTCACTGATGCATGCTCAATAGCGGTTTCACTTGCATTTACGGAACCCATAGCATTGACTTTGTTAGCCGCTGCAGGGCTCACTTCAAGATTTTCTTCTTCTTCAGTAGCTTCCTCTTCAGTGTCTTCAGTTACCTCTTCATCAGCATCTTCAGAAGCAGTCTCTTCAGTTACTTCTTCATCAGCATCTTCAGAAGCAGTCTCTTCAGTTACTTCTTCGTCAGCATCTTCAGAAGTTGTGTCTTCAGTTACTTCTTCGTCAGCATCTTCAGAAGTTGTGTCTTCAGTTGCCTCTTCGTCAGCATCTTCAGAAGTTACATCTTCAGTAGCTTTTTCGTCAGTATTTTCAGAAGCAGTATCCTCAGCAGCCTCTTCGTCAGTACCTTCAGAAGCAGTATCTTCAGTCACTTCTTCAGAAGCAGTGTCTTCTGATGCCTCTTCATCAGCAGCTTCCTCATCAGTTTCTGCCATCATAGCGGCATGAACACCGACAGCAGAATGCTCTGGAGCCATTTCACGGGCTTTGTCGCTTGCATTCTTCGCCATGGAATTCATTTTGTTGGCAAGAGACGGGTTCGTTTTTTCTTCTTTTTCAACATCTTCGGCTACCTCTTCATCAGCATCTTCAGTAACTGTGTCTTCTTCAGTAGCTTCTTCGTCAGCATCTTCAGAAGCAGTATCTTCAGTTACCTCTTCGTCAGCATCTTCGGAAGCAGTATCTTCAGCGGCCTCTTCGTCAGTACCTTCAGAAGCAGTATCTTCAGAAGCCTCTTCATCAGCAGCTTCCTCATCAGTTTCCGCCATCAAAGCAGCATGAACACCGACAGCAGAATGCTCTGGAGCCATTTCACGGGCTTTGTCGCTTGCATTCTTCGCCATGGAATTCATCTTGTTGGCAAGGGATGGATTTGTTTTTTCTTCTTTTTCAACATCTTCGTCTTCAGTTGCGTCTTCGTCACGATCTTCATCTTCATCATTATCTTCGTTTACAGCGTCATCATCTTGATCCATATCATCTTCTTTTACTGCATCTTCATCAGCATCGAGATCAAGATCCCCGTCTTCGTCAGCATCTTCATCTTGATCCATTTCGTCATCTTCTTTTACAGCATCTTCGTCAGCATCGGTGTCAAGATCCCCGTCTTCATCGGCGTCATCATCTTGATCCGTGTCGTCATCTTCTTTTACTGCATCTTTATCGGCATCGGTGTCAAGATCTTCGTCTTCGTCAGCATCTTCATCCATATCATCGTCTTCTTTTACAGCATCGTCGTCTTCAGCCGCATCTTCATCCTTGGAACCTTCTTCGGTATCTTCGGTGTTTTCGTCTTCATCGTCTACAGGTTTTACGTCTGTATCCGTATCAAGTTCTTCGGTTTCCTCTGCTTCCGGCTCTTCAGCAGGCACTTCTTCAGCTGCCTCTTTTTCACCGGCAAGTACTGCGGAATTTTCTGAAGCATGGTCTTTAGCTGTTGAACTAGCATTTACACTGCCCATGGCTTTTGCTTTGTTTGCTGCGGAAGGGTTGACTTTCTTGTCAGTCTGCTTTGCAGCATCTTCGTCTTCTTGTTGATCGGCTTCAGCTTCTGCGTTTACTGCAGAGTTTTCAGAAGCATTCTCTTTGGCGGTTGCACTGGCATTTGCACTGGCTTGAGACTTGCCTTTTTTGGAATCCGTATCCGTTCTCCCATCATCCAGGCGGACAACTTTCATGTCGGAAACCTGTTCGACTTTCGCTTTTTCGACTGCCTTGGCGTTGCCTGCCGCTTCACTGACTTGTCCTCCTGCAAACACACCGACTGATAGGACTCCTGCCATTACCAAAGTTTTTACGACTGCATTTCCATTACGATTTGATTTCATGTTTTAGTTCGCTCCTTTTTTTGTGTTAGATGACATTACTTGCTGGCGTCATGTATAAAAAAGGAGCTTTTTTTGGCGGTGGAGACGGAGGAGCATTCATCCATTGATTAAAATAAATGTGTGAGCCAGAGATATACGGAAGAATGACTTTTGAAGTCATCATCATATTCAATTCCAGCCACTTATCGAAAAAGGCTGAAGTACTCTGGCCGCTGCCTGTCGTCCGGTCTTTTGATGAACCGCCGGATGAAGACGAGTTCACCTGGGATGTAAAGACAACGGCATCGGCAGGGTGCCTGTCCGGCTGCTCAGAAGGCAAGTCTTCGGACTCCGGCCAAATGGATTCGGCGTTCTTCTCGCCGTTTTGTGCCGGTTCTAATCGGGATTCTGAAGTGTCCTTCTTTTTCCCCTCCTGCTTTACAGGCGATTTTTCTCTTGATGAATCAATGTTATGTAGGGACTTGACTGAGGAACTTCCCATGTCGACGGAATCTCCAGTTCCTCTTGCTGATGGCGTTTTCATGATTGACTGCCCTTTATGCTCCCCGTTATCCGGTCCAGTTTGGACTGGTTTGGATTTCGGGTTTGCTTTTGTGTTCTTCTTCTGGGCTGCCGGCTGCACTGGGGGTTTAGCGCGTTTGTCTTCGTGCTGCTGACGATGTTCCTCGGCCTTTTGTTGTGCGGCTTCAACAGCCTGTTCCGCTTCACCGCTTGCCTGATCAGGCAGCTGCACGTTTTTATCATTTTCAGCAGCAGCTGATTTTAGCGGATTCGCCGGGACATCCGCCGGATTCCCCTTCATCCGCGGTTTCCGTTGAGGCGGTTCGGAAGGGCTTTTATCACCCGATTCTTCCAGGCCTGTTCCAGCTGTTGCTTCCACAGCCTTCTCATTAGGATTAGGTTTTGCCGCTTCACCATCATTTTCCGCGAAAGCGTCTGCAGGAAAAAACAGAACAGCACTGGCCAGCAGTCCGTTGAAAAGTAAGGATCGGAAGTGCATCTTTTCACCTCCCTTCAATTCAAACGTTCTATCAACAGTTTTTCTTATAAAAAAGTCGGTTTTTGACCGTATCCGGTTTAAATACCGGTAAAATCGGGTAAATAGTCCGAATTTTGTCGCGGTTTAAAGCAGGCAGTGCTTAAGAAAGATAAAGTTAGAAGTTCGGAAAGAGGGGGTAATGGTGGGTAAAAGAAGGGGAGGATCAAATGAACATTTGGGTTACGCTGATTTTTTTGCTTTTATTACTCGCTATCCATTTCAGTGCTCAGTTTATACACTCAGCGGATAAAAACATGAAGATGAAAATCCTATCAGGTGCCGCAGGTGTTTCTGTCGCCTATATTTTTCTTCACCTTCTGCCTGAACTGTTAAAACAGCAAAGAACACTGGAGATTGACACAAACATTCTTTCTTTTTTGGATCACCATGTTTACTATATTGCGGTGTTTGGGTTCATCACGTTTTATGGACTCGAAAAAGCGGCCAAGGAATCACGGAAAAATAACAGCGATGACCAGACCGAGCCGGCCGTTTTTTGGGTGCATATGGCTTCTTTCTTTATTTATAATGCCCTTATCGGCCATTTGCTTGTCAGCCGCTCAAAAGAGGAGACGATATTCGGACTCATTCTGTATACAATTGGTGTTGGCCTGCATTTCTTTGTTGTCGATTTTACACTTACCAGCCACCATAAAAGTCAGTTCACCCAAAAAGGACGCTGGATATTGAGCGTTGCCATCGCTCTCGGCTGGCTGGCGGGGATTCTTGAAATCTTCCCGCCGCTTTTGCTTAGCGTCTTGCTCTCGTTTCTGACCGGAGCCATCATCTTAAACGTCCTGAAAGAAGAACTTCCGGGTGAACGGCAAGCGAGCTACAGCACCTTTGCCGCCAGCGCGGTTGTTTATATGGTCCTGCTCGTAACAGCGGGGATGTTCGGATGAATTGAAGAAAATATGACAGAGAAACGATGAGCAGAGAACCCGGTGAGGAATATCATCGGGTTTTTTGCATTCCTCACGGATACTAGCCGGTTTATGTCAGAAAGTAACCCCAGATTGTGAGAAGGTGTGCGTTGAATGTTCTGTAATGGCAGATTGAAAGGTCTTTTTTGATAGAAATCTGGTTAATATATGGATTTCATGCGAAATTAGCCTTTCTCAAGCCATGTGTTTCACTTTTTAAACAGTTGATAAGGGGCAGGCAACACCTTTCACGCCATATCGCGCTGATTTCACGCCAAACGCCAGCTGGTTCACGCCATACCCTGACCTAATCAAGCCATAAGTCGGAAGTTTCGCGCCATACCACTGTTTTCGCGCCATAAGTCGGAAGTTTCACGCCAAACTCCGCCAGATACAAGCCATGCGGGTTTACGCCAAACTCCATCAGATTCGCACCATACGGGTTTATGCCGAAATCTCTAGATTCACGCCATCCCCCTTGGCCGCCGCCCGCATCTTCCAGTTAAACAGCCCCTCTTCAAACATCTGACAAAACTCGACTCCTGAGGAAACCGCCTAAAAGCTGCGTCACCTGCTGCCTAAGCGCGGCATCCCCACACCAAACAGCACCGTACAAAGCACGGTGCAAGTATCGAACAGCCAACCCGGTTCAAATCTTATTTAAAAATTTTTGTTCAAGTTTCCATTCGAACCACCTTGCGTGTCCGTCGGTTTTGGCGGCAACCTGTGATTGCAATTTTCCGTTTATGTAACAATCGAGGTGGAGATCCCTATCCCACATGTTGTTATAGATGTGATAGACATCGCGTGTTTGGGCCAGTTCTGTCACCTTATTGATAAGATCATATTTGGTATCTTCCGGCATCTGGTTGGCGACATGGGTGTGGAAGATGCATAGGGCTGTATCTTCCGGGGCATAGAGGGCCAATTTATCCAGAAGCCGCACTCCGTCTCCTTCAATCAATTGGGGAGGATCGTTTTTTAGCAATTGCGCAGCTTTTTTGAAGAGCTCGACCCTTTCTTTGTGTTCGGGCCAGATTAAGGCTCTCATCCATAAGTAATCTTCTTCATCCGAAAGGTCGTTGACGTATAGATCGACTCCAATTCGCTCTGCCACGGGCGGACTTTCAGGAAGCAGGATCGGCTGACTTTCGCCGCGGATTTCGGAATGGATCCGGACAGATGAATCCCTGTCTCCGTATACTTGCCCATCACCGTATGAGTACGAATAGTTGTCAAATAGAAGTTGAAGTCCGGAACTTGTCCCGATTTCTATAAGAGTCAAAGGCTGCTGGGCTTTTTGATAAACATGGCAAAAACACAGGTAAAGATAACTGGTACGCCGCACTTCGTTTGTCTGCACCCTTTTTGTTTTCAAAAGGCCGATAATTTCATTTTGATAGGTTTTACAAAAATCTTTGAAAGGAGCATATGCATGGCCGGGATCACGGACGGTATTGCTTAAGCTGGGATAAAATTCTCTCAGTTCATGTTTTTTCCCTTTTAAAAGAAGGTAGTGGACTGCGCCAAGCAGCATGTTGGGAACAGGCTGGCCCGGAGGCGACTCCGCGGCGATTGCAAGCAGTTCCCTGTCGTCTTTAATATTCATGGACAGGGATTCGTACAGACTGCTGGAATTTTTGCATTCATTTTCTGCAAACATTTGGAACCGCATAGACAAAGTGTTATCATCCACGCGAAACCACCTCCCATGTTTATTTTGTAACCTATCATTTGAACCTTTGCGCTCGCGACACCGTATCCTTTAAATCTATAATGTGCAGAGAAAATCGGCAAGGGGCTATAGCCTTATTTTCATATTATTCAGAAAATGATAGACTTATTGATAGGTAAAAAGTGTAAGTTGTTTGGGAACTGATTCTATATTAAGTTTATTGATAGTCTATCATATTAAGGGGGGATCGCCCGATGCGGAAGGTCGAACAGACAGCGATTAATACAGCGGTCAGATACGGGCAAACCAGGTTTCCGAAATCTGCCAAGACCGAATGTCCAAAATGTGGCAATATTGCAAGTTTTCCAGTGAGGTTTGATTATCACATCAATCAGATGGTTTTTTCAAATGCAGCCCGGTGTTCGGAATGCAAAGAATCTGTCCTATTCATCCTGGTGAGATCATCTTACAGTGAAGAGGCAGAGGAATTCGAGCTGTTTGTCCATCAGGCTTCCCTGACGAGACAGCCGCTTGGCCGGCTTGGGAGCACAGCGAAACTTCCAGGCGATCTTGAGAGGGTGTACCGTTCAGCGGTCAATGTCCATAACATTAAAGACTGGACAGCAACGGCCGTCATGTCCAGCCGTGTTCTTGAGAGTATCACCAGAAGTTTCCTGTCGGAAAATGAATTGTCTCAGCCGCTGCCGAAACAGCTGGAGATCCTGGCCAAGCAGGTTAATCTTGAAGAACCGATCACCCAGCTTGGCCAGCTGCTTGCGAAAGAAAGCACGCTGAACGAATTGCTTGGGCTTGAAAAAGAGACAACGGAGGAAACGGCGAATTTATTGATCGATTTACTGGATTCCCTGATTGAGTATTTATACATTTTGCCGCAGAAAATCGTCCAGCTGCAAAAACGTCTCGAGAGCTGATTTAAAACATTACGTTTTGCCCTTATTCTTTATCATATGGTTCGTGCCGCTGATTCACTTGCTGTGGATAGGCGGTTTTTTTGTGTTTTTTTGTTGCTGGATGCTTTTCTCTTAAAGAGAAATCGGTAAAAATCCCCTTATGTTTGCTTGTTTTTTGGTTATTCTGCTTCAAGTAAGAAATCTATTCGCTCAATCTGGACAGAATGATGCCAGAGGAGGGAATGGAATGGATCTATTCACGGTGTTTGATGCAACGAAACCTTATAAGAGGATCTGGAAGAAAGAAACGGAAACGAAAGCTTTTTATTTCCGCCCGGAAGGATGGGGATTTACCGTCTGCCGGCTGGGTATTCCCGTTTTCCATGACGCCGCACATTCGATTTGCGTGGAAACGGGTGTAGTCGGCCAAGATGAAATCACCGACTTTCTTGATGAAGGAGAGGGAGGGGAGCTGCTTTCCGTTGGACAATTGTTAACAGCAAACGCCATTATCCAATTGGCAGACTTTTCTTCACCAGTATACGAATTGTTTGACCACTATATCGATGCAGTTAATTCTGTAACGGGGAATGGGTCCTTTTCGATTGTGCGGTTGGAGTGAGTATCAGGGAATTGCCTGGCAATTGCCAGGCAATTCCCGGGCGTGATGTATACAGCTATACAAGACAGCCTTGTTCCCCACCCCTTTGACACGGGGCAAACTGATCGTGAATACCGTGCCGAGACGGTCCACAACAACAACGCCAATCAGCATCAACCCGATCCTGAGTATGCCCTGCAAGAAGAATCATGCCCATCGCCGTCCCCGGCCCGGTCACATTGGCCACGAACCAGGAAAGCGTCAGGGTGAAAACTGAATCCCCCCAGAGCTGAAAAGAAATAGCTGATCCAATAAGCCAAAAATCATTCAAACTGAATCCTCATCCTTTTTCCCCTATGAAAAACATATAAAATCCTCATGGTAATTCTATCAATAAAGCCTTGCAAACGAAGATAAACGCCAATCATATTCAGACGGCAAAATGAATATGATTTTTACAATATGAAAGGAAAACGAAATGGAGTGACAGGATGAGAGTTAAGGAGATTCAGCGCACACCGAAACACAAGGTCATCCACGTGACAGAGAATCATTCTGTAGAGGAAGCACTTTCTGTTTTGAAAAAATCGGGATACCGATGTATCCCTGTTTTGGATGACAACATGACGCAATTTAAAGGACTTATCTACAAAATCGATCTGGTCGAGTATCTTCATGAAAAGGAAGGAAGCGAAAAGGACTCGATTGAACCGTTGATCACGGACCGGCATGCAAGCATACACGAGAATGCGTCATTCGCTGAATCGCTGAATATCAAACGTCTTCCGTTTCTGGCTGTCCTCGATAAAACCAACCAATTCTCCGGCATCCTTACGCATAACCATGTGATGGAAATAATCGAGAATGCCCTCGGTTTCCGTTCTGGAGGCTATCATCTGACCATCGCGACCCAGGAGCACAAAGGCGCATTGAAAAAATTGACGCGGCTGTTGGACCGCTATAACATTGAAGGGATTTTCACCTATGATAACGGGGATCCATACTTGCGCCGCATCATGGTGACGCTCCCGTACAATTCGCCGATTGAAGACTTGAGGCACAAGATCGAAGCACGCGGCTTCCGGCTGACCGGTGTTGAGAAAATCGGAAAACAGTAATAATCGCGAAAGGCCGCCGATTCGGCTTATAAGAAATTGTCAACAATGGAGTGTTTCGGCGCAACTGCCAATTTCAATAAGGGCAACTATGCCTCTGTCTTGCTCGCCAATCGGCGAGTTTTATTGTAAACAGAAAACCCTAGGCTAGGCCTAGGGTTCAGAAAAGCTTATAG
>JAENYN010000012.1 GCA_016841765.1 Guptibacillus hwajinpoensis
GTTCATGATAACTCGGCTACGCCTGCGGGGTCTCAGCCTTTCCTCTATTTCCCGTCGGAGTCGAGTGTCTTCCGCTCCATTCCACTCGTTTTTAAAAAGAGTATGCGAAATCAAACAATTTATTTAAGAGAGTAAATAAAGACCCGAAAGGTTAGGCGAAAGATTCATTGAAATCTCACCTAATCGTTCGGGTTTATCATTAGCTGAAATACTTATGTCCCGGCCTCCAGCCAGGATAAGAGCTGTCCATCATCCAGGTGGGATGTTCATTTCCTGGACTTGATACAGTTCAAAGCCAACTCTGTTTTGGAACTGAACATCCGCAATGATCGATCTTTTGGCCAGAATATACAATGATGCCAAAGCACCGGCCAGCATGATCAATCCTCTGCCCGGTTCCCATCCTTTTGCAGCTTCTCCTTCACTTCTTCTACATCGGTATCACTATACTTCGCTGTACTGGCCCCGCCGTTTTCAGCAAGCAATGCCTTCACTTCGTTATACGATAATCCGGAGTTTGCATTGGCCTTTTTGACAGCTTCAATGTCAGTCCCGGCACTTGTCAGCTTTTTTCCTTGCTGTTCCATTCCCATCCCTCCCTGTCCTCTGGTTTTAACCGTATATATTAAATGTGCTCAGTATTCTTTGCTGTTATACACAGGCACAGAAAGCAAACCGTGACATGCACCCAGCCCGAAGAACTGCATAGCATAAGTAGAGACGAACAAGAAAGGGGCTATTAAGGTCATGTACTATGATGAAAGACAATTTTATCAGTTCCCTCAAACTTCTCCGCCGGGCTATGGACCGGGGGCTGGACCAGGCGGGATGCCGGGCGGAATGTACCCCGGGTTTCCTCCAGGGCAGCCGCCGGGAGCAGGCATGCCTTATCCGGGAGGAGAAGGGCAGCCGGGAGCAGGCGCGCCGCCGACTTCACCGCCGCCGGCATTCACCCCGCAGTTGACCCAGGCACAGGCCATGGGTGCTGAAGCCGGGACCTTCGCTGTTGATCCGGGCTCGATCAGGCGCTGCATGTACCGTTTTACGTATATATGGCTGAGCAACTTCAGGTCGTTCTGGTTTTACCCGACCTATGTCGGCCGCAGATCGATTGCCGGATACCGCTGGAACGGGTACAGATGGGTCTATTTCGGCACTGATTTACGGAGGATCCGTTCGTTCCAGTGCTTTTAACCGAACGCTTAATCCCTCATTGCCATAGAAAAAACGTGTAGATTCGAGAAATCTACACGTTTTTGCTTTTGGCAAATGCCTGTTTTGGGAACATCCTGTTTTCCATTTTCCGGAATAGGCGTGTCCTCGCAAATGAAAAAATGACAAGTGCTGTCCAGATAAATGAAAATGCCGCCATTTCCACCGATGTAAATGGTTCGTTGTATAAAAACACACCGAGGATGAGCGTCAGAGTCGGGGCGATATACTGCAGAAACCCGACCATCGTCAATGTCACCCTGCGGGCAGCAGAAGCAAACAGCAGCAGCGGTACTGCCGTTGCCACGCCTGCACCGATCAAAAGCGGCACGGTGGATGTTCCGTCCAATATGAAGGAGCTCTGCCCGGACTGATGCAGAACCGCCACATAGAAAAGGGCGACAGGTGTCAGGATCATCGTTTCAATGGCAAGGCCGGTCAATGATCCGACATTCACCATCTTCTTGAACAGGCCGTATAAACCGAAACTGATGGCCAGGGACAATGCCGCCCATGGAACGTCACCATAAGACAGGGTCATGATCAAGACGCCGATTGCAGCGAGAATGAACGAGATGATCTGCCAGCGGGAAAGGGTTTCTTTCAGGACTATAATCCCCAGCAGGACGCTGACGAGCGGATTGATATAATAGCCAAGGCTCGCTTCAATGACATGGTCATTGTTGACGGCCCAAATATATGTGAACCAGTTGACGCTGATGAACAGGGAAGCAAAAATGATGCCCAGAAACTGCTTTTTCCGGGAAATGATTTCTTTCACTTCTTTCAAGAACGCTTTCCCTTTTCCCATCATCAGCAGAATAACTGCTGTGAAAACAAACGACCAGATGAACCGATGGGCCAGCACTTCTTCAGACGGCACATGGCCGACAAGCTTCCAATAAAGTGGAAGAAGTCCCCATAAAAAATAAGCGGAAGCGCCGTAACCGATCCCCTTTAAACCTTCTTTCTGTTCTTCCTCCATACTCCCGCCTCCAAAAGTGCCCGGTATGCCGGGTTCTTTCTATATAATGATTCTTCAGTCTTCTTCCATTGTCCAAAAACCGCTGAAATCAGCATGCTTGATGGCATGCAGAAATTTCTTGCGGATATCAGGATATTGGAGACTGAGTTGTTTGACCAGATTCTTTACCTCTTCCCGCCGTGTCTGTTTGTCGGCAGGGCACGGATTGTGGACAATCGGAATTTGTTTTGCTTCGATAAATCGGATGATCGCTTGTTCTTCCAAATATACCATCGGCCGGATGACCGTAATCCCGGATTGGTCCTGATACGTTTCAGGCTGGAAGGTTCCAAGCCGGCCGTTGAAAAAGAAATTCATGAAAAACGTTTCAAGTGCATCATCAAGATGATGGCCGAGTGCCACTTTATTGCAGCCGAGCTTTTTGGCAGCATCGTTCAAAATGCCGCGCCGCATATTGGCGCATAATGAGCACGGGTTTTTTTCCTTCCGCACGTCAAAAAGGATTTTGCCATTGGCGGTATCGAGCACGTGAAGCGGCTGGCCAAGCGCATCTGTAAATTCCTTCATCGGATCCAGGTCCGTATCGGGAAAACCGAGTGAAAGGGAGATCGGGACGATTTCAAAGGAAATCGGCAGCCGCCGCTGCAGCATCGTCAGGATGTACAGCAGGGTGGAGCTGTCTTTTCCGCCGGACAAGCCGACGGCGACCCTGTCTCCGTCTTCAATTAACGTGAAATCGGTAATGGCTTTCTTAACAGGAATAAGCAGCTTCTTGTTAGTTGAGTTGGAGAGGGCCAGTTCCATTCGTTACGTCTCCTTATCTCTTATTCTTACTAAGTATAAGGACATCGGGCCTGACAGACAAGGAAAAATTCCCGGAATCGAACTAGGAAGTAAGGAGACTCAAACAGGGTATTGATTTCAGCTGCAGGGGCTCGCTGTCACCACAGGCATAAATAAGGCATCTGTTCCTGCTTCCCTTCGGTCGCACTCACATTGTCTTCTTTCGCTAGGCGCAAATTGACAGGCACCATTTTACATCGTCTGCTTCCGCTGCCTGAATTCCCTCGGTGTAATGCCGTTCAGCTTTTTAAAAAGTGCTGTATAGTAGCTCTGGTTGCAAAATTTGAATAAAAAAGATATGCCGGAAATGGAAGTGTTTGTGTGAAGCAAAAAATACTTGGATTCTTCTATTCTTTTTTTATTGATGAATTCGGTGATGGTAAGGCCTGTTTCTTTCTTGAAGCGGCTCGATAGGTAGTTCGGATGCACGAAAATCTTGCTGGCGATAATATCGAGGGATAATTCTTCAAGAATGTTTTCATAGATGTAGGAAATGGCAAGATTCACAGGATGACTGTATGTATTTGAGTTGCTTTCTTCTTGCAGTGTTTTTATGAAATGAGCCAGCATTTCGTATTCAAGCTGATTGAGCCGGTCCAGGTCATTTATTTTTTCAAATTCCATGATATAGGCATCACTCAAATGGAAGGCGGTTTCCGGGTCGACGCCGCCCTTGATGATCGCCCGTGTAAACAGCGTGCAGACCGCGATCAATGCATTTTTCCGGGAGCGGACCGGGTTTGCTGCGAGTGTTGCACCTTCCAGCTGGTTGATTTCCTCCAGGATGGCATGGGCAAGCTCGCCATTCCCCATTGTTAGGGCATCCGTCAATTTCCGTTCCATTTCATAGGGAGGATGGATGTAGTTTTCCTGTTTGTTATGAATCCGGGCTGATAGGAACTGCTGGATGACGGAAGGATTAATAGAAGTTTTCAAGTTTTCCCCTCCTATATGTAAAAATTTTAACAATAATATTAAAATTTTAATATAATTGTAAGCGTTTTCTTACTAGAATGCAAGTAAGTTCAAGAATTTCAATACGAAATAGGGGGCGTCAATACATGAAAAAATGGCTGTCCGTTTTACTAGCGCTTGCGCTTGTTGCCGGTTTCCTGGCTGCTTGCAGCGGCGGGGAAGAGGAAGAGAATGCAGGCGGATCTGGAACAGAGGAAACTGAAGGAACAGATGAAAATGCCACAGAAGGTGAAGGTTCCGGTGAAAAAGTCCAATTGAAATTCGCAGCACAGAATGACAACACACCAGCCACTCAAATGGTGATTGATGAGTTCAACAAGAGCCAGGATAAATATGAGGTCGAATGGGTCCAGATGACCAATGATTCCGGCCAGATGCATGACCAGCTTTTAACCTCCCTTTCCAGCGGGTCTGATGAGTATGACATCATCTCCATGGACGTTGTCTGGGCAGGGGAATTTGCAGGCGGCGGCTATCTTGAGCCGATCGACACGTACATGAACGATGCTGATATGAAAAAGGATGATTTCAACAGCGGTTCCATGGATTCAGGTAACTATAAAGGAAAACAATTCACGCTTCCGTTCTTCCCTGACCTCGGCCTGCTTTATTTCCGCAGCGATATTGTCAGTGAAGAAGATGCCAACAAGCTGATCAGCGGCGATTACACATATGAAGAGCTTGGTGCAATGGCTGATAAGTACACCGGAGAACAGGGCACAAAATACGGTTTCCTTTACCAGTCCAAGCAGTATGAAGGGCTTACTGTTAATGCAACTGAATTCACAAACTCTTTTGAAGATGTAAAAGGCGGCCTTGAGCAGATGTATGCTTTTACAACTGCTGATTGGGCACCGAAGGACCTTTTGAACTTCACTGAAGGCGAGACCCACACCAACTTTGAACAGGGCAACGCGGTATTTGCCCGGAACTGGCCTTATCAGTTCGGCCGCATCAAAGGCGAAGAAGATGGCGTCACTGTAAAAGTCGATCAGGTCGGCATCGCTCCGCTTCCAAACGGCGGATCTGTCGGCGGATGGCTGCTCGGCGTCAATAAAAATGCCAAAGACGTTGAAGGCGCATGGGAATTCATCAAGTTCGTTTCCGGCAAAGAGGGCCAGAAAATTATGTCCACTGAAGGCGGATATATCCCTGGCTATAACGCGCTTCTTGAAGACGAAGAAGTCATCCAGGCCAATGACATGCTTTCTTATGAAGGGTTCAATAATGCACTTGGCAATACAATTGCCCGTCCGGTTTCACCTGACTACTCAAAAGTATCTGATACCATTCAGGTCGAGACACATAAATACTTAAGTTCAGGTAACGGCCTTGATGCAGCAGTTGAAGCCATCAAAGGGGCAGTAAGTGAAGAATAGACTGACTGCGTAAACAGAAGAAGGCTCTAATTTCGGTTAGAGCCTTTTTTTACACAAATTTTTAACTTGTATAGACACGATTGGGAAAAATCCATATCCCGGCTCAAGATAAGCTGGATGATAGGGCGTGCGTTCCCTTTTGTTCATGCGGAAAGGGTGTCGTATGCAATCTCCGGCTTAGCTGCAAACGTGAAAAGAGGTGTCCAGAATGAAGAAAATGGGCTTTAAAGAATATCTGTTCATTGTCCCGGTCGTGCTGTTAATCGGGGTTTTCTCCCTCTGGCCGGTCATCCAGTCTTTTACGTATACATTTTTCGACTACCAGCTGAATGACCAGCAAAAGTCAGGCCTTTATCTGAATGAACGGTTTAATTTTGAGTTGTATGACGAAACACAAATGTACTTGACGATGTTTTTGGAGGAAGACCGGAAAGAAATTACCGATAACCCCGATTTGCAGGCTGAAATCGATCAGCTCCTGCAAAGAATCGCGGAAAAAGAAAAAGAGTTTGAAGGAAGAGAAGGCGTCGAGAAAATTACAGATGCCGAGCGGGACGATTTGATGGCATTATCGAAAGAAGCAACAAATGTCGTCGATCAAATAGCGGCTGATTATGACACGCCGAATAAAGAAAATTTGCCGCTCATAGTGGAGGATATTGAAAACAGTATGGTGCCGTCGAACTTTATCGGCCTGGAAGGGTACAAAAAGGCCATGGGAGATAAACGGCTATGGCTCTCGGCCTGGAATACGGTGGAGTTCACGTTCATCTCTGTTTTCCTCGAGCTTATCCTGGGGCTTGCGCTGGCGATGATCATGAACAAAGCGATGCGGGGCCAGGGAATCATCCGGACGACCTCTCTCATTCCATGGGCGATTCCGACAGCGGTAGCGGCGTTGATGTGGAGTTACCTATATGACGGGAGCAGCGGCATCGTAGCCCACTTTTTTGAGATGATCGGGCTTGTCGATGATTCACGGGAACTGCTTCTAACCGGGTCAGGCGCGATGGCGTCGACCATTCTGGCGGACGTCTGGAAAACGACGCCGTATATGGCGCTTTTACTGCTGGCGGGCCTGCAAAATATCTCGAAATCCCTGTATGAAGCAGCCGAAATTGACGGGGCCAATAAGATCCAGTCCTTTTTCAAAGTGACACTGCCTTTGCTGAAGCCCTCCATCCTTGTCGCCCTGCTGTTCCGCACACTTGATGCATTCCGGGTATTTGACCTGATCTATGTCCTGACCGGCGGCGGCCCGGGCGGTGCGACGGAAACCCTGTCCATTTATGGATACAAAGCGATGTTCGGGCAAACGAACTTCGGCTATGGCTCAGTCATCGTCATGGTCATGTTCGTCTGTGTGGCCATCATCGCGACCATTTATGTTAAGTTCCTCGGCGCCAATCTTATGGATAAAAATTAGGGGGGAGAATCATGGATACCCGTAACAGAAAGTTGAAAATAATCGTCGGCAGCATCATCGTTGTTTACTTATTCATCATGTTCTTCCCGTTTTTATGGATCTTCATTACGTCCTTTAAAACGTCCGGGGAAATATTCGGAACCGGGGCATTTAATTTCATCCCGGAAAATCCGACTTTGAATAACTTCACACGCGTCATCGTCGATAAGGGCATACTCGGCGCCATCAAAACATCGCTGATTGTGGCTTTCTCGACAACAATCTATATCGTCCTTGTCGCCACGTTTGCAGCTTATGCGATTTCCCGGTTCGAATTCAGGGGGAAAAACGTGCTGCTCGGCGTCATCCTTGCAGTATCGATGTTCCCGCAGATGATCGTCATCGGGCCGGTTTACAACCTGTTTTTGGACCTTGGCTGGACAAACAGCTATGCGATCATTTTGCCTTATTCGACAATCACCTTGCCGATGGCGGTCTGGATTCTTGTGACCCATTTCAACCATATTCCGCTCGCCCTTGAAGAATCGGCAAAAATAGATGGTGCCACCCCGTTTCAGACGCTGTTCAAGATTGTGTTTCCGCTTGCGGCGCCGGGCGTGTTCACAACAGCGATCATCGTGTTCATCGCAGCCTGGAACGAGTTCCTGCTGACCATTACGATCAACTCGAACCAGGATTATCACACAGTGCCGGTCGCCATCTCGTTTTTGCGGACCCAGTTCGAAATTTTGTGGGGAGAAGTGGCGGCCGCAACGACAATCGTCACGATTCCGACCCTGCTCATCGTCCTGTTCTTCCAGAAACAGATCGTTTCCGGATTGACATCAGGCGGGGTAAAAGAATAACGAACAAAACTTGTGTAGGAGTGTAGTGTATGACTTGGACCCTGACAAAGAATGGACTGACACAGGAAGACCTGCTGAACCTGGAAAGCTTATTTGCCCTCGGCAACGGATATCTCGGCGTCCGCGGCAACTTCGAGGAAGGATACAGTGACGGCATGGCCTCTATCCGGGGCACGTACCAGAACGCCTTCCACGATATCATTGACATTCCATATGGGGAAAAACTGTACGGTTTTCCCGATACCCAGCAGAAAATGCTGAATATTATCGATGCCCAGACGATTGAACTCTATTTTGGCGAAAGCGGGGAGGAAGAGCGTTTCTCGCTGTTTGATGGGGAAATCCGTTCCTATGAACGGAGCCTCCATCTTGACCGCGGCTTTGCGGAGCGTGCCGTCCACTGGAAATCACCGGGGGGCAAAGAACTCAACATCCGTTTCCGCCGCCTCGTTTCGTTTGACGTGCGGGAATTGTTTGCGATTGAAATCACGGTGGAACCGGTGAACTTCCACGGTCAAATGAAAGTTGTGTCAACCGTAGACGGCGATGTTACGAACTATACCGATGACAGCGACCCGCGTGTCGGCTCGGGCCATGGCAAACGGCTTCATCCGGTTGAGTCCGGCCGGGACGGGGAATATACCTATGTTGTCAGCCAGGCTGAAGTTTCCCGGTTGAAGACCGCTTGTGTTTCCCGGCTGGAGGCTGACAGAGGGCACGATGTGACGGTGAAAAAGTCGGCAGCAGCCGTTGAGACCGTCTTAACCATGACATTGACGGAGCCAGTTACTGTCACTAAATATAATATCTACACGGATACTCTGCGCCATGAAAACAGCCTGGCCCAGAAAGGAATCGATATCCATCATAGCATCAGCAGCCTGTCATTCAGCGACCTCCTGAACCGGCAGCGAAATACCCTGGAGGCGTTTTGGCAGTATGCTGATATTACAATCGACGGGGACGGAAAGCTACAGGAAGGGATCCGTTTCAACCTCTATCAGCTGCTGCAGTCGGCCGGCCGCGATAAATTCAGTAACATTGCCGCAAAAGGCCTTTCCGGGGAAGGCTATGAAGGGCACTATTTCTGGGACACCGAAATTTACATGTTCCCCGTGTTTTTGATGACCCGGCCCGACATTGCCCGCCAGCTCCTTGTCTACCGTTATTCGATCCTTGGACATGCCCGGGATCATGCCAGGGAAATGGGCCACAAACAAGGTGCGCTGTTTCCGTGGCGGACGATATCGGGAACAGAGTGCTCCTCCTATTTTCCGTCCGGCTCGGCCCAGTATCATATCAGCGGCGATATTGCCTACAGCTATATCCAATACTACCTGGCAACCGGGGATGATGAATTCCTGAAAGAATATGGGGCGGAAGTGCTGTTTGAAACGGCCCGTCTATGGATGGACACCGGCCATTATCATAACGGCACATTCCGGATTGATGATGTGACCGGCCCGGATGAATACACGTGCATTGTCAATAACAACTATTATACAAATGTCATGGCGAAGCATAATTTGAAATGGGCTGCAAAAGCATACCGATTGCTTGCAGAAATGGATAATTCGGCACATGAAAATCTGAGCAGCCGCCTCGGTATAACCGGAGAGGAAGCGGAAGAATGGAAAGCGGCGGCAGAAGCCATGTACCTGCCATTCGATGAAGAGCGCGGCATCAATGCCCAGGATGATACGTTCCTGCAAAAAGCGGTCTGGGATTTCGAAAACACGCCGCCGGATCATCGTCCGCTCCTGCTCCATTACCATCCGCTGACCCTGTATCGTTACCAGGTGTGCAAACAGGCAGATACCGTGCTAGCCCACTTCCTGCTTGAAGATGAGGAAAGCTTTGAAACCATCAAGCGTTCCTATGATTACTATGAAAAAATAACAACCCATGACTCATCGCTATCGTCTTGCATCTTCAGCATCATGGCATCAAAAGTCGGATACCGCCAAAAGGCGTTCGATTATTTCATTGAAACGGCCCGCCTTGATCTTGATAACACGCACGGCAATACGAAAGACGGCCTCCATATGGCAAACATGGGCGGCACATGGATGTCGATCGTCTACGGATTTGCCGGCCTACGCCTCAAGGAAAGCGGCCTGTCCCTCGCACCGGCCCTGCCCGAAGAATGGCAGCATTACCGCTTCCGTCTCCAGTATCGAAGCAGGACGGTGGAAGTGGACGTGAACAGCGAGCGTGTGGCGCTGGCACTTGTGGACGGCGAACCGCTGGACGTGCTGATAAATGGGGAGAAGGTTCATTTGAAACCTGATGCGGCGGTGACTGCCGGATTAGTGCAGTGACTGTGGAAGAATGAAGTGAAGGAAAACCCGGCCCTGTTTGTGGCCGGGTTTTGTTTTGGAGTGGGAAAAACGGCAGGTTCCAGTATGTATATAACAATAAAAATGCATAAAGTCAGGCGTCCGTCGTTATTGCTTACGATTAACGGCGTGAAAAGGTGCGGAATTGGCGCGATTCCGGCTGGATATGGCGCGAAACGTTGTGGAAGGCGTGAAAGCGATGTTGTCTGGCGTGTAACAACCGAGTTTAGGCGCAAAACAAGCTAAGATTGGCGTGAATATCAACTGAAACGGCGTGATTGCAGATGTTCGGCATACCGCCCCGTGCCTTCCGGTGTGAAAAAGAGCGGAAAGGGCGTGAATTCAGCTGGATACGGCGCGAAACAGTATGACAGGGCTTGTGATTATTCCTCGGCCGCCTAAAAAAATAATGAAATCGCACGGAAAAAGGACCTCTTTTAAAAAACAATCGCCAAAACCCTAACCGACTACCTCCAACGAAAACAACCGGCCCCGCTCTGGTAAACATCCAGTAAAGGGGCCGGTTTTATTGTTACGCTATTTATCTTTCAGAGGTGTATTCAGGATAAAATATGAATTATTCATAAAACACATCAAAGGTTTCCCACATGTCTTCAAGCTGTTCAAGGCGTTTTTTCACTTTTTCCTGTTCGGAGCGTGTGACGCCGGTAATAAGTGCATTGATGACACTGAGCGGTGCCGAAAACGAATCGATGAACGAGTTGATTTCGACTGCACTGTACAGCTGGGTATCGCCAAGCGGCGCGAGCGGAGACAGCAGGTGGTCGGTGATCACCAGCGTCCGGGCACCCCGGGACCGCGCGTATTTAATCACATCGACAGTTCGCTTCGTATAACGTGAAAATCCGAGTCCGATGACGAGGTCTTTGTCTGTTATATCAAGCAGATGTTCGGAAACGCCGTCTGCCTGGGTAATCAGTTCGGTGTTCTGCAGTACAAGATCCAGATAAAACTCAAGGAAATGGCCGATGCTGTTGGCGCTCCGGTATGCGACGATGAAAATCCGTTCGGCTCCGATGATGTCACGGACCGCCTGCTGAAATGCTTCGGGATCGAGGTTGTCGATTGTATCCTTGATGTTCTGGATGTCATCGGAAAGGACCTCTTCCCAAACGTTCGGTTCGGTATGGTTCATCCGGGACGTTTTTTCAAACCGTTCTGCTGATGTCCATTTCCGCTTCATTGTTTCCTGGAGATGGCGCTGGAAATCCGGGTAGCCCTGAAATCCGAGAAAAACTGCAAACCGGATGATTGTCGCTTCGCCGACACCGACCTGGCGGGCCAGCTTGGAAGCGGTCAAAAACGGTGCACTTTCCGGGTTTGCAATCAAAAAATTGGCGATTTTCTTCTGCGATTTGCTCATCGAATCCTGCATATGCATCATGCGTTCAAATACATCCATTTTCTCCATGCTTTTCCCCTCGCCCTTACATCATCATTATCATGTCCGCTGCTGTGTTTATGCCTTATTTATTGTTCGGTTTCGGAATTACTGCCTTTGTTCCTGTTGTTCAGCTTTCAGTTTTTTGATTGCCCGTTTGAATGCTTCAACTGTTTTTTCGATTTCTTCTTCACCGTGTTCGGTTGAAAGACTGTAGCGGTTCAGCGGTTTTGTATAAATTCCTTCGTTGAGTAAATGATAGTCCAGGCGCTTGCGAAGTTCAAGGTCTGTTTTCTGGAACTCGCGGTAGTCTTTGATTTCATCTTGTTCGGTCGGAATCAGGTTGAAGATCGTGCCTTTACCGATCGCCTTCATCGGAATGCCGTTTTCCTTGAAAAGCTGTTCCAGTTTTGTTTTCAGCGTTTCGGTATTATGGAGGACATCGCCCATTTTCACCTCAAGGACATCAAGCACCGCCATGCCTGCTGCCAGGATGCCCGGGTGCCCGTTATACGTACCGCTGTGGAACAACACATTTTTCGAGTTGGACGTTTTGCTCTGGCTGTAATCAAAGACATCCGAGGAAAGCCCTGCGGCACTTTCAAGCATGATTTCCTTCTTGCCGCCGACGACACCGACCGGGAAGCCGCCGCCGATCACTTTTCCAAGTGCAGTCAAATCCGGCTTGATGCCATACACTTCCTGGGCACCGCCAAGGCCGAGGCGGAAGCCGGTCTTCACTTCATCAAAAATCAAAACAATGCCGAGCTCCTCTGTAAGGGCCCGCAGTTCTTTCATGAACTCCGGCTGGGCTGGGATGAAACCGCTTTGGACCGGCTCAAGGATGATTGCCGCCAGCTCATCTTTGTGTTTTCTTAACAGGCATTCCGTTTTTTCCATGTCATTAAAGGGTAGAATGAGAATATTATCTTCATAATACGATGGAATTCCTTTTGATTCCTGAACGGCGGCTGGTTCATCCTCTGCACCATATTCCTGTTGGGACGGGTTGATGCTGAACAGCACTTTATCATAGCCGCCGTGGTAATGCCCTTCGAATTTGGCGATCTTATGTTTGTCTGTATAGGCACTGGCGAGGCGCAGCGCAAGCAGGGTCGCTTCTGTGCCGGAATTCGTATATCTCAGCAGCTCCATGCTCGGATAGTAGCTTTGCAGCCTTTTGCCCATTTCGTATTCAAGGTTGTGCGGTGTGCCAAAGAGACTGGTGCCATCCATTTCAAGCTGGTTGAACATCGCTTCTTTCACTTTCGGATGGCCGTGGCCGAGCATCAGCGAGCCGTATGCAAGCAGATAGTCGATATATTTGTTATCGTCCATGTCATACAAGTAGGCTCCTTTCGCCTTTTTCATGACGACAGGATAAGGTGCGAATGCCTTTATGTTTGCCGTTACGCCATTCGGCATGACATCCTTGGCCTTTTCCATGAAAGCAAGGGAGGACGGGGTTTTTGACATATAGTCATGCACTGCAGAAGAAATCTTGTTGACTGCCAATTCATTACACCTCTTTGAAGTAAATTTTTCTTGTATTTTATATTATGAAATATATCCTTCATATGCAATGATTAAAACCTATTTTTTGAATTTTTTTTGAAGGAAATTTCCGGAAACCGCTTTCAGTGTTGTTTCGGATTGAAACAACTGGCAGATGAAGGTAAGATTATAAAAGAGGGAATCGATTTCATATACATTTTTGATGGCATGAAAGGAGTCATAAGAATGGCACACACAGAAGAGCAGTTGAAGCAGCAGGCTTATGACGAAGTCGAAAAAAACCGGCAGCTGGCTGAGCGGGATCCTTACCGGCTTGCTTATCATATGATGCCGCCGGCAGGACTGCTGAATGATCCGAACGGCTTTATTCAATGGAACGGGACATATCATTTATTTTATCAGTGGATGCCGTTCAAAACCGGGCACGGAGCCAAGTTCTGGGGCCATTACACTTCGGAAGATCTTGTGCGCTGGACGCATGAGGAAATCGCACTTGCCCCAAGTGAATGGTATGAAAAGAACGGCTGCTATTCCGGGAGCGCAATCGACGATAACGGCGTCATGGCACTTTTTTATACAGGTAATGTGAAGGATGAGGACGGCAATCGTGAAACGTATCAGTGCAAGGCGGTGTCCGAAGATGGGCTCCATTTTAAAAAAGAAGGGCCGGTCATCCGCCTGCCGGAAGGATATACACCGCATTTTCGCGACCCTAAAGTATGGAAACACGGTGACAGCTGGTATATGGTAGTAGGCGCCCAGAGCACCGATCTTCAAGGAAGGGCAGTCCTTTTCCGCTCCGATGACCTTGACGACTGGGAATGCCTCGGTCCGATTGCCGGATCTCATATCGGCCAGCTTGGCGATTTCGGCTATATGTGGGAATGCCCGGATTTGTTCCGCCTTGGCGGAAAAGATGTACTGATTGCATCTCCGCAGGGGCTTGAAGCTGACGGGATGCTTTATAACAATGTATACCAGGCCGGTTACTTTGCCGGAGAGCTTGATTACGGGAAAGCCCGCATGGCGCATGGTGATTTTACGGAACTGGACAGAGGGTTCGAGTTCTATGCTCCGCAAACGATGGAGGATGATAAAGGCCGGCGGATCCTCATTGCATGGATGGGCGTGCCGAACCAGAACGAGCAGGACCAGCCGACCGTCAAGCACAAATGGCTGCATACGATGACACTGCCGCGTGTTTTGAGTTTGCATGAGGGCAGGCTGATTCAGCAGCCTGTTGCAGAACTTGAATCCCTTCGCCATGATGAAGTCAGCCACCAGGGGCTTTCACTGGAAGACGCGGAAGCGGAATACGAAGGGATCTCCGGGAAAGCGGCGGAACTGCTGCTTGAAGGATTCAGCGGTGACATGGAACGATTTGAAATCGGCATCCGCGGCCATGCCCGCCTCCTCTATAACAAAAGGGCAAAGCGCTTCACACTTGAGCGCAAAAGCTTTGTGGACGGGCTGACAGAAGCGCGGCACTGTTATTTGGAAAACCTTGGGGATATCCGTGTTTTTCTTGACGCCTCTTCAATCGAAGTCTTCTTGAATGGCGGCAGGGAAGTATTCACGGCGCGGATTTTCCCTGACCCGGAGAATGAACGGATCGTGTTTGGCGCGAAAGGGAATGTGGAGTTTGATTTGAAGAAATGGGATCTTGGTTAAAAAGGGCGGCGGATGCTGCTCTTTTTTTGTGGGGGAGATATTAGGCGGCAGTGGAAGTTTCGAAGTACTGTAGTCCGGTTTAGGGAGTGAACTGGATAGGCACCTTGGCTGTTTTAAGTGAATTCAGTGCTTTTAATCAGTAGAGCGACCAAGAATATAAGCACTGAACTCCAATTCAGTGCATCTAACTAGGTGAGAAGCCAAATTATAAGCACTGAACCCTAATTCAGTGCGCCTAATCAGTAGCGAGACCAAGGTTAGAGGCACTGAACCCTAATTCAATGCGCCTAATTAGCAGCGAGACCAAGATTAGAGGCACTGAACCCTAATTCAGTTCGCTTAATCAGCAGCGAGACCAAGATTAGAGGTGCTGAACCTCCATTCAGTACCTTTAATCCGGAGAGTAACCAAAACATACGCACTGAACCCAAATTCAATGCCTTTAAAAGGTTGCACCCCAAACAGCCCCCTTTAGAAAAATTGATTCAAGGTGTTATTTCCCGTTAAAGAGAGTAAATGGAAAATAAAATATAAATTACTTCTCACCAGTGTACATGAAATAAGCTATTCCCTGTTTATCACCATATACGGGTGGTGCGAGCGGATGACAGAGCCGAATTGTTTGCTAAAATGTAATGGTGTGCGAAAAAAGTTCATGTTTCTGAAAAGAAATCCGTGAACCACAGCTTTTTTTAATTAATTTGTAAAGTTTAAACTGAACAAATTGAACAGGAAAACACATATACTGCATCAGGAGGTGAAGCAAGGTTCTGAAATGCCCGCACGCAGAAATGCCGCATTTTTGAACTGAAGCTCAAATGAAAAAAACCAAAGCCAAAATTGACTCGACTACGTTTATTTCTACATTTGCATTGTTGTTAGCCGTTTGTATTCCTCTTATCATGTTCCCCGAAAAAGGCGCAGAAGTGTTAAGCACCGCCAACTCTTTTGTTACAGATAAATTCGGCCCCCTTTATTTATGGGGAGGATTCGGCGCCCTCTTATTCCTGACCTGGGTGACCTTCAGCAAATACGGAAACATCACGCTCGGAAAGCCGGATGAAAAACCGCAATTTTCGACGTTCAGTTGGGCCGGCATGATGTTCTGTGCCGGTATCGGTTCCAGTATCATGTACTGGGGTGCTGTCGAGTGGGCGTACTATTACCAATCCCCGCCATACGCACTTGAAGCGAAGTCCGCCGAAGCGATCGAGTGGGCCGCGACGTATGGGATCTTCCACTGGGGCCCGACTGCCTGGGCGATTTACACCTTGCCCGCATTGCCGATTGCCTACTTGTACCATGTGAAGAAAAAACCGATTTTGAAAATAAGTGAAGCATGCCGGCCGATCCTTGGCAAACTGGTTGATGGACCGCTTGGTAAAACAATCGATATCCTGTTCATGTTCAGCTTGCTCGGTGGAGCCGGTACAACGCTGGGCTTAGGCACGCCGATGATTTCGGCCGGGATTACGGAAGTGACAGGAATCCAGCGTTCGCTTGTCATGGATATCGCCGTGTTGCTTATTGTCACGGTCATCTTTTCTGTCAGTGCGTATTCAGGCCTTGAAAAAGGAATTAAAAAGCTGAGTGACGTCAATCTGGTTCTGTCGTTCGGATTCCTTGCATTCGTATTGGTTGCCGGTCCGACCCTGTTCATCATGAAAATGAGCACCAATGCAACGGGATTATTGCTGGATAACTTTTTCCGCATGAATTTATGGACAGATCCTGTCCTGAAGTCAGGGTTCCCTGAAGCATGGACCATTTTTTACTGGGCATGGTGGATTGTGTATGCCCCATTCATCGGTTTGTTTGTCGCCAAAATTTCCAAAGGGCGCACCATCCGCCAGACGATCCTTGGAGCGGTCGGCTGGGGCACGCTCGGTTCAGCGCTTTATTTCATGGTCCTCGGAAACTACGGAATGTATCTGGAATTGAATGACATCGTACCGGTCACGCAAATTATGGCGGAGCAGGGAACGCCGGAAGCGATCATCGCCATCATTGCCGCACTGCCGTTTGGAAAATTGATGGTGACCCTGTTTACGGTAACAGCGATTGTTTTCCTTGCCACTACGTTTGATTCGTCGTCCTATACGCTGGCGGCGGTTACCCAAAACATGGTGGTCGGTGATCCGTTCCGCTGGAATCGACTTTTCTGGGCGTTTTCACTTGCCGTCCTCCCGATGACATTAATGTTTGTGGGCGGTCTTCAAGCGTTACAGACTGTATCCATCCTTGTCGCCCTGCCGATTGTTTTTATCATGTTCGGGCTTGGCGCTTCATTTGTGAAACTTGTTCGGCGTGACAAAGAAATTGTCATGAAGCATAACCTGGCTTATCAACGGGAGGTTATGGGGAAAAAAGAGTCGGCCTAGTGATTGTTACGGAAGTCTTTATAAAAAAGCTGCCGGCATCCGTTTCCCGGATCTCCATACGATTAATATCGGGATAAATCGGGAAAATTAGCCGTAACGCTGATCCAAAGGAGGATGGTTATGGCTGATTCAAAAAAGCGGCGGCAGGATGAAGAGACCGTCTCTGCCAACGAGGCGATCAATGAAACGTTGAATGATTCCGTA
This sequence comes from Guptibacillus hwajinpoensis, assembly GCA_016841765.1. Classification (GTDB taxonomy): domain Bacteria; phylum Bacillota; class Bacilli; order Bacillales; family Bacillaceae_O; genus Bacillus_BL. The sequence continues at coordinate 17,178 of JAENYN010000012.1, forward strand.
AGGGATATTGACAACGATAAGCCGAAGACTGAGTCGGAGGCGGCCAACCGTAAGATAGATGAGTATTTTGAAGACGATAAAAGCGCCAATGATAAGACGGCGCCAACTTACCTTTATAACAATACACCGGCAATTGATGTCGATGGTGAAGATGAATAAGAAATGCGGAAGGTATTCACAACCTTCCGCATTTCTTTTTTTGATATACTGAAAGGGAGCACAGGCGCACATGGCAGATGGTGCGCTTTTTTAGTTTTGCTGGCGGTTGATTTCGCGTTCGTTAGGTGTCAGCTTTGGGGCTTTTGCGGGGGGGACAGTGAAGCTGCATGGGAAATCCATCAATGAAAAGAGCCTTGAGTGAGTAACGGCAGTTTGCATGTTCAAGCTGATGTTTTTGGAATAGTGAAAAAGGAAAATGGGTAACAGAAAGGTTTTAAATAATAAAGAAACAGGATGTGAGCACCATGGAAAATGTATTGCGGAACGACTGGGCCGGTCTTTTACAGGATGAATTTGAGAAACCATATTTCAACGAGTTGGGCAGCTTTTTGGAAAAAGAGTATGAAACAGAAACGATTTATCCTGCAAAAGAAAATATATACAATGCGCTCCATCTCACTTCTTTCAAGGATACGAAGGTAGTCATCCTGGGCCAGGATCCTTATCATGGGCCGAATCAGGCGCACGGCTTGAGTTTTTCGGTGCAGCCGGAGGTGACACCGCCGCCTTCTGTCAAAAACATTTATAAAGAGCTGCAAAGCGATCTCGGCTGCAAGATTCCGAACAACGGTTACCTGGTGAAGTGGGCCGAACAGGGCGTATTGTTGCTGAATACGGTTTTGACGGTCCGGGAAGGCAAACCGAATTCCCATAAAGGAAAAGGGTGGGAAACGTTTACCGATGAGGTGATCAAGACACTGAATGAACGAGAAAAACCGGTTGTTTTCATGCTCTGGGGGAAGAAGGCGCAGGCAAAAGAAGAGTTCATAACAGCTGAACACCATTACATCATTGAATCTGCCCATCCGAGCCCATTTTCTGCGAAACGGGGCTTCTTTGGGAGCAAGCCCTTTTCAAAAGCGAACCAGTTCCTCGAAAATATCGGGAGTGAACCGCTCGACTGGCAAATTCCCGACATTTAAAAAGCGGTTTTTTGGCATCCGTTTCGGATGCCTGTTTTAACAACCGAAAAGAGGGGGAAAAGCACGTAGAGTGGGTCCTTTCGGATGGCGAATTGAAATGGAGTATGCTTTAGTGCCGCAAAGTGAATACAGAGTATGATACGATTGGTTTTGGAGATGCTTTTGAGTTGGACCTCCGGGATAGGAAGGTTCCGGCCTGCCCCGAAAAGAAGAGAAAAGAGCTGGGGCAAAAGGATTCATCATGGCAATGGCAAGTATAAGAATCAAAAAGGACAGGAGGAATGGAAGAATGTCGTACGAGGGAATTGCAGATACTGTCGAGTTACATAATGGTTCGAAGATGCCGTGGCTCGGCCTTGGCGTGTACAAAGCGGAAGAAGGCGATGAAGTGTACAATGCGGTATCGGCTGCATTGAAGGCCGGATACAGAAGCATTGATACGGCAGCATTTTACGAAAATGAGGAAGGTGTCGGCCGGGCAATCAGGGATTCCGGCATTCCGCGTAAGGAAATTTTCGTTACGACAAAAATTTGGAATGATGACCAGGGCTATGAAAGCACCTTCAGGGCAGCAGAAGCGAGCCTGGAGCGGCTTGGCCTTGATTATGTGGACCTGCTCTTGATCCATTGGCCGGTCAAAGGGAAGTACAAAGACACATGGCGTGCACTGGAGGCACTTTACCGTGAAGGAAGGGCTACCTCAATCGGCGTGAGCAATTTCAATATCAGCCATCTTGAAGATTTGATGAAGGATGCGGAAGTGAAACCGGTCGTGAACCAGGTCGAACTCCATCCGCGCCTCACTCAAAAAGAGCTGATTGAGTACTGCGACAAGAACGGCATCCGGGTTGAAGCGTGGAGCCCGATTATGCGAGCGAAGCTTTTTGACAACGATGTGATTCAGGATCTCGCCCGGAAGCACAGCAAAAGCCCGGCCCAAATCATCCTGCGCTGGCACCTGCAAAACGGCGTTGTCATCATCCCAAAATCAGTGCGTGAAGAACGCATCCGGGAAAATGCCGATATTTTCGATTTCGCCCTTAACGATGAGGACATGAAACGGATCGACGGCCTCAACCAAAACGAACGCATCGGCCCCGACCCGGCAACATTCTAAACCGGCATATTGGGCAGTATGCCGAAAACCACCGATCAAATCCCTGCTTTCGCAGGGATTTTTTGGCGTACTTGACCAATAATAGAGAAGGGTTGAAGTTTTGCTTTTTTTCATTGCCTGGCAATTGCGAGGCAATTGCCAGGCAATGAAACGCAATAAAGTGCAATGAAGCGCACTGAAGACCAGGAAAAGCCACAAAAAATCAGAATTGCCGGTAAAAGGCCGGTTACTTGATTAGGGAAAAGCGGTTGTGTTATTTTCATACAGAGATTACGGAGAGAATGTGATTACAGACAGCGGGTGTGCAAGTCGACTCCAGCTGCAGAAAGGGTGTTAGAACGTATGGCTAAACAACAAATCGGTGTTATCGGCTTGGCAGTAATGGGCAAGAATCTTGCATTGAATATGGAAAGCCGCGGTTACAGTGTATCGGTTTATAACCGTTCCCGCGAAAAGACGGATGATTTCCTTGAGAATGAGGCGAAAGGGAAAAACCTCACTGGTACATACAGTATCGAGGAGTTTGTCGAATCGCTTGAAAAACCGCGAAAGATCATGCTGATGGTAAAGGCGGGCGGCCCGACGGATGCGACGATCGACCAGCTGCTGCCGCATCTTGAAAAGGGAGACATCCTGATCGACGGCGGAAATGCCTTTTTCAAAGATACGCAAAAACGCAGTGAAGAGCTTGAGGAAAAAGGCATCCACTTCATCGGCACCGGTGTATCCGGCGGTGAAGAAGGCGCCCTGAAAGGCCCTTCCATCATGCCTGGCGGCCCGCAAGAAGCCTACGAGCACGTGAAGGATATTTTTGAAGCCATTTCGGCAAAGGTGAGCGGGGAAGCCTGCACAACATATATCGGCCCGGATGGTGCAGGCCACTATGTCAAAATGGTCCATAACGGCATCGAATATGGCGACATGCAGCTGATCAGTGAAGCGTACTTCCTGATGAAGCATGTTCTTGGCCTGGATTCAGAAGAAATGCACCGTGTATTCTCTGAATGGAATGAAGGGGAACTCGACAGCTTCCTTATTGAAATCACGGCCGATATTTTCACGAAAACAGACGAGGAAACCGGCAAGCCGATGATTGACGTGATCCTTGATACTGCCGGCCAAAAGGGAACCGGCAAGTGGACGAGCCAGAGCGCGCTTGATCTCGGTGTTCCGCTTCCTGTTATCACCGAGTCCGTTTTTGCCCGTTTTATTTCCGCCCTTAAAGAAGAGCGCGTAAAAGCAAGCAAGGTGCTGAACGGCCCGGAGGCCACTCCGTTTGAAGGAGATAAGGAAGCTTTCATCGAATCGATCCGCAAAGCGCTGTACATGAGTAAAATTGTTTCATATGCACAGGGATTTGCACAGATGCGGTCGGCATCAGACGAATACGGCTGGGATCTGAGATACGGAGATATCGCAATGATTTTCCGCGGCGGCTGCATCATTAGGGCCCGCTTCCTGCAGAACATCAAAGAAGCGTATGACCGTGATCCGCAGCTGACGAATCTGCTGCTCGATCCGTATTTCAAAGACATCGTCGAAAACTATCAGGAAGCGCTCCGCAATGTCATTGTGACAGCGGTGCAAAACGGCATTCCGGTTCCCGGTTTCGCAGCGGCGCTTTCCTACTACGACAGTTACCGGACCGAAACGCTCCCTGCCAACCTGCTGCAGGCGCAGCGTGATTATTTCGGCGCCCACACGTATCAGCGAATCGACAAAGAAGGCACTTTCCATACAAACTGGATGAAATAAGCAACACGGCAAAAGGCACTTCCTTAATGGAGGTGCCTTTTTCGTTTGAGGAAGGTTAGCACGACTGCGGTCAGCCGATATCCGGGGTACCTAGTGGCAAATGATCGCCATATAAAAACCAGGCACTCCCAATCGGATCGATAGCAGGAGTGCCTGGTGCTAAAATAAATGTTAACGCTCGTCGTCATCAAATGCCCTGTTAAGCGCATCAGCCGTTTTATCAACAGCATTCATCGCAGCGCTTTCGGTCGCTTCCGCCCCAGCCTGGATTGAATCAAACATGGCATCTGCACCATCTTTGACCGTTTTTGCGGTCCGGGTAACATTCTTTTGGGCCCGATTCCGTTCCTTTGCCATATGCATGCACCTCCGTAAGTTTCTTAAGCGTAGAATGCATAATATGGCTGGAAATTATTCATAAAAGCTGATTGCTGAAAAAATATAGGCGTAGTTCATTGAAAGCTATTCGTAAAATCTGCCGCTCCGCTGAAACCATTCGGGGCTGACAAACGCCTAAACGAATTAACTGTTGGGCAATGTACAGGCGAATTCGTCCTGGAATTCGCCTGTAGGTAGTTGTTAAAAGGTTTCCTATTCAGGTTGTTTTTAATCTTTTTGCTCCAATTCCGGGCTGCTTCATCCATAATTCTCAGTTATTGTCCCAGTACCTGGCTGACGGTAACAAGTTTGAATCCTCTGCCCTTCAATGCAGGGATTGCCTGGTCGACCGCTTTCGGTGTATTAATACCGCCTATATGCATAAGCACAATATCACCATTGCTTGCCCCGTTTTTAATCCGGGAAACGATAACATCCGCTGTCGGCTGTTTCCAATCAATTGTATCAAGTGACCACTGGATACTGTAAGGGTAACCTGCTGCACCCACTGCATCCAAAGCTTTATTATCATAAGCGCCAAACGGGAAACGGAAATAAGGACTGGGCCTTTGGCCTGTAACCGCTATAATGGCTTGATCGGCCTGGCGGATATCCTGAATAATTTGTGAGGTTCCGATTTCTGTGCAATCAGGATGGCTGTATGTGTGATTGGCAATTTCGTGGCCGTCAGCTATGATCCGTCTTGCATAATCAGGAAAATTCTCAGCCCACTTTCCAGTTAAAAAGAATGTCGCTTTCACGTTATGCTTCTTTAAGACATCAAGTATCCGGATTCCGGCAATATCTGCTCCAGCATCGAATGTTAGTGCGATTTGCTTGCTGGCAGTGCTGCCCTGATAAATCATTTTTGACGGTCCGGCGGGCACTGTATCCTCCACCTTTAGAATTTGGCCTTCGTAAATAATGTTGGAGGACAACCCGTTCAGTTGCTTAAGTCGATCAACTGTGGTTCCGAAACGTTTCGCAATCGACCAGAGTGTATCGCCCTTTATTACTTTATAAGTTGTATACTGGCTTCCCGGCCTAACTTTCAAAACCTGACCGATATAGATTGTATTGGAGGAAAGGCCGTTCCACTGTTTAAGCTGTGCAACCGTTGTCCCGAAGCGGCGGGAAATCGACCAGAGTGTGTCCCCTTTCACGACTTTATAGGTTTCGAACTGTATTTTAAGCACCTGTCCAACATAAATCGTGTCAGAAGATAATTTATTCAGCTGTTTCAACTGTTCTACAGTTGTACCGTATCGTTTTGCGATGGACCATAGGGTATCACCTTGTACCACTTTATACGTAATATACTCACTTGCCGCCTTGACCTTTAATACTTGTCCCACATATATTGTATTGGAAGTTAAACCGTTCAACTGTTTAAGCTCTGCAACTGGTGTCCCAAAACGCCTGGAAATTGACCATAATGTATCACCCGATACAACTTCATATGTCAGATCACCAGCTGCAGCTGTCAAACTTTCTCTTGTGCCTGTAACGGCTGAACCGGCTGCTACGCTTGCTTCGGCAGTTCCGCCGGGAGCTGCCGGCAAGAGGCATCCAACAGAAAGAATAGCTGACAAAGCCGTCACTGTCAGTGAAAACAGAGCCCGGTCAGGCTTGCTCCTGAGTATACAAACAGCAATTCCAAAGATGGTAAAGAACAATATAATTGGAATTGCTGTAAAACCTATCACCACAAACATTTTTAACACCTCCATTTGTAAAATAGTGAGCAAGAAAAACAAAACATTGTCTTGCTGTTTCTCTAAAATAAGGGTGGTGATTGCTGTCATTATTATGCCACTAAAGGACTATAGCCTTACTGATCATTAAATGGTAATTTATTCGCTTTGAAAAAAAAAACCGCCCTTATACCGGGCGGAACTTGTTAGGATTAACAGTTCATTTTAAAGTGTTGTTTTCCGTTGCAGGTAATCGCTTTCACCACGGGCATAAGTGATAAGTGCACATCCGCTCCTGAAAGGCGCACATGAATAAACCTCTTCGAATTGACGCCGCAAGAAGAAAATTGGTTTTTATTTTCGAGGAGTCTCGCACCTTCCGGTCAAATCAACTAGTGAAAAAATCAACATAGCGCTTTAACACAGCCATATAAAAAAACCGCCCAACATGGACGGTTTTTCTTTCATATTTTTTACAGCGTTTGTCCCCTGTCAAACAACAATACACGGGCTGGTGCTGCATCGATGCCCTGCATTTTCAGCGGAGCGGCTACCATGAAATATTCACCGGGTTCAATGTCTTTCAAGCGCAGCCCTTCGATGACGATGACGCCATTTTCGAAAAGGGTGCGGTGGGTAGGATGTTCCGGCTGGCTCCGTTCGATGCCGAGTGCATCCGTTCCGATCACATTGACCCCTTTTTCGGCCATGTAACGGGCGCCGTCTTCAGCCAGAAAAATGAATTCGAAATTGAATTCCTCATCAAACGAGTTCTTTGTTTTAAAAATGATATTGTCACCTTTCTGGATATCCAATCCTTCCAGATCCTGCTGGCGGATTCCGCCTTCTACTTCGGTCAAATCGAACACTTTGCATGGACCGGCCAATTTCTCGATGTCCACCGTTTCGATTGTTTCTCCGCTGTTGATCATATGGAGCGGTGCATCGACGTGGGTTCCGGTATGGGCATCCAGGCTAATGCGGGTTTCGGTCACATGCCCGTTTGTCTGGGTTTCAAATCTGGGCTGCTTTTCATCTTTCTTTTTATATACAGGCATGCCTTCAAAAATGGGCGCGGAAATATCATACATTTTCACCGTGCATCACTCCTTATTTATAAGTCTCACCGCCTGCAGTGATCGGCCACCAGTGATGACCTTCCTGCTCAAGCAGCTTGTCGGCTGCAGCAGGTCCCATCGTGCCGGCTTTATAATTCGGAAAATCATTTGCTTTTTTCTGCTCCCAGGCGTCTGAAATCGGGTCGACGAGCTTCCAGGAAGTTGCAACTTCTTCCCAGTGGCTGAAGTTGGTTGCATCGCCCTTCATACAGTCAAGAAGGAGCCGTTCATAAGCTTCAGGAGTATTGAGCCCGTCGACACAATTGTTGCAGTATTCAAGCTTGACGGGATTCGTTTCGTCTGTCGGCCCTGACTTTTTCATATTCAGGTGGAGCGATACCCCTTCATCCGGCTGGATATTGATGACGAGCAGATTCGGCCGGCGTTTTTCCCCGCTGTTGCGGCTGTAGTATAAATCCATCGGCACATCTTTGAACTGGACGATGATTTTAGAAGATTTCACGGCCAACCGTTTCCCTGTTCTTATATAAAAAGGCACTCCTGCCCAGCGGAAGTTATCGATGTAAAACTTGCCGGCAACATACGTTTCCGTATTGGATTCGGGATCGACATTCGGGTCTTCCCGATAGCCCTTCACGTCTTCGCCTTCAATCTCACCGGCTCCGTACTGCCCCCGGACAAAATAGCGGTCGACTTCCGCTGGTGTGAATTGCCTCATCGCACGCAGCACTTTGACTTTTTCGGTGCGGATATCTTTCGGGTCAAGCCTGCTTGGCGGTTCCATCGCAAGCAGCGTCACCATTTGCATCATATGGTTTTGCATCATGTCTCGTAGTGCGCCGGATTTATCATAATACCGGGCGCGTTCACCGACGCCGACCGTTTCGCTTAATGTCACCTGGATATTGTCGATATAACGGCTGTTCCATAACGGTTCGAACAGGGCATTGGCGAATCGGATCACTTCAATATTCTGGACCATTTCCTTGCCGAGATAATGGTCAATCCGGTAAATTTCATTTTCGTCGAAGGTCTGCCGGATTTGGTCGTTGAGTGACTGGGCCGATTCAAAATCATGCCCGAACGGTTTTTCAATGACAAGGCGCGTCCAGCCCCCCGTATTGGTTAGGCCTTCTGCTTTCAGGTTATGGGCGATGGTTCCGAAAAAGTCAGGCGCCATCGCCATGTAGAAGACTCGGTTACCCGGAACGTTGAATTCCTTATCAAGGTTTTCCAGTAAGGTATTCAGTTTTTTATAGGAAGAAGAATCCTGGACGTCAAACGGATGATAGTGAAAATGGCGGCTGAATTCCTCCATGCTTACTTCATCGTCCTTTGTTTCCACTACGTTTTCGACTGATTCAGAAACATGATCGCGGAAAAAGTCATTCGACCATTGGCGCCTTGCAACGCCGATAACGGCAAAGTCTTTAGAGAGTTCGCCTTTCCGGAATAAACGGTAGATGGAGGGGAACAGTTTCCGCCGGGCCAGGTCCCCTGTAGCTCCAAATATAACAATTAAGGCTTTGGGTTGTTCTTGTGCAGATTTCACAGATAGACCTCACCTTTCATTCTGGTTTGCAAATCATGGCTGCTGTATGTATCCAAATTCATAATTTTAGAGATTGAAAATCAGAAACGCAAATAAAAGGCGGCGGTGCCGCTTGAAATCATCGTATGGACCCATGTCAACTGCGTGTTAGTTTGTCCAATTCTACCTCACCTTACCATAAGAAGCATTTCTTTTCATGCGATGGGTTTATGGATTCCTGGGGAAGACGGCTGTGTCACGTTTCACTTCTTTTTTCGGCATAACAAGAGCTTAAGCTGTAGGGGCTGCAGTGAGAATCGGATCTGCCGGGAATCCGCAGGAGGGTTGTCAGCTGCCATATAAGAGGGTGATTGTGTAAAAAAGCACAGGAATGGTCAATAGCGACAGGATAGTGGAGATCAGTACGCCAATGGATGCAAAGTCAACATCCCCGCCGTACCGCTGGGCATACATGGAAATTGTGGGCGCCGATGGCGTGGCGCTTGTAAGAACGGCAACCGCAAGCAAGAGATAAGAGGCAGTGACTGAAAAAGGCAGCAGCAGTAAGGGCAGGACAAGAAGTTTAAGAAGCACAGCCGTCCAGATGGAAGGATGGAATGCAAGCTTTCGAAGGGCATCAAGGTCCAAATTTGCAATTAAGCTTCCGATCAGTAGCATCGAAAAAGGAATTGTCGGCATCCCGAGCATTTCCAGCATTCCCGCAATCCGGTCCGGCAATGTGAATGGCAGCAGGTGAAGCACAAGGCCGATTACCGTGGCAATCACGCCGGCATTTACAAAAACGGTCCGCCATGCCGGCCGGCTGTCCTTGCGGCGGGCGACAATAAAAACACCATACGTCCAAATCAAAATTAAATACGGCAGGTTAAAAACGGCGCAGTACATGATTCCCTGTTCGCCAAAAAGTAAATAACAAACCGTATAGCCGATGAACCCCTGGTTTCCAAAAATGGTGATGCCCTGAAAAACGCCAGTTTGGGAATCTGACAGCGGCACCACTTTGGCCAGGAAAAACGCAGCGGCACAGGCGATGCCGAGTATAAAAACAGACAACATGACGAGCAGGCTGAACTCCTTCACATACGACGGGTGGAACGGCCGGTCCATTGAATAGACAATCAAAGCCGGCAGCGTCAGATGGAGAATGACAGCTGTCAGAACGCCATCCGATTCCCTGCTCAACACCCCGCGCTTCTTAGCACCGTAACCGACCACACCAATCCCATACACCATCATCAAATCAAACAGCAGCCCGCTCATACACTCACCCCTCCGCTTCACACTATGAAAAAGCGGCGCTGAAAGTGAATCATGGAAGTGAATTTGGAATGGAATGCGTTGCCTGGCAATTGCCTGGGAAGTCCCAGGCAATTGCCAGGCATTATTTGCAACTAGCTCATACATGACTCCTTATCAATAGCGGTAAACTACATGACAGGCAAAGTAAAATGCACGGCAGAATGCAGGAGACAGGAGGAGATGGATGGTGGATTTTTCCAGGCCGAGGGTTGTGGTGAGTAAGTGTCTTGAGTTTGAAGCATGCCGGTATAACGGTGATGTCATAAGGGATGAGACGGTACAGCGCCTTGTGCCGTTTGTTGAATTTGTGCCGGTTTGTCCCGAGGTGGAAATCGGGCTCGGCACACCGCGGGAAACAATCCGCATTGTGTCAGGAAGTGATGGGAAGAAGATGCTTGTCCAGCCGCGGGAAGCGGTTGATTTATCCGGGAAGATGCTCGCATTCGCAGATCAGTTCCTTGGGACAGTCGGAGAAGTGGACGGATTTATTCTGAAATCGCGTTCGCCAAGCTGCGGTGTGAAAGATGTAAAAGTATACAGCGGTATCGAAAAAGCACCGGTAAAAGAAAAAGGGAGCGGCTTTTTCGGTGCAAAAGTGCTGGAGAAGTTCCCTGGAGCGGCAATCGAGGAGGAAGGGCGGCTCCGTAATTTCACGCTCCGCCATACCTTTTTGACCCGGCTGTTCGTTCTCGCTGAATTCCGTTCCATTCGAAACAGGGGGAAACTGGAGGAACTGGCGGAGTTTCATTCCAGGCATAAGTATCTGTTCATGGCGTATAGCCAGCCGAAATTCAAGAAACTCAGCAAAATTGCAGCCGCCGGCGATCACACCGATCCGCACGTTTCATACAGTCTATACGAGGAACTCCTCATTCCGATGTTCCGCCGTACTGCCCGATACGACTCTAACATCAATGTTTGCCGGCAAATGATGGAGTCCTTTGAAGGTCAATTATCAAAGGGCGAAAAACAGCACTTGCTTGAGCTTCTCGGCAAATATAAAGAAAAGAAGGTGCCGCTTGCCAGTATTTTAAGCGTCCTGACATCATGGTCAATCCGGTTTGAGGATGAGCATTTGCTGAAACAAAGCTATTTTGAGCCCTATCCCGGCGAATTGATGGAAATCACCGACTCCGGAAAAGGAAGGGACTACAGTTGATTGGAAGAGGTGTCTCTGAAACGGCGGGGCAAGAACAGAGCGAGAGCCGCACCATAAAAGAAATGCCCTCCGATCCACCAAAAAAAAGCCTGTCCGTCAGAAAGTGCAGGAGTGCGGGCTGATAAAACAGTTGTCGGATAGAGGATGATTCCAATAAAAATCGAGCCAAGCAGCAGGCCTGCCGCCTGTACGGATTTTTGCGGTGAGAGCAATGGGGCCGTTTTCAGCAGGAAAACGGCCAGCGGAATCGATACAGTAAGATGCAAAAGGAACTCCTCGGTTTCAGAAAGCGGAATATCTTTTAAAAACGGGATATAGTCAACATTTAATAATAAAAGGAAAACTTTTTTCCCGGTCACGGCCTGGATCCATTTAAAGAAAAAACCAAGAATAAGTCCTGAAATCAGCCCGGCTCCGATCAATCTTCCCATGAAGCAGCCTCCCTCCAGGCAAAAATAGTTGTCTATACAACTAATTATCCCTTATAATGGTTGTGTCCGCAACTTTTGCAAATGAAGAATGAGGTGAACGGGCTTGAGTGTGACAAATGAACCACTTGGCAAATGGATTTCCCTGCTGCATAGATACGGCCAGCGGTACATTCATAACGAACTGAATGAACATAATATTGGCACAGGACAGTTGTTATTTTTAACGGAACTATATAAAGGGGATGGCGTCCTGCAGGATCAGCTCGCCAGAACAGTCGGCACAGATAAAGGGACGGCTGCGCGGGCGATTAAAAAATTGGAGGAAGCAGGCTATGTAATCCGGGAAACGTGTTCGGGCGACCGGCGCTCAAATAAAGTCTTTTTAACCAAAAAGGCGAAAGACATCGAAGGTAAACTGAATTCAGTGCTGGCCAATTGGACTGGGGTGCTCGGCGACGGGATGACAGCAGAAGAACAGCTGCACGCCATATTTGCTTTCGAAAAAATGGCTGATAATGCAGTGAAGTTCATTGAAACCTCCCGAAGCGGCAAATGAATTCCTCCCACCTACAGGAAGGTTGTTCCAGTTCACGAAAGAATAGGCAAAAGGGTTATTAATCCATAATAGTCCTGAAAAGATTCATATACTAAGAATGGAGGGATTGCTGTTTTACAACAGAGTTTTAAGGGTAACGAAACTAAATCAATACTGGACTCTTGTAGCAGGCAGCGTTATTCTTGCCAGTTTTCGGGAAATGACTTATTCTGAACAGAAAATTGATACAACAGGTGTGAGGCCAAATGAAAAACAAACGTGCAATTGCTGCTTTTTTATTCGTATTCATTATTGCACTTATCATGATTTTATTCTGGTATACAGAAAAGCAGCAAACCAATAATGCTGAACCCGCTACCACGATTCCAAGCGAAGAAAAAAGGGAAGAAAAAGAGGATCCGGCCGGGGATGTAACAGAGGAAGTCCAGGAATCCGCAGAGGGAAGTGATGAAGTGGCGGACTTCGAAAAGGACACGATAAAAGAAGCGGTCACGAACGTTGTGGAAGATACGATTGATGTCTTTGTGGAAGAAGACCTTCATATCACCGCTGTCGGCGATTCGTTGACACAGGGCGTCGGCGACCAGGAGAAAGACGGAGGATACCTGGGTGACCTGGAAAAGGAAGTTAAATCAATGCGGGGAATCGAACGTGTTGAAATTTCAAACTACGGTGTCCGCGGCAACAGGACAGACCAGCTGGTCAAACGCCTTGATCAGAAACAAGTCATCAAATCGCTGAAGGATTCGGACATTATCATCGTCACAATCGGTGCGAACGATATTATGAAAGTGGTCAAATCAAACTTCACCAATCTGGAAATGGAGCCGTTCACCCAGGCACAGGCTCAATATGAAGAAAGATTGGATACGGTTTTTGCAAAAATCCGCAAACAAAACCCTGATGCACCCATTTATTTGCTGGGAATGTACAATCCGTTTTTCAAATGGTTCGCCCATATTGAAGAATTGGATAAAATCCTTGAAAATTGGAATATCAGCAGCCAGGTTGTCGTCAAGCGCTACGACAATGTGACATACGTTCCGACAGATGACTTGTTCCGCAATCAAAAAGAAGACCTGCTGGCAGAAGATAACTTCCACCCTAACTCGGAAGGTTACAAATTAATTGCCGACAGGGTGTATGAAGAGATTTCTCCTGCCATAGCGAGACAACAGCGGAATATGCTGGCCGGAGAGGCGGAACGAAATTAAAAAATAGGGGATCGAGTAATATGTGGAAATATTTATTTATCGGTTTGTTGGCTATTAATATTATCATCATTCTCTGGATGTTTGTCATGGTCGGCAGCCCGTCCCAGAATGAATATCCTGCCCGGAAAGCACCGGGTGATGAGACCGAGTTCACCATCATATCGACAAAAGAGGATTTGAACAGGCTTATGAATGACTATATTGCCGATATGTCCAAAAATGATCAAATCGATTATGCCGTGTCACTCCAGGATGACGTTGAACTGAAAGGTTCCATCATGGCTTTCGGCAATCCGGTGAGCCTGACGATGAATTTCGAACCGGTAGTCCAGAAAAACGGCGATCTATTGCTCGAACAAAAATCAATCAAACTCGGGCGCCTGTCACTTCCGAGCCGGAAGGTCCTGGATTACCTCCGCGATAACTACAAGCTGCCGGAATGGGTGGTCGTCAATCCAAAACAGGAAAATGTGTATGTCGCCCTGACGGAAATGAAAACAAAAAGCAATTTCCGGGTGAAAGTCCAAAACTTTGACCTGGAAGATAACCGGCTCGCATTTAAAATCACCGTGCCGACAAAAACATTCGACCGGTTTGCGAACAAATCCTATTCAAGTATCAAGGCTCTCCAGTAACTGCTGGAGGGTTTTGTTTTTTTGGAGACGTGCTCGTCGTAGTTGAAACTCGTAGTGGTACAGTTGCGGGCAGCGGTGTGGAAGCAGGCGTAAAAATGAAAGGTTTGGTGAAAAAGTGTCCAGCCGGCATGACCAGGCCGGATAGCTGTATATGACACCCGCTTTTTTACCGTGGAGCACGGTTATGCGACAAGGGCATGTTCACTTCGGGAAACGCAGCTCTTGAAGCGGCGTGAAAGCCAGACCGAATGGCGTGATTCAGTTGCGGTATGGCGTGAAAATCAGCGTTAGGCGCGAAACGTGCGCCCCCAGGCATGAAACGGATCAAATATGGCGTGAAAAAGTGCACAATCGGCGTGAAAACGCCGGGTTTTAGCGTGAAACACGATACCCAGTTGCGGCTAAAATATCTTTCCGTATGAAAAGCAACTGTTCCCACATGAAAAATAGCCCATCCCGCGTGAAAACCTGTTCATTCGGCTTGAAAAACAAGTTCATATTTACCGAAAAGGCTGCTGAAAAACAATAGACTCCGGTCTAACCCAAAAAACGCGACCGATAACTAACAAATACAGCACTTATTTATAGTTCAACCCGCCCTCCACCAATGATGTGCTTTTAATCAATCCGCTCATTCCTCACCAGCAACAGATCTTCCCCCCGCAGAAATCCCGCTTTGGACCAGCCGTCCCAAACATCCAGCCACATACCGGGTCACCCGCCAATAAACAGCCCCGTCCACATAATTTTCCGAATAATTACAATTTTTACAGATGGGATACAAACACCTTAAAGAAGTTTAAATGCCCCCTCAAGGCGGTACATATTAGAGAACTAATGTTTAAGATATATGGATAAGTATAAATCTCCTGAAGAAGGAGGAGGTATGCTGTATGCTGTTTAACTCGTTTGGATTCATTTTTCTGTTTCTGCCATTAACGTTAATTATTTATTATACGCTGACCCGTTTCAGGGCATTTCATCTTGCAAAACTGACACTGATTGTGGCGTCGCTGTTCTTTTATGGATACTGGAATCCGAAGTATTTGCTGCTGATCGGGTTTAGCATTGTGTTCAACTATGCGTTTAGTAAATGGCTGGGCAAGAAGCCTTCGAAATGGAGTCTCGGCATCGGGGTGGCAGTGAACCTCGCGCTGCTCGGTTATTATAAATATGCCGATTTCTTCCTGGAAAATGTAAATGCGGTATTCGACACGAATGTGCCGCTGCTGCAAGTGGTGCTGCCGCTCGCGATTTCGTTTTTCACTTTCCAGCAGATCGGCTTCCTGGTTGATTCGTATCACGGGGATACAAAGGATTATAACTTTTTCAACTATACGCTGTTTGTCGTTTTCTTCCCGCAGCTGATTGCCGGGCCGATTGTCCACCATACGGATGTCATCCCGCAATTCCAGAAGGAAAAAACGTTTCAGCTGAACCACCGCAATGTCTCACTCGGTGTGCTGATTTTTTCACTCGGCCTGTTTAAAAAAGTTGTGATCGCTGACTCACTTGCTTTGTGGGCCACACCCGCGTTTGACCAGGCGTCTTCCCTGACGATGCTGGAAGCATGGGGAGCGGCGCTGGCATATACGTTCCAGCTTTACTTCGACTTTTCCGGTTATTCGGAAATGGCACTCGGTCTCGGGCTGTTTTTCAATATTAAGCTGCCGGTCAACTTCATGTCGCCGTATAAAGCCAACAGCATCAGCGAATTCTGGCGGACCTGGCATATGACGCTTTCCCGGTTCCTGCGGGATTACTTGTATATTGCGCTCGGCGGCAACAGGAAAGGGAAAACCCGCAAATACATCAACCTGTTTTTGACGATGTTCCTTGGCGGAATCTGGCACGGCGCCGGCTGGACCTTTGTCATCTGGGGTGCGATGCATGGGATGTATAACGTCATCAACCATGCATACCGGGAAATGAAGAAGAAGCTGTTCCCGATTCCGGCTGGGAAAGCGGAAACCGCTGCCGCCCAGGAAGTTCCGGAAACGTGGTGGACGTCGATCCGTAAAGGGCTGGCTGTTTTGCCGTATCGCCTGATCACCTTCCTTTCTGTTGTCGTTGCCTGGGTCTTTTTCCGGGCGCTGACAGTTGAAGATGCTTTTAAAGTCCTTAAGGGAATGGCCGGAATGAACGGCATTGAATACGGAAAACTTGATTACTTGCCTGGCGGTAACAATGAACTGCTTATCTTAGGGGCGCTGTTCATTTTTGTAAGCGTGGCGCCGAATACGATTGAATTCGCAGAAAAAATGAAACCGACCGCAAAATGGGCAGTTTTCATCGCCGTCATTTTAGTAACGGCACTGCTGTTCATCAATCGTGAAGCCGAGTTCTTATACTTCCAGTTTTAAAATGGAGAGGGATGCGTTATGAGTTGGAAAAAAATGAGTGTTGCCATCATGCTGACAGCGGCTTTCCTCCTTGTCGGGGTAATAGCGGTGAACTATTTCGTAAATCCGCTTGGAAAATATTCGTCGCGTGAATTTCCGTCGCTTGTCTGGACGGCGCGTGCCGATAAAGCCCAGCTGCTGTCAGAATATGAACAGGAACCGGAAGTGCTCGTGCTCGGGTCGAGTCGTTCGATGAAAATCGACCCGGAGTTCATTGAAAAGCAGACCGATAAACCATCTTTCAATGCCAGTGTCAACTCGGCAATGGCAGAGGATTATTACGTCATGCTCAAATACGCGCTAGAAGAAGTCGGCGTGAAGCCTGAGGTCATTCTGCTTGGCATTGATGTGGAATCCTTCCACAACGGCCGGGATCCGGATGAACGGCTTGTCTATAATGACCGCTTCCTGAAATACTTGCACGATAAAGATCGACCGAACATGGGTGACCGGGTCAAAACGATGCTGACCTATGATGAAGTGAGGGGATCGTTCAGAAGCCTTTATTTCTCGGCAACCGCATATCCCGAACCGATGGCGACATATACAGAAAATGGTTTTCTTCACTACCCGAAACGAGAAAGGAAGTTAGAGAAGGGAACATATAAACCAAAGATACAGGAATACGTCGGCAAGTATCAGGACCGTTACAAAGGCTATACAAAAGTTGATGAAGACCGGAAAGATTACTTCGAGAAATTCCTTCAGCTTGCTGAAGAGAATGACATTGAAGTTGCAGGTTTCATAACGACCCTCCACGACGATGTCATCAAGGCGCTGGATGAAGATCATGTGTACAGTGACCGCAAAAAAGAAGTGACAGCTTTCCTCTCCGAAATGGAGAAAAAATACAGCCACTTCAGCTATAAAGATTTTGACAGAGTGGATAAATATGATGGATCACTGGAAGCCTTTTATGACGGCGCGCATATCCAGGAAAAAAACGCCAACATCATTACGGCGGAATTGCTAAATGAGGTCAAGCTGACAGAACCGGCCCGGGCCTCCGCTTCAGAAGCTGACCGCCCGTCTTAAAAGAAAGTGACCAATCCGCATGACGATGCGGTTCAAATAAAGGAACCCTTGCTGATAAGGCAAGGGTTTTTTGGCTATTTGGGGGGCTCTTTCTTTTTACATCAGCCTTTGAAGCAGAAAAAGCCGGCCGCTTCTGAAGAGCGGGCCGGCTTTTCTTATACAGCGTACGGTTCCTGCATCGTTTCGCTCGTTCCCTTTGTTTTTGTGAACAAATAGAACAGCGGCGTATCGATAAGGGCAAGCAGGAGCTTAACACCAAACTGGGAAACAATCATCACCCAGATGTTCGGAACGGAACCATAAAAAGCGATCGTAATGAAAATGGTTGTATCGATGAACTGGGAAGCAAAGGTGCTCGCATTGTTGCGGAGCCACTTATGCTTCGTGTTTGTTTTTCCTTTAAGATAGGAAAACAGGTAAATATCAATATTTTGTGAGATGAAGTAAGCTGCGAAACTTGCTATGACAAACCGGTAATTTTGGCCGAGCAGCATTTCATAGGCACCCTGGGTTTCTGCTGCAAACGGGGCAACCGGCAGCTTCATGCCGATAAAAATCATCACACTTGCAAACACCTGGGCAATGAAACCGAACAGCACAGTCCGCTGTGCCTGCTCACGGCCATATTCCTCATGGATAATGTCAGTAAGCAAAAATGTGAACGCATAGGTGATGACGGCGGCGGGCAGTACGATCGAGCCTCCGACCATGATGACTTTTCCGGCAAGTGTATTGGCGGTGACCAAAGAGACTGCGAACAGAATATTCAAGAGGACGAGCTTGTTGTCCATATACCCTTTGTTCATCGCCCGTCTCCGTCTTTCGTACGGACTGCTGTCGTCTTCAGTTCAATGCCGCCGCGGGCTGATTGATAAACGGTGACTTCCACTTTATCCGGGTCGATTGCGAATACGAAGTCATCAGCGATCTGTGCAGCAAGTGATTCACAATAGCTTCCTTCTTCACGGAACGCCCACAAATAAAATTTCAGTGATTTTGACTCGATGCATTTTGCATCCGGTACATATGAAATTTCCACCTGCCCAAAGTCAGGCTGCCCGGTTTTTGGGCAAATCGACGTGAACTCAAGGGCGCGGAACGTGATTTCCTGTACATTCGGAGCCGGGAATGCTTCGTCTTTTAAGACCTGTCGTGCCTCTTCTGTGCTGGCTGGTCGCGGCATCGGCCCGGATGACGGGATTCTTGAATTGTTTTCCATAGATAAATGCCTCCTTAGTTTTGATAGAGCAGGATTTTTCGAACTGCTTGCTGCCGCTATGGATATCGGCAACTTAACTATTATAGCAGAGACAGTGGAAATGTACAGCTTAATCGGGAGGGTGGACGGCACAATTAGTGGAGGCGCCGCGCTCGCCCCGCGGAAAGCGAATGCCTGCAGCGGAAAGGAACGGGCAGCATTAAAAATGCAAAATACCCTTAATCCGCAAACTACCTTAGACTTTTTAATTCGCATTCGAAGTTATATACCACTCCGCTAAAGAAAAAAATGAATCAACATCAAGCCGACAAACAGGAAGGCGCTGTAGCGGTGGAACCGGCGCCGTTTTCCGGACGACTTCCTTTTCCGCATATAGCCGGTTATGAGCAGCGGGACGAGAGCTAAAAGGGTAAGCGCACCTGTCCAGCTGTAGCGGTTATCGAACGGTACATTGCTTCCCATCCACCAGGCATGCGTCAGAATCCAGAGAACGGCATAAATAGCCGTCGCCACATGGAAACGGATAAAAACCCTTGTAAACCCGACAAGCTTTCCAAGCCATTGCGGCTTCGGCCTTGGTGAATGGCTGATGGTGAACAGCAACAGATACAGTGTAAATGCAATCAAAAAATAGATGAGACCGATCCGTCCCAGCCCTTTGACACGAGTATAATCAAGCGGTTCGCTGAAAAACGCAATGGCGATCGGGATGGTGATGACACCAAGAATCGCAAGCCCTTTGGGAACCGTAAGCCTATAGAACCATCGCAAAAGTTCATTTTTCTTCATTAGGGATTCCTCCTGATTCAGATGTTTGCAGCTAGAGGAATGGTGAAAATATAGATGTTACGGAAAAAGTACCCTTAATGGATATCTCGTAATCAAAACTGGTAAAAATCAAGCCGAAAGCGTATCATTTCAACTAGCAGCTATCATATTACCAATCTTTCATTTTCATCAAGCGCAATGACATGAAGGGAGTAAAAACATGCTACTTCGATATGGGAAAGACCGCATACTATTTTTCATCCTCGCCATGTTTTTTGTGATCAGCCTGCTGGGCATCTACTCTGCTCAGAGCACACAGCAATATGACGGAAACTTTGTACTGAAACAGTTGGTATGGTATGGGGTCGGAACGGCTGCAATGCTGCTGATTGCTTTTGTCAAAGTTCCGGCAGCAACCCGTTATCTTGCCTGGCCCGGCTATATCATCGGTCTCGTGCTCCTGCTCGGGCTCAACTTTTTGCCGGCATCCGGTTCGGCCATTACGGCGCCGGTTATCAACGGAACACAGGGCTGGTATGCAATTTCAGGCCTCGGTGCGTTTCAGCCTTCGGAATTGATGAAAATCTTTTTGATCATCGCGCTGGCCAGCGTCATCCATTCACATAAACATAAGGTCAGCGATAAAGAAAATAAATCAGATGGCAGGCTTTTTTTGAAAATGATCCTCGTCTGGGCGGTTCCGGCCGTCCTTGTTCTGGAACAGCCGGATATCGGCACCGTGCTTGTCTATCTTTCCATCTTATTTGTCATGCTGATCATTTCAGGAATCAGCCTGAAAGTGATCGGTTCAATCCTCATCGCCATATTGGGCGGGCTGGGGCTGTTTTTTCTTTTCTTTTTCAAGTTCCCTTCTGTACTCGGACTGGTGCTGAAAGAATATCAGCTCAACCGGTTATCCGGATGGCTCGAACCTTTCCAGCATGCAAAAACGAGCGGTTACCAGCTTGTCCAGTCACTGTCCGTCATCGGAGACGGAAAGCTGGGAGGAACCGGCTACCTGGCGACAGAGACACAGCTGCCCGAGGCGCATTCCGATTTCATCTTCACCATCATCAGCGGTGAATTCGGCTTTTTTGGAGCGGCAATCGTTCTGATTCTTTATTTTGTCCTGATTGCCCGTATGATTAACATTGCCTTCAAGTCCGTCCATCCAGTGAACCGTTACATTATCACCGGCATTACCGGCATGATCACCTTTCATGTATTTGAAAATATCGGCATGACGATTGGGCTGCTGCCGATCACCGGCATTCCGCTTCCATTCATCAGCTACGGCGGAAGTTCCCTGCTTGCCAATATGGCGGCGGTCGGTATCGTGTTGAGCGTCTATAGCCACACGGACGGCAAAGATCTGCCGAGCCGGAAAACGATTCGGGAAATAAAAAACAGGCTGAACCTCGTCACCGGGCTCATGTACACTCTCCTGCTCGTTTTGCTCATACGGCTGGCGGTTGTGATGCTGTAGCCGGAACAGCGGTCCCTGCAGGCACATCGATTGCCGGGCAGCCGATTTTTTTATCATAGCGCCTGTGCCTTCAATACAATCCATATCTAGTTGAATAAAAAAGGGGGACTAAAACTGAAAAAAATATTGTTAATACTGATAGGTTTTGTATTATTGGCAGGCTGTACTACAAACTCGCAATTATCTTATTCAGAAGTAAGTAAAGAGAGCCTTAACAAAGATATTCAATCATTTTTGCAAGGTGTTCAAGAAGAAAATGGGGTTCACCTTTACTTTGATAACCAGGAAGAAGCTATATTTGTATATTTGAATGGATCAAATGTTGTTCAAGGCGAAGATGCTATTTACTTTACAGGATTTGATGTAGAAAGAGTTAATGAAACATTAAACTTTTTATATAAAAGCGATAGAGCATCTGGTAATTCAAATTCATCATTGGAACACGAGCTTTTCTATAAGGTGAACTTAGATAAAGATTATGAGGCAGCCAAACTCTTTAATAACGGTCATGAGACACACTTCGGTACAATATCAGGAAATAACTAATTTCATTATTGAACTATCGGGGAATTAGCAATCAGAACGCCCATATTCAAAACGAGGCTGAGACATAAGTATTTCAGCCAATAATAAACCCGAACGGTCAGGTGAGATTTCAATGAATCTTTCGCCGACCGTTCGGGTTTTTATTTACTCTCTTCAATAAATCTTGTAATTTTGCATACTATTTTTAAAAGCTAGTGGAATGGAGCGGAAGACACTCGACTCCTCGAAAATAAAAACCCATTTTCTTCGTGCGGTGTTATTTCAAAGAAGCTTTTTCAAAGTCCAACGGGAAATAGAGGAAAGGCTGAGACCCCGCAGGCGCAGCCGAGGAGGCTCAGCTTCCTCCCCGTGGAAAGCGAGTGTCTGCAGCGCAATGGAACGAACTTTTTTTTTTAGCTTAACTGATGATTCGTAAACAGTATGACGTTGAATAGATATTGTTCGTCTTTATGAATGACTTATTTAGTTATGTCCCAACCGCTTGTGTGTTAATTGAATTGTTAATTACTTGCTATTTATGTTGTGAAATCGTTTGTTATTTAGTGCTAATTGATGTTTTCTCCACGTTATCTGAACTACTTACACATGATGCTGTCCGATTTTTCTCACTTCTTAAGCTTTTCAATTTCCTCTGAGACAATCATCGCAAGGTCATCATTTCCGTAAGCTGACAGCATATCAAGCACGGTCTGCCCGCCGATTTCTCCGGCTTCCTCTTTTGGTACGGAGAGTTCGAGTGTTTTTAAAAGGGCGGGATTATCGGCCTGATGAGGATAGGCCTGCCTGTATAATGCCAGGGGGTCAAGATCGTGATTGATGCACCATTGCGCAAAAACAAGAATCATCATCTGTTCATCCTGCTTATATTGGTCAATGATTTGCTTTTCGAGATTTTCCCTATCCATTCAACTTCCTCCTTTATGTAAAAACTGGCCAGCCAGCAGCTCATATGACCTGATTCTCGATTCATAATCGGGTGTGATGGTTACAATCATCAATTCTTCGGCCTGGTATTGGGTTGCCAGTGCAGAAAGTTTTCGTTTCACAGTGGCGGGGCTGCCGGTGACATCTTTCGCCATTTTCCGGTCGGCTGCTTCCTGTTGTTCAGGTGTAAGCCGGTTATATAAGTCTTTCGCAGGGCCTGTGGAAGGCACCTTACGGCTGAGCTCCTGTTCTTCTTTTATGACACTCCTTACCGCAACTTCCCGGGCAAGCCCGGCTGCTTCTTCGTCTGATTCTGCACATATGGCAGAGACGGCAATGATCACGGCAGGATCATCGGAAAAATGCGAAGGCTGAAAACTTGTTCGATAGTGCTCTACTGCCGCGGGTCCGTCTGAATTGCTCATAAAATGGCCGAATGCAAGCGGAATGCCGGTTTCGGCAGCAAGCTTTGCGCTTTTTTCACTTGTCCCGAGCAGCCATAACACCGGCGGTATGGAAGGAAGCGGATGAGCTTCTGCTTCTTTCAGCGGATGGCCGCAGGGAAGAGAGTTCAAAAGCCAGCCTGTAAGGTCGCGGACATCCTCAGGAAAACGGCGGACATTTTCAAGGTAGTTGCCGCTTAGTGCCATTGCGGCATGGGGCGGGCCGCCCGGTGCACGCCCAATTCCGAGGTCGATTCGGCCAGGGTGGAGGACCGAGAGCATGTTAAATGTTTCGGCGATTTTATATGAGCTGTAATGCGGCAGCAGGACAGCACCCGAACCGACACGTAAGGAACTTGTCCTGTCGGCGATTTTTGAAATCATAATTTCCGGCGAAGGGGAGGCAAGACTGGCGAGCTGATGATGCTCTGCCACCCAGTAACGGGTAAACCCAAGCCTGTCGGCGGCTTCGGCAAGCTCCAGTGTTGCCAGCAGTGCATCAGCAGCAGTCTTTCCTTCGGTTATCGGTGATTGGTCAAGAATACTTAACTTCATATTCGGATCCTTTCCTTTTTGCCCTTTTTGCTCTACATTAGCCCCAATTGGCCTCGGGGACAAACGAAAACGTTTGAAACAGAGTGAAAAATGTAGGAAAAAGAAGAATAGCGGGTGTTTGTTTTTAATAATGAACGATTTTGTTCTTTATAGTGTTTTTACATGTCCTCATTGTACATTATAATGAAAGTAGATGTTCTTAAAAAAGAACAAAAGGAGGACGAATCAAAAATGGAACAGGAAATAGGAAAGAAGATGTATATCACCCACCTGCTCGAGCAGCCTGTCAAAGGGAAAATAGCCGTTTCCGGTGTAGATGGAAAACCATTGAAAACAAATAAAGGGACAGTGCTGATTACGCTGCTCATGACAGACGGGCTCGAATTCGTCAGTCATCTGAATTTTCCGGTATCCGAACGGGTCAGGCTGACACTGGAGTTCCCGGCGGGGGAGGAGCAATGGTCGCTGACGGGGTCGGTACGCCACAAGAAACATTACCGCGGATACCTGAACAAATACATGTTCCACTTTCATATGGAAGGAAAACCGTTGTATGAAACAGAATTCCGCAACATGCTGAAAGAGCTGGCAGTAAAAACAGCCTGGGAAACCAATGCACCTGCAGATGGCCATCTTCACTGAACGGGGATTGGACAGGGTGATTCTTTATCTGAAAGCGAAAAGCTGCCGCCGGAACCGGCAGCAGCTTAAAGGATACGTCTATTATTTTTTTGAATTCTGGAACCGCCATTTGTTGAATTCAAGGAACTCGCGGAACTGTTCTTTGCTTACGCCAGATTCCATGGCTTCCTGGACAAGTTTAGCCCATTCAGGATCCAGGTTCTCCTCTGCGTCTTGCTTGTTCGCTTCATCCAACAGCAAGGTTTCAACATTTATGCCAAGGACAGATGAGATTTTTTCGAGAAATTGTATGGAAGGATTAGATTGAATGTTTCGCTCGATAGAACTCAAGTAGGATTTTGCAACGCCTGCCCGATCTGCTAACTCGGTCAGTGAAAGTCCTCTTTCTTTCCGATATCGCTTTACACGCTCTCCGATCATGGCCATCCCTCATTTAGCTATCTTTTCGTTATGTAAACAGTATAGCAATAATGGGGATGTTCTGTAAATAGAACGGATTATGTATTTTTAATGTAGGACTTTTCGAGCTTTATTTGCAGGAGATAATGTTGTGGGTCGTTCAGAAAACTGCTTACGTCCTCCTTTGTTATCCCTCCTTCCCTTGCCTCGATCATCAGTTCCACCCATTCCTGGTCAAGCTGTGTGTTCGTTCTCATTGTTATTACCCTCCACGTTCCCTTCCAGGCAATCCAGCTGTCATAGAATGAAAACTCCGTAGACCTGTGATTTTGCGCCCCTGCCTTTCGGCCAGGTTTGCCCTTGTGCTGGAGGTTAAATTTTCCACCCAGGCAACTATACAAGTAATGATAGAACGAAACAGGCAAAAAGTCTGTCTAATTTTGCTTAACTTATCGCATTTTTCCGACAAATGTAAATTATACTATTCGTTGACTGCGGTAAATATATGTGGGCAATGTTGGATAAAGGTGAGGAAAGTCTGTGTGGTAAAGGCGATTATGATACTTTGTATATAGAATAAAAAGAGGGACAGATACTACTTTAATTATACATGAATTTTGGTAATTTAATAGAATTTTCTGATAAATTTTGTTATATTTTTTGATAAAATGCAAGAGGTTTTGCAAGAAGCCGCCAAATGCGACAAAAAGTGAGATGAGCCATCATTTTTTTGCGGAAAGTTAAAAAACAACCTTTCCCTCTACTAAGGAAAAGGTCGCATAAAAACGTACGGGCTTATTTTATTGCTTCCATTGGAGGGGATGGGCAACGTTCCGCCCCGGCAAGGAAGGTACGTATGTCTTCTGCTGTTAAACCCATTTCTTTAGCCTCGCGCATCAAATCCACCCATTCATGGTCAACAGACTGTTGTTTGCTTTCAACAACGAGAAGGTGTCCCATGTCTCATTCTCCGTTCCTTCTTTCAGGCAGGCCAGCTGCCATGGGGCAATCGTTGCCCTTTAGACCTGAACCTTTGCGTCCCTGTTTTTCAGTCAGGTTTGCCTTTAACTGAAGGGTTTATTTTTGGTAAAAAATTTGACACAACAGCAGCTATCAAGGTTAACGCAGTCCCCTCCTTTTTTGTTCTGGATGCTTTCATTATATACTAAGGGAAAGTAATAATGTTAATTTTCAAAAAGTTATCTTTGTTATTTCTTACGTTGTTCACGATTGTAAACGGTTTGTCATAGTAGAATGGATAGATAGGAATGACGAGATCAAAAATCGGAGGAATTTTGTGATGGGTGCCTTTAGATCCTTGTTGTACGGTGTATTGGGTGTCGTTTGTCTGGTCCTGATCGGAACGGCCGGTTACTCACTCCTTGAGGACGTTTCCCTGTTTAATGCTCTCTGGATGACGATGATCACTGTACTGACAGTCGGGTATGGCGACATCATACCGGTGACCGCTGCCGGGAAGGTATTTACAATGCTTATTATACCGGTGAGTATCGGACTGGTGACTTATACACTCGGTTCACTGGTAGTTATTATGATTGAAGGGGTATTTTCAGAAACGGTTAGGAGGAAGCGGATGGAAAGAGAAATTGGCAAATTAAAGGATCATATCATTATTTGCGGGTACGGCAGGGTCGGTGAACAGGTTGCCGCCCAACTAAAGAGTGAAGCGGTCCGGGCCGTTATCATTGATAAAAGTGGCCAAAGTTCCGATGACTTGTCCCATGAAATGCTTTTTATCGAAGGAGATGCGACTGAAGATGAAACGCTGATTGCGGCCGGCATCGAGCGGGCTGCGGGACTTGTTGCCACACTTCCGGATGACGCAGACAATGTGTTCATCTCGCTGACCGCCAAAGGAATCAATCCAAACATACAGGTTGTCGCGAGGGCGGAAAAAATAGAGTCAGAAGCAAAGCTGAAACGGGCTGGTGCAGATAAAGTCATCAATCCCTCCAACATTGGAGGGCGCCGCATGGCGATGTCGATCATCAAGCCGATCAGCGTCGAATACGTCGACACTATTTTGGAGGAACCGAATGAATCGCTCAGCATCGAAGAAATTCTGGTTCAAGGAAACTCCGTGCTGGAGGGCGGGACAATCCAATCGGCAAAAATCAGGGAGACATTCGGTGTCACAATCGCTGCCATCAAAAGGGAGGACCGGCTGATCAGCAATCCGAAGGCAGCTGAGCGGCTTCTCAAAGGTGATTTGTTAATCGTATTCGGAAACAAGGGAGAAATGAAGCGATTTGAAGAAGCAGCCAGAGAAAAATGAACCCGTTTCCCTCGAGTCGGTGCTCTTTGGAGAAACGGGCTTTATGCTTGGCGTTAATTTTCAAACGCATTTGCCAGTGTGTGGACTACTGCGAGATTTTCATGATCGGATTCATGCCGGTGCGGATGGATATAGATTGCATTCATCCCCATCTTGAGGGCAGGTGCGATTTCATTGATGAAGTTATCGCCGATTGAACAAGCTTCATGAGCCTTGATATTGAACCGTTCGAGGATGTCATGGAACAGGCCAGCCGTTTTGAGCGGCTTCAGCGATGAGCAATAGGTAATGCCGAAAATTTCTTGCAGGCCAAGTTCCTTCATTAGACGTTTCACATCATCCGCATCACTGTTCGTCATGAGGACAAGCTCTTTTGTTTCCTTCAGTTCCAACAGGCCTTCCTTCAGGGTGGGAGTACGGGTAAGATGGAAATCTGCGCTCACCATGTACTCTTTTGTCCGGTTGTAACAATCCAGCGTTCTATCGGCAATCCCGAAGTGGGCGGCAGTCACAAACGGCAGCCACCAGCCATCCCCGATCGCAATGATGTTTTCAAAATCGAATGTAATTGGACTATCATATATTTCCCGCACCCGGTGGCCCGGCCAGGCGGTCCCTTCCCAGCTATGGACTTCAACGACATCAAGAGTCATCGGATCGACAGTCAGCACCGCGTCGCGTTTCAAGTCATATCCTTTTCCGATCGATACGATGTGATCATCATTTTTCATGCGTGTATAGTCATTCATGAACGCTTCCTGCTGGGATTCAGGCAGTTCTTCCATCAGCAGGCGCGCGTAATAATCGAAATGGCCAGTATCTTCATACAGCGTCCCATCGAGGTCAAAGATGAGAAGTTTGCTTCTTTCTATTAATTCTTTCATGCTTCAGGCTCCTTTTAGGCAGAGATTAGTTTGAAAACCGCCAGCCTCCTGTGCCGGTTCCCGCGGTGCAGAACCGTCCAAAGAGCGAATTTGGGGAATCAATACTGATAGCGTCCCTGTCACTTGCAGAGCAGGGGCCGGCATTTCCCGGATAAGAGCGGAATGACGATGATTGGCAGGATAATGATTATATTGTAAAACATTTCCGTCCCATTTCGCCAATGCAGGCACCACTGGCCGCCTGTTTGGATAACGGAGAAAAACGTAGTAAGATGAAGGGAGAAAAAGGAGGGCCCGAGCGATGAACATTCCGATTGAACGGTTATTGGATAAAATACAGCAAGAGACAGAAGCCGCCCGCCGAGATACAAAAGCGGGAGGAAGTGCCGCCAAAGTGAAAGAACGGATGCGGACGATCAAAACGCTGAGCGAACTTGTGCTTGACGGAGAAGGCAATGGTGCCGTGGAGCAACGTATGCCGGCCCAGTACGACGCTCAAGGCAGCCCGCCCGCCGTCATCCAAACCGGTGGCCAGCAGCAGGGGCAGGTTACAAGACTGAATGAAACAAAGCTTGATGAGGATGATGCCAACGGAGATTCGCTGTTGGATTTTTAATCATAGAAAAGGAGAGCCTGGCTGCAGGCTCTCCTTTTTACGTCTGCGGCTTCCCTGTTTTCCGGAAGAACACATAGGAAGCGGCCATACTGCCGACCGAGACGGCAATGGCAACGGTTATAAAAGTGATAAACTGCCACGGTGCCGGCAGGAAAGCTGAAATCATCATCAGTATCCCGCCGATGAAAAACAGCTTTGCCGAAAAACGGTGTGTCTTTTGCCATACATCCTGATTCGCAAGTGTCCAGGGTGTACGGACACCAATGAAATAGTTATGTTTGAACCGTGGCATATAGTTGCCGATCAGCGTGAACAGGACGCCGACAGCGACTGGTACGATCAAACCGATATTAATCGGATAGCCGAGCCCATAGGCAATCGTTGCGATATGAAGAAGAAGCATGAATGTTATGGTCGCCCGGATAATCAAGTCATAGCTGCCTTTGAATTTTTGATAGTTTTCCCGATTAGGATCGATACGCGGCATAGCGAAAAATAGGCCATAGAGCAAAATCGAAATCCCTGGCATGATCAAGACGCCGGTCAGCTTCGATGAGTAGTCATCGGGCTTGTTGTCGATTCCCCAGTGAGTCGGAATCTGTTCTGGCAGATAGGGATAACTGAAAATGCTGATCAAAACCCCGATGCCAATGATAGTGAGTAAATACCAATCTGCTTTAAATTTCATCTTTTCCACCTCTTTCAGACGTGAATCCCCACATCCACTTCATCACTTCCTGGAAAACGGTCGTGTTCAGTGAATAGTAAATATGCTGTCCCTGCCGTTCATCCTGTACCAGATCGGCGCGCCGCAAAATGTTCAAATGATGGGAAATGCTCGGCTTCGTCATGTTGAACTGATCGGCGATTTCTCCCGCTGTCAAATCCTGTTCATTCAACAAGTCGAGAATCTTCCGCCGGGTCGGATCGGACAGCGCCTTGAACGTATCATTGAGCGACATGTCGTCCACCTTCATTCTTTGATTTTATTGATAATTTGCAGCCGTAGCTGCTGAAATATGCGGATCGTGCGGTTTAAACCAATGCCAGTTAAAAAATATGATTAGATAATTAGATAACTATCTAAATAAAGTATAGCACATACCGGATCGAAACACGAGCGCTAAAACAGTCGCTTTTTTCAAAAGAATTGGGTAAGATGGAGGCAGAATGTTTCAAAGGATAGGTGAAAAATCATGATGCAGACCTTTATCATACTCGGCGCCATCAACGGATTCCTGGCAGTGGCACTCGGGGCGTTCGGCGCCCACGGCCTTGAAGGAAAAATTTCAGCTAAAATGATCGAAACGTGGCAAACCGGTGTAACATATCAGATGTTCCATGCCGGCGGACTGTTTGTCGTTGCATTTCTCGCTGACAAGCTCGGCGGCAATGCCATGCTGAACTGGTCAGGATGGCTCATGCTGATTGGAATCATCCTATTTTCCGGAAGCTTGTACGTATTAAGCACATCCGGCATCAAAGTGCTCGGAGCGATAACCCCGTTCGGCGGCGTTGCGTTTCTTGCAGGCTGGGTGCTGCTGGCACTTGCAGCTTATAAAGGATTATAAGATAGAGAAGGAGTACCCCGATGCAGAGGTACTCCTTTTTTCATATTGATTACATCGGTTCTAAAGGGGCTAACGTGGAGAGTACGTGCTCATGCCAGGCCCCATGCCGTTGAACGGATATTCATATTCCAATTCCTCATCAAATGTCACGTAATCCAGATAAACCATCAGCAACAGGTATCGTTTGCCTGTTTCCGGATCGCTTAACACAAGGTGGTCACGGCCGGCTGCTTCAATAATCCCCTTGAAGACTTTTGCATTCCATTCCGTATTGTTTTCAAAAGTCATGTAAACAGTCGCTTGCTTGCCGCGATTAAGGCGCAAAATGTTTTCAACATACGATTGCTCAATCGGCAGCATTCCCGGTATGTTCTGTCCAGGCTGGGCAGCGGGCGGCTGCATCATGCCGGCAACACCGTAAGGGAACATCCCGCCAGACTGCGTGCCCGGAAAGCCGGCGGCTTGGGTCCCATCCATAGCCGGCTGCATACCGTAACCGCCGGCCGGATATCCGTAAGCCGGCTGAGCCTGGGCGCCGCCGTATTCCATCCCGGCATAAGGCGACTGAGCACCCTTTTCGTGATCTCTCCACTCATACTGCTGCTGTTGCTGCTGTCCGGGATCATATCCATATACAGGATAGCCGGCCGCGTATCCGGCATAAGGCGACTGACCATACATACCATACTGCTGTTGCTGCTGTTGTTCCTGATTCTCTTTTGTCAAAGTGAACCCCTCCCTTTGTCATTCCAAACAATACGTATTTAAAAGGCAGATAAATGCTTGTGACCCATTTTCACAACGCACCAACACAGGATCAAAAAACTCTCGGGCATTCAGTACGGAGCGGCGCAAAGAAACAATGAGACTTAAAACGCCCCGTGTTCCATTGACCGTACCACTGCGAAGGGCAGGCACCCTCCGGCATGAAAAACCAGAGTGAATTGCTCGCCGGATGATACTTCAATCCTTTAATCGTTTTCCGTGCCAGCTGCCGATCCTTTTCCCGCGAGCGCTGATAAAAATATCCTTTCTGTGTCGCTTCAAAGCCGCCAGGCGATTGGAAAACCATCCGCCGGATATTGTTAATATCCTTAAAATCAAGGCACGTTGCCAGCACCCGATTTACGCCCGTATTCCCGACCATCAGCATCCCGAGCTGGCCATCCCCTTCAGCTTCGGAACGCATCAGCCTCCCCAGCAGCTTCACGTCTTCCTCGGTATGTGCGACTACTGCCATCTATTCACCTCACTTCAAAGACGATCATGATGTAAAAATGATGAGGATAAAATGACATGACGTACTAGTTGCATTGTATGAGGGGTGGGGGTGGGATATGACCATTTGTGGTTGTAAGGCCTGAATTTATGTTCTTTATATAATTATGAAACCTTATATGAACAAGATAATTCTGTTATGTTCTTTATAAAGTACAATTGTAAGTAAAATCATGGTATAAAGAGAAAACGTGAGTAAATGTCCGTTTTTTAGGATGGGTTGGATAAATTTGGAGGTTTAATATTTCGTTATAACGAACTATAATCACACCATGAGGTTCTTGAGAAAGAACGAAAGTAAAAGACAAACAAGAGTAGGTGAAGTGATGAGGTTAAAAAGAAAGTCTACTCACAAAAAGAGTTTACACTCAAATGTACTTACTCTTTGTCTTGGTGCTCTTATTACTTTTTCCGGTGCATCTCTAACAGGATCATCGTATGCACTGTTTTACGATGTCCATAAATCTTCAGTCGAGTTCACTGCAGCTAAAATATTCCCGGATACAGCAGAAGAAATAGTAGATGAATCTAATCGGAAAGTCAAAGCTGTATTGCACAGCAAAAAAAATATAGAAAAAACCCTTCAAAACTATACCAGAAGCAATGAGAGTTATAAGTCTCTCAGCCAAAAGATCGATCAAGCAGAAGGCTTTTTGGGTCAAATGCAAGGAACACCTTCCAAAGACTTTGGAATACTAAGAGATTATTTAATGGAGTTGGAAGAAGAATTATCTGAATCGGAAAAAGAAAAGTCTGAGGTCTATAATTACATTTTTAATGCTTACAATACGATTTCAGCAGATAGTGAAAGAATCAATAAAGCCATAATTGATTCTAAGGCATTAATAGAAGCGGCTCGATATCATCTTCTTTCAATAGACAGAAAAGAGCGTTCACCATCCGGAAACAACATAACTAATGATGAAAAAGATAAAATTATTCCAGCTTCAGATATTGAGAAAGATAAAGAAATTGAAGATAGGAAAGAGAGTAATGAAGAAAGTGGTTTTAAAGTAAAAGAAAAAAGTGTAACTGAACTTTCAGGTGAGGAGAAGGTTATGGATGATCCGAAAGGTGAAACAACAAAATTAACCAATGAAAAACCGCAACCGGATCAGGCAAAGGAATTTCAAGAGAATGTTTACATCAATGAGAAAGGTAGTGAGCCAATTGAAAAAAGTCACGAAGATAATAAACAGTAGCATTACCATACTGCTAACCATCATCTTAATTTTCATGGTTTTTATGGTGGCATCAACTAAATTTGCAGGAGGAGAACCGGAAATTTTTGGTTATCAGCTGAAGACAGTTCTATCGGGATCAATGGAACCTGGCATTTTAACCGGGTCCATTATAGCCATTAAACCGATTGAGGAAGATAAAACCTTTAAAAAGGGTGATATCATAACATTTGTTGATTCAGAAGAACGATTGGTTACACATCGAGTTATTGACGTAAAAGGTGTAGAGGATAGTCATCAGTATATTACTAAAGGTGACAACAATGATAGTGCAGATACTGAGCCAGTTCTGACTCAAAATATTAGAGGGGAGTATCATGGTTTTACAGTCCCATATCTAGGGTATGCACTTGAATTTGCAAAAACCAAGCTCGGAAGTGCATTGCTTCTAATAATTCCAGGAGTGTTTTTCCTAATCTACTCATTTGTTAGTATATGGAAAACAATAGTGGAGTTAGAACGAAAAAAAGGGGTAGATGTTTCTTCAACAAATAATTAGGCCTTGATTGTTCTCTTTAAAGAACAAAAATGTTCTTTAGGGGTCAATATAAAATTTTACATACCCTAAATGGGTGAAAACAAAGGGAGGAATTTAGAAATGAGTATCAAAAAGAAGTTAGGTCTGGGAATTGCATCAATGGCACTGGGAGCAGCACTTGTCGGTGGAGGAACATTTGCATACTTTAATGATACTGAATCTTCAACTGGAAACACGTTTGCAGCAGGTACTATTGAACTTAAGCCTGACATTCCAGCAAACTTTCAGTGGAATCTAAGAGATCAAAAGCCAGGTCAAGGATTTAACATGAGCCCGGTTACCTTACGCAATACTGGTACATTAGATGGGGATCTATCAATTGCCTTTACAGTAACTGATACTGACGCAGGTTTGTATCCTGCATCAAGTGGAACTAACGTTCTGAGTGAAGTTATGAAAGTTTCAAAGTTTAATGTAGGCGGAACTTCATATGATACGTCAAGTATGGTCGGTAGCGATGGTATACTTACGTTAGACGAATTAAACGGTGCTAACCTAGACCTTGGAACATTAACAGCTGGTGGAACAAAGTCTATTGAAATTGATCTCGAATTCCCAGATACAAACAATGCCCAAAATCAGTATCAAGGTGATAGTCTTGATGTAGACTTTACACTTGAACTTAAACAACAATAATCCAACATCTTGAGGTGGGCGAAATCGTCCACCTTTTTTACGGAAATACAAATAGAAAAGGTGAATAATAATTGAAGAAGAGATTACTAGCATTTTCCCTAGTATCTATGGTCGGCATTGGAAGTATAGTTGGAGGAACATATGCTTACTTCAGTGATACTGAAGCATCGACAGGGAATACTTTTTCGACAGGTACGCTAAGCATGAGTTCTTTCAGGGATGACATTCCGATTGAGGGGCCGATGTTCTATACAAGCGACAGCTTGGATGGGGCAATGGGAACTGGATTGTGGCAGCCGGGTGATTCTCATACGAGAGGGATATATATTGAGAATACCGGTACTTTGAATGGTGATTTTAACAGTTTGTACGCGGCACCCGAAGCACCGGTAGGCAGTCAAGATTATTTAAATGCTTTAGAATTTGCCAATCAATCTAATATAATTGTCTCTATGTTTGAAAAGACAGAAGGAGAGATTGATGCTAAAGCTTGGTCATTGGTATTAAAAAATACGGATGCATTTATTAAAAGTCAGTTATTCGACTTTACTGCAAGCCAACAAGCGCAAGCAGAGGGCAAAACAGTGGAAGAAATTAAATTAGAGAACTTGAACTTTTTGGCTTTACTCAAAGAAACTCTTTTAAATAAGATTTTTGTCACACAAAATGCTATAGGACAAAATGTTTACTTTAAAGTAAATCAAGTTTATACAGGTTCTTTAAAGGACTTAATAAACCCTGGTGTAACAGTTCCAGCGGATTTACAATATACCATTAAACCTGGAGAAACAATGTATTTGGGTTACACAGTACAAATGCAGGATTTAACGCCTGAGCAGAATAACAAACTTCAAGGGAAAGAAGTGAAATTTGCTTTCACACATGAATTTGTGCAAGAGTAAGATGGTTAATTTAGCTTTCTAAAGAGTCTACGACAAAACCAGGGAAACTAGTAAAAGTGGCTCTCAGGAACAAGACCTTCGGTTCGTGGGAGTCGCTTTTATATTTAAACTTTATTGGTAAAAAAGAACCCAATCTGATAAAAATAAAGTTATTCCACTATAACTATCAGGGAAGTTAACAGCTTAACATGAAACAAGTGGTTTTGCCCTAGGATATAGAAATAAAACTATAGAATAATGATATCACCTTTCCAGTCTCTATCATGTGGTGGAAGTAACCCCGTATGAAGCCTTCATTCGTTTCAACGATTGAGTTGTCCTCCTTATTACTTACGCATGAAGTTGAGGGTGATTTTATAGGTTAACGTAATTCTAGAGATTGGGACAAAACTAGCTTGAAATTAGTGAAAAGTGGATTCCAATCAACGTTTTTGAAGATCGGAATCCTTTTATGATGAATTTATTTGTGTTCTCGTTTCCCCTGACGGACAATTGTTTGAAATTAGCCTTCATAAATCCAAAATAGTTCTAGTTCAAACTTATTAGTTTCGCAGTGCCTGTCACTCCCCTCGATGATTTGTGTGGGAGGGAGGCTTCTTGCCTTTTTTTGGAATTCCTGTATGTGGCTGTTTCGCCGCTTTCGGATTAGGAAAAGTGTGAGTATAGGTTGGATGCATCCTGGGAGGAAAGCGAATGAAAGCATTGATTCTTTACCTGGCGATTCTGAATACAGTTGATGGGATTTTATCCTATATCGGACTGCGGTTCGAGTTTATTAAGGAAATGAATCTGCTGATGTCAGCTGTCTATATGGTGAGTCCTTCTTTCTTCTTGTTTTTCAAAGTGGCTTTGTCTGTTATTTTGCTTTTCTTTTTTGGGAAAATTCACGGAAAATCCTTAGCAGGCAAATTGGCATTGGCAGCTGCCCTGTGTTACACAGGCGTGATCGTTATGCATGGCTATTGGCTTCTTCGTGTTATATAAAAATAAAAGCCTCTCCCTAATGCTCAGGAGAGGCTCATTCATTTTCATTCGTTTATACCGCCAAAAATTTCGACACTTTCCCCGGTTCAAGAATATTTCCCACATAGAAAGAGCCGAACTCGCCGTACCGTGCACTCACTTCATCAAAGCGCATTTCATAAACGAGTTTTTTGAACTGCAGCGGATCATGGGCGAACAGAGTTACGCCCCATTCCCAGTCGTCGAAACCGACGGAACCGGTGATGATCTGCTTGATTTTGCCGGCGTAGTTGCGGCCGATCATGCCGTGGCTGCGCATCAGCTTGCGGCGCTCGTCCATTTCGAGCATGTACCAGTTGTCGTTGCCCTGGCGTCGCTTGTCCATCGGATAGAAGCAGACATGCTCCCATTTCGGAAGGATCGGTTTCAGGCGCGCCTGGATTTCAGGGTCCGCTTCCGGATTGGCGCCAGGCCCGAGGTAGTTGCTGAGTTCAACAACAGATACATAAGAATAGGTAGGGATTGTGAATTCAGCAAGCTTTGTTTTGTTGAATTCTGTTTCGAGTTCGTTGAGTTCCTCCATAGTTGGGCGAAGGAGCATGATCATGAAATCCGCCTTCTGGCCGACAATCGTGTACAGGGCATGGCTTCCTTCCTTGCGTTCTTCGGTTTTGTTCCACTTTTCAACCAGGCCTTGAAATTCATGGATCGCCGTTTCACGCTCATCGCTTGAGGCAAGCTTCCAGGCATTCCAATCGATGGAACGGAAATCATGCAGGGAATACCAGCCGTCCAATGTTTGTGCTGCTTCTGACATATTGAATCACTCCTTGAATGATAGTTTGTTCAGATCATACGGTAAACAGAACATATGAAATCGCAGAAAGAAAATCGGTTTTCCACAATTTGTACTATGTAGATATCGATAATATCTTACCACAAAACCGGCAGGAAAACCGAATGTTGTGATTTTCGGGGCGGTGCCTGGCAATTGCCTCGCAATTGCCAGGCAATTTTTCCTGCTGAAAAATTTCATGTGATTATGATTTTGTGAGCGGGTACAATTTTATGGGGTGGATGGTAACAGAGTTTGAATAATTTTGTGCATTTTTTGAAAGGTTAGACTTTTATAATATGCGGCTCCATCGTTTTTCTTTTCCAATTAAAAAGAGTATCCTAAAGGATGGAATATAGAACTATGGGTATATAAACATCTGAGAAGGAGGCTTATTTCATGAGCGATTTATTTTCTGCCATACAAAACAAAGTGGAAGGAAAAGGGAAAACGATTGTGTTTCCCGAGGGCACGGATGAGCGTATTCTTGGTGCGGCTGTCCGCCTGAAACAGGATGGCTTGCTTTCCCCGCTTCTGATCGGGAAAAAGGAAGAGGTCGAAAGCAAGGCAAGCAGCCTGGGTGCTGATATTTCCGGTATTGAAATTTACGATCCTAATCGTTATGACGGTATGGACGAACTTGTTTCATCCTTCGTGGAACGCAGGAAGGGCAAAGCAACAGAAGAGGATGCACGCAAGATTCTGCTTGATGAAAACTATTTCGGCACCATGCTTGTGTATACCGGTAAAGCGGACGGCCTTGTGAGCGGGGCGACACACTCGACCGCCGATACGGTCCGGCCGGCACTGCAAATCATTAAAACGAAAGAAGGCGTCAAAAAGACTTCCGGCATATTCGTGATGGTCCGCGGTGACGAAAAGTACCTGTTCGCTGACTGCGCAATCAATATTGCGCCGGACAGCCAGGACCTTGCTGAAATTGCTGATGAAGCGGCCAATACAGCAAAGCTGTTTGATATCGACCCGCGCATCGCGATGCTCAGCTTTTCCACGAAGGGATCCGCAAAGTCTCCGGAAACGGAAAAAGTGGAAGAAGCAGTCAAAATTGCGAAAGAGAACAATCCTGATCTCGTGATTGACGGCGAATTCCAGTTTGATGCTGCATTCGTGCCGTCGGTAGCGGAGAAAAAAGCTCCGGATTCCGTTCTTAAAGGTGATGCCAACACATTTATCTTCCCGAGCCTTGAGGCAGGCAATATCGGCTATAAAATTGCCCAGCGCCTCGGCAACTTTGAAGCAGTCGGACCGGTTCTGCAAGGCTTAAATAAGCCGGTAAATGATCTATCACGCGGATGTGATGAGCAGGATGTTTATAACCTGGCGCTCATTACGGCAGCACAGTCAGTTTAACAACAGATAAAAAATGCACCCCGCATGTCAAGACAGCTGGGTGCATTTTTTAATGGATGCAGCCGGGTAGAAAAGTCAGGAGGAACCAATGTGGCCCAGCGCTTTTTCGTTGCGCTCTAATATGCGGGCGTAGTTTTGCTGATACAGTTCAAGTTCTTCACCTTCGAGCTGGGAAGAAAACAGGTTATCAGCATGGTTTTGAAGCGACTGCAGCATCAGCAGCATGAGTTTTTGGATGTCGATGGTATCGCCGAGCAAGTCTGAAAGGGAAGCCATTGTTTCTGGAACAATATCCGGGTAAGTGAACTTCGTTTTCTCCTCTTTTCGTGCGATTGCATAAAATTCTTTTAAAATGGAAGCGCGATTTTGATTGCGTGTTTCGAATGCATTCAAATAGATTTGGACGGCAACCCCTTTACGCAGGCGGCGCTGCGAGATTCCCGCGAATTTCTTTCCGTTAATGCTCAGATCATAGCTGCCGGGACAGTAGGAACCGGTGACCTCCCTTGCTTCAATGCGAACCCCGTATGAAGCGAGCATTTCTTTGATAAGTTCCCACATGGCATCATAGCCGCGATCGATGTCGATCCCTCTTTCAGTCTCCGGCAAGATTAGGGAAATGTTTAGGACCCCTTCGTCAAGGATTACAGCGAGTCCGCCTGAATTGCGGACAATGACCCTGTACCCGAGCGACTCGAGGTACTCCACTCCCTCTCTCAAATGAGGGAGACGCGTATCCTGGATGCCGAGCACCACCGTATCATGGTGAACCCACGAACGGGCCGCAGGCGCCGATGCTCCGCTACCGACTTGTGCGCACAGCGTGTCATCGATAGCAAAGGACTGGCGGGCATCAAAACCCGGCCCGAGCGTTGAGTGGTCAATGATCCGCCACGCTTTTTGATTCAACAATTCTATGGCCTTCATGTTGCTTTCTCCTTACCGTTACAGTCTGTTTGCTGTGCTTATTATAGCATGCCGGACCGGCTCTATGCGGAAACCAAAAGAAAAACGGCCGATTTCTGACGGCCGTTTCACTGGGGGTTGCCTGGCAATTGCCTCGCAATTGCCAGGCAATTCAAACCAAACGATATGCTCAGGAAGCTGGATTATTGTGAATCTGCTATTTTTTCAAGGTTGCCGTTGCGGTCCATGCGGAAGGCGGTCGATGGTTTATCGTCTTCTTCCATGAGGACCATGCGGCGGGCGCGATCCATGATTTGCAGCAATGCCTGGTAGTCTTCCTGCATTTGCTGGTGCTGTTTTTCAAGCTGTTTGACGCGCTGTTCCAATTTATGGTTCAACTCCGTGATCTCCTCGTTTTCTTGCCGTAATCTTTCATTCTCTATCGCCATGCGCTCGTCTTGCAAGCTGGAATCTCGGAAGCTCTGTAAATAGGCAATGACACCGTCAAGCGTCATGGCGCCGGTACCCTGGGTGCCGGATGTCTCTGATGAAACGGATGAAACAGCAGTAGGCTCCTGTTCTATGCCTGCCGGGAGAAACAGTTCATCAGCTGACTCAGAGGTGAATGTTTCAATAGACGGCTGCTGCGAGACTGGATTTTCCTGATGCGGCACTTGATAAATGGTTGACTGCGGGACAGAAGCAACCGCTGTCGGCCTGGATGGCGTTCTTTGCACCTGTTTTCTTCCCTGTTCGGCCCGTTTCTTCTCCTTCCGCTGCTTTTTGGCAAGGCTGATCGCCTGTTCATATTTGTTGCGGACAACGGCATTCCAGCGGAAGCCGCAGGCAGCGGATGTGCGGTTCAGTTTGTCCCCGACTTCGTCAAAAGCATTGAGCTGGGTACTGCCTTCGCGGATATGCCGCAAAACCGTTTCAGCAAGCAGTAAATCATCTTCTTCTGACCAAGCATCTTGTCTGACTTTCATGGTATTCTTCCTCTCTTTAACTTGATTTATAGTTTCTCAAAAGGCAAATAAAAGTGCAGTGCCTGGCAATTGCCTCGCAATTGCCAGGCACTTTCCCAAAGAAAAAACGTTCTGTTGCTCTCAGTTTCACCAGATTGCACAGGATTCATACACGGAGGGAGGAAAATTGCTAGATTTTGTGTATATTTGAACATCTTTTCGGGAGGCGTTGTTTCCTTGCAACGGCAGGGTAAACGGTGTACAATATCGTTTAGCTGTTAAAAATAAACATGCATATTGCGACAACCGTTCGTTTGTTTGATATAGAAGAACTGATTAATAGGTAAAGAAGGTGAGATCATGGCGAATGAATTTCGGGTTTGCGATGATTGCCAGGCAACGAATATCAAAACGCTCATTCCGCGGCTGAAGAAAGTGGATCCGGGTGCTGATATTGAAATCGGCTGCCAGTCTTACTGCGGGCCTGGCCGCAAAAAGTCATTTGCGTTTGTCAATAATCGCCCGGTATCCGCACCGAGCGAAGACGAATTGATCCAAAAAGTTGAGAAAAAAGTGAAGAAGTAATTGGAAATCTTTCTGCTGGCACCCTGCCGAACGGGGCGCCTGACAATTTGATTTCATGCCGCGCGAATAGCCGGCTTTAAGGCATCCTGTCAACCAGGGTGTTTTTTTACCATATAAGAAAGTATAAATTGTCAGCAAGGTAGTATTTCGACGCGGATGCCAATTTTAAGAATATAGATAAGGGCAACTACGCCTCTGTCTTCGCCTGAAGGCTCGCCAATCGGCGAGTTTTCTTTACGGTGTGGGATGATGTAAATTATCAGCAAAGAAGTGTAATCGGTGAGTCGGCCAAATTAGAGGCAAGGGCGCCGCTGTCTTCATATGCAAGATCGCCAGTCGGTTAGTCATCTTCTCCGGTGATATTTTTGAGTGGCGCGATATCTCTTCGCTGGGGCATGAAACCTCCCTTGAATGGCGTGAAAACCTGCATTTGGCGTGAAACACACCCATTTGCACGTGTAAATCCAGAGATAAGGCGAGAAAATGGCAGCACTTGGCGTGAATGACCGGGCATGTGGCGTGCAACCCGGGCAGCAGTTTTTAATTTAGCAGACAATAAAGCCTGACTTTTACAACACACCCCGGACATTTTTACAAAACTTCCATGCGTTTTCGCCCTTTTTCATTTGAACGGGTATCGTTCTTATAAATAATTCCCCCCACCGACAAGCTTCTAAATCCGGAGCCCGCGCAAGGTTTTAAAAGAGCCCGATCAGGCAAATCTATAAAAAAGCGATAAGAGCTTGTATTCTATCCACATTCCCATATATCGGCGATTTTTCCCAGTTATCTTCAAAATTCCTGCTGTTTCGGCAGGTTTAAATGGGGTAAAGAAGAATATATAATGGAGTAAATAACAACGGAGAACGAAGCTGCAGCCACATTGCCGGCAATGTTTGCGGCTGTTTTTAATGAAGTGGGGAAGGGGACCGCTATGCCATATGCCGATGAGCAATTGAATGAAGAAAAAGTGTTTAAAGATCCGGTCCATCGTTACATACATGTTCGGGATAAATTGATATGGGATTTGATCGGAACGGCTGAATTCCAGCGGCTGCGCCGGATCCGCCAGCTCGGCACGACTTTTTTGACGTTCCACGGGGCGGAACACAGCCGTTTCAACCATTCGCTCGGCGTTTATGAAATCGTCCGCCGCATGCTCAATGTGTTCCATGACCGGCCGAATTGGAACGACAATGACCGGCTGCTGTGCCTGGCGGCTGCCCTTCTTCACGATGTCGGCCATGGCCCGTTTTCCCATTCGTTTGAAAAAGTGTTCCATCTCGATCATGAAGAGTGGACTCGGGCCATCATATTAGGGGATACCGAAATCAATGCTGTCCTCAAGCGGGTCGATCCCGGCTTTCCAAAAGAAGTTGCTGAAGTCATTGCGAAGACCCATCCGAACAAGCTGATTGTGAGCATGATTTCAAGCCAGATCGATGCGGATCGAATGGATTACTTGCAGCGAGATGCCTATTATACCGGTGTCAGCTACGGCCACTTCGATATGGAGCGGATTTTGCGCGTGATGCGGCCGCAGGAAGATCAGGTCGTCATCAAAGAGTCCGGAATGCATGCTGTAGAAGATTACATCATGAGCCGATATCAAATGTACTGGCAAGTTTATTTCCATCCGGTCACCCGCAGCGCCGAAGTGATTTTGAGTAAAATCCTGCACCGGGCCAAGAAGTTATATGAAAACGGCTATACGTTCAAGCTGAAGCCGCTGCATTTTATCTCCATTTTTAGTGGGGAACCTACTTTGAAGGATTATTTGCGGCTTGATGAATCAGTCATTTTATATTACTTCCAGATGTGGACGGAAGAAGACGATCCGATTTTGCGCGATCTTTCGGACCGGTTTATCAACCGGAAATTATATAAATATATCGAGTTCAACCCGCATTTACATATGAAGCAATGGATGGAACTGACCGACCTTTTCAAACAGGCGGACATTGACCCGGAATACTACCTTGAGGTCGATTCATCATCCGACCTGCCGTACGATTTTTACCGGCCTGGTGAAGAAGGCGAGCGGATCCCGATCTATTTGCTGATGCCTGGCGGCGATATTAAGGAGCTGTCGCGCGAATCGGACATCGTCGAAGCCATTTCCGGCAAAAAACGGACCGATCATAAGCTTTATTTTCCCGACGACATGGTCGATGACCTATCGGAGCATAAAGAAGCGAAGCTGAAGATCAAAGAGATCGTGGACAATGTGTAAATTTTAAAGGGTTACAGTTTGATGAGAACAACCGGCTTAGCCAGGTTTTCGATACAAGGAAATTATAGAGAGATAGGAGATGAGGGGGCTTGTTAGTAGAACACGCCAAGGTTATGAAGGTTTTTGCTGATGTAGGGGAAGTCGTGGGCAGGAAAAAGCTTCAAAAAATGATATTCATCGCTAAAAAGATGGGTTATCCGTTCCATGAAAAATACAATTTCCACTTTTTCGGGCCTTATTCCGAAGAATTGACGTTAAAAATTGAAGAGCTTTGCAATTTGGGTTTCCTCGATGAAGTGAAGGAGAAAAAGGGCGGGTATATGCAATACCGCTACACGATGACTGCCGACGGGGAGCAGTTTTTGGCCCACTATGAAGTGGACAACCCAGCACTGCATACGTGCATGGCTGATATGAACGGCCAGAGCTCACGTTTTCTAGAGCTCGTGTCGACAGTCCTTTATTTTGATGACCTCGACAAGGAGCAGGTAAAAGAAAAAATCTTCACGCTGAAAAGCAAGCAAAACTATTCTGAAGAAGAAATAGATGAAGCCTATCAATATATTGAGGGATTGAAAACAAAAAAAGTTCATTAAAAAGAGGCTGCCGGCATGGGCAGCCTCTTTTTGATTCTTGAAAGTATCCGTGTTTGCAACTGTTTGTCGAAGATTATCAGTATACAATTTTTTTGATTAAAATTTTGTTTTTTATGCATGTAAAAAGCCCTCCCCCGGAAGAATCGGAAGAGGGCGTTACGCGTGGTGACAGACACCTTTCGACTTACCTTTTAGTGCGGCAAAAATGCCAGCTGGAAAAAGAAAAGGACAGCGAAAACATACACAAGCGGGTGGACGTCACGCCATTTTCCTTTGACGATCTTCATCAGCGGATAGGTGATGAAGCCAAGGGCGATGCCGGTGGCAATGCTGGAGGTGAGCGGCATGCTCAAAATGATCAGGAAAGCCGGGAAGGCTTCGTCAAATTCATTCCACTGGATCTGGCCGATGGACCCCATCATCAAACTGCCGACGATAATAAGCGCTGGTGCTGTAATGGCGGAGATACCCGAAACGGCGCCGACCAGCGGGGCAAAAAAGGCGGCAATCACGAACATGATGGCTACAACGAGTGAAGTCAGGCCCGTCCGCCCGCCGGCGGCAACACCGGCAGACGATTCGATATAGGCGGTAGTCGGGCTCGTTCCGAACACTGCGCCGACAGATGTTGCAACAGAGTCGGCCAGTAAAGCCTGGCGCGCCCGCGGCAGCGTTTTGCCTTTCATCAGGCCGGCCTGTTCTGCAACGCCGACCATCGTGCCGGTTGTATCAAAAATCGTGACGAGCAGGAAGGAAAACACGACCGCATACAGGCCGTAGCTGATCACATCGCCGAAAGCGGCAATTGGGTTCGTGATGATCAGTCCTTCCGGCAGGGATGGGGTTGACACGACACCTGCTTCAAACGAAAGCTGGCCAGTGAAAAAGGCGATGATGCCGGTTGCGATCATGCCGAAAAACAGGGCGCCGCTGATATTCATTGCCATCAAAACAATCGTGATGCCAAGACCGGCAAGCGCAAGCAGGACGGACGGATCATGCAAATCCCCGAGCTGTACAAGATTTTGCGGATGGTCAGCGATGATGCCGGTCATGCGGAGGCCGATGAAGGCGATGAACAGCCCGATGCCGGATGTGATGCCGTGCTTGAGATTGGCGGGAATGGCTTCAATCAGTTTCTCGCGGAACGTTGTCAGGGATAGGAGCACGAACAGGATACCGGCGACGAATACAGCCGCAAAAGCGACCTCGTAAGAAATCGCATCAGAGCTGCCGACAACCGAATAAGCGAAATACGCGTTCAATCCCATGCCGGGTGCGATCGCAATCGGGTAGTTTGCCATAAATGCCATCCAAAGCGTCCCGATGACGGACGCGATAATCGTTGCCATGAACACCTGGTCAAACGATGCTCCGGCATTTGATAGAATGACCGGGTTCACAATCACGATGTACACCATTGTTAAAAACGTCGTAAGCCCGGCGAGAATTTCCGTTTTCACCGTTGTATTGTTTTCGTTTAATTTAAACATAGGGAAAACCTCCAAATTTACGAACATTTAATCAACCATTAATCATAATATTCGTTTTTTGGTAGATTTGCAAGGGTGGATTACAGATAAACCCACTTTTGGACTGCATGAAAGCCTGTATGGGGGAATTTGTAATGGAAGGAAAGTTTTATTGTGAAAAAAGAAGCTGCCTTCCAGTTCAAAATGGAAGTTCAGCTTCTTGAATCTTCGTTATTCGTCGCTTAGCAGTTTTCCGCCGACAGCGTATTCGCTTTTTTCCATTTCTTCAATGAAGACAGCGATTTTTTCTTTCGGTGCATTTGCTGTTTCGGATACGGCTTCGGTCACTTTTTC
The DNA here is from genome assembly GCA_016841765.1 of Guptibacillus hwajinpoensis. Lineage (GTDB taxonomy): Bacteria > Bacillota > Bacilli > Bacillales > Bacillaceae_O > Bacillus_BL. Next base: position 61,850 of record JAENYN010000012.1, read on the forward strand.
AACCATCGCCCGCTTTTGCTCGTCTGTGCGGCCGGAAAGCAGCTTGATTGTCACGTATGGCATGTTATCCACTCCTTTTATGTAAAATAGGTTGCTTCTTTATTTTATCATGATTTCGGACGAGCCTAAAAACGCCGCAGGATGAATTTAACAAGAACAGTATGATAAAATGATAGCAATCTAGCTAAACTGACAATGTTGAAAAAGGGGAGATACGATGAGTGAGTCCAATGGCGGCAACAAGAAAAAGCCGGCTTTCAATATCATTAAGAAGGATTCAACGGACGGCCACGGCGGATTTGGTGCCGGCTCGTTCAGCCTTGATAACATATCACCGGTGTTCATAGACGTCGAGGAGGGCAATGCGTTCATTGATGTCGGTGCGATGCATGCCCGCAGCCAGGTGGAAAAGGGGATTAAATTTCTGCCTGATAAGGAAGATGTGCCGAATGGCAAGCCGTACTGGCTCGTCTGGGTGACGGTCGAACGCGGAGCGGAAGGACCGTATTACCATGGTGTCACAGCCTGTGAGATGACGGTTGACCGGGACATCCGCCGCGGCTACAAATCGCTGCCGGAACATGTCAACCGAATGGACAAATCGATGAAAGGGCGGATCATCGTCGATCATATCGATGACAAATCAAAACAGATCCTCCGCGATTTCCTGAAGGACTTCAACGAAGAATACTGGGAGCATTCCTCAGATCAACTCAAGGAAGGCCTGGCATAACTTAACAGATATTTTGAACAAATTGTGAACAATTTTTGAACAAAAATCGAAAAACTTGTCCTTTTATTGGCAAGAAAGTAAACTAATTTTATATCGCAACACACATGCGATTACTAGGACTGGAAAAAAGCCGGCGGGAGTGCCGGCTTTTTTCTATGGCCCTGTCGGGAAATAATTATGGGAAATGATTGCCTGGGAATTGCCTGGCACCTGCCAGGCAATTCCCAGGCAACTCAGCCCCAATTCCAAACCGCAATCTATCCGAGCCAGTCTATGATCCTCCGGAAGAATCCTTTCTTTTCTTCCTTTTTGTCCACAGCCGGGACCGGTTTGCGGTCCTCAAAGTGGTCGTCGCAATAGTCGACCGGTTCTGTTCCTTCGATGAAGTAGGCGAGGCGGACGGCCGGGCAGTCTTTTGTCGCCAGTTTTCCGGTATGCGGATCGATGGTAGCGGCAATGACGTCTTTCGGCGGTGTGAAGCCACCCGTCTTTTCGTCCTTCAAGGCATCCTCCATAATATCGGCCCACATTTCTTTCGCATACTTGTGCTCCTCCACCCGGTTGATCGTTTGCCCTTTGTCATAGCCGACCCATACGGAGGTGACAAGCTGCGGCGAAAAGCCGATCATCCAGCTGTCGGTCCGGGTGGTGCCGGACTTGCCGGCATAAGGCCGGGTCAATTTGGGTTTGATCGGTATACCGGTAACGCGTGTATAGTCGTTCAGCGATTCATCGAACATGCCCGTCATCATATGGGTTGTGACAAAAGCGGCCGCTTTATCAAGTTTTTGCTCTTGTTTTCGATCACTCTCGTATAAAACATTCCCTTCGGAATCGACCACTTTCTTGATGAAAACCGGCACGGTGTTCTTGCCGCCGTTTGCAAGCCGGCTGAAGGCGCCGGTCATTTCGAGCGGGGTTACCGGTGATGTGCCGAGGGCAAGGGACGGGACGGCCTTCAGTTTTGATTTGATGCCGAAACGCTTTGCCGTCTCCACCAGGTTTTCCGGCTGCAGGTACATGTTTGTTTTCACGGCAAAAATGTTGTCTGACAGGGCGAGCGCCTGCGCCAGTGTAATCGGTCCATTGGCATAATAGTCATTGAAATTACTCGGTTTATAAACGGATTTCCCGTCATCGTAACGGAAAGCGGTCGGTTCGCTCGACAGCTGTGTCGCCGGCGTGAAGCCGCTCTCGACCGCTGCATAGTAAAGGATCGGCTTGAAGGTGGAGCCCGGCTGCCGTTTGGCCTGCACAGCCCGGTTGAATGGGCTCTCGCCGTAATCGCGTCCGCCAACGAGCGCTTTTACTTCGCCTGTCCGCGGGTCCATGACCACGATGGCAGCCTGAATGTCAGAGCCGGGTGCAATCGTGTCCTTCACTTTTTGTTCCGCAATATTTTGAATCGCGGGATCAAGAGAGGTGTAGACCTTCAGGCCGCCCATTTCAATCGTCTGTTCATCAAGCTTTACAACCGATTTCAGTTGTTTTTCAACAACATCCAGGAAATAGGGCGCCGCTTGCGGCTTTTCTTCTTCCTGTTTTACCCGGAACGTCAGCTCTTCACCGCGTGCTTTCTTTGCCTCAACCTCTGTCAGGGTGCCGGTCGACACCATCGCAGCCAGCACATTTTCCTGGCGGGACAGGGCATTTTCTTTATTAATGAGCGGTGAGTAATGGGCCGGTCCTTTCGGAATCCCGGACAGCAGGCTTGCTTCCGCAACAGTCAGCTCGCTTGCCGGTTTATCAAAATAAAAGTTGGCGGCCGCTTCAATTCCGTAAATGCCGTGACCGTAATAAATCGTATTCAAATAGCCTTCGAGAATCTGCTCTTTCGTATAGTTGACCTCGAGCCGCAGTGTGTAAAGCGCTTCGTTCAGCTTCCGCTTCCATGTTTTATCATGGCCGAGGTAAAGGTTGCGTGCATATTGCTGGGTGATCGTGCTCGCTCCCTGCACCTTCGCCATCGCTTTCAAGTCGGCCAGCGCCGCCCCGGCGATCCGTTTATAATCAAACCCATGATGGCTGAAAAATTTTTTGTCCTCGATGGAAACAGTGGCTTCGATAGCAGCCTCTGAAATGTCATCAAGCTTCACCCAGTACCGTTTCTGGCCATTATTGCTTTCGCCGAGCTTTGCCCCGCCGGATCCGTAATATACGGTGGTCTGCTGAACGGCAAGCGGCGGCGGGCCTTCCGTTTTTGTATATACATACAGGCTGAGAATGCCGATTAACAGAAAGATAGATATAAAGGCTGTAATAAATGCGGTAAAACGCAAATAAGGAACGACCCTGCGCCAGTCCTGCTTCGTAAACCGTTTCACGATTCCACCCCCTTCACTTTTAATAACAGTATGGGAAGAGGGGTCCCGCTTTAAACGCGGCCTCCTATTAAAATCACAAATTATTATTGCATTTTGGCAGAATTGCTCTATACTTTTCTTGTCAAAACACTGCGTTTGCAGGAAGAGGTTTGGGGAAAAGGTAAGTACAAGCAGACTATTTTGGATTTCCTTAAACAAAGAAAGGGTGCTGAAAAATGGAGCTCTGGTATACGGAGAAACAAACCGAGAAATTTGGGATTACAGCGAAAGTCAGGCAGACTTTACATACGGAACAAACCGATTTTCAAAAGCTCGACATGATTGAGACGGAAGAATGGGGCAATATGCTTGTCCTTGACGGCATGGTGATGACAACGAAGCGTGATGAATTTGTTTATCACGAAATGGTGGCGCATGTTCCGCTTTTCACCCATCCGGAACCGAAGCACGTTCTTGTCGTCGGGGGCGGAGACGGCGGTGTCATCCGCGAAGTGCTCAAGCATAAAAGCGTGGAAAAAGCGACGCTTGTGGAAATCGACGGCAAAGTGATCGAGTACTCGAAAAAATACTTGCCGGAAATTGCCGGCGAACTTGAAAATGAACGGGTTGAAGTGAAAGTTGACGATGGCTTCATGCATATCGCGACAAGCGAAAATGCGTACGATGTCATCATGGTCGATTCGACAGAACCGGTCGGGCCTGCCGCAAAGCTTTTTGAAAAAGGATTTTATGAGGGAATTTCAAAAGCGCTGAAAGACGACGGCATTTTTGTCGCACAGACCGACAACCCATGGTTTAAAGCGGATTTGATTCGCAAGGTGTATAGTGATGTCAGGGAAATATTCCCGGTGACACGCCTGTATACAGCCAACATCCCGACATACCCAAGCGGCCTGTGGACCTTTACAATCGGCTCGAAAAAATACGATCCGCTTGAAGTGCCGGAAAGCCGTTTTGATGACTTTGAAACGAAATACTATACAAAAGAGCTTCACAACGCAGCTTTTGCGCTGCCGAAGTTTGTAAAAGATTTGACGGAGTGACGTTAGCGGCACCCGAAGCTTAAGAGCAGTTTGCTGAATGCGGCGGGCTGCTCTTTTAAAGGATGTTCTGTCAATGGCTTCCGCTCGGGATCGCCGCTTTTACTGGGCGGCCGCAAGCAATCCGGCAAATCAGAACGAGGGGAAAAAGGAGGAAAAGCAATGCGCTTTGATGAAGCATACAGCGGCAATGTGTTCATTGCCAGCCATCCGAATTACGATGAAAGTGAAGCGGTCCTGTACGGCATGCCGATGGACTGGACAGTCAGCTTCCGTCCCGGCTCCCGGTTCGGACCGGCCCGCATCCGCGAGGTCTCATTGGGGCTTGAAGAATACAGTCCGTATGTTGATCGCCATCTTGAAGAAATAAAATACTATGACGCCGGTGACATCCCGCTGCCGTTCGGCAACCCGGCGCGCAGCATCGACATGATTGAGGAATATGTCGATGGGCTGTTGGATGACGGAAAGTTCCCGCTCGGCATGGGCGGCGAACACCTCGTGTCATGGCCGATTTTTAAATCGTTCCACAAAAAGTATGATGACTTTGCCATTATCCATATCGATGCCCATGCCGATTTGCGCAAGGAGTATGAAGGCGAGCCGCTTTCCCACTCGACACCGATCCGCAAAGCATGCGAACTGATCGGCCCGGAAAACGTCTACTCGTTCGGCATCCGCTCCGGCATGCAGGAAGAGTTCCAGTATGCGAAAGAGTCCGGCATGTATATGGCCAGGTTCGATGTGGCTGAACCACTGAAGGCCGTGCTGCCGAAGCTTGCCGGCCGCAACGTCTATGTCACGATTGATATCGATGTGCTTGATCCGGCTCACGCCCCCGGCACAGGAACAGCGGAAGCAGGCGGAATCACATCGAAAGAACTGCTTGACGCCATCAAACTCATCACCGAATCGGATGTCAACGTAGTCGGAGCCGACCTGGTCGAAGTCGCACCCGCATATGACCCGAGTGAACAGACACAAATCGCCGCCAGCAAATTCATCCGCGAAATGCTGCTTGGCTGGGTTAAGAAAAAGTAGTCATGGATATGCAGGCTGCCGGATACAATCCGGCGGCTTTTTTGTGGTTAAAATGCAGGAATTGTTCTTGTGCCTGTGGGGCAAAGAAGAAACGAGTGCAAACGGAGAGAAGCGGGAACGGATGTCGCATTTATGCCTATGATGATAGCGAGTCCTAGGAACAAAAAGAACGGGCAAGAGTCTGAAAATAATTTCCCGCCTTAAACTGACTTTAATCAAAAGAAGAACAGCAAACCAAGCGGCCTGCTGTTCTTCTTGTTATTTATTCTGTTGGCTATGTTAAACGTTAGTGTTGATTTCCGTTCCAGGTACTCGCTTTCCGCGGGGCGGGCGGTGAGCCTCCTCATCGCTAACGCTCTTGCGGGGTCTCACCTGTCCCGCTAATCCCGCCGGAGTCTCGCACCTTCCACTCCAATCAACTAGTGTAAAAAATCAACATTGTTCTTTAACACAGCCATTCTGTTAAAAGAATTCTGATGAAAATTTTCTTCCTCTCAACCAAATACACTTTTTCAATAAAATCAGCCAACCTTAACAGCGTTCTCTTCAATCCCTCTGCTGCTCCGGCGAGATTGGATTTTATCGACAAGGCCGGCAATGGCGCCGTCACCTGTAACGTTGCAGGCGGTTCCGAAGCTGTCCTGGGCAAGGTACAGGGCAATCATAAGCGCAAGCAGGGTGGAGTCGAAGCCAAGCATCGATTCCATGATGCCGAGTGCAGCCATGACGGCGCCTCCCGGTACACCCGGTGCTGCAATCATCGTGACGCCGAGCATCAGGATGAACGGCATCATTGTTGTAAACGACGTTTCCATGCCATTCAGCATCATGACAGCCATGGATGTGCTGACAAGCGTGATGGTGCTGCCGGAAAGGTGGATCGTGGCAGACAGCGGAACGACAAAGTCGACGACTTTTTCACTGAAGTTATTTTTCTTCGCCTGGCGCAATGTAACCGGAATGGTGGCTGCTGAAGACTGGGTGCCGAGTGCTGTAAAGTAAGCAGGCAGCATATTCCGCAGCATGGCGAACGGATTTTTGCCGGAAACGGTTCCGCTGACGGTATACTGCAGCGTGATCATCAGAATATGAAGAGCAATGACAACAGCGAATACTTTTATAAAAACGCTCAAAATTTCTGCTGCAGCACCGCCGTAAGTCATGTTGGCGAAAATGCCGAGAATATGGATAGGAAGTAAAGGAATAATGACAGATGCAATCAGTTTTTCAATGATGTCTCGGAATTCATTCATTGTGTTTTGAAGAGTGTCCCCTTTGATAGCTGCCATGCCGAGACCGATGGTAAAGGCGAGCAGCAGTGCGGTCATTACACCCATGACCGGCGGCATATCAACCGTGAAGTATGCCTGGGCCAGCACTTCCTCAGGGTTTTCCATTGTCCGGGCGAATGACCCTTCTTCAAGCAAGCTCGGGAACAAAAGCGTTGCGGTAGTAAATGCGAGCAAACCTGCGGTGACAGTTGAGCCATACGCAATGCCGGCAGTCAGGCCAAGCATTTTTTCCGCCCCTTTGCCGAGCTGGCCGATGCCCGGGGCAATGAACCCGATAATGATGAGCGGAATCACGAAACCAAGGAAGTTTCCGAACAGGCCATTGAACGTTGCCAGTCCGCGGATCATCCATTCGGGTGAGATTGATCCGATTGCAATACCGACTGCAATAGCCACTAGAACTCGAGGTAACAGGCCGAAAGACTTCAAGTTGATTTCCTCCTTCTGTATTACATGATGGGTGGACGAGTGTACGCGTGTATTATACACCGAAAAAATCAATAACTGATTATATTCAAAATAGTAAGTTTACAAGCGGTTACAAATCGGGAACCTGCTGTTTTTTATGAGAAATTCCTGCAATTAATTGCGGTTTGGGCTGATTATCTTTATAATATTAAAGTTAACGACGGTAAAGGACGTGTATATGATGAAGGACACTTCAAACGCCGTTCCGGTTACCGTTAAACTGGTTACGGAAATCACGGAACAGCAGCGGCAAGATGAAAAAATAACCATGGAATCCAGCGGCTATCTCCAGGAAAAAGCCGGTGGAATCTATTTGATGTATGAGGAATCGATGGAGGGGGCCGGGTCCGTCAAAACGATCGTGAAAATGAAAGATGAAGAAGTGACGATCCTGCGCTCCGGTGCGGTGTCGATGCGGCAGCAGTTCCGGCAGGGAGAAGAAACAGCCGGGCATTACAACAGCCCGTATGGACCGATGGAAATGGTGACGAAAACACATCATATTGAATCTAACTGGCATGAACAGCCTGAAGAAGGCAAACTGAAGCTTTACTATCAAATCTCGATGCAGGGTGAGCGGATCGGCATCCACCGCCTGACCATCACATTTCAGGAAAACAAGGAGGGTACGCAGTCATGAATATTGTCGAACAGGTGAAAGAACGTTTAAAAGAAGAAATCAAGCAGGCCGTCTTGAAGGCGAAACTGGCCGATGAAGCGGAAATCCCGGAGGTTGTTCTCGAAACACCGAAGGAAAAAGCGCACGGCGACTTTGCTACCAATATGGCGATGCAGCTTGCCCGAATCGCCAAAAAAGCACCACGTGCCATTGCGGAAGACATCGTCAGCAACTTTGACAAATCAAAAGCATCCATTGATAAAGTGGAAATTGCCGGCCCAGGCTTCATCAATTTCCATATGGACAATTCCTATTTGACAGACTTGATCCCGGCGATTCTGGAAGCGGGCGATGCCTACGGCGAAACGGATACCGGCAAGGGCGAGAAAATCCAGGTCGAGTTCGTTTCCGCCAACCCGACCGGCGACCTGCACCTTGGCCATGCCCGCGGCGCCTCAATCGGTGATTCCCTTTCCAACATCCTTGCCAAAGCGGGTTACAAGGTTTCCCGTGAATATTACATCAATGATGCCGGCAACCAGATCCATAACCTGTCCCTGTCCGTCGAAGCCCGCTATTTGCAGGCACTCGGCCTGGATAAAGAAATGCCGGAAGACGGCTATCACGGCGAGGACATCATCAATATCGGAAAGGCGCTTGCTGAAGAATACGGCGATAAATTTGTCAATGCCGATGAAAAAGAACGGTATGAATTTTTCCGTGAATATGGCTTGAAATATGAAAATGAAAAACTGCGGAAAGACCTTGAGCAATTCCGTGTTGAATTCGATGTATGGTTCTCGGAAACATCGTTATACACATCCGGGAAAATCGATGAAACCCTTGCCTTTATGAAAGAAAGAGGCGAACTGTACGAAAAGGACGGCGCAACCTGGTTCGCCTCCACTAAATACGGCGATGACAAAGACCGCGTCCTGATCAAGCAGGACGGAAGCTACACATACCTGCTTCCGGATATCGCCTATCATAAAGACAAGCTCAGCCGCGGCTTTGAAACACTCATCAACATCTGGGGCGCCGACCACCATGGCTATATCCCGCGCATGAAAGCGGCCATCCAGGCACTCGGCTATGAGCGCGATACGCTTGAAGTGGAAATCATCCAGATGGTCAACCTGTTCCAAAACGGCGAAAAGGTGAAAATGAGCAAACGGACCGGAAAAGCGGTCACCCTCCGCGAACTGATGGAGGAAGTCGGAATCGACGCCATGCGCTACTTCTTCGCCATGAGGAGCGTTGACTCCCACCTGGACTTTGACATGGACCTGGCCGTTTCGACTTCAAACGAAAACCCAGTTTACTATTCCCAGTACGCGCATGCGCGCCTGTGCAGCGTCCTGCGCCAGGCGGAAGACCGCGGCATTTCCTATGAAGGGGGACTGGACCTGTCCCTGCTGAAGTCGGAAAAGGAAATCGACCTTCTGAAAAAACTCGGCGAATTCCCGGAAGCGGTCGTTGAAGCAGCGGAAAAGCGCACCCCGCACCGCATCGCAAACTATGTATTTGAACTGGCAGGAGCCCTCCACAGCTTCTACAATGCCGAAAAAGTCGTCAACCCGGACGAGCTGGAACTGAGCAAGGCCCGCCTTGCCCTTGTCAAAGCCGTCCAGCAAACCGTTAAAAACGCCCTGACGTTGATCGGCGTTGCCGCTCCTGAAAAGATGTAAAAGATGAATTGTGAAGTGTCAGGCAGTGGTGTCTGGCACTTCTTTTATGGCAATTTGCCGAAAGAGGCAAGGATTCGTGTGAAAGAATGCTGTATTAAGGCAGTGCCACTTCGTTTTATTGAAAATTTTGTACTCCGCATAGGGCAGGGGGAGAATCACGCCGTTTGAGATAACATTCACGCCATAGCGGGTAAGGTTCATGCTATAAGTCGGTGGTTAGCCGCCAGTGTCTGTTACCGCGCGGACTGGGAAGCAGGTTTCGCGCCATTCAAGCAGTGTTTCACGCCATCCGATCCGGTTTTCAAGCGGAAGCCCGGTGTTTTCGCGCTAAAAATGCGTTTTTTCACGCCACAGGAGCATATCACGCGGTACAGGCTAAGTTTCACGTCATGACCAGTAGCTTTCGCACCGGACATAACGGCGTGCCGGTATTGTCCGGAACCGAACCGTTTTTATGATAAAACTCCTCAAATTTCACTTGAATTTTAAGCAAATCTCCGTTACCGCACAGACTGGAGAAAAGATTCACGCCGTTCAAACTGGCATTCAAGCTATATAGTATGAATTCCCGCCATAACCCGGCCTAATCACGCCAAAACCGGTTACAGCAGAGAACGGAATTAAGTATTCGCGCCATTCAAGCTGTGTATCACGCCAACCAATCCGGTTTTCAAGCGCAAGCCCTCCGGTTACACGCCAAAAGAGCCTCTAATCACGCCATAGGCAGCAATTCACGCGGTACAGGGTAAGTTTCACGCCAGTTCATACCCGTTTACCGCCAAACACCGTTACCGGCAAGACCCACCAGTACCATAAGTGAATTTCCCGCCACAATCCCGGGTTCCCTGCCAAACCTATCCCTGCCCCTGACACCGCCCCCACCCCGCACCATTATTCACAATCCTACACCTCCCACAAAAGGGAACCCCCCCGCAAACTCCATAAATTAGTCAAAAATCACAGAATTAAACGCTTGATGTCTGACATCTAACCATATAAAATGTAAACGTTGCCAGGAAATGATCTCGATTTGAAATAATTTTGTTTTGGTTTTTTATCAAGTGGAAAATAAGTACATGTTTTAACGGGGACTATTCCATAATAACGATAGACATTCGTGGATGGATGTTCCCGGCAATTATCCAGAGTAAGGAGAGTCCGCTATGAAAGAAATCCTGCTTGCGCTGCTGACAGGCCTGATCGTAGGCTTCATCTTCGCATTATTCAAACTGCCGATCCCGGCGCCGCCTGCCGTTGCAGGTGTCGCAGGGATTGTCGGAATATATATTGGGTTCAAGGTGTATCTATGGGTTGCACCGATGATCCAGGCTATGGGGAAATAAATTGATTTTGACGAGCGGCCACTACGTGGAAGTCCACGGCAGCGGGACGCCGGTACTATTCATCCATCCTCCATTTATGGGAAAAGCGGTTTTCAAGTATCAGCTTGAATTGCAAAAACATTGCCAGGTGATTTTTTATGATCAGCTTGGCCACGGCCAGAGCCAGTTGCCAACAGCTGAAGTGTCGATCACCAGTTTTGCCGATAACGTGGTCGATATTCTGGATGAACTGGAAATTGAAAAAGCGGTATTGTGCGGATATTCGAGCGGCGGTTCGATAGCATTGGAAACGGAGCTCCGCCATCCGGGACGGGTCCAGGGGGTCATCTTGTGCGGTGGCTTTTCGGAAGTGACGACCAACCTTTTGAGTATGGAATTCACCTGTGGAGTCAAGATGGTGAAAGAGGGGCTCATGCATGTCCTGGCTGAAATTTTGGCGCTGAGCCATCGCATCACGGAAGAGGACAGGCAAGAACTGTATGAATATTGCCTGCTGGCCGACCAGGATACGGTTCACCAACTGTATGCAACCGGCAAGGCATATCGCGCTACTGACCGGCTCCATTTGCTGAAGGCGCCGCTCCAGCTCATATACGGGGCAAGAGATGTCTATATCCATTCATATATGGACCTTTTTATGAAAAAGGTGCCCCAGGTCGACCCGATTTTCATCCATAAAGCACCACACCAGATCCCGACGAAACATTACCGGGAATTCAACCACATCATCCGGAAGTTTGTGGAGGAACTGGATTAGCAAAAAACGATATAGTAAACGATAAAGTGCCGGGCATTGGATGCCCGGCACTTTTGTAATTTTTAACGAATTTGCATTAAAGAAGTGCCAGGCATTCTCCGGAGGTCATCCAGTGGGATAATGCCTGGCACTGTGTATGGATTTTTGTTTGGGAGTAAAGCATAAGTTTCATACACCTATTTAAATAATAAACTCAGCTCCTCCAACCCGTTTCCAGCCTCGTACTTTCTCCATCTCCTCCATCAGTTTCAGCAATGCGAGGTCCTTTTGCTTTGCTTCGATCATGACATCAACATTACGGCCGATTTCCCGCGCTTGAAGTAAAAATGGGCGGATGAAATCAAGGTCGACATAATCGTGATGGCTGCGGTAGCTGTGGCTTGATTTTGGAGAAGACAGGTGGACTTTCGGCTTCAGGCCGGTGCCGTTCCATGTATCGAAAATGCTTGGCAGCAGCTCTTCGTACGGCGTATCTCTTTTGTTGGCCATATGGTGATGGTAGTCGAACACCATCGGGATGCCCAGCTTTTCGCAAACACCCAGTGTTTCTGCGGCCGTATACGTCTTATCATCATTTTCCAGAGTCATCCGCTTGAAGGCCCGGCCGGGAAGCATGCTAATATTTTCATAAAATCGTTCCAGGGCGGATGCCTTGTCTCCGTATGCTCCGCCGATATGGATGTTGATCACCGACCTGTCCGCAATCCCCATCGCATCAAGCATGTTGTAGTGGTGGACCATATCGGTGATGGCATTTTCAGTCACTGTCTGACGTTTTCCCGTAAACAGGGTATACTGGCCCGGATGGAAGCTGACCCTGAGGCCGTTTCCTTTCACGAGTTCGCCGATTTCCCTGAACGTTCCGCTGAATTCTTCAAGGTAATCCCACTTCACATCGGGATGGGTTGCAAGCGGAACGAGAGCAGAGGACAGGCGGTAGATCTTGATTCCGGCAGCGATATTGAAATGGAGGGCCCGTTTGGTGTTTTCGAGATTGGACTGCACGATGGCTTTCAGTTTTTCATCGCGTTCCCTCTTGCCCAGCTCCTGATAGCGTTTGTATGTTATCGTCCTTGAAGGCGACGCTTGCCACAGGGACATGGCGATGGAAACGTAGCCGAACCGGATATGCATATTAATCACCTCTATAAAAAGCAGCATTCTAAAGCAGTGCGGACTGCCATCTCCAGCAAACGAGGAAGCGGAAATGCTTGAAAAATGTCACGCATGAACCAGACCGAACCCAACAAAAACAGTCAGGGGCACAGCCGGCTTTATCCTAAAAATTATCTCCTGCAATGAAAACTTCCTTGCCTTGGATGGCAAGAAGAAAAGCTGCATCACAGCAGCTTTTCCGCGTCAGATATTGGATTACAGTAATTCAGAGATAAGGCTTGCGGTCCGTTCTTTGCCTTTTTGGAGAAGCGACCGTTTTTGCAGGCGTTCGATTGTCAGCAAGTCGCTTCGTTCCATGTCGGCGATGATTTCGGCCCGGACTAGTTCGATGAAGGGCCGGTCATAAATGAAGCAGTTCATTTCCTGGTTCAGATACAGGCTTCTTTTATCGAAGTTGGCCGTGCCGATATCGCATATCTCTCCATCGACGACCATCACTTTCGTATGATAGAAGCCCTGGTAAAACTGATGGATATGGCAGCCTGCATGAATGAGCGGAATAAAATAAGGGAATGCCGCCTCTTTTACAAGCGGGTGGTCCGCTTTTAACGGAACCATGATATTGATGTTCACCCCGCGGCCGGCAGCTGAGATCAGGCTGTTGAAAAGCCGGTCGCCGGGAATGAAATACGGAGTGCCGATAAAGATCTCTTTTTTGGCACCGTCGATGAGCCGGCAGAACGCTTCCTCAAGATGGTTTCCGTCGGTGGATAACAGCTGCAGCTTGATCGGCCCTTTTTCCAGGGGCGGGAAATAGCGGGAAGGATTGCCGATGTTTTTTCCGGATGCCTTCTCCCAATCTTTCAGGAACTGGCTCTGCAAATCCTGGACACCGTCCTGGGTCAGCCGGAGGTGGAAATCGCGCCATCGGCCCAATTTCGGATCAAAGCCCAGGTATTCCTTGCCGATATTAAAGCCGCCGAGATATCCGATTTTTCCATCAAACACAGCAATTTTCCGGTGGTTTCGGCGGTTGATTGAATAAAAGAAAAAAGGTGGCTGCATTTTCTGGCTGACGGCAATTTCCACGCCGTTTTCCCGCAGTTCCTTCAATGTTTTCCTCGACATTTTCCAGCAGCCGATCCGGTCCAGCAGCAGCCGGACGGTTAGCCCTTCCCCGGCTTTTTCCATCAAGAGCCGGAAAAAGTCCTGGCTGATGGCATCTTCCCTGACGATATAAAACAGTATGTGTATATGGTCGCGCGCATCTTTTATATCCTGGAATAACGATTCATACAACTTGTTTCCAGACGGGAGAAGAAAGGCATTCCCTGAACGGACCGGCATTGGGTCCGGTGCCTTTTCCTTTCGGTGGCTTCTGCGGCCCAATTGGAAATCCACAAAGAACCAGATGCCAATCAATATGATGAGAATCATGATTGAAACGATTACGTTCATCCTGCCACCTCGCTTTTCTTCCGCTTAGTATTGGCAAAACCATCATTAAAAAATGTACCATTTCCCGAAAAAAATCCAAATAAATTGCACTGACTGAATACTCATTCATTATTGTTTGTGTTATACTGTAGTCAGAAAATTGCCTTTAATACTAATTGTTTTAAAAAAAGCAGGAATCAAAAGGAGGAGAGCGAAAGTCAGTAAGTCAGGGGTGTAAAACGTTCAAAAGCAGGCGAAACAGCAGCATGACCCGGGGGAATTTGGGGGAAATGCGGGAAGGCTCCGCAGGTTTTGAACATCCTAAACAGCGCTATTTTTCAGTCAGGAAAGGGGACAGAGGAACATGGATACACTGCTGGTCATTAACTGGATTGCATTTTTAATTGTAACCGGTTACGCACTTTATTTATTTGGCTATTTAATTAAAACAAGGTATGAATATATAAAGCTCGGCAAAGAAGAAGAATTCACAAGCAACGTCAAAGAACGGCTCAATAATATTTGGGTTTACGTATTCGGCCAAAAAAAGCTGCTGAAGGATAAGAAAAGCGGAACGATCCACGTGATGATGTTCTACGGCTTTATCCTTGTGCAATTCGGTGCCTTCGATTTCATCTGGAAGGGGCTTGCACCGGGTTCGCATCTGCCGCTCGGGCCGCTTTATCCGGGATTCACGTTTTTCCAGGAAATTGTCACACTCGTTATTCTTGTGGCGGTCATCTGGGCATTTTACCGCCGTTATATCGAAAAGCTGGTCCGCCTGAAACAGAGCTTGAAGGCAGGGCTCGTATACTATTTCATCGGTACACTCATGATCACCGTCCTGCTTGGGAACGGCATGGAATTCATCTGGCACGGCACTGGCCTCGAATGGTCTGAGCCGGTCGCGTCCGGCATCGCTGCCCTGTTCATGTGGATGAGCCCGACAGCCGCTGCAGCCGTGTTTTATGTGGCCTGGTGGCTTCACCTTGTGACGCTCCTCGCTTTCCTTGTGTATGTGCCGCAGGGCAAGCATGCCCACTTGATTGCCGCGCCTGTCAATGTCTATATGAGTGCGGACGGCAAGCCGGGCAAGCTTCAGAAAATCAATTTTGAAGATATGGAAGAAGAAGAGGATGTCAGCTTTGGCGTCGGGAAAATCGAAGACTTCAGGCAGACGCAGATGATCGATTTTTATGCCTGTGTCGAGTGCGGGCGCTGCACAAACATGTGCCCGGCAACCGGAACCGGCAAAATGCTGTCACCGATGGATATCATTCTTAAGCTGCGCGATCATCTCACTGAAAAAGGGGCTGCCGTCACGTCCCAATCACCATGGGTGCCGCAGTTTGCCTTCAATGACACAAAAGGAAACCAGCTCGCCATGCAATCTGCATCACAGGCCCAGAACGAAACAGCTGCAACAACGGAAGTGAGCCTGCAGGACATTTACAATACAAACTTGATCGGCGATGTCATCACAGAAGAAGAACTTTGGGCATGCACAACCTGCCGCAACTGTGAAGACCAGTGCCCGGTCATGAACGAACACGTCGACAAGATCATCGACCTCCGCCGTTATCTTGTTCTTACTGAAGGGAAAATGGACCCGGAAGCACAGCGCGCGATGATGAACATCGAACGCCAGGGCAATCCGTGGGGGCTGAACCGAAAAGAGCGTGAAAACTGGCGCGACGGCCGTGACGATATTGAAGCGCCGACTGTGAAAGAAATGAAGAAAAGTGGCGAAGAATTCGAGTACCTGTTCTGGGTCGGCTCAATGGGCTCTTACGATAACCGCAGCCAGAAAATCGCCCAATCGTTCGCAAAATTGATGAATGAAGCCGGCGTGAAATTTGCGATTCTCGGCAATAAGGAAAAGAACTCCGGCGATACTCCGCGCCGTCTCGGCAACGAGTTCCTGTTCCAGGAGCTTGCCGAAAAGAACATCCAGGAGTTTGAGAAAAATGAAGTGAAGAAAATCGTCACCACCGACCCGCATGCTTATAACATTTTGAAAAACGAGTATCCTGATTTCGGGCTGGAAGCGGAAGTTTACCACCATTCCGAACTGCTGTATGAACTCGTTAAAGAAGGCAGGCTGAAACCGGAATATGAAGTCAATGAAACGATCACATTCCATGACTCCTGCTACCTCGGCCGCTATAATGAAGTATATGATCCGCCGCGGGAAATTCTGAAAGCCATTCCGGGTGCCAGGCTCGTCGAAATGGACCGCAACCGTGACGAAGGAATGTGCTGCGGTGCCGGCGGCGGCCTGATGTGGATGGAAGAATCGACATCTAACCGCATCAATGTGGCCAGGACCGAACAGGCCCTTGCGACAAAGCCTTCCGTCATCGGAAGTGCGTGCCCGTATTGCATGACCATGTTGAGCGACGGCACAAAGGCGAAAGAAGTGGAGGAAGAAGTGAAGACACTCGATATCGCCGAGCTGCTGGAATTGTCGGTTATCGGAAAGCCGAATAAAAGCGACGAAGAAGAAATCGTGCATTAATGGCAGGATAAATGCGAATGTAATCGAATAGTTATATACAGGGAAGGTGTGCATACATGTGTACACCTCCTTGTTTGGAAATGTTCCGAGCGAGCGTTCAGTCGGAAATTCCGGCAGGATGCCGCCGCCTGGGAAATGGAAAACATTGCGTTTTCTTTATATGTTTTTGAAAACGTTTACGAAGGGATATTCGTCCCTTTTTAATATCAGTTTCATCACTATTTTTACAGGGGGAATGAATGTGGGAAAAACTGTGATTCTCGATGGGGCACGGACACCATTTGGAAAGTTCGGTGGGAGCCTGAGCAGCCTGCAGGCTGTGGAGCTTGGCGGCATCGCCATTAAGGAAGCGCTTACGCGGGCGGGCGTTGCCGCTGAAGATGTCAACGAAGTGATCATGGGCATGGTGCTGCAGGGCGGCCAGGGCCAAATCCCTTCCCGGCAGGCGGCGCGCAATGCCGGCATCCCGTGGAACGTGAAAACGGAAACGATCAACAAAGTATGTGCCTCAGGGCTGCGAAGCGTGACGCTCGGCGATCAGATCATCCGCGCGGGTGACGAGGAAGTCGTTGTCGCCGGCGGAATGGAATCGATGAGCAATGCGCCGTACTTCATGCCGAAAGCCCGCTGGGGACTGCGTATGGGCGACGGACAGGTGAAGGATTTGATGGTTCACGATGGGTTGACCTGCTCATTCCAGGGTGTCCATATGGGTACGTATGGCAATGAAATTGCTGCCGAATATGAAATTTCCCGGGAAGAACAGGATCACTGGTCATTCAGAAGCCATGAGAGGGCTGCAAAGGCGATGGACGAAGGCCGGATGGGCGAAGAAATCGTCGCTGTTGAAGTGCCGCAGCGCAAAGGCGATCCTGTCACGGTCAGCGATGATGAAGCGCCGCGCCGCGACACAACCGTCGAAAAACTCGGCAAGCTGAAGCCGGTTTTCCAGAGTGACGGGACGATCACCGCCGGAAACGCACCGGGTGTCAATGACGGAGCGGCTGCTATGGTGCTCATGTCAGAAGAACGGGCTGAAAAAGAAGGCCGGAAGCCGCTTGCGACTGTACTCGCCCATACTGCGCTTGCTGTCGAAGCGAATCGATTCCCGGAAACGCCGGGCCTTGTCATTAATGAACTGCTTGAAAAGACAGGCAAGAAGCTGGAGGACATCGACCTGTTTGAAATCAACGAAGCATTTGCTGCCGTAGCATTGACTAGCGGAAAAATCGCAAAAATCGACCCGGAAAAAGTGAACGTAAACGGCGGTGCCGTTGCACTCGGCCATCCGATTGGCGCAAGCGGTGCCCGGATCATCCTGACACTTGCTTATGAATTGAAGCGCCGCGGCGGCGGAACCGGAATTGCTGCCATCTGCAGCGGCGGCGGCCAGGGTGATGCCGTTATGATTGAAGTCAGGCCATAACACAGCAAAAGCTGAAGCAAATATAGAAAAGGGGAGAGCAAATGGACATTAAAAAAGTGTTGGTAATCGGTGCAGGACAGATGGGCTCCGGCATCGCCCAGGTATGTGCAATGAGCGGATACGAGGTTTTCCTTCATGACCTGAAACAGGAATTTGTCGATCGCGGCATGTCAGGGATCGCCAAAAACCTGTCCCGCCAGGTCGAAAAAGGGCGGATGGCAGAAGAAGACAAAGAAGGGACATTGAACAGGCTTACGCAATCCACCGATTTGAACAATGCCGCAAATGTGGATCTCGTCATTGAAGCCGCTGTTGAAAACATGGATGTAAAAAAAGATATTTTCAAGCAGCTCGACGAAATTGCGCCTGAACATGCCATCCTGGCAACAAACACATCATCACTGCCGATCACTGAAATTGCCGCGGTCACGAACCGTCCGGAACAGGTCATCGGCATGCACTTCATGAATCCGGTGCCGGTCATGAAATTGATCGAAGTCATCCGTGGATTGGCGACTTCTGATGAGGTATATGACACGATCGAAAAAATGTCGAAAGAGCTCGGCAAGGTTCCGGTTGAAGTCAATGACTTCCCGGGGTTTGTATCGAACCGCATCCTTTTGCCGATGATCAACGAGGCGATCTATACGCTGCATGAAGGGGTCGCTGATGTCGAAGCGATCGATGAAGTGATGAAGCTCGGCATGAACCACCCGATGGGCCCTTTAACGCTCGCTGACTTCATCGGCCTCGATACGTGCCTGTACATCATGGAAACACTCCATGAAGGCCTCGGCGATGATAAATACCGGCCGTGCCCGCTTCTCCGCAAGTATGTCAATGCCGGCTGGCTCGGCAAGAAGTCAGGCCGCGGCTTTTATAAATATGAATAGATCATAAGCAGGAAAAGCGGCTTGACTTGCTTTTCCCCTTCAAAAGGAGGGTCATATATGGATTTGCGGTTCACAGAAGAACAGGAAATGATGAGGAAAATGGTCCGTGATTTCGCCCAGAAGGAAATCGCCCCGTTCGTGGAACAAATGGAAAAACATGACGAATTCCCGCGCGATATCGTGAAAAAGATGGGGGAACTCGGCTTGATGGGCATCCCGATTCCGGAAAAATACGGCGGATCGAAAATGGACTTCACCTCATACATCATTGCGATCAATGAATTATCAAAAGTAAGCGCGACAGTCGGCGTCATCTTATCGGTCCATACATCGGTCGGCACGAATCCGATCCTCTACTTCGGCAATGAAGAACAAAAACAGAAATACATTCCGAAGCTTGCGGCCGGCGAATATCTCGGCGCTTTTGCACTCACAGAGCCAAGTGCCGGTTCCGATGCGGGCAGCCTGAAGACAAAAGCGGCCAGGAACGGCGATCATTACGTCATCAACGGATCGAAAGTATTCATCACAAACGGCGGTGAAGCGGACACCTATATCGTATTCGCCTCAACCGACCCGGATGCGGGCAGCCGCGGCATTTCGGCTTTCATCGTCGAAAAAGATACACCGGGCCTTGTCATCGGCAAAAAGGAAAAGAAAATGGGCCTGCACGGCTCCAATACCCTGCAGCTGTCGTTTGAAGACATGAAGGTGCCTGCTGAAAATCTCCTTGGCGAAGAAGGCCACGGCTTTAAAATCGCAATGGGCAACCTTGACGTCGGCCGCATCGGCATTGCCGCCCAGGCTCTCGGCATTGCGGAATCGGCACTCGAGCATGCCGTCGCCTATGCGAAAGAACGGCAGCAGTTCGGCAAACCGATTGGCAGGCAGCAGGGCGTCGCTTTCAAAATCGCCGACATGGCGACAGAAGTCGAAGCGGCCAGGCTGCTCACCTATCATGCCGCCTATATGCGGACAGCAGGCCTACCGACCGGCATGGCGGCGTCGATGGCAAAAATGACAGCTTCCAATACAGCGATGAAAGTCGCCACCGAAGCGATCCAGGTATTCGGCGGCTACGGCTACACGGAAGAATACCCGGTTGAGCGCCTGTTCAGGGACGCCAAAGTCACACAGATTTACGAAGGAACGAACGAGATTCAGCATCATGTGATCAGCAGGTTTTTGATGAAGGATTGATTGGATTTGGCAATCTGCCGGATTTGGCGAGTGGATGGTACGGGAGTGGGGCTGCGTTCGGCGTGAAAAGGCCGGGATATGGCGCGAAACGGAGGTTTCAGCGTGAAAGTCCTGCGTAACGGCATGAAAAAGCCGCCATTCCGCGTGAAAACAATTGGATTTGGCGTGATACTGGCTCCTTGTGGCGTGTGAACGCGCCGCTCCGATGCCAGGCCAACCTGAAAAAGCAAATGTTCAGCATTTAGTTACCTGACCAGGGTGCATATCCGCCCCGAATTGTTTAAAAACTTTTTAAATTAGAAAATGTTGCGGAAATCAGACTTGCTGATTTGTTTCTGCTGATTTCCACGCCGGCATTCCCGTGGCCAGGACTGTTTCCGCCAGCTAAAGCACCTTGCGTGTAAATTAACCGTTGGCAATCCAGCGTCAAATCCAGGGCTGAAACACACACTAATAAATAGATTCCCAGAGGAGGAACCACCGTGAATTTCAAACTATCAGAAGAACATGAAATGCTTAGAAAGATGATCAGAGACTTTGCTAAAAATGAAGTCGCACCGACTGCGGCGGAACGCGATGAAGAGGAACGGTTCGATAAGAAGATTTTCGATCAAATGGCCGAACTCGGCATCACCGGAATTCCGTGGCCGGAAGAATACGGCGGCATCGGCAACGATTATCTCGGTTATGTCATTGCCGTTGAGGAACTGTCCCGTGTCTGCGCATCAACAGGTGTCACGCTGTCAGCACATGTATCCCTGGCAGGCTGGCCGCTGTTCAAGTTCGGAACGGAAGAGCAGAAGCAAAAATACTTAACAGCGCTTGCCACCGGTGAAAAAATCGGCGCATACGGCCTGACTGAGCCGGGATCCGGATCTGATGCCGGCAACATGAAAACGACGGCGAAGCGTGACGGGGACCATTATGTACTGAACGGTTCCAAAATCTTCATTACAAACGGCGGCTATGCTGACATTTATATTGTGTTCGCACTTACCGATCCGGAGAAAAAGCAAAAAGGCGCAACAGCATTCATCGTAGAAAAAGACTTTCCGGGCTTCTCCGTCGGCAAAAAGGAAAAGAAACTCGGAATCCGTTCGTCCCCTACGACCGAAATCATTTTCGAAGATTGCCGTGTGCCGGTTGAAAACCGCCTGGGCGAAGAAGGCCAGGGCTTCAAAATTGCGATGAAGACGCTGGATGGCGGCCGTAACGGCATTGCGGCCCAGGCAGTCGGCATTGCCCAGGGTGCGCTTGATGCCGCCGTTGAGTATGCAAAAGAACGCGAACAATTCGGCAAACCAATCGGACTTCAGCAAGGTGTCGGCTTCAAGCTTGCCGACATGGCAACCCAGATCGAAGCGGCCCGTCTCCTGACCTACCAGGCAGCATGGCGCGAATCAGAAGGGCTGCCGTACGGAAAAGAATCGGCGATGTCCAAACTGTATGCCGGCGATATTGCCATGCAGGTCACAACCGAAGCGGTCCAGGTATTCGGGGGCTACGGCTATACAAAAGACTATCCGGTCGAACGCTACATGCGCGACGCGAAAATCACCCAGATTTACGAAGGCACAAACGAAATCCAGCGCCTCGTCATCTCGCGCATGCTCCTGTCTGAATAGGACATATGGCTCATGATTGCCTGGCAATTGCCTCGCAATTGCCAGGCAATTCAATAACAACTCACTTAACCGAACCAACAAGGAGGAAATAAATGATGCATCCCCTCGCCGAACGGATACGAAAAGGAGAAGAACGGGCGCTGGCACGGGCGATCAGCTATGTTGAGAATGATCATCCGGAGAAACTGGCTTTGTTGAAGGACATTCATCCGCTGACAGGCAATGCCCATTATGTCGGGCTGACCGGATCGCCGGGAGCGGGGAAAAGTTCGCTTGTGAACCGCCTGATCTCCCATCTCCGTTCGCTCGATCTGACAGTGGGCATTGTGGCGGTTGATCCGACGAGTCCGTTCAGCGGCGGAGCGCTGCTTGGCGACCGCGTCCGGATGGCGGAGCATTTCACTGACCCGGGAGTTTTCATCCGCAGCATGGGGACGCGGGGGAGCCTTGGCGGGCTTTCGAGAACAACAAAGGAAACGGTTCGGCTGATGGATGCGTTCGGATTCGATGTCATTTTAATCGAAACGGTCGGCGTCGGCCAATCTGAACTAGATATTATGAAAATTGCCGATACGACAGCCGTCGTGCTCACACCGGGGAGCGGAGATGCCGTCCAGGTGTTCAAAGCGGGCATTATGGAAATCGCCGACTTGTTTGTCATCAACAAGGCAGATATGCCCGGCGTTCCCAAGCTTATGTCGGAAATTGAAAGCTTGCTTGATTTACTGAACACGTCAGGACGGAAGTGGAATCCGCCGATCGTCAAAACAATCGCTTCCCGCAGCGAAGGCCTGTCTGAATTATGGGAAACGATAGAGCGGCATAGGACGTTTTTGCGAGAGTCGGGTGAAGGGGACCGGCGCCGGGCGTATCACCTTGAGGAAGAAGTGTATGAAGTCGCACATTATGAAATCATGCGCCGGCTTATCGAGTCGGAAAAAAGCACCGGCCCCAAGTGGCTGGAAAATCTGCGCACCGGCCAATCAGACCCATATTCCATTGCCCGGGAAATTGCGGGAAAGTGGATAAATCGGCTGGAAGAGAGGGATGGGGATGAGGAAACAACAGGTACCAAGCAACGTAAAGGATGAAAAAAAGGTACAGCTGCGAAGAGACCAGATGATCAAAGGGGCGGTCACGTTATTCAAGGAAAAAGGGTTTCACCGCACGACAACACGTGAAATTGCCGCTGCCGCTGGCTTCAGTGTCGGGACGCTTTATGAGTATATCCGCAAAAAAGAAGATGTCCTGTATCTTGTTTGCGACAGTATTTACGACCACGTCCAGGAGCGGATGCGCCAGGCGATCACACAGGAAGAAGGCAACCTGGCCGACTTGAAAAAAGCGATTGCCGCATACTTTCTTGTCATGGATCAAATGCAGGATGAAGTGCTCGTGATGTATCAGGAAGCAAAGTCCCTCACAAAAGATGCCCTCCCATACGTACTCAAAAAAGAACTTGAAATGGTTGAATTGATTGAAGATGTCATCCGCAGCTGTGTGAGAAACGGCGATATAGAATTGACGGAATCCGGAATCCGGCTCGGAGCCCACAATATTTTTGTCCAGGGACAGATGTGGGGATTCCGCCGCTGGGTGCTGCAAAAGCAATACACACTTGAAGAATATACGGAATTGCAGACAAATCTGCTGTTCAACGGATTCCTTCATCAGGAGGGAAACCGTGAAACGGTGAGTAACAGGCAGTTGTCGTTTGGAAGGAAAGCCGAATAACTAACAAAGGGGAGAGATGATCGGATGTCTCAAACGGAAATTTATCGTCCAAAGCACCATGTCCGGTTTGTAACCGCCGCAAGCTTATTCGACGGCCATGATGCTTCCATCAACATCATGCGCAGAATTTTACAGGCAAATGGGGTCGAAATCATTCACCTTGGCCACAATCGTTCTGTCGAGGAAATCGTCAATGCTGCCATCCAGGAGGATGTGCAGGGAATTGCGATCACTTCCTACCAGGGCGGGCATGTTGAATTTTTTAAATATATGTATGACCTGTTGCAGGAAAAAGGCGCGCCGCATATCAGGATATACGGCGGCGGGGGCGGTGTCATTATTCCGCGGGAAATCAAGGAACTGCACGACTATGGCATCGCCCGCATTTTTTCCCCGGAAGATGGCCGTGAAATGGGCCTCCAGGGCATGATCAACCTGATGGTGAAAGAGTGCGACTTTCCGACGGTGACCGGTGTTACAGATGAACTGGCCGGGGTCGCTAAAGGAGATCCGCAATCGATTGCAAGAGTCATCACGCTTGCTGAAAACCAATTGTCGGCAACGAAAGAAGCCGCGGCAGCGACAGCAGAAGCGGCCGATTTATCGGTTTTGAAAAACATGACGAATGACATCCCGATTCTCGGCATCACCGGAACAGGCGGCGCCGGCAAAAGCTCGCTGACCGACGAACTGGTCCGCCGTTTCCTGAATGAGCTGCCGGATAAAAAAATCGCCATCCTATCTGTGGATCCGACGAAACAAAAAACCGGCGGAGCGCTCCTTGGTGACCGAATCCGCATGAATGCGATTTTCTCACCTAACGTTTACATGCGCAGCCTGGCGACACGCGGTTCGAAAACCGAGCTGTCGGCGGCCATTAAAGAAGCGATTCAGGTGGTCAAAGCGGCCGATTTCGACTTGATCATCATCGAAACGAGCGGAATCGGGCAGGGTGATGCCGAAATCACAGAAATCAGCGATGTCTCCATGTATGTCATGACGAGCGAGTTCGGGGCCCCTTCCCAACTGGAAAAAATTGATATGATCGACTTCGCTGACCTTATTGTCATCAATAAGTTCGAGCGCAAAGGCTCTGAAGATGCACTCAAGCAGGTGCAAAAACAGTACCAGCGCAGCCATATGCTGTTTGACCGTGATCTGGCCGACATGCCGGTTTACGGCACAATCGCAAGCCAGTTCAATGACCCGGGCACAAACACGCTGTTTTCCGTCCTGCTTGAGGTCATCAACCAGAAGTGTGAAACGGATTGGTCGACTCAATTGGAACGGACAGATGAAGTGAAAAAGCAAAACTTGATCATTTCGCCGAACCGACGCTACTACTTGCGAGAAATTGCCGAAACGGTGCGCGATTATCACCGCCATACCGATGAACAGGTGAAGATTGCACGCAAGCTCTATCAGGTGGAGGGAACCCTCGAAGCTCTCAAAGCAAGGGAGCAAAATGTTGAAGTGGTCCGTTCGCTTGAAACTCTCCGTGACAGCATTGAAAGCGACCTGACGGAAGAATCGAAAACGATTTTGACAAACTGGCCGGAGCTGAAAGAAAAATACCGCGGCGATGAATTCGTCGTGAAAATCCGCGACAAAGAAATCCGGACCGAATTGAATACACAGACGTTATCAGGGCTTTCCATCCCAAAAGTGGCCCTTCCAAAATATGAAGACTACGGTGAAATCCTGCGTTGGGTATACAAGGAAAACGTACCGGGATCGTTCCCGTATACAGGCGGAGTGTTCCCGTTCAAGCGCAAAGGCGAGGATCCGAAGCGCCAGTTTGCCGGGGAAGGGACACCGGAACGGACGAACCGCCGCTTCCATTATCTCTCCAAGGATGACGAGGCCAAGCGGCTCAGCACAGCCTTCGATTCCGTCACGCTGTACGGCCAGGATCCGGACCATCGCCCCGATATTTACGGGAAGGTCGGGGAAAGCGGTGTCAGCATCTGTACACTTGAGGACATGAAAAAGCTTTATGACGGCTTCGACCTGATCGCCCCGACAACATCCGTTTCGATGACGATCAATGGGCCGGCACCGATCATTCTCGCCATGTTCATGAATACGGCGATCAGCCAGCAGCTTGCGCGTTTTGAAGAAGAAAACGGCCGCAAACCGACCGATGCTGAAGCGGAAGACATCAGGGAGAAGACATTGCAGACGGTCCGCGGAACCGTCCAGGCCGATATTTTAAAAGAGGATCAGGGCCAGAACACCTGCATTTTCTCGACGGAATTCGCGTTAAGGATGATGGGAGATATTCAAGAGTACTTCATTGACCATAAAGTCCGCAACTACTATTCCGTATCGATTTCCGGCTATCATATCGCGGAAGCGGGCGCGAACCCGATTTCACAGCTTGCGTTCACGCTTGCAAACGGGTTCACCTATATCGAGTATTATTTGAGCCGCGGCATGGATATCAACGACTTTGCGCCGAACCTGTCCTTCTTTTTCTCAAACGGGCTCGATGCCGAGTATACCGTGATCGGCCGCGTGGCACGCCGCATCTGGTCGACGGTGCTGCGTGACAAATATGGTGCGAACGAACGGAGCCAGAAGCTGAAGTACCATACGCAAACATCTGGACGCTCCCTGCACGCCCAGGAAATCGACTTCAACGATATCCGGACGACGCTTCAGGCCTTGATGGCGCTGCAGGATAACTGTAACTCCCTTCATACGAACGCGTATGACGAAGCGATCACAACACCGACTGAAGAATCGGTCCGCCGGGCCATGGCAATCCAGCTCATCATTACAAAAGAGCACGGGCTTTCCAAAAATGAAAACCCGCTGCAAGGTTCATTCGTCATTGATGAGCTTACCGATCTTGTTGAAGAAGCGGTCTTGCAGGAGTTCGAACGGATCAATGATCGCGGCGGTGTACTCGGTGCCATGGAAACCCAGTACCAGCGCGGCAAAATCCAGGAAGAATCGATGCTGTATGAAATGAAAAAGCATACAGGTGAGCTGCCGATCATCGGAGTCAACACGTATCGCAATCCGAACCCGCCGTCCGAGGAAGAGATGAACACCATCCAGCTGGCGCGGGCATCCAAGGAAGAAAAAGAGCAGCAAATCCAAAACCTGAATGCCTTCAAAGAACGGAACGACGAAAAAACGGAAGAAGCGTTAAAACGTCTAAAAGAGACGGCTGTGACAGGCGGCAACATTTTTGCGGAACTGATGGAATGTGTAAAAGTCGCCAGCCTCGGGCAAATCACCCGGGCTTTATACGAAGTCGGCGGGCAGTATCGCCGCAATATGTAAAACAGGAAGGGAAATGCGATTTCCGCGCATTTCCCTCTTTTTAAGTGATGCGCATTCATTTGCCTTTCAATTATCAAGCTGGTAACTTATAATCTTGTTCAGAAGCACATATCCATGGAACCCTGGTTCAGGTACCGCTGTGAATATGGACAAAATAAAAAAGTTGCGTGGAATAGTAGCATATTCTTACCATATTTGTTTATAATGAGTGGTACGATTTTTATAATGGCGCCTGTTTTACAGCAGGTAAATCTGGCAATAATATATAGCAGTCTATTTTTCGTATGTGAACAAGGACGCGAAAACGGCCGGCAGCTGGACGGGCTGAAGGGGAACGGGACAAAAACCGGGCCCGTGCCTGCACCAGGCGGATGCCGGGCTTTTTGAGTACCTGTCATGATAAAACCGTTTGCAAGGGAGTGGCTGAGATGGCATTGAGTCAATATAAGGACTATGAAATTGAAGAAATGTCCATGATCGAAATTGCAGTAGAAATCCTGACCGCAGAACGTCAGTCTTATGATTTCCAGGATCTTGTCCTGAAAATTGCCGATGTGAAAGGCATGACAAGGCAGGAAGTGGAACAGCGCATCGCCCAATTTTACACAGACATGAATCTCGACGGCCGATTTGTCAGCCTGGGGGATAATCACTGGGGCCTGAGCCGCTGGTATCCGTATGATTCGGATGAGGACGATTTGAACGCAACCGTCAAGCCGAAGCGGAAAAAGAAAAAGCGCGCGCTTTATGACGATTACGAAGAAGAAGAATTCGATGACGAACCAGAAGAAGATGTCGATGCATTTGATGACGATGATATTCTCGAAGACGACGAAGATCTCGCCTTTGACGATGATGATGATGAAGACGAAGAAGAAGAGGTTGATGATGAACTGATCGAGGAAGATGAGTACGATCTTGACGACCTCGATGAGGATGAGTAAACATCTTGACATTAAATGTCGAACCGGATAAAATTCTATTTGGGCTCTAAAAATGAACGTGTACCGATATAGAACAAAAGCGCTCCCCCTTTGGAAATGAAGGCGGAGCGCTTTTGTTTTTTTATTTTTTTGCTTTATTAAATGGCTTGCCGCGCTCGAAAAGCGGGTGTTTCGGCGGCATACATCGGCATCGGCCTTTGACGGAACCGTTTTTTAAGAAAGTCGCCGTTGCAAGACCTCCTGCGGAAAAGGGAATGTCTGTCAGGTTGTTTCTTTAACTTTTTAATGAATTGGTAAGAATAATATAGAATCTTGAGGGGGAAGTGCAAACATGACAGCAAAGTATATTTTTGTAACCGGCGGTGTCGTTTCTTCGCTGGGTAAAGGAATCACAGCAGCGTCGCTCGGCCGCCTGTTGAAAAACCGTGGATTGAATGTGACCATCCAGAAATTCGACCCTTATATCAACGTGGACCCGGGAACCATGAGCCCGTATCAGCATGGTGAAGTTTTTGTCACGGATGACGGTGCTGAAACCGACCTTGACCTTGGCCACTATGAACGTTTCATTGACATTAACCTCAGCCAGAACAGCAACGTGACAACCGGAAAAATTTACAGTACGGTACTGAAAAAGGAACGCCGCGGTGACTATCTGGGCGGAACGGTGCAGGTCATCCCGCATATCACGAATGAAATCAAAGAGCGCGTATTCCGCGCCGGCCGTGAAACGAATGCGGATGTTGTCATCACAGAAATCGGCGGCACGGTCGGGGACATCGAATCCCTGCCGTTTTTGGAAGCGATCCGCCAGATCAAAAGCGATGTCGGTGTAGATAACGTCATGTACATCCATACGACTCTTGTGCCGTACATCAAGGCTGCAGGTGAAATGAAAACAAAACCGACCCAGCACAGCGTAAAAGAACTGCGCAGCCTGGGCATCCAGCCGAACGTCATCGTCGTACGTGCGGAAATGCCGCTTACGCAGGATATGAAAGATAAAATTGCGCTGTTCTGCGACATCAACTCCAACTCCGTCATCGAAGCCCTTGATGCCGATACGCTGTATCAGGTTCCGCTAGCGCTGCAAGAGCAGCATTTTGACCAGATCGTTTGTGACCATCTGAAGCTGACCTGCAACGAAGCGGAAATGACAGAGTGGAAAGCGCTCGTTGAAAAGGTGACAAGTCTTTCCAAGGTGACGAATATCGCCCTTGTCGGAAAATACGTGGAATTGCAGGATGCTTATTTATCTGTCGTGGAATCACTCCGCCATGCCGGCTATGCGTTTGATTCCGATATCCAAATCAAATGGGTGAACGCCGAAGAAGTCACGAAAGAAAACGTTGATGAACTGGTCGGTGATGTGGACGGCATCCTCGTTCCCGGCGGATTCGGGGACCGCGGCATTGAAGGGAAAATCGAAACGATCCGCTTTGCCCGTGAGAACAAAGTTCCGTTCTTCGGCATTTGCCTCGGCATGCAATTGGCATCCGTGGAATTTGCCCGCAACGTCCTCGGACTTGAAGGCGCCCACTCTTCCGAAATCAACCCGGAAACGAAGTACCCGGTCATCGACCTGCTTCCTGAGCAAAAAGATATCGAAGACCTGGGCGGAACCCTCCGCCTCGGATTGTATCCGGCCAAGCTGAAGGAAGAAACGAATGCCTATAAGGCTTACCATGATGAAATCGTCTATGAGCGCCATCGCCACCGGTATGAATTCAACAACGAATACCGCCAGCAAATGGAAGACGCCGGCTTCATTTTCTCAGGTACAAGCCCGGACGGCCGCCTCGTGGAAATCGTCGAAGTGAAAGACCATCCATGGTTCCTGGCTTCCCAGTTCCACCCGGAATTCCGTTCCCGCCCGACCCGCCCGCAGCCGCTCTTCCGCGACTTCATCGGCGCGTCGTTGAAATATCAGGAAAAACAATAATTATAAAAACCCGGAAAAGCTCAGAGCAAGCTTTTCCGGGTTTCTGTTTTATGTGGCAGGTGACAAGCGAGGAGCAGCCGACTGAACAGCGAGCGTTAGGATAAAGGGGCAGACACTTAGTTTCACGCCATATCACCCATTTTTCACGCCGTTGGACGCTGGTTTCATGCCAGACTCTGGGAGCCTATGCAGCGGGGGGACGGGTATCGCGCCACAACCACGAATTTTCACGCCAACCCACTCACTTTTCACGCGCAAAGCCGGCCGGTTCACGCCAAATCTCCTGCTTTTCACGCCAGAGCCACTGTTTCACGCCATAATTCTAACTTTTCGCGCCGATCGATCGGTGTTTCACGCCACTCGCCGTGGACGTGTTTCGCACCACCCACTAAAACTTTCACGCCATTTCATCCACATTTCAATCGTGACTATCAAAAATCGGCCAGCTCATAGCAGTATTTTCACTCATACTCCTCCATAATCTCCAGCACGCTGAAATAAAGCCCATAATAAGCAAACAGCGCAGCAATTCCTGAAGGGAGCCCGATCCGCTCGCCGTCATCCTGCGGCAGTAAAGGTTTCACGCAATTCGTATCAATGTGGAAGTCCGCTTCTTGATGGAGCCCAGGTCCGCCGCTTTCCCGGATTGCAGAAATGCCGACCGTTACAGCGCCTGCTTCGGCAGCTTGTTTGGCAACTTTCACTATTTTTTCGTCATCTGAAAAGCGGCTGGCCAGAATAATCCGGTCGAGTTGAGTCAACGGGACCATCGTTCCGTGTTCGTCAAAAAGCGGCCGTGCTTCCGGAAAGCGTTCAGGCCCACTCAAAGCCTGTCCTTCAATAGCTTTCATTTCATCGGCACCATATATGTAAACATTTCCGTCACCGACAAGGGCCTGGCTGACAGCACGTGCGCCGTCTTCAATGGCCATTTCCTCTTCCTCTTCGATTTTCTTGAAAATGCCGGACAGCTGTGTGGCAAAAATTTTAAGCATAGTTGTCGCCCTCCCTGGAAAAAGGTGATGTTCTGACATCTATCTTACAGGTTCGGCGTGCCGAACGCCAAAGTGTTTGAATTTGTAGGGGGAGCGTGCCTGAAAATGCGATATTGTTGGGCCAAGATGAACAGAAAGATTTAGTTTCGCGCGAAGTTGTGGCTGTTTCACGTTATAACAACCATTTTTCACGCCACTTGGTGATCAGTAATTCCAACCGTGGTCGGGTTTCACACACAAATCCAGCCGATTCACAATACAGCCGCTCCGAACCCAGTTAACTATACCGGCCATAAATGCAAATTTCACGCCAGCCGTCATACATAAATAGGCAGGCAACTGGCCAGAACCGACCTGTAATTGACAATTGAAACGCACCCGCCGCACCACACGGCGCCAGCTGAACACTGAAAACGAACACGCTCCTCTTGCAATTCCAAAACAAGAAATTTGCCGAAATTTAAATGGTCCTGATGAAAACTGGGGAAATGTTTTATTTACATACGGCAGGAAAACCGACACAGCTAGAAGAATACATTGAAAGTCGAAAGTTTTTATACATAAACTCTCTAGTTTAGCAATCCCGTAAAGTGAGGTGATTTGAATGGCTGAAAAAATTCTGATTGTCGATGACCAGTACGGCATCCGAATTCTGCTCAACGAAGTTTTCCAGAAAGAGGGCTACGAGACGTTCCAGGCTGCCAATGGCGTTCAGGCGCTTTCTATTTTGGAAAATGAAAAACCGGACCTTGTCCTGCTTGACATGAAAATTCCGGGAATGGACGGGATTGAGATTTTGAAACGCATGAAAGAAAAGGACGATACGACCAGGGTTATGATCATGACAGCCTATGGTGAACTGGATATGATCGAAGAAGCGAAAAACCTTGGCGCCCTGACCCATTTTGCGAAACCTTTTGACATTGATGAAATCAGGCAGTCGGTGCGGGAGATTCTTGCTTCCAGTTAAGCGGTCTGACCAAATCAGAAAACGCTCTGCAATACAGGTTGAATTTTCAATTTTAATGAAGGACTTTCCATCTATTCGACCTGTAAAAAAGCCGGCCTGCACTAGAAGCCGGCCTTTTCATATGGCCCGAAAAGGTTAAAAAAATGTTCACAAATATAGAATGATTGATCCTCCGATGTTGTTAACGGTTACATGCCAAAACGCGGCCGGACGCCGTATTGCCCTCCTTCAAACGTACTGGTATGCTAGAGGAGAAAAAAGTTGCATGTCCTTTTAGCCACTGCAAATACGGTTTTGTTCCGGTTGTATGTATAGGTTTTGATTTAGCGGGTAAATCATAAAGACATGTGACCATCTTAAGGAGGATACAAAAATGCCTTTAGTTTCTATGACAGCAATGCTTAATAAAGCCAAAGAAGAAGGTTATGCTGTAGGACAGTTTAACCTGAACAACCTTGAGTTCACGCAGGCAATCCTGCAGGCTGCCGAGGAAGAAAAATCTCCGGTTATCCTTGGTGTTTCTGAAGGTGCTGCACGTTACATGGGTGGATTCAAATTGGTTGTCAAAATGGTTGAAGCATTGATGGAAGAGTATAAAGTGACCGTCCCTGTTGCTATTCACCTTGACCACGGATCCAGCTTTGAAAAGTGTGCTCAGGCAATCCAAGCCGGATTCACTTCCGTCATGATTGACGGTTCCCACTTCCCGCTAGATGAAAACATTGCCTTGACGAAAAAAGTGGTGGAGCTTGCACATATCCACGGCGTATCCGTTGAAGCAGAGCTTGGCCGCATCGGCGGACAGGAAGATGACCTTGTCGTAGAAGACGCAGACGCAGCATACGCGATTCCTGCAGAATGTGACCGCCTGGTCGAAGAAACAAAAGTTGACTGCTTCGCACCGGCGCTTGGTTCCGTACACGGCCCTTACAAAGGCGAACCGAACCTGGGCTTCGACCGCATGGAAGAAGTAAGCAAGCTGACAGGTATACCGCTCGTTCTTCACGGCGGCACAGGAATTCCGACAAAAGATATCAAGCGCGCCATTTCTCTTGGCACAGCTAAAGTCAATGTCAACACAGAGAATCAAATTTCATCTGCAAAGCGCGTCCGCGAAGTCCTCGCCGATCAGCCTGAACAATATGATCCGCGTAAATATCTTGGACCTGCACGCGATGCCATCAAAGAAACAGTCATCGGCAAAATGCGTGAATTCGGTTCTTCCAATAAAGCGTAACAATTGCAGAATAAAGCGAAACCGTCTACTGTTAAGACGGTTTCCTTTTTCGAAATCGTTTTTTGATAATTCAAAAATAAGCATCTGGAGGGATGAGGAATGAAATTTTTTATCGACACTGCGAATCTTGATGAAATCAGGGAAGCGAATGAACTTGGCTTGCTTGCTGGTGTTACGACAAACCCGTCGCTTGTCGCAAAGGAAAAAGATGTGACATTTGAAGAACGTTTAAAGGAAATTACTGATGAAGTGTCAGGTTCCGTCAGCGCCGAGGTCATCTCAACGGACGCTGAGGGAATGATCGAAGAAGGAACGAAGCTTGCCGAAATCGCGCCGAATATCACAATCAAGGTGCCAATGACGCCGGACGGGCTGAAGGCTGTCAAGAAATTTTCCGAGCAAAACATCAAAACCAATGTGACGCTTGTTTTTTCAGCTAATCAAGCGTTGATGGCTGCACGCGCCGGTGCGACCTATGTTTCCCCATTCCTCGGACGCCTGGATGATATCGGGCATGACGGCATGGCGCTTATCGCCCAAATCGCCGAAATATTTGCCATTCATGATATCGATACTCAGATCATCGCTGCATCGATCCGCCACCCGATGCATGTGACGGAAGCTGCCCTGAACGGGGCCGATATCGCAACTGTTCCATTGAAGGTTATTCAGCAAATGTTCAAGCACCCACTGACCGACCAGGGTATCGAAAAATTCCTGGCCGACTGGAACAACCGTTAATAAAGCGCTTTTCTGGTAACGGAATTCGGTTACGATATCTGCGAACATCATTGGCAGTTCAATCCGCATTTGGATTGGACTGCTTTTTTATGTTGGAGTACACAGCCAGGGGTGTGGAAGAAAGGTTGTTTTTAATAAATTCCTTTGAAGGGAAGTTTGATTTTCGGAGCAGAGATTTGCTTTCTCTAATATCTCGCAGGGCTTTCTTATCTTTCTGAAAGGCTGGTTAAAGCTCAATATTGATTTTTTCACTAGTTGATTGGAGTGGAAGGGGCTCGACTCCTGCGGGAATAGCGGGACAGCTGAGACCCCGCAGGAGCGCAGCGACGAGGAGCATTCCTGTAATAAAGTAATATGCGGATAAATGGAAGGTAGAG
>JAENYN010000084.1 GCA_016841765.1 Guptibacillus hwajinpoensis
TCGACTCCTCGAAAATAAAAACCCATTTTCTTCGTGCGGTGTTATTTCAAAGAAGCTTTTTCAAAGTCCAACGGGAAATAGAGGAAAGGCTGAGACCCCGCAGGCGTAGCCGAGGAGGCTCAGCTTCCTCCCCGTGGAAAGCGAGTGTCTGCAGCGCAATGGAACGAACTTTATTTTTCAGCTTAACTGATTATGAGTAAACAGTATTACGCTGAATATTATATCGTTCGTCTCTAAGCATGACTTATTTAGTTATGTCCCAACCTCTTTATGACATGCTTCTTTTCCCAGGTGCAAATTCGCTTGCGATTTCCTTGAGGGCTTCTTTCACCCGGTCGACACCTTCGTCAAGGTTGGAATAGTAAACCGGAAAAGCGGGAGTATCATAGCCTTCTGACGCATGGCCATACCTCGGATCATAATAATATTCCAGCAGAACTGATATGACAGACCTGTAGTCCCCCTGGAACAATTTTTGTTCCAGCTCTTCCTGCGCCTCCTGCGGCTTGATCTTTTTCTTCAGCTTCCTGGTTGCCTCATTAAATTCATCAAGATAGCCGTCTCTGACATATGTCTCCATAATATTACTGATTCTTTCGGCAAACGGCATTTCCACCTGGATCCTGATCCCTTTTTCTTTCCCCTCAACGATAAAATCCGGGAGCAAGACCGGACCGACTCGCTTGCTTTCTGCTTCAATCAAATAGTAAGGTGATTCATTATACCGTTTCAGCTCAGCAGCCAGGTTCGCTTCAAATTCTTTTTGGCTGCTCGGATTCAGGCCGATACTGCCGAAAATGGACCCGCGGTGCCGTGCCAGTCCTTCAAGGTCGATGACCGGGTAACCCTCCGCTTTAAGAACCTGCAAAATATCTGTCTTGAGTGTGCCGGTGTTTCCTTCCAGAACAACAAACGATTTTGCATCCTTGCCTGCCTCTTCCAGTTCGCTCACCGTTTTTTTACGATACGATCTGATTCCGCCTTCAAGCTGGATAACCGGCAATTCCATCATTTTCATGGTGGAGACGACAGCTCCGCTCCTCATGCCGCCTCTCCAGCAGTATACAATAATCGGTGAATCAGGGTTTGTTTCGCTAATCTCCCGAAAACGCTCGTAAAACATCGGCAGTTTTCCGGATAACACCTGCAGGCCTCTTGCTTTTGCCGGTTCGCGGCCCTCCTGCTTGTAGAGGGTTCCGATTTCAGCCCGTTCCTCATTATCGAATATCGGAATATTTACAGCCCCGGGGAGGTGGTATTCCGCAAATTCTCCCGGCGAACGGACATCAACAAAGCAGGGATTGTTTATATGTTCCACATCATAGATTGTGATTTTTTCATGTTTTGGTTCCATTCCCATTCCAAATCCTTCTTTCTGCCGTCCAAATGATTGAAAATTTTCTTATGGATTTATAGAACACGTCTTTTATTTTACACATCGCCGCCGCTGAAATCCAGCACACAAGCCATAAAATAGGAAAAGACACTCCAACGAGTGCCTGTCCATCAATACATTACTTTTTTGTGTTTATATTGTTCATGGCTCTCATCATCTGGTTAATCTTCTTTTGTGAAGGTTTTTGTCCCATCTGCATGAGTAACACACGAAGCATTTGTTCATTGATTGGCGGATTTTTCTTGAGATAGCTCATCATGTACTGGCGAGCGATAAAAAACCCGATAGCCAGTCCGGCCAATAACGCCAGGACACCTACCAGAATGTAATAAAACATACACTAGCTCCTCCTTCAAACTGTCTACTGTAAAGTGTACTAAAACCGTTCCTATTATACAATAAGTCGGAGCCATTTTGTCGAATTTCATACAAATTTCCGTTGTTTTATCGGGTTGAGCCATCCATAGTTTTTGTTATGATAATCGATCGCGAGGAAATAAGGGTCGATTTTGCGAAGCGCCTCAAAAAAAACAGTTTCCGCTTCATATGTTCCGCCTGACCGCATCAACAGAAAATTCTGATGAAGTGAAAGGCTGGCGTGCGTATCGTTCCCATCAATGTAAAATGTGTTCAGCAAAACGTGGCCGTCCGGCCGGTTCTTAACTTTTGATTCGATTTGCTGCTTAAGCAACTGGACAGGAATCTCCTTTGTTATATACTTGACCTGCCGTTTGATAATGTTATATGCTTGCATGTCTTGCTTAAATTCATATTGAAAAAGCAGGTTGTATAAACGTTCTTCGTTGCCGAAAAAATGAAGGCAAAACTCTTCTTTAACCATGTAAATGACAAATCTTCTCATGCTGCCCCTCCTGTATACTCCTTTTTTGCCAGTATATCGGAATATTAATATAATCCATGTCTATCCATGAAACAAAACTCTTCTATTTTTGTCGAAAGAGGCATGGGAATGTACCTGTTGCGGAGGGAGATAAAGAAAACCCGCCCATAGGCAAGTATTTCGGCGAAGATAAAGATCCAGTTGCCCTGGCTATTTTCATTTAATTGGAAACCGAGCCGAATTGCTCCTTTGCTGATAATCTGTATTTTTCTTATGGGAACAAAAACACAAGGTACCCACCTAACGGCGTATGCATAAGCGGGGACCGCAGGAAGGTGATCAGCTTTTGATAGCCGCCGCTGGCGCCTAGTGCTGGATGATTCCCTTCTGGCTTATTATCCACAAGCTTTTTCTTTGACAGAAAAAAACCTCCATCAGAGACGGAGGTTCCTGTTATAAATCATCACTTTTGGAGAAGAGACTTTAGTTCTGCCACAACATTATCTACATTGAATCCATATTCTGACACGACGATATCCCCGGGGGCGGAAGCGCCGAAGCGGTCAATGCCAAGGACTTTTCCTTCATCGCCCGTATAGCGTTCCCAGCCAAAAGTGGCAGCCATTTCAATACCGAGGCGCTTCTTGACTGACTTCGGAAGGACTTTTTCCTTATAATCCGCCGATTGTTGTTCAAATCGGTCCCAGGAAGGCATAGATACAACAGATACGTGGATCCCGTCTTTTTCCAGTTGTTTCTGTGCTTCGACAGCCAGGCTCACTTCTGATCCTGACGCCAACAGAAGGCCCTCAGGTTTCCCATTTTCCGCAGCCGAAATGACATATGCACCTTTGCTGACTCCCTCCTCCGCATCTTGCGCGGAAGCAATTGTCGGGAGGCCCTGGCGGGTAAGCACGAGTGCTGTCGGTCTGTTCGTGCTTTCCATGGCCATTTTCCACGCTGCCTTCGTTTCATTCCCGTCTGACGGACGGATAACGGATAAACCAGGCATCGCTCTTAATGAAGGAAGCTGTTCAATCGGTTCATGGGTCGGACCGTCTTCACCTACAGCAATGCTGTCGTGAGTGAAAACGTAAGTGACAGGAAGCCCCATCAACGCTGCCAGCCGGATAGCCGGGCGCAAATAATCGGAGAACACGAAGAAGGTTCCGCCGTACACTTTCAGTCCGCCGTGAAGCGCCATACCGTTCAATGCTGCACCCATCGCAAATTCACGGACTCCAAACCAGATATTGCGTCCTGCATAATTAGCTGCGGAGAAATCTTCTTCATCTTTAATCGCCGTTTTATTGGAACCGGCAAGATCTGCAGAACCTCCGAAGAAGTACGGTATCCCATTGGCAATTCC
This sequence comes from Guptibacillus hwajinpoensis, assembly GCA_016841765.1. Classification (GTDB taxonomy): domain Bacteria; phylum Bacillota; class Bacilli; order Bacillales; family Bacillaceae_O; genus Bacillus_BL. The sequence goes on from JAENYN010000084.1 coordinate 3,607, forward strand.
GTTCAGCACTTCACCGCTCGATGCACGGGTGGCAGCTTTATGTTCACCTGCTGTATACTCTGGCAGATGGCTCTCCCATCCTTCAGGGAGATTGCCTTTCATTGCAGTTTCGAGTTCTCGTGCCAATTCAGGGTATTCATTTTTATAGGAATCAAACAGTTGGTTCCATTCATTTTCTTTTTGCCGGCCGTTCTCTTTCACCTTTTCATTAAAATGGCTGTATACTTCGTCAGGGACATGGAAATCTTGTTCAAATGTCCACTTATATGATTCTTTTGTCATTTTCGCTTCTTCATCACCCAGCGGTGCTCCGTGAGAAGCCGAAGAACCTGCTTTGTTAGGTGAGCCGTACCCGATGGTCGTTTTCACTTCAATCAGTGTCGGGCGGTCCAGATCTGTTCTGGCTTGCTCAAGAGCTGCTTCGATTTCATCAAGGTTGTTGCCGTCCTCTACTCTGATGACCTGCCAGCCGTATGCTTTAAAACGTTCTTCGACGTTTTCAGTGAACGAGCGGTCAAGCTGGCCGTCAAGGGAAATATCATTTGAATCATACAACACGGCAAGACGGCCTAACTTCATATGGCCGGCATAGGAAGCAGCTTCCCCTGAAACGCCTTCCATCAAGTCGCCATCACCACAAATGCTGTATGTAAAATGATCCACTACGTTAAACTTGTCACGATTATACTTCGCTGCCAGGTGCCTTTCAGCCATTGCCATCCCAACAGCCATGGCGATTCCCTGTCCCAGCGGTCCGGTTGTCGCTTCCACACCCGGTGTATGGCCGTATTCTGGATGGCCTGGTGTTCGGCTGCCCCATTGCCGGAAGTTTTTGAGGTCATCCATCGTGACATCATAACCTGACAGATGAAGAAGGCTGTATAAAAGCATGGAGCCGTGTCCAGCTGACAGGACGAAGCGGTCCCTATTGAACCATTCCGGGTTTTCTGGATTCTGATTCATGAATTTAGTCCAGAGACTGTATGCCATTGGAGCTGCCCCCATCGGCATGCCCGGGTGCCCTGATTGCGCTTTTTCAATTGCATCGATTGAGAGCGTTCGAATGGTATTGATGGAAAGATCGTGGATGTTATTTGCCATATTCATTCATCCCTTCTATGTAATGTGTTTATCCGTTCCCAGCTACAATCATAGCCTTCTTCAATTAAATGTTCAAGCACTCGAAAGAGTTTCGGAACGGCTATCAGATATTACAATTGTATTTTGCCTCTTTTCCAGGAAATTAAAACCCTAAAACAAAAAGGTACAGCAAACCTGGTTGCTGTACCTTTTAGTGTTTGTGTCTTTTATTTGAATCTTTTTTTTGCTTCAGTTTTTCCGGAGTAACATCATTTCCGTTAGGATCGACAATTTTCACATTTTGCAATGTCTGGTCAAAATTTCCTCGGAAAGCCTGCAAATACTCTTCCCGCAGCTCTTTTTGCTCCTTTACTTCCTCTGGCGTCATTCCATCGTGCTTGGACTTGCGTGCCAACTCATTGATACGGTTTATTTTATCAGGTGAAAGCATAAAAAAACTCCTTATACGTGATTATTTAGTACTTTAAGGGTTCTTATTCTATCATGTTTGTCCTTTATAGTCTAACCGTCAGCATTGCCTTCACCTTCTGATTCCATGTATTCCTGATAACGCCGGTTAACGGTCGCCTTTGAAATATCAAAGCCTAGCCCGCGTAAAGTAGCAGCAATTTCAGCAAATGTGAGCCCATTATTGCGGAGCCGGACGATTTCTGTCACCGGCACTTCTTTTCGTTCCCTGCCCGGGCCATGATTCCTGCTGTTCAAGTTCCGCTGCGGCCTGTATCCATTTGCGACCGCCCGCTTCATTCCCCGCTTAATTTTGAGATTATGAAGTTTACGTTGATATTCTTCCACGATGCTCACGATATCAAGAACCATCAAATCCGTTTCTGACAGTTTGAGTTCCCCCTGGTGTGAAATCGTATAGATTTTAACACCGAGCTTCTGAAGAGTATGGAGAAGGGCGATGCGGGCGTTTCCTCTGCCAAGCCTTGTCTCATCCTGAATGAGTAATGCATCCGCCTCCCCTGCCTGGAATAACTCAAGAAAGCGGAAGACGCCGTCACGGTCAATTTCATATCCGCTTTTTTTCTCTTCAACAATGTCGATTATCTCTATACCCAGTTCACCGGCAAGGTCCGTAAGTTCCTCTTTTTGCCTTGTGATTGATGTTTCCTGGGCATTTTTTTCTGTACTTACTCTGCAGTATACGACCGCTTTCATATTTGATCACCTGTATGTTGTCTGTTTATATTGAGGCTGAATGAAAGCATTTCTGTCATGACCATCTTCCTCTCAACGGTAAATGCATCTGCCGGTCAGTCTTTTTCAACGGGAATGAGGATTTTCTGTCCCGGATAAACAGCTGACCGTTCCACGGCGTTATGGTCGGTGACCCAGTCTATGAATTCCTCAGGGGAATAAACATGTGATTCCTTATATTCTTGTGCGAGCCCCCAGAGTGTATCCCCTTTTTCTATCGTAACTTCTATGTAATCATCCCTGTCAAGCGGTGCTGCCATAACAACTGTTGCAGTGGCAAAAAGGATCATAAAAATAAATGCGGTGACAAACGTCATGTCGATTTTGTTATTCATCTACCCGTCCCCCCTAAGAATATATGTTCGCTTTATTGACTTCATTATAATGGGAACAGATGTTTCCGTCAACGTTTTTTTTCGAACTTATGTTTGTATGCCGCTCAAGGACATGGTATACTTACGGTAAGAAAAGGAAACGAACGGGGTGCACAAAATGACAAAACTCTCAAAACGCCAGGAGGAAATCCTGAATTTCATTAAAGAAGAAGTCCATCAAAAAGGCTATCCCCCTTCCGTAAGGGAGATCGGTGAGGCTGTAGGGCTTGCATCAAGTTCAACGGTACACGGACATCTGGCAAGACTTGAAAAGAAGGGCCTGATCAGGCGGGACCCCACCAAGCCCCGGGCTATCGAGGTCCTCGGCACACAGTCCGCCCAGGATATCCCTGTCAGCCGGACGGTCAATGTGCCTGTTATCGGTAAAGTTACAGCAGGCCAGCCAATATCAGCGATTGAAAATGTAGAAGAATACGTGCCTTTGCCCGAACGGTTTGTTGCCGCCGCTGATGAGAATGTGTACATTCTGAATGTCCTTGGAGACAGTATGATTGAAGCCGGCATCTATGACGGCGATATGGTTATCATCCGCCAGCAAAGTACAGCGAATAACGGCGATATCGTCGTCGCCATGACTGATGACAATGAAGCTACCGTAAAACGATTTTTCAAAGAAAAGGACTATGTCCGCCTCCAGCCTGAAAACTCATCTATGGATCCGATCATCCTCCGGAATGTGAGCATTCTCGGCAAGGTTGTCGGTGTCTATCGGATGGTTCATTAACTGCAGATGGCTTCCCTTGCGTTGTGATCTACAAAATAGGTTTTAACAGTCTGCCTCATGGCAGGCTTTTTTGTATGGCCATGAACAAAAGCGCAGGGCGCCCGCTTAGCGGCGTACGCATAAGCGGGGGTACCC
>JAENYN010000013.1 GCA_016841765.1 Guptibacillus hwajinpoensis
GAAGAAAATGGGTTTTTATTTTCGAGGAGTCGAGTGTCTTCCGCTCCATTCCACTTGTTTTTAAAAAGAGTATGGAAAATCAAAAGATTTAGTGAAGAGAGTAAATAAAAACCCGAACGGTCAGGCGTAAGATTTATTGAAATCTCACCTAATCGTTCGGGTTTATCACTAGCTGAAATACTTATGTCCCAGCCTCTGGTTCTTGTAGTATATTATTTTTCCACCATTTAACGGCGGGCCTCTTTCATGTTAGTCAGTCAAACCGTACTTAACCGCATCACGGGCGATTACGACTTCTTCATTTGTCGGGATGACAATCACCTTTACTGGTGAATGCGGATAGTTGAGGAACGCTTCTTCACCGCGTGTCTGGTTCAATGAAGGATCCCAGTATACACCCATGAACTCCAGGCCGCGCAGTACACGCTCGCGGACAACGGTTGAATTCTCACCGATTCCGGCCGTGAAAATGATGGCATCTACGCCATGCATTCTTGCAGCATACGAACCGATATACTTATGAATATGCTCGGCAAACAGGCTGAGCGCCAATTCAGCGCGCTTGTTGCCATCCTGAACAGCGGCTTCGATATCACGAAGATCGCTTGAGAAACCTGTGACACCAAGCAGTCCGCTATTCTTATTCAGTATAGTCAGCACTTCTTCGGCGCTTTTCCCCGTCTTTTCCATAATATATGGAATGAGGGCAGGGTCGATATCACCTGAACGGGTTCCCATTGTCAAGCCGGAGAGCGGAGTGAAACCCATGGACGTGTCAATGGATTTTCCGCCTTCCACGGCGGCTACACTCGCTCCATTTCCAAGATGGCAGGAAATGAGGCGAAGCTGCTCAAGCGGGCGGCCGAGCAGTTCTGCCGCACGTTCAGTCACATACTTATGGGAAGTTCCGTGGAATCCGTATTTGCGGATGCCGTATTCTTCATAGTATTCGTACGGCAAGCTGTACATATAAGCTTGCTCAGGCATCGTTTGATGGAATGCCGTATCAAAAACAGCTACTGCCGGTACATCAGGCAAAATTTCTTTGAATGCTTTGATGCCGACAATATTGGCCGGATTGTGAAGCGGAGCCAGTTCACTTTTGGACTCGATTCTATCCAGAATACGGTCTGTAATCAGTACCGAATCATTGAACTCCTCACCGCCGTGAACAACCCGATGGCCGATGCCGTCAATTTCGTCATAAGATGAAATGATATTGTGGCTGATCAGCTTATCGAGCAGCATTTTAACCGCAACCGAATGGTCAGGGATATCTGTAACTTCTTTGACTTTTTCACCTTCGACTGTAATGGTGAAAATACCATCCTCAAGCCCGATCCGTTCCACAAGGCCTTTGGTGATGACTCTCTCTTCAGGCATAACAAACAGTTGGAATTTCAGTGAAGAACTCCCGGCATTAATCGCTAAAACGTTAGACATATATATGACTCTCCTTTTTCAGTCCTTCTGCTCTATTTTTCCTTTTTTAGAAACCGATAGATAAAACTGACTATATCATTTAAACACTCGGAAACACGTATTGCAAGAAGGAGGAAGCCATGTTACCGTTTTCGTCAAAAACTCTTTATTTTCAGAAAGGCATTAATTGGCATTTCCGCTAAAATATTCAGCAAACCATCGATTGATCCTGTCAATCATTCCTGCCATTGCGGTTTTATTTGAAAAAGACGGCATTTCTGCGAGCAGTGCCTGTTTCGGTACATTGGTATTCTTACCTTTTTTCTGCAAAACAAGAATACTTTTTGCCATTTGCTCACTTTTAAACATCGATTTCGGCAGTTGCAGCAGCCCGAGAATGTGCACATGTTCTTTGAGGAACTTGTTTAACTTATCTGCCTCTTCGCTTTCAAACAAAAAGTTCGGGATCAAGAAAACCAGATATCCGCCTTCTTTCGTGTAATTGAGACTTTGTTCAATGAAAAGATGGTGGGCAAAGGAATGGCCCTTATCCGCCTGTAATGTGAAAGAGGCTGCTCTTGCATCATCCGGATAGTAACCGACCGGCAAGTCACTGACAACAGCATCGACCGGATCAAGCAGCAGCGGCTGCAGACTGTCCTGGTTGAATAGTTCAATAGGCTGATACTGCCAATTAGCATTCATATAGGCCAGTCTGATGAGCGTTTCGTCAATCTCGCTCCCAAATGCAGAAAACTGCTTATTCTCCGCACTGCCTGTCACCGCCATCAGCAAATTGCCGATTCCAAGAGCCGGGTCAAAAACTCTGATTTGTTCCCTGTTTTCCGTTAATTTATTCAAGAGATAACCGATGAAAACCGCAACTGCATCAGGAGTCACCATATGATTTTGCTGAGTGGCATCTTTCATCCCTTTCAACACTGCCAGCCCGAACGCTTTTCGTTTCTCCTCCTTCCCGAAGTCCTCCAGGGCAACCTGATCATATATTTTTTGGAGTTTTCGGGAAGAAAGATCATTCAGCTCCTGTAAAACCCTGCCTTCATACAGGTTTTCCGCCGTTTCAGCGAGAGCATCCAGGTAAACGGTATCCAATTCTTCGGCGAGCAGCTGCGCAGACTCGTCCATTACTTGAAAAAGTTTTTCCATGTTCGTCAATTCATTCATTTCCGTACCTCCGTTTTCATCTCTAATAAGCCATTTTATCAAATTAAACACCACTTTTAAAATGCCCGGGCCTGCAAGGGATGTACCGCTGCTTGATGCCGATTCTTCGAGCAACTTTATTCGCCGACTGGCAATCCTTTCGAAGAGACAGCCGTCTTTATAGCCACTTTGCCAAAACCTCTATTGGGGACAACTTCCTACACGAATAAAAAAAGAGAAGCCGCCGTCCGGCAGCTTCTCTTTTGATTATTTTCAGAGGGCTTTTTTGGCAGCTTCAAGAGCGGCTTCATAGTCAGGGTGATCTGTTGCTTCACTTACATATTCGGTATGGACAACTTTGTTATTCCCATCAACGACAAAAACTGCCCTTGTCAACAGCCTTAATTCTTCAATCGCAACCCCGTAAGCTTTGCCGAAGGATAAATCCCGATGGTCGGAGAGCGTAGTGACCTGTTCAAGTCCGCTTGCCCCGCACCAGCGTTTCTGGGCAAAAGGAAGATCTGCGCTGAACGTATAAACGGTGACACCATCAAGGGTGGCTGCCTCTTCATTGAATTTCCGGGTCTGCTGATCGCATACCGGCGTATCAAGCGACGGCACAACACTGAAGATCCGAACTTTTCCTTTTGTATCCTCAAGGGTGAACGACGATAAATCGTTGGCCAGCACGTTAAAATCCGGTGCTTTATCCCCTTCCTTTACTTCATTTCCGAGCAACGTGACAGGGTTGCCTTTGAACTTTACGTTTGCCAATGAAATCCCTCCCATTTTTATTGTATGTACAGTGTTAAATATATCGGTGCCGGGCCGGATTTTCAAATAATAAGCCGTGGGAGCCCGGTTTATTTTTTAAAAATCACGGAATGCCCCTGAATAAAATGGAGCGGATATTAGATTGCCCCCGTAAAATGCTGAATCAGCCCCCAGGTGGAAGAAGGCTTCATCGATTTGATAGAACACAAACCACTTCAATTTTAACTAAAATGCCCAGAGAACTAGACAAAATTCACTGAATGAAGGCCTTTATCCGGCCACAGAGTTTTTCAACCGAGAAGTTCATTTAAAATGAACGTGCTAATCATCCTGATATAGGAGGGTATATTTTAAAAAAGCTTTTTTTCTTTTATAAGTTGCTTTTTTTCTTTTTATTTTTGTTTTTTTCTTTTTTAAAGATTTTTTTCTTTTTAAAAAACAATTTTTTCTTTTATTCCAATATTTCTAAAGGACCCGTATAAGTGGGAAGCTAACTCCATCCCTGCAAAGAAGAGGGCGCATGCTCAAAACAATTTCACATCAAACTAAAGCAAATGCTCAAGAACCAAACAAAATTATCTGGCTTTAGGACCATTTTCCGGCCAGTGTGCTTTTCAACTGGCTACATTCATTTCAGGAAGCGGACTTCTCCTCCGTATTCAGAAGGATATCTTAAAAAAACAGCATTTTTCTTTTTATTTACGCTTTTTTCTTTCAAAGATGGCTCTTTTATATTCTAAAATCGGCCTTTTTCTGTTTCCCAGTACGCAACAACATCACTTTTCACATTATCAATCATGAAAAAAACCGGCTGCCAAAAGCAGCCGGCTGAAACGTTCTTATATTCCAGGATCATGCATTTTCCCTTCGTTTGCATCCCTGCCTGAAGTGCGGCCGGTTGAATTTTTGTTGCCGCCCATCATTTGCTGGAGCTTTTCCGCTGCCTGCGGTGCAAAGTCAAGAATCTTTTCAAACAAGTGGGTGCTTTCATCAAGATGCACCATTTTTACGCCGTGTGAATTAACGATCAAAAAAGCGATAGGTGTAATAGACACACCCGCACCGCTTCCCCCTCCGAATGGATGGGCTTGCTGTTCCCCGCCTGCCGAGCGCGGAGCACTGTCGACCTGGAACTCACTTCCGCCTGAAGCAAAACCGAAACCGACCTTTGAAACGGTCAAAATGACGCTTCCATCCGGTGTTTCAACAGGATCACCGATAATGGTATTGACATCGATCATTTCTTTTAAGTTTTCCATAGCCGTAGTCATTAAGCCCTGGATTGGATGTTCTGCCATGGCTGCCGCCTCCCTTTCCAATATTTAAGAATCTTTAACGCCGCGCCAATAGCATTTCCAATCCGAAAGGAAAAAATACACTCGAACCTCGTATCAAGGGCACGTTCATTGAATAACGGAATTACCTGCAAATCCGGTTTAGCCTTCAAGTCCATGAAAATGCTGATGAATCCGGCGATATTGCCTTTTACAGACCAGGCCGCACCATAAAGGATGGCTGTTTCGGCTGCATCCCCCGTACCGATGCGGCTGTGCCATGCTAACCTTGTCACACTTACCTTACTGAGAAAATGTCGGACGATATTTTTGAAGTGTGAAACATGGTTGACGAATTCTTTCGCCCTGTCAATCTGGTTCTTAATGGTCTGCAAAGAGAATTTCACTTCTTTCTCTTTTGCTGATTGATCGGGTTTTTTCCCGGGTTTTTGTTCCTCTTTTATGACAAACTCATCCTCTTCGTTGTTCCATGTCATCAGCGGGATATCCAGGGTATAGGAAAGGAGCCCTTTCCAAATTTGAAAAGTGGCAGTTAAGGCATCATTGTTCCGGGACCGTTTATAGTTCAGTTTGACGGTCAATTTCGTGAAAATAAGTATAAAAATAATGGCAATCAATATGCCAAGGATAATGCCGAGCCATCTCATCTTTATTCCTCCCTGTCCCATTATCGGCAAAAACGGGAAAGAATAAACCCGCTGCACGGGACAGCGGGCCGTTCACTCTCTATCATCTTTTCGTCAATACCACAACCGTGTCGGCAAAATAATCATGAAACCCTTTCTTCTTTTTCGAAAATGCGACTGCCAAAAAACCGATGAATAAAAGTGTCTTGGCTATGAATTTGCCGATCACTTCACGGATCAGGACATCGTTCCAGGTCAAAACTTCATGCCGTTCCGATAACACCTTTAGTCCGAATACCATTTTTCCAAGTGTCTGGCCGTACAGTTTCGTCATGACGGTGAAGTACGTATACATCACGATTGCAGTTGCGACAGCAGCAGGGGCAAACATGCTGTCCTGGACCAGAGGCAGTTCACTATATCGAAGGACCGGATAAATGATGATCCGATTCAGGCTTCCGATAACAATGAGGTCGAGCAAATACGCCCAAAAACGCATCCAAAACCCTCCATACAGGGTATCGTCGATTGTTTCAGGCCTGGTGTCTTCTGAACCTGCCATATCATTTATGGTTGTATCCATTGTCGGCACCCTCCTCTACCTCGCATACAGGTACATCATACGCGGACTGTTTGATTCAGAAGCTAGCTTCAGCAGAAGCTGTGTTTCAGCATCTTTCGTGAATAGCTTTCCTGCAGTCATTTCTAGAACCGAACCGAAACCCGTATTGTTTTTGTATTCAAACACAGTGGCACCGGCCAGTTTGTGATCTTTTTTCATTGCGGCAATTGTGTCATCAAGGTATCCGAATTCATCAATAAGGTTGAGTTTTTTAGCCTGTTTGCCGTCATACACACGGCCATCCGCGACTTCATACACCTTTTCCCGGGGAATCTCCCTGCCCTCTGTTATGACATCGACAAAGCTTTCATAAGAATTGTTGACCATCGACTGCAAAATTTTCCGCTCTTCTTCTGTCATTTCACGGTTTGGTGACATGATGTCCTTATGTGGCCCGCTTTTGATCGTCTCAAATTCAACCCCCAATTTCTTGGCCAGCTCACCATAATTGAGGCCCTGCATGATGACGCCGAGCGACCCGGTCAGCGTTTCCGGGCTGGCAAAGATTTTATCGGCGGGTGTAGAAATATAATATCCTCCCGAAGCTGCTATGCTGCCCATTACCACGTAAATCGGCTTATCGTATTTTTCTTTTATCCCGGTGAGACGGTCATGAATCTCGGCGCTTTCGGCTACGCCTCCGCCCGGTGAATTAATATGTAAGATGATGCCGCCAACCGCTTTGTCTTCGGCAGCCTGATCCAGCTTTTCCAAAAACGAACGGTGATGGTATCCGACCGGTTGTAAAAACGAATTGGCATCGCCGGTATCCTGGATGGTGCCGTTCACATGCAATACGGCAATCTTTTTGTCCTGGGACCCCTTTTCAAGAACTTTTTCTTCAAATTTTTCCTCTCCGCCAAAAAACAAACTGTCCTGGAAACCAGTTAAATTTGCGCTGGCAAGGGAAGATATGAATTGTACGCCGATGGAAAACAGGAACAATACAGCTGCAATCCCTAGCGCAAGCCATCTTTTCTTATCCATTTTCATCCTCCTGGTTGTCTTGAATAGTGTTGAAAATCGTGCCTCGTCCTATGGGATTTCGTGAAGTGGTGCAGATAATTGAATGAGGTGTATCAATATCTTTTTAAAGTGTATCAAAAAATGAAATGTATTCCCATTCCTGCATTCCCGGCAGGCAATAAAGCAAACGGGAAGGACTTTTTCAGAAAAAAGAGAATGTATAAATTAAGAGGATAGCCGATTCTATACATAAGGGGGAAATACAGGATGCCAAATCGCAGAAATGTATACTTACACTATCATCCGGATGAACTGACAAAGGATCAAGTCGAGGAACTCAGCCGAATCGGAGAAAAATTTGAATTTAACATGATCACAGATCACAGGGATGCCAATATCATTGTAAGCATCGGAGGGGACGGCGCCTTTTTGCAAGCCGTCCGCAAAACGGGCTTTCGCGATGATGTATTATACGCAGGCATTACATCAACCGGAGAACACCGCCTGTATTCCGACTTCAGCCTTCAGGGAGTGGAAAAGTCCCTGGACACCATCCTGGATTCCGAAATCGAAGTCAGGCGCTATCCAATAATAGATGTCACCATCGATGGGCATACATCTTTCAAATGCATGAATGAAGTGAGCATCAGGTCAAGCAATATCAAAACATTTGTCATCGATGTCTTTATTGATGATCTGCACTTTGAAACATTCAGAGGGGACGGGATGATTGTTGCCACGCCAACAGGCAGCACGGCCTACAACAAATCCATAAATGGTGCAGTGGTGGATCCGCTCTTGCCCTGCATGCAGGTCAGCGAGCTTGCTTCCCTGAACAACAACCGTTATCGGACACTCGGCTCATCCTTTATCCTTGGTGGCCAGAGAAGCCTCACCCTAAAGCTGACGGAAAGAAACGGAGGAAATGACTTTCCTATTATCGGCATGGATAATGAAGCGCTCGGAATCCAGCATGTCGAGAAAATCAAAGTCGAATTGAGCGACCGCATCATCAAGACTGTCAAGCTGAAAAACAACTCCTTCTGGGAAAAAGTCAAACGGACCTTCCTTTAGGCCGTTTTCATTAAGGCATAATAAGTACCCCCCGGCTTTTGCCGGGGGGTTCCTCACTTTTCATACTGGATTGTATCATCAACAATCGTCATTTTAACCTGTGTATTGAGGATGTCATCAGCCGGGATGTTAAAAAGGTCACGGTCAAGAACAGTAAAATCGGCATGATGCCCGGACTTGATCAAGCCCCTTTCACTTTCTTCGCAAACTGCCTGTGCACTTCCAACCGTATATAGCCGGACAGCCTCGAAAGGTGACAGCCGTTCATCCGGCAAATACGTTTCAGAGCCTCCGGGATGGCTGCGGGTGACCGCTGCATAAATTCCAAGCAGAGGGTCTGCCTCCTCGATTGGCGCATCCGATCCTCCGGCACACAGGACACCGTTTTCCAGCATCGTTTTCCAGGCATATGAAAGGCGGATCCGCTCTTCTCCAAGCCGCTCGATCACCCAAGGAAAGTCGGAAAGAACAAACTGGGGCTGTATATCAATGATGCAAGGAAGTTTTTTGAGTCTTTCCAGCAAATCCTCTGTAAGGATTTGTCCATGTACGAACCTGTCCCTCTGTCCCGGCGCAGGCGGATTTGCTTCAACTGCATCAAGTGTCATCCTGAGAGCCTCGTCACCGATCGTGTGGACAGCAACCGGCATGTTATAGGACCGGGCATCCGAAACGATTGTTTCGAGCTCTTCCTGTGAATGCACCGGTACACCTGACGTTTCCGGAGCATCCGTATAGGGGGCACTCAATAAAGCGGTACGTCCCCCGAGGGCGCCGTCGGCAAAAATCTTAACCGATGTAAATCGGACAAACGGGGTTCCATCCATGTATCCGTATCCCTGCTGTGCCATGTCACCCGCTACTCCGTGATGGACGAGGAGGTCCGCCCGGAATTTGAGGTCATCGCCATCTATTACTTTTGTAAAAGCCCTGTATGTCCGGTCAAAACCTCCATAATAATTCAGGTCTTCACTGTGTCCGCCGGTAAGCCCCCTTTTGAATAGATCGCTGATCGAAACACGCAGCGCTTTTTGGATATAGTCTTCCGAAACCCGGGGTACCGCAGCTTTCACAAGTTCCTGGGCGGTATCAAGCAAATAGCCGGTCGGTTCACCATCATGGTCTTTTACAATGATACCTCCTGGAGGGTTAGGTGTCTCTGATGTGATCCCGGCAAGCCGCAAAGCTTCAGAATTCACGAGGACAGCATGCCGGCAAACCCTCGTCAGCAGCATCGGGGCATGGGGAGCGATTTCGTCAAGCTCTTCCCTGTGGAATATTTTCCGGTCGACGAACCGGTTTTCATTCCAGCCTTCCCCGAGAATCCATTCTCCTGCCGATGTCTCTTCAGCTTTTTTACGCAGTTCAGCTGCCATTTCTCCTGATGATGAGCATTTCGAAAGGTCAAGCCTCAGCAATTTTTCACCATGGCCGATGATATGAAGGTGGCTGTCAGTAAAGCCAGGATACATAAAGCCGCCATCAAGGTTGACCTCGTTCTCAATCACCTCGTGATACCGCCCCTTCAAATCGCCGAGCGGTCCGCCTTCCACTATTTTCCCATTTTCTGTGACGACAGCTTCTACTGTGTCTGCTTCATTTTTCATTGTGTATATTGTTCCGCCAAAGTATAACGTGCCCATTTCTGACTGATCTCTCCTCAACTCATCTGTAAAGATTTTCTTATTATGATATCTTATTGGGCCTGTTTTTCCAACTCTTTTTGCCTCAATTCCACACGGCGGATTTTTCCGGAAGTCGTTTTCGGAAGCTCCTTCAGGAATTCAATTTGCCGCGGGTATTTATATGGTGCTGTCAATTCCTTGACATGATTTTGCAAGTCTTCTATCAGGCCGGACTGGTCAGGGTCGGCATTGTCTTTCAGCACAATAAATGCTTTGACGACATGGCCCCTGATTTCATCCGGGCTCGCAACAACCGCACATTCGCTGACCAGGGGATGCTTCACAAGTGCGTCTTCCACCTCAAAAGGCCCGATCGTGTAACCCGAACTGATGATGATATCATCTCCGCGCCCTTCAAACCAGAAGTATCCGTCTTCATCCTTTTTCGCTTTATCGCCAGTCAAATACCAGTCTCCCCTGAACTGCATCGCCGTTCTTTCGGGGTCCTTATAATAGTTCTTGAACAAAGCGGGAGTATCCCGGTGGACAGCAATGTCCCCAACTTCACCGGTTTTGGCGGGTTCGCCGAATTCATTGATGACTTCAACCACGTTGCCAGGGGTCGGTCTTCCCATTGAGCCCGGCTTGATTTCCATGCCGTTCATAACGCCGACAAGCAATGTGTTTTCGGTTTGCCCGTACCCGTCACGGACATCGATGTCAAAATGCTTTTTGAATGTGTCAATGACTTCCCGGTTTAACGGCTCGCCGGCTGAGACGGCACTTTTTAAAGACGGCAGGGAATAGTCGCCGATGTTCTCCACTTTTGCCATTAAGCGGTATTCAGTAGGCGTACAGCACAATACATTGATTTCATGCTGTTGGAGCAGCGACAAATATTTTTGCGGATCAAAGCGGCCGTGATAAACAAATCCGGTCGCACCGCTGCCGAGTACCGATAAAAAAGGACTCCATATCCATTTTTGCCAGCCCGGGCCGGCCGTTGCCCATACTTTATCTTTTTCTTCAATATCAAGCCAGCCTTTTGCAGCTGTCCGCAAATGTGCGTATGCCCAACCGTGTGTGTGCACGACACCTTTCGGCTGCCCGGTTGTGCCTGAAGTATAGGAAAGAAACGCCATATCATCACGGCTGGTATCCGCTTGCTCAAGTTTTCCGGCTGACGAGGCAATCCTGTCATCAAGACTCACCCATCCGTCTTTTGCTTTTCCAGCTGACATTTTGACAAAATCACCTTCAAGGCCTTCAAGCTGATCAGTGAATAGGTGATAAACAATGACACCTTTCACTTCACCGTGTGAAATCCGGTATTGCAGATCCTTCTGCCGCAGCATTTCCGAACTTGGGATGACAACTAGGCCTGCTTTCAAAGCACCCAGGTACACAGCATAGGCATCGATCAGGCGGGGAATCATGACAAGGACTTTGTCTCCTTTTTGAAGTCCTTCCCCAAGCAGCGCATTCCCTACTTTGTTGACACGCTCCATCAGGGAGGCATATGTAATGTCCTGTGACTGTCCCTTTTCATCCTCCCAGATAATCGCCGTTCTTTCTCCACCCGCAAATTTTTCCACTTCACTAGCCAAATTGTACTTCTCCGGTGCGATCAGCTCTTCCCTTTTCATTTCAATCCCTCCATGTAAGCATTTACATTCCTATTGTACCAAATATCTAAAAATTTTAAATATTAAAATAACATATTATTTTAATATAATTTTACACATAGAAAAGAGGAATGAGGTTTCCCTCATTCCTCTGCAGCCATTTTATTTATTTGTGGTGGTGCTGATTAAAACTGTTGTCCCTGCCCGTTCATTTGAGACTGTGCCATAGATACGAGGCGCTTAGTGATTTCACCGCCGACAGAACCGTTGGCACGAGAAGTAGTTTCACCGCCAAGGTTTACACCAAATTCGCTGGCGATCTCATACTTCATCTGGTCGATAGCTTGCTCAACGCCAGGCACAAGAAGTTCATTTGAGTTGTTGCTTCTAGCCATGTCTTTCACCTCCTTGTACGTTTATGATGTGCCGAATCCCCACATCTCATACAACTTTCTTATGGTAATTGTTTCTAACACCAGCATAGTAAAAAAGCTTTCTGTAAATAAGAAAAGGGCAGGCTATGCGATCCACGAGGTGCCCTGTCCATTCCGCTTCCAAAAGTATCCCTACACCCCTGATAACTGGCGCATGAAAAAAAACCGGACGATCAATGCGCCCGGTTTTTTTTCAAAAGAGGTCTTCCTCAAATTCGGTTTTATTTTCATGATGCTCCTCATTGTACCAGAGCGTTTCTGTCCCTTCCACAGCTTCCTTCACAAGCCGGTCAACTTCAAGATTGATTTCATACTTTTCGGCAAACTCTTTCTTCGGCCTTGTTGCCGGAGAAGAAGGAAGAAACACGGTGCAGCAATCTTCATATGGCCTGATCGAAATGTCATACGTTTCAATAGCTCTGGAAATATCCATAATTTCAATTTTGTCCATCCCGATAAGAGGCCGCAGGATCGGATAACTGGTTACAGAATTAATGGTGTTCATGCTTTCAAGTGTCTGGCTTGCCACCTGCCCAAGGCTTTCACCGGTCGCCAGAGCAAGTGCATTTGTATTACCGGCGACACCTTCGGCAATCCTTAGCATCATTCGGCGCATGATTGTCATCGAATAATTCGGCGGAATATGTTTGTTGATTTCCTTTTGCACCTCCGTAAAGGGCACGATATGCAGCTTGATGCCGCCGCCAAATGGAGTCAGCGCTTTTGCGAGATCGATGACTTTTTGTTTTGCACGTTCACTTGTATAAGGAGGGCTTTCAAAATGGATGGCCTCCAGTTTGACCCCGCGTTTCATTGTGAGATATCCGGCGACTGGACTGTCAATGCCTCCTGAAAGCAGCAAGAGGACCTTCCCGCTTGAGCCGACCGGCAATCCACCGGGTCCTTTAAAATCATAACAGGTAATATAGGTATCCTGCTCACGGACTTCCACCCGTACGTTGACATCAGGGTTATGGACATCAACCTTCAATGAATCACCGCTGTTTTTCAAAATAAATCCGCCGATTTCCCTGTTCAATTCCTGGGAATTGATTGGAAAGATTTTATGCGCGCGGCGGGAACTGACCTTAAATGTTTTAGCATCGGGATTCGCTTCCCATAAGGCAGAAAGGGCTCCTTCTTTCATGGCATCTAGGTCATTGTTGACTTTGACGGCAAGACTGAATGAATGGATACCAAAAACTTGCTGGAGCCCGGCAGCGACTTCCTCGTGGTTTTCGCCGTGAAGCTCAATGAAAAGCCTGTCCCGCGATTTTTTGTATTCAAGGTTTTTAAAAGGTTTCAGCTTCCGCTTAATGTTTTGGCGAAGCTGATTGACAAATTGATGGCGGTTCTTTCCTTTTAGCGAAAGTTCTCCAAACCTGATTAAAATGTGATCATATTGCATGTTATTACCCCATTACTTTTTTTAGTTTCGGTACAACCTGAGCGAGTTCATTCAGGAAAAGGCGGATTTCTTCCTCCGTATTGCCGAAGCCGGTGCTCACCCTGACACCGCTTACTGACCGTTCTTCGCCATGGCCGCAGGCTTCAAGGATTCGGCTTGCACTTGAAAGCTTTGAGGAACAGGCTGATTTTGTGGAAACATATATCTCTTTTTCTCCCAGAGAGTGAATTAACACTTCGGGCTTGACGCCAGGAATGGAAAAGTTGACAATATGCGGGGCACTTGCGGCTGCAGGCGAGTTAACTTCTATCCCTTCAATTGCACCCAGCCCATCCAACAGACTGGCCTTCAACTTCTCAAGGTGTTTTATTCCACCGTTTTGGGCTTGTTCCATTGTCATCCGCAATGCTTTCGCAGTGGCAACAATTCCAGGTACATTTTCAGTGCCTGCCCTGTTTCCGTGTTCCTGACCACCTCCGGAGAGCATCGGAAATAAGGAAACTCCCTTGCGGATGTACAAAAAACCGGTCCCTTTCACTCCGTTGAATTTATGTGAAGAAAAGCTGGCAAGATCGACTCCTGCCTTTTTTAATGGAAGCGGGACCTTCCCTGCAGCCTGAATTGCGTCGATATGAAAAAGCGTCTTCGGAAAGGATTTCAACAAAGCGCCGATCTCTTCAACCGGCTGTATACTGCCTATTTCATTATTGACATAAATGATGGAAACAAGAATCGTATCATCCCGCATCGCTTTTTTTAATGTATCGACAGAAACTTTCCCATGTTCATCAACAGGCAAATAGGTGATTTCAAAATCCATTTCTTCTAGCTGCTGGAATGCTTCATGGCTTGAAGCATGCTCTACTCCGGTAGTAATGATATGCTTCCCTCTCGACCGATATTGAAAGGCTGATCCTTTTATCGCCGTATTATTGCTTTCTGTTCCTCCCGAAGTGAAAACAATTTCACCGGGCTGTACACCCAGCAGCTTGGAAATATTTGTGCGTGACTGTTCGACCAGTTGTTCCGCTTTAATTCCCAGTTGATGCAGAGATGAAGGATTTCCGAAATATTTCTGCGCTACTGTGGTGTATGCCTCGACAGCCTCCGGGTATGGTTTTGTTGTTGCGCTGTTGTCCAGGTAAATCATCGCTATTTTTCCCTTCTATCCGTTTTTGCATTATTTAATCTTATCATAAACCATGCACTTTAATAAATAAGGTTGTTTTTAAGTAAGGCGTTTTTAATTATTCAGTGGCTTCCCGGATGCCCGGCATCGAAAAAGACACCTTGGCGAGGCGGAGAGCAGGACTGATGCCTTATGCCTATGGATGAAAGCGAAATCCGGGAACACAGGTATTGGCAGTACGATTGTCCTTGCGGATTATTTTCGGTTACTGTCCAATTTTCATCATTTTCTGTCCAAATCACCGACTTTACTGTCGGGTTCTTGCATTTTACTGTCCAATTATCTCGCTTTACTGTCCAATTCGCCTCTCAACAACAACTATTTGATTTCCAAAATAAAAAAAGGAATACCAAACCTTGTGATTTGATATCCCTTTTCTAATATTTTTATACTTCCTGATATTCTCCGATCCACTGTTCCATTCTTTTCAAAGCGCCGGGTTCAACTTCCTCAACGGTTGAAGCGGCTGTTTCCAGCGCCGTTTCGTATTCAAAATTCCGGAACGCCTGCTCCGCTTGGTCGAGCTGGCGGGCAACATGAGGGTCCCTGCTTCGGTAGCGGTTTCCGTATTGAATGACTCTTTCGGCGAGGTCAGCCTGTTCAAGCAGATGCAATGTTTTTTCATGCACCTTGTCGACATCCTTTTCGGCAACGGCGAGAATCTGGTTAACGGCCTGCATGTTCAGCGGCTTTTCATCCAGCTTTTCATTTACGTCGGCTATGCTGCTGTCAGCAAATTCGACTTCCTGGATATAATGCTCGGGCATACCCGGAACCGTCGATTTCTGGATGATCCTGGTGGTATCGAACAGTTTTCTTCTCAAGCTCTGAATTGTTTCCTGCGCTCTCCGCTCATCTTTTCGCAAGGCATCGAGCATCTCTTCATACTGATGATGCGCTGTCTTGATTTCCTCAAGCGCCTTTTCCAGTTCTTTCAGTTCCCTCCGCGCCCGGAAATAAGACACCTTCTTGCCTTTCACCATTTCAACCGCTTTTTCATATGACTTAAGTAATTTTCCAAGCTTGCGCTCGATTTCCTTTTGAGTGTCAAGCTCTTCATAAAGCCGGTAATTCTGCTGGACGGCCACCGTTTCCTTTTTCGTATGGCTGATCGCTTGATCCATTTCATCAAGTTTCGGGCCAATTGCCGGAAGGCCGGTTTCCACTTCATGCTTGGCCGTTACTTCCGCTTCAAGCTGATCGTATATGTCATCGATTTTTTTCTTAATTTCAGCTACGCCCTGTTCCGCTTCAGCGACCTCGCCTTTATCGAGCTGGCTGCGGAATTCGCTGACTTTGTTTGCCATTTCATTAATCTCGTTTTCAAAGTTGAATTCATCAATCGGGTAGCCATTTTCTTTCATTTCCATACAGCCGCTGTGCAGCTCTTTTAATTGGTCGGGCAAAGATGTGCTGCAAGCCAGCATCAAATCAGGCAATGTTTCCATTTTTTCTGTCAATGAGGTTAACAGGTCTTTTATAGTGGAGACGATGCTTGCCGCTTCTATATAGTTTCCATGTTCCCTTTTTTGCTCGTACAGGGCGAACTGTTCAGCGGTTTCATCAAGTGATTCTTCAATAGGCTTTAAAGCTTTGCCATAAGAATGGCGGTGGGACAGCAGCATCTGTTTGCATTCCCTGTATGCTGTCCGCAATTCTTCGATATCAGCTTCATTTTTTTCTTCACTGCTGATCAGTTCTTCCACTTCAGTGCGGATCACATCGATTTCATTGTTTGCTTCCTCCAGCAGCCTTCGTGTTTCGTGATTGATCTGTTTCGCCTTGCCGAAACGATAACGGTCCGCCGCCTCTTCTGCTTCGTAAAGCATTTCTTCGACATCAGGAAGCTTGCCGGTTATAAGTTCGTCCCATTTCGCCCGCCAGCGCTCGAACCGTTCTTCTGTTTCCCCGGACATATTCAGTTTTTTGACCCTTGCCAGTTCATCATTGATGGGGCGATTCATGATATCGATTTTTTTTGCTTCCAGTCGATCGACTTCATCATATACTTTTTTCCGTGAGTAAATCCCATATCCGACAAATGCCATTACAACCGCAAAAACCGCTGCAATTATGTACATGATGCACCCCTCCCCTCTTCTCTTTGTCTCTCATGTCCACACTTTCGCAGGATGCCTTTTCCCATATATATAAAACCACCTTAGAAATTCTTTCGGATTCTGAACGTTTTAATTGTTTTTATGATACCATGTAATCAACAAATTTTGACCTCATTTTTTTAAAAATTGAGCAAAAAAAGGAAATTAGCTGTTTTGGAAGAAAAGGGAGTGAAACCGTGAAAATAAAAGCTGATGGCCATGTCCACACCCCGTTTTGTCCGCATGGGTCGTCCGATTCTCTGGAACTATATGTCGAACGCGCTATAGAACTGGGATTTCAAGAAATGACATTTACCGAGCATGCCCCGCTTCCCGAATCTTTTCCAGACCCTGCACCGACACGTGACAGCAGCATGAACAGGGCTGATCTGGAGCGTTATTTTTCAGCTATCGATAAAATAAAAGAAAAATACCGGAAAGACATCAGGGTGAACACTGGACTTGAAATGGATTATATCAGGGGATATGAAATGGAAACAGCGGATCTCCTGAACGAGGTCGGACCTGTTCTCGATGACAGCATCCTGTCGGTTCACTTTCTAAACGCAGAAAGCGAATGGATATGTATGGACTATAGCGCCACTGAATTCAGGCGGCTGGCAGAAAGAACGGGGTCGGTTGAAAATATCTACCGCCTTTATTATGAAACGGTTCATGAATCGGTCCTGTCAGATCTCGGTCCGTATAAACCAAAGCGGATCGGACATATGACGCTGGCCCGTAAATTCCAAAAAAAATTCCCGGTTCAGCAAGATTTCAAACCGGAAATCCTTACAATATTAAATGATGTAAAGCGTCTTGGGCTTGAATTGGATTACAATGGGGCCGGCACAGTGAAGCCAGGCTGCCTTGAGACGTATCCGCCCGGCTGGGCCGCAGTGGAAGCTTACAGACTTGGCATCCCCCTCATCTATGGATCAGATGCCCATACAGCAGACGGACTGGGACAGGGAATGTCAGCCCTGGAGCCTGATGTTCGCTTCGGTCTGCCATCCGGCAGCAGGAGCAGGAATCACCTTTAATTGTGACTGGTGATGACAAAGCGAATGCTCAATCCATCTCCTGATTTCACCCGAATAGATTTTATAAAAGTACTGCTCATTCGGATAAACATGCAGCACTTCGGCAAGATAATGGGGGTGCAAGTAAGGCATGGCGAACATCCCTTTCAACTGCATGATCGTATAAGGGACAGGGACTTTGCGAAATTCCTTCCGGGCAATGCCTTCTGTCAGAACCGACTGCAGAAGGTATTTTTCTTTTGAAAGATACGTTGTCATCAGTTCACGGTTCAGCATCGTATCGAGGGTAATTTCCCTCTGTACGAAGCGGGCGAGATTGGCATTTTGCTGTTGGAATAATAAGACGGTATCGGCCATTTGCATAAGGCACTCACGCCGGCTTTTTCCTGTATGGTCCTCATACACACCGTCAAGTGCAGAAATATACCCTTCAAGGAAGCCCGTAAGCAGCTGTTCCATCAACCCTTTTTTTCCGCCGAAATAATATGAAATCAATGCGACATTCACATTTGCCCTCGCTGCTATTTCCCTGACAGAAGTGCCGTCGAATCCTTTTCTATTAAACAGCAGTGCAGCAGCTTCCATCACCCTGTCTTTCGTAGCATGCATCACCTTCATCTATTCCCCTCCTCTTATCCCTAATTTCGGGGACCGCCTTTTATTGTCCTTTAATTTTCTTTCGCAAAATTCGTGTATATTTCGCTATTTTTTGATATGATGTAGCTAATTTATTCGTTTTCGGGAGGGAAGAAATATGTTTAACGTCGAATCATACGAGGGGACAAAGGCCCAAAAATACGAACTTCTCCTTAAGCAGCTGAGAGCGCTGACAGAAGGAGAGCCGAATCGGATCGCAAACCTGGCGAATGCTTCAGCACTTCTAAACCAGTTTCTGGATCAAATAAATTGGGTAGGCTTTTACTTGCTGGAAGACGGCGAGCTTGTGCTTGGCCCGTTCAACGGCCTGCCCGCCTGCGTCCGCATTTCCGTCGGCAAAGGAGTGTGCGGCACAGCTGTTTCCGAGCGGAAAACAATGCGGATTGCCGAAGTTCACGCTTTTCCCGGCCATATCGCATGTGATGCCGCTTCCCGTTCCGAAATTGTCGTACCGATAGTTAAAAAGGATGAAGTGATTGGGGTATTGGATATCGACAGCCCGATTATAAATCGTTTCGATGAGACCGATCAGCACTGGCTTGAACAATTTACTGCTGTTTTACAGGAAAACTTGCAGCACAGCCTTGAATGATTGGATTGCAGAACAAAAACAAGCCACTTGATTCCCGTTCCCCCTGGATTCCGTCTTATAAAATTCCATGTCGAAATCAATCTTATCCTTTTATATAGCTGAAAAAAGGTTCGGCCCTTTGAATGGGCCGAACCTTTTCGTTTGCTGAGTGGATAGCCGGGATTTTCCCCTTTTAAGGATGAACTTGTTCAGGCGCAAGGACGTTCAAGGCTTGATTGAGATCTGACCAAATGTCTTCCCAGTGCTCTAATCCTACAGAAAGGCGGAGCAGGTTATCTTTTATTCCCATATGAAGACGTGCATCTTCAGGAATGACTGCATGTGTCATTGTTGCCGGGTGCTGGATCAACGTTTCGGCGTCCCCGAGGCTGACGGCAATCTTGATCATATTGACGTTGTTCATCACTTTCTGGGCCTCGGCTTTCCCGCCTTTAATTTCAAAGGAAATCATCCCGCCACCCATTTCCATCTGTTTTTTTGCAATCGGGTATTGCGGGTTTTCCATGTCAAATGGATAAAAGATATTCTCGACAGCCGGATGCTTTTTCAGCAAGTCAAATATTTTTGCAGCATTTTCGCAATGGCGATCCATTCTGAGCGGGAGTGTCTTCAAGCCCCTCAGCAAGAGCCACGCATCGAACGGCCCGATTACACCACCGATGTCCTTGCGGGTTGTCATGCTGATTTCATCCATCAGCTCTTTGCTGCCAGTCACAAGTCCTGCAATCACATCACCGTGTCCGCCGATATATTTGGTGGCGCTATGGATGACAACATCACAGCCAAGGTCGAGCGGTCGCTGCAGGTATGGGGAACTGAATGTATTATCGACCACGACCGGAATCCCGTATTCCTTGGCAATCCGCGCAACCATTTCCAAATCGATCAATCTCATTGTCGGATTGATCGGGGTTTCCAGATAAATGAGAGTGGTATTCGGTTTGATTTGCCTTCTTATTTCCTCTTCCGATTCCAGATAGCTGAAATCATGAGAAATGCCGTGTTTCGCATCCATTAATTCCAGCAGTCCGAATGTGCATCCGTAAATGCCCCTTGACACAAGGATATGGTCTCCGCTCTTCGTAAGCGAAAACAGCACCGCAGATACCGCTGCCATGCCGGAAGCAAAAGCAAGGCCTGCTTCCCCGCCTTCTAGAGCGGCAATTCGTTCTTCCAGCGCTGTCACGGTCGGATTTCCGAGCCTGGAATAAATATAACCTTCGCTTTCACCTGCAAATCGGGCTTCCCCCTGCTCTGCAGTTGAGAAAGTGAATGTGGATGTCTGATAAATTGGAGGAGCCAGACTGTCATGATGATGTGCAGAATCATAACCACCATGAATGGCTTCTGTCGCAAAATTTTTCCGTTGTCCGTTTTTCATACTAAACCCCCGCTTTCTGCAAATTGTTAGCTGCCGCTTTCTGTGCCGGCATATTCCTCCCTCTTTAAGAATATGACAATGGCACTGTTTTTGAAAGCGTTTTCTTTTAGAAAAAAGTAAAAAGCCTGTACCGGCCAAGAAGCTGTCATACTTCCCGGCCTTTATACACCACCCGGTTCTTCCCTCTAGTTTTTGCTTCATACAGCGCTTTATCCGCACGATTAAACAGCCGTTTTGCCGAATCCTCCATTTCGCTTTTCCAGATGGTGACTCCGCACGAAACGGTAACACGGGGATCTGTTTCCTGTTCAACCTTTTCTGTCAGCCGCTCTGCGATTCTGATTCCCGTCTCTGAATTAATGTTCGGCAAGTAAACCGCCAATTCTTCACCACCCCAGCGGGCACCCGCATCACCATCACGGATGTTCTTTCTGATAACTTCAGCCACCTGGATGATGACTTCATCACCCTTTTCGTGTCCATAATTATCGTTGATTATTTTAAAGTTATCTATATCAATCAGCAGGAAAATCCCCTTCTGATCCGTTTGCATTGACTTATGGATATATTCATCGAGATAACTGCGTGAATACAGCCCGGTGAGATAATCGGTAATGACCATATGCTCAAGTTCTTCCCTCAGCATGGCATTTGAGAAAGCGAGCGTGGAATGGTGGACAAGGGATTGGAGCAGCTTGAACTCATTAAATGAAAACGCGTACGGCTCTCGATGCAAGGCCACAACTGCTCCCTTCAATGTCTGCTGGTGCACCATCGGCACAGCCATCAGCGAACCATACCGAGTCTGATAGGGCAATTGTGCAGGAAGGTTTCCGAAAAACAGCGAATCCTTTTCTTTCCTGATTTTATTCTCGATTTTGCTGGCGATGGCGCCAGCCTCCTCTGTGTGAAAATAAGAAGTGCTTCCTGGCAGAAATCCGATGCCGCCATCCGGATCGAACAACATGAATCCAGCTTCCTCTGCCTTAAAAAAACGGGTGATCTGCTCTGCCATAAAAGAGGTTGTATCGCTTAACCGGGTAAATGTATTGAGGCGGTGGGACGTTTCATTTATGAGCTTCAAGTCCATGATCAGTTGCCTGGACTGTTGATAAAGCTGGGCATTTTCAAGAGCGCTTCCTGCTGTATTCGCGAGCAGCAAAATGAATGCCACTTCTTCTTTCGGAAACACCATGGCACTTGGGGCAGTGACCTTCAGGACACCATACGTCCCCTGCCTCCCCATCAGCGGGGCATACAGCATGGAACGGCGCTCTTTCAGGGAATCTTCAAATTGCACCTCTCCAGTCAGGTATGCCCGAGCAGCCGCCTGCTGCCATGGTTCTTCCCCGAATTCAAGCCCGCTTACATAGTCATTTTTAAAAGAGTTGTTATCATGTGTAAGCAGCAGCCTGTATGTAAAATCGGGATACATCAATTCAAGGCTGTGCACAATTTGCTCCAGCACTTCATTCAGTTCTACAGAGCTATGAAACTTGGCCGCCACGCGCGAAAGCTGTTCAGCCCTTTTTTGTTCTTTCAGGTTTTTAACGTAGCGGTCTGCTTTTGTCAGTATGTCACCGGCCATCTCCCCTGTCTTGTAAAGCAATTCAAACAGCTTCCGACTGACAGGATCACCGTCCAGTTCATACATAAGGATAAACTGGACGCTATTGATTTCTTGGAATGAAGCAAGAGGCAGAAACAGCCGGATATCATCCATCGCCGGAAAAAACTCCGTAGACAGTTCAAACATCTCGGAGAAAACCGGGTTGCCGGTCTGTTTCAATGACTGCCATTTCGCGAGTGAAAACGTGTGGACTTGCGGGTTTTCCATAATCAAATGATTGGTGGAATTCTCCGGGCAATAGTCGCCGGTCCATTTATTGAAGCTGTATAGCGTGACCTCGCTGACAGGGAGCAGTTCTTTCATGTTGTTGACCATGGCGGCTGCCATAACGGAAAATGATTGATCATTTGTTGTAAGCAGCACATCATAACAAACAGCCTTAAGTTTTCCGGCAGCGTCACTCGGCACAAGCTGCTGCTGGACTTCTGCGGCGAATTGCCTTTCTATGTATCGTTTCATCGATTCTGTTCCATGAACAAAACAGGAAACCGAAAGCCGGAACGGCATGGTGCCGTATGACGTTTCAACCATAAAGGGCACTGTCCATTCACTTTTCTCCTGACCTGGCGATTCGGATTTATCCATCATTCCGCCGATTTGTTCTTTAACCAGTACAGTTCCCGAATCATCTTTAATCGTTATTACTGCGGGGACAAGAATTCTGAGAACTGAATTGGAGTGCCGGACGGCACACTCCAACATCCCTTTCAAGCCCGAGGCTTTTAAGCATTCCACTTCTTCCATTTTTCATCACCACATTTCAGCAGTCAGCATAATATCCAGGTTTCAATTCAACACTAAAATATATTTCCATTATATCTTTTCTAGGACTCTTTTCCTATAAATAAACTCCAAAATATTTTCCTTCATCTATATAGGCAATCACTGAACTCAGAAGAAGCAGTTATTATATAATGAGGCGTTTCATTCAGAAGGTGTTTAACTGATTAGGCAGGCAGCCTCTTGCTGAGCATTAGAATCCGATGAATATAGAAGGACCACAGTCAGACCGTATTAAATTTATAAACATCCTTGACGGCATATATCCTACCGAGTATAATGGAATTTGTGTGAAATAGGGCAGCCTGAATGAATGCCGTTATGGCAGTATTTTGTTCCTCAACCGAGGTGTACCGTGTAACTCTTAGCTGCTGGAGCGAAGGTGCATGAAAACAAAATGCGCATAACGAGATTCATATCGGTCGTCTGTTTTTATTTTACAGATAAAAACAACGAAGGAGGAGTCACTTATGGCTCGTTATACAGGACCAACCTGGAAAATTTCCCGTCGTCTCGGAGTTTCTCTGAGCGGCACCGGCAAGGAGCTTGAAAAGCGTCCTTATGCACCTGGTCAGCATGGACCAACCCAGCGTAAAAAACTTTCCGAATATGGATTGCAGCTTCAGGAAAAGCAGAAGCTTCGCCATATGTTCGGTTTGAATGAGCGCCAATTCCGCCGCACATTCGATCAAGCAGGCAAAATGAAGGGTATCCACGGTGAGAACTTCATGATCTTGCTTGAATCCCGCCTGGACAACCTGGTTTACCGTATGGGTCTAGCCCGTACACGCCGCCAGGCACGCCAGCTTGTAAACCACGGCCACGTTACTGTGGACGGCGGACGCGTAGACATTCCGTCTTACCGCGTACAGCCTGGACAAACAATCGCTGTTCGCGAAAAGTCCAAAAACCTTGATATCATCAAAGAAGCGATTGAAGTGAATAACTTCATCCCTGAATATGTTTCTGTTGATGCAGAAAAATTGGAAGGTTCTTATTCCCGCTTCCCAGAGCGTTCCGAACTTCCAGCTGAAATCAACGAAGCGCTTATCGTCGAGTTCTACTCCCGTTAAGCATGAAAAACCGGACGGCCTTTGCCGTCCGGTTTTTTTATTTTTTTACGAAATTATCCGCTAATTCACCTATTACCCGCTGATCCGACAAAAACAATAGCAGCAGGACGTTCCCCTGCTGCTTTTTCCTTACTTATAGGTGATCAAAAAGTATTTTTTCTTGCCGCGGCGGATGACGGTGAACTTATCTTCAATACGGTCTTTTTCCTGGATTGTGTAATCCATTGACTGCTCCCGTTCGCCATTGATGTAGACCGCCCCGTTTTTAATATCTTCACGGGCCTGGCGTTTTGATTGAGAAATTTTTGCCTGTACCAGCAATTCGATGAGCCCGATTTCCTTTTCTTCTGTCTCAAAAGAAGGGACATCCTTGAACCCCTGTTCGATATCCTTTGCACTTAAGTCAGAAATGTTCCCGCTGAAAAGCGCTTCGGATATACGGTTTGCCTGCTGGAGTGCTTCTTCTCCATGCACAAGCTTTGTCACTTCTTCTGCAAGGCGCCGGTGGGCAACCCGTTTTTCCGGTGCATCCTGAAGTTCCTTTTCTAGCTCCTCAATTTCGTCTTGGGACAGGAAAGTAAAGTACTTCAAAAACTTTACGACATCACGGTCGTCTGTGTTAAGCAAAAACTGATACAGCTCGTACGGTGTCGTTTTCTCGGCATCAAGCCAGATCGCTCCACCTTCCGTTTTTCCAAACTTGGTGCCATCCGCTTTTGTGACAAGCGGAATGGTGAATCCGTAAGCTTTCGCTTCCTCACCTTCCGACCTCCTAATCAGTTCCAGTCCGGCAGTAATGTTGCCCCACTGGTCACTTCCCCCAATTTGAAGCCGGCAGTTCTCCTGCTGGTACAATTTTAAAAAGTCGTATGATTGAAGAATCATATAACTGAACTCTGTAAAAGAAATGCCGGTTTTTATCCGGGATTCCACTGACTCCTTGGCAAGCATGTAATTAATGCCGAAATTTTTGCCTACATCCCGCAGGAAACTGATCACATCGAGCTTGCCGATCCAGTCATAGTTATTGGCGACAGCCGCCCTGTTTTCGCCTTCAAAATCGAGAAATTGGGAAAGTTGCCCTTTGATCCGGTCACTCCACAGTTCGACGATCTCCTGCTGGTTCAGTGTCCGTTCAGCTTTTTTGCCGCTTGGGTCGCCGATTAATCCAGTAGCGCCTCCAACGAGCGCGATCGGATTATGGCCGGCATTTTGAAACCGCCTTAAAGTCAACACTGTCAGCAAATGACCGATATGAAGACTGTCGGCAGTCGGATCGAAACCACAGTACAGGGTTACCGGCCCTTTTTCCAATTCCTTTTCCAGGCCTTCCTGGTCTGTCACTTGATTGACCAGTCCACGGTATTGCAAATCATCAAATAAATTCATCTGGTTTCTCTCCTTTTTCCGTATGGGGACTTGAGTGGGTCCCTGTTTTTTGCATATAAAAAAGCCCGCCCCTGAAAAGGGACGAGCTTACTCGCGGTACCACCCTTGTTGAAGGCAAATGTACATGCTTGCTGCCTTCCACTCTGCTGGATAACGGACCAGTACCGTCTTCCGCTACTGCAGTAAAGGGCTTCATGGCAGGCGGTGCTGCCATCCTTTACGGGTTCACAAAAGATGCTCCAGGAAGTATTTCACGCCTGCCTTTGTACTGGCTCACACCGGCCGCCAGCTCTCTTGGACAGGGAGTCAGCCGCTACTTGGTCCCTTCAAAGCATTTTTTTCCAATGTATGTTATACTATTCTGGTTGTTTGCCAGGGACCAGTGATTTACTGACCCGGGATTAGATATATCCCTTTTTTATCACAGTTGTTTCCAAAAAGCAAATATATTATTCGACGAAATATACTCAATTACGGGGGTTTATGCTATAATAGGGCTGAAATTTTAGGGGGTTGATGTATGGCTTTCGATAAGTTTGACGATATAAAGAAGCGCTGGTCGTCTTTAAAGGAACACCATGCCAGCAAAAAAGCGGCAAAAGGCGCTCGGATTACATCTAAGGTTTTATGGAATTTATTGATCGTTTTTTTGGTTTTCGGTTTAATCGGCACCTTTTTTGCAGGCGGTGTTGGTGCGGGTTATTTCGCTTCTCTCGTGAAAGATGAGGAACCCCGCAGCTTCACCAGCATGAAAGAGGATGTATATAATTATGAAGAAACATCACAGATTTATTTTGCAGACAATGTCCTGCTCGGGAATTTACGCACTGATCTGCAACGGGAAGAAGTAAGCCTGAATGAAGTATCCGATCATGTCATACAGGCGGTCATTGCAACAGAAGACCAATATTTTTATGAACATGAAGGTGTCGTCCCCAAAGCGATTGCCCGTGCCATTTTCCAGGAAGTAACGAATTCTTCCAGCCAGAGCGGAGGAAGCACATTGACCCAGCAGTTGATCAAAAACCAGCTGCTTACACGGGAAGTTTCCTTTGAAAGGAAAGCCAAGGAGATCCTTCTTGCACTCCGTCTAGAGCACGCGCTTAATAAGGACGAGATTCTTGAAGCTTATTTGAATATTGTCCCATTTGGCCGTAATGCTTCTGGGCGCAATATCGCCGGGGTCCAAACGGCAGCCCAGGGAATCTTCGGCGTAGATGCTAAGGACCTGACCCTGCCGCAAGCTGCTTTTATTGCAGGTTTACCCCAAAGTCCGTACGGTTACACACCTTTTAACCAGTACGGGGAATTAAAAGAAAATCTTGAACCGGGTACCAACCGGATGAAGACGGTATTGAACCGGATGAAGGGTGCAGGCTTCATTACCGAAAAAGAATTCAAACAAGCGACAGCTTACGATATTACAAAAGACTTCGCCAAGCGGAAAGACAGTCCGCTTCAGAAGTATCCATATGTCATGCAGGAAGTCGAAAGACGCGCCGTTGATATCCTTGCAAAACAAATGGCAAAAGAAGACGGAGTCAAGCAGGAAGACCTTTATAAAGATAATAAGAAACTTCTGAAGGAATATGAAGCCAATGCCGATACTCTGATCAGGAAAAGCGGCTATCGCATTCACACAACCATCAATAAAGAAATCTATGACAAAATGCAGGAAATCAAAAACAACTATACCCTTTACGGCTCTGATAAGGCCGAATGGAAAGTGGACCCTAAGACCGGTGAAAAAGTCAAGGTGATGGAACCAGTCGAAACTGCGGCAATCATGATTGAGAATAAATCAGGCCGGATCATCAGCTTCGTCGGCGGCCGTGATTTCGAGCGGCAGCAGCAAAACCATGCCACACAGGCACTCAGGCCAAATGGGTCGACGATGAAGCCGCTGCTTGTCTATGCGCCGGCAATGGAACTCGGGGCTATTCAGCCGGGATCTGTGTTGATTGATGCACCTATTACCTTTAAGACATCGAACGGCCCTTATAATCCTAAAAACTACGGTGGCGGTTACCACGGTCTTACGTCTGCACGAAATGCGCTGGCAAAGTCCTATAACGTGCCAGCTGTAGAAACATACAGCAAAATTGTTAACCGCGACCCGGTGCAATTCCTAAAAAAAATGGGCTTCACTTCACTTGAAAAAGGTGATGGACAAAACCTATCCAGTGCTCTTGGGACACCAGAAGTCTATGTCGAGGAAAATGTCAATGCGTTTGCGACATTCGGCAACGGCGGTAAATTTGTGGATGCGTATATGATTGATAAGATTGAATCTAAAGACGGGGATATCGTGTATCAGCACAAGTCTGAACCGGTCGATGTCTTTACTCCGCAAACGAATTATCTCATGCTTGACATGATGCGGGATGTACTGAAATACGGAACAGCGGCCAGCACGCCGAAGCGCCTGAAATTTCATGCCGACTGGGCCGGCAAAACAGGTACAGGACAGGATTATAAAGATGCCTGGTTTGTCGCCACAAATCCGAATATAACGTTTGGTACATGGATTGGCTATGATACACCAAAGAGCCTGGAAAAATCCTATAAGGGCTACAGCTATTCCAGCCGGAACCAGAAACTCTGGGCTGAACTGATGAATGCCGCCTATGATATCAAACCGGAACTTGTGAAACCGGAACAGAGCTTCAAAATGCCGGGCGGCATTGTCCGCAGATCGTATTGTGCGATGGCCGGGTTGCTGCCATCCTCTGTCTGTGCCGAAATGGGGCTGATGCAGTCAGACCTGTACAACGTCAAGTACCTGCCTAAGGAAAAGGACGGATCTGCCGATTCAGTCAAATATATTGTCAGAAATGGAACGAAGTACATCGTTCCTGACAGCGCACCGGATGAATTTGTGGAAAAAGGGCTTATGCTTGGCGGGGATGCTGCCGAAGAGTTAAGCAAAGTGATTGAGTATCTGCCGGAAAACGGCAAATTCGGCAACTTCCTTTCTCCTGACTCGCCGAAAATCAACGATAACGGGAAGGCACCGGACCCAATCGGCGGCGTGAAGCTGTCAGGAAAGTCCCTCAACTGGCCGCTTCCGGGCGAAAAGGATATTATTGGTTACAGGGTTTACCAGGCTTCCAGCAAGAATGGAAGTTTCCGCAGGGTTGCGAATGTTCCGGCGAATGTCCTGTCCTACACAGTGCCGGGAACATCATCCGCTTATTATGTAACTGCTGTCGATGTGGCAGGCAAAGAGTCTGCTCCATCAGCGATTGTAGGCGGGCCGCCGGAAAAACCGGCTGAGCCGGAACCGAAGCCGGAACCAAAACCGAAAGAAGAAAAGCCGCCAAAGCCTGATGATAATAACACCAATGAACCGCCGGCTGATGATAGTCAGTCAGGCGGGACAGACTCAGGCACCACTGATGGAAACGGTGACGGCGGGAATCCGCCACCTGAAGGCGGCACTTCTGATAGTGGAGACACAACCGCCAATCAATAATCAGCAGCAGATTTAGATGAAGCCCCGGAGTCATGACTCCAGGGCTTTTTCATGGGGACAACAATGTTATACAGAACTGAATCACAACGATTCTGTAGTTACCAATACAGGAAAAAACGCAGAAAAAAAGCTCAGCACCTATGCTGAGCCTTTTATATATCAGTCTTCCATCGTTGACAGGTCGCCAGCCGGAAGATCGAGCTCCCACGCTTTCAGGACACGTCTCATGATCTTACCGCTTCGGGTCTTCGGAAGTTTATCCCTGAACTCGATTTCACGCGGTGCGGCATGGGCGGCGAGGCCTTTTTTCACAAACATGCGGATTTCCTCAATCAATTCATCATTTGCTTCATAGCCATCCCTGAGCGCCACGAATGCTTTGATAATTTCTCCGCGGACAGGGTCAGGCTTACCGATGACACCGGCTTCGGCCACAGCAGGGTGTTCTACGAGCTTGCTCTCCACTTCGAACGGACCGACACGCTCACCGGAAGTCATGATGACGTCATCAATCCTGCCCTGGAACCAGAAATAGCCGTCTTCATCCATATATGCGGAGTCACCCGACACATACCATCCGCCATTCGGCATGAGATAAGATTCATATTTTTCCGGACGGTTCCAGATGGCCCGCATCATGGACGGCCAGCCCTTTCTGATTGCAAGATTGCCCATCCGATACGGCGGAACTTCATTGCCCTGGTCATCAACGATAGCTGCTTCCACGCCAGGAATCGGCTTGCCCATTGAACCAGGCTTGATTTCCATGGAAGGATAGTTGCAAATCACCTGTGCGCCGGTTTCTGTCATCCACCAGGTGTCGTGAATCCGTAGATTGAATACTTTCATACCCCAACGGATTACCTCAGGATTCAGCGGCTCACCGACTGACAGAATGTGGCGGAGAGAAGAAAGGTCAAACTGTTTCACGACTTCATCGCCTGCTCCCATCAGCATCCTGAACGCTGTCGGTGCGCTGTACCACACTGTGACGCCAAAATCTTCAATCGCCTGGTACCAATTCTCCGGCTTGAATCTGCCGCCGAGAATCAGGTTGGATGTACCGGTCAGCCACGGGCCGAATACACCATAGGATGTACCGGTCACCCATCCCGGGTCGGCAGTACACCAGTAGGTATCGCTTTCCTTAAGGTCAAGCACCCATTTGGCTGTCTGGTAATGCTGGATCATAGCATTATGAACATGGAGAACGCCTTTAGGCTTGCCTGTTGAACCTGAAGTATAATGAAGAATAAGTCCATCTTCGCGGTCGACCCACTCGATATCCAAATCCTTGCTTGCTTTTTCCACACGGTTGTAATAATCGAGGTAAGGACCTTCTTCTTTTACATTGTCACCGACAAGAATGACATGTTTTAAGCTTGGCAGCTCGTCAACCGGAACCCGTTCAAGCAGTTCAGGGGTAGTGACAATCACCTTCGCTTCACTGTCTTCCAGCCTGTCCCGAACCGCACCTTCCATGAACGCTTCGAACAACGGGCCGACGATCGCCCCCAATTTCACCGCGCCAAGCAAAATGAAATACAATTCAGGAGAACGAGGCATAAAAATGAAAACACGATCCCCTTTTTCAACATCTGCAGCTGATTTCAGTACATTTGCGGCCTTGTTTGTCCAGTCTTTCATTTCTTTGAAGGTGTATTTTTCATTCCTGGCTGCATCCTTATAATAAAGGGCCACCTTATTTTTCCGGTATGATTCAGCATGCCTGTCAATTGCCTCGTATGCTAAATTGACCCGGCCTGTTTCATACCAGGAAAAGTTTTTTTCCACCTCCGACCAATCGAAACTCTTTTTGGTTTCTTCGTAATTTTCAAGGTTGTGTTCTCCATTTAATACAGGAAGCGCTTCCACTTTCATTCCCATTCCCCCTAAATTTAGTTTCGTAATGTCATTATAGTATAAAATAAATTTATTCTCAATTTTTTAAAAATATAGACAAAAAACATTTTTCTATTGAAAACGCTTTATCTGTTTGGTTATCCTTTATAATAGAGGTAGCGAAAGCAGATTAAGAGATGGTGGTGACCGGATGGAACACAAAAAAACATACAATGCGGCAAGGCATAAAACGGCGCACGGCGACCTCCTGATTGAAGGTCCTATAACGGCTGAAACCCTTGCAGAACTTGATTTTCACGAACATTTGACGGCATTTCGCCCTCACAAACAGCAGCATAAGGCCCTGATCGGCATTGCGGACCTTGAAGAGGGCCGGATTATTATTGCCCGCGAAAATAACATGGTCGTCGGATATGTGACATTCCTGTATCCCGATCCACTGGAACGGTGGTCCGAGGGCAAAATGGAAAATCTCATCGAATTGGGGGCCATTGAAGTTATCCCGAAATACCGCGGTGCCGGGGTCGGCAAACAGCTTCTCAAAGTGTCGATGATGGACGATTACATGGAAAACTATATTATTATTACCACAGAATACTATTGGCACTGGGATCTTAAGGGTACAGGACTAAATGTATGGGAATACCGAAAAGTGATGGAAAAGATGATGAGTGCCGGCGGCCTTGAATGGTATGCAACTGATGATCCAGAAATCAGTTCACATCCCGCCAACTGCCTGATGGCCAGAATCGGAAAAAATATCGACAGGGATTCAATAGAACAATTCGACCGGCTCCGATTTATGAACAGGTTCATGTATTAAATGGCGTATGAACATACCGTAATTATTTTCTGTCTCAATGACGGGGGGAACAAATATGATCGTTGAAGAAATTATGCAAAGACAAGTATATACATTGAAAGCCGATGACCCGATCGCAAAAGGCTGGAAACTTTGCAACCTGCATCATATCCGGCATTTTCCGGTTGTTGATGAAGACATGAAAGTGATCGGAATCGTATCGGACAGGGATCTCCGTGATGCGAGCCCGTCCATTCTCCATGACTGCAACCGCAAGCAGGAAGAATTGGAAAAGCCGGTCTCTACCGTTATGACACGCGAAGTCATTACCGGGCATCCTCTCGACTTTGTTGAGGAGATTTCCGCGATTTTTTACGAAGAAGAAATCGGCTGCATGCCGATTATCCGCGACCAAAAGCTGGTCGGGATTGTAACGGCAACCGATTTGCTCAATACTTTTGTAAGGCTCACAGGCGCCAACCAGCCTGGTTCACAGCTGGAAGTGAAGGTTCCCAATAAAGCAGGCATTCTTGCTGAAGTGACCGCTGTAATCGGCCGCCATAAAGTAAATGTATCCAGTGTCCTTGTCTATCCCGGAAAAACAGATGATTATAAAATCCTCGTTTTCCGGGTGCAGACCATCAATCCGATGAATATCATCCACGACTTGAAAGGGGAAGGATATGAAGTGCTGTGGCCTAACCTTCCGGGAGTATCCTCATGAAGGAAGCAGCTTTCATATATTCAGATGAATTTGCACGATATAAGTTCAATGACCAGCATCCATTCAATCAGCTCCGCGTACAGCTGACGTTTGATTTGCTGAATACACTGGAAGCCCTTCAAGATAAGGACATCATTCCACCTCGGCCTGCAACCGACGATGAAATCGCCCTTATCCATGATGTCAATTTCATCGAAGCGGTAAAAAAAGCGGGAAAAGGCGGACTCCCGGAAGAGCAGGCAGGCAATTTCGGTCTTGGTACAGAGGATACTCCAATTTTCGAAAACATGCATGAAGCGAGTTCCCTAATTGTCGGAGGGACATTGAAGGCTGTTGAGCTTGTAATGGAAGGAAAAGCCCGGCATGCCCTCAACCTCGGCGGCGGGCTTCATCATGGCTTCAGAGGAAAGGCCTCCGGCTTTTGTATCTATAACGACAGTTCTATCGCGATTGAATACTTGCGCCGCAATTATAATGCCAGAGTGCTGTACGTTGATACAGACGCACACCATGGTGATGGTGTGCAATGGTCATTTTATGATGACCCTAATGTCTGCACATTCTCCATGCATGAAACCGGACGTTATCTTTTTCCAGGGACGGGAGCGGTAAATGAACGAGGAGCCGGAGCCGGCTATGGATGTTCTTACAACATCCCGCTCGATGCATTTACAGAAGATGAGTCCTTCCTTGAATCTTATGAAACCGCTCTCAGGGAAATTGCCGAACATTTCAAGCCTGATGTCATCCTTACCCAGAATGGTGCCGATGCTCACTTCTATGATCCGCTGACCCATCTGTCTGCAACAATGAACATCTATAGGGAAATTCCAAAACTTGCCCATAAAATTGCCCATGAATATTGTGATGGGCGCTGGATTGCGGTTGGCGGCGGAGGATATGATATCTGGCGGGTTGTACCAAGAGCCTGGGCACTGATCTGGCTTGAAATGACAAGTAACCGAATCGGTGAAGGCAAATTGCCGCAGGAATGGATAGATAAATGGCAGCCGAAAGCGCCGGTCCAGCTCCCTGACAGTTGGGATGACCCGGAAGGAGCTTATTCGCCGATTCCGCGCAAACCCGAAATTACTGAGAAAAACGCCCAGACACTGACAAAAGCGCTGCAAATCATCCGGCAGAACAAGGAATCCCAAAACCGAAAGAATCAATCCTGTTAAAGCGAACGTCCCTGGAAAACCCGGCTGAGTGCCAATGGAAAACATCTCAACGGGCAAGCCAATAGCAAAAGTTGAATTTACATTTGAAAACACTATACAAATAGCACACAAAAAGCTCAGACCCTGAGCTTTTTATTTTTTGCCAGCTTATTCCCTTGAAATGCAAGATAAATCCAACTTGGGTGTTACTGCTGGAATAAATCTTTCTTTACAGATTGGATTGGTGAGAAAGGCATTCGACTCCAGCAGGGGGGAAGCGAATGCCTGTAGCCGAAAGGAACGGTCAAGATTCTGAAAACCAAATTCCCTTCTTTTACAATCCTGCCCTGGAATTGAAAAACAATCTTCACCCAAAAGGAATAAGAAAACAACATAAAAACAAAAAACGAGTATGAAACCTTCCCGATTTCATACTCGTTTTCGTTTGGTTAGTTCTCTTTATTTTTCGAATCAGAAATCACTATCTCCACTCTCCGGTTCTTTTGCCAGTTGTCCGAGTTATTATTGGCAGCAAGCGGCCTTGTATCACCGTATCCGATTGCTGTAAAACGGGCCGCATCAATACCGTGATGATCGGTGAAATAGCGGATCACACTGCTGGCACGTGCTCCGGACAGTTCCCAGTTGGAAGGATAACGATAAGTATGTATCGGCCGGCCGTCTGTATGGCCCTCCACTTTCACCTGGTTGGAAAGTGTTGAGAGCAAATGAGCAATTTCACTTAAGAATGGCTTTGCCATATCTATAATTTCCGCTTCGCCTGTTTTAAAAAGCACCTTTTCCTGAAGGACAAGAACAACACCGCGTTTATTTCGCTGGGCTGTCACAGTGGTCTCCAGCCCATGTTCTGCCAGATATGCACGGATTTCAGTAAGGATTTCATCCAACTGAACATCATCAATTGTTGCTTCTGCGTAATCTTGTTCAAGTAAAACAGAAGAGTTATCTTCGAAGATAGAGTCGCTGTTGAATGATTTGGCCACCGCTTGAAATTTGATTAAATCGATTTGGGACATGGAAAACAGCAAAATAAAAAACACGAGGATCAGCGTCATCAGATCCGCATATGTCACCATCCAGGAGGGAGCACCTTTTTTCCCCCGGTCTTTCTTTCTTCTAAGACTCATGGGCAGGCTCCCCGATCAAGATATCGTTTTCCATTTCCGGTTTGAACGCTTTTTCCTTTTCTTCTTCTGATAAAAAAGCACTGAGCTTTTCTTCAAGGAATGTGGAGTTCTGTCCGGATTGGATGCCGATCACCCCTTCAATTACAATCTCCTTGAGGAAAACCTCCTCATCCGTCTTGTTTTCAAGCTTTGAAGCCATCGGATTGAAGACGAGATTGGCAAGGAGTGACCCGTAAAGGGTAGTCAATAGCGCAACCGCCATGTTCGGGCCGAGTGCCGCCGGGTCGTTCAGGTTTTTAAGCATCAAAATAAGCCCGACTATCGTACCCAGCATCCCCCAGGCCGGGGCATATTCCCCTGCTTTTTCAATAATGCTGCGGCCCTTGCGATGGCGTTCTTCCAATGCGGCGATTTCCGCATTCATGATCTCTTTGATCATTTCTGGGTCCAGACCATCAACAGCAAGCAGGACTCCTTTCTTCAAAAAAGGGTCCCTGATTTTGTCAACTTCCGTTTCAAGGGATAACAGCCCCGCTCTTCTTGCTTTATCAGACAGCCGAATGAATGTTTTGACCATTTCACCCACATCGGTTTCATTAGTTCGGAACGCTTCTTTTAAAATCCTGAAGATCAGCTTGATTTCTTTCACATTAAAATTGATCAGCAGCCCGCCGGCGATTCCGCCCAAAACGATGACCATTGAAGATGCCTGAATGAACGAAGGCAGCTGTGATAGCCCTGAGTGCGTATAAATGCCAAGTAAAAGCATGGATAAACCGATAAAGATTCCAATTGGTGTGAGAACATCCAACTTTTTCATGTCTCTCTCCCCTGCTTACAAAAAGTGGTTTTTCACACTTTATATCGGCAAGGTTACTTCTTTGTTGAGCTTCTTTCCTCAATCCGGTGCGGAAGTACTATTGTCTGGTCTTCCGTCGTTTCTTTATTCATCAATTTTGTCAGCAGGCGCATGGCAACTGCACCGATATCATACATCGGCTGTACAATCGTAGTGAGCTGCGGGCGGATCATCTTCGCCAATCTCGTGTTATCAAAGCCGATAACTTCAACATCTTCCGGCACGCGTAAACCGTTATCCTGATATCCGTGTATGACACCAAGCGCCATTTCATCGGTTCCGGAGAAAACAGCGGTAGGAGGCTGATTGAGATTGATAAACGTTTCAGCAGCTTCCAGCCCGGAATCATAGGTATAATCACCGATTACGATCAGGTTTTCATCGTAAGAAAGTCCCGCTTCCTCGAGTGCCTCTCTGTATCCTGCAATTTTATATTCACCATTTATCGGATCCTGCAGGGGACCTGAAACATAGCCAATCCTCTTATGGCCGTGATCAACCATCAGGCTGACCGCATCGAACGCAGCCTGTTTGTAATCGATGTTTACGCTTGGCACGGACTGGGACTGCTCAGTTGTTGCCGCAAGGACGATCGGCACCGGTGACTTCTTAAATTCTTCAACATGTTCTTCGGTTATTTTCCCACCCATAAAAACGATTCCATCAACCTGCTTGCCAAGCATCGTGTTAATCAGATGGAGTTCTTTTTCGCTATTTTGGTCGGAATTGCTCAAAATGATGTTGTAATTGTACATTGTCGCAATATCTTCAATCCCGCGCGCAAGTTCTCCGAAAAAGATGCTGGACACATCAGGGATAATGACACCGACTGTTGTCGTTTTCTTGCTGGCGAGGCCGCGGGCAACTGCATTGGGCCGGTAGCCGAGCCTTTCAATTGCTTCATTCACTTTTTTTCTTGTGGTCGGTTTCACATTCGGATTGCCATTAACAACCCGGGAAACCGTTGCCATGGAGACACCTGCTTCCCTGGCAACATCATAAATGGTTATATTCATTCTTTTCCCTCCTCAAACATAATAAAAATTTTGTCGAAATTCCATATCTGCATCTAATCCTATTATACAGAAAAAGCCCTTACAACTTTAATGCATTTATAATTTGTTAAATGTTTAACAAATAAAAATAATACCATACTTTTTTCTTGTTTTTCATGCCATTAGTTTAAAATTTTTCATAAATTTATATTCATTAGCATTCCAAATTAAATATTACATATTCTAACTTGAAAGCCATGATAATAATCCGTACATATCCTTCCCTTCCCTTTCTTTTGTTCCTTAACAGGAAGTTACTTAAACAGAAGAATCCAGGACATGGTTTAAGCGTTGATAAAAAGTAAACCCGAAGATAAAAATTTGATGATTTCCTTAAATACTTCACCCTAGCACAAGTGCAATATCTGTTCCTTTTCCCTTCAGTCGCATCCTGCCATGGGGCCGCTGAAATTCATCCTCTGCGTTATACCAACCTAGGGAACTTCCCTGATGGATTCCCCGCTGGACATTAAAAAAGCTCTTTATATTGAAACCGTACGAAGAAAATCGGATTATATTTCGAAGAGTCAAAAGCCTTTCACTCCAATCAACTCGGTAAGAATAATTTATTCCAAGGAGGATCACACAATTTGGAGCAGACAAGGCATTTCAATTTTCGATAGGTCGCTAATTAACTACCCAAAAATGATTATTGAATAGACAAGGATAAGTATCTTAGGTAGTGAATACAGCTAATTTTCATTCGAAATGACTTCAGTTTATTGGACCGAGTTAAAACATGGAGAAGTTTTCAAGTTCTTAAAAAAGCAGGTTGGATAATGTCAAACGCTTCATGCACCAGTTGATTGGAGCGGAAGGGGCTCGACTCCTGCGGGACTAGCGGGACAGCTGAGACCCCGCAAGACGAAGCGATGAGGAGGCTCAGCGCCCGCCCTGCGGAAAGCGAGCCCCTGCAGCGTAAATCAACTCCCCGTTCCAAAGTGCAATACTTACAAACAGTCTCTTGACCAAACTTATTTCGTCAAAGCGAATTCCAACAGCGGAAAAGAACGGGTAAAATTAAAGGTGTTAATACCTGCCCTGTAATGGATACCAGGCAGACGTTAGTTTGATTTAGCCGGAATCATTTCCAAAGCTTTTTTGCAAAATAAAAGAAGAACAGCAAACCTTGAATCATTGATTCAGTCAGCTGTTCTTCTTGTTCCTTATTTTGTTAAACAGGCAGAGATTCCATTATCAGACGTTGATTGGATTTTGCTGTCTTAGGCTATTCATATATTCATTAAACTGATCAATGTTCATTTGCTGGGCGGAATCAGAAAGTGCGACGGCCGGATCCGGATGAACCTCAGCCATGACTCCGTCTGCCCCGATAGCCAGTGCTGCTCTTGAGGCTGGAAGGAGCAGGTCTCTTCTGCCTGTTGAATGGGTGACATCGACAAAAACCGGTAGATGGGTTTCTTGTTTCAGGATTGGCACCGCAGAAATATCGAGTGTATTCCGGGTCGCCTTTTCATAAGTCCTGATGCCCCTTTCACAGAGGATGATGTTTTCATTTCCTCGTGAAATGATATATTCAGCTGCATTAATGAATTCCTGGATGGTGGCAGCAAGACCGCGTTTTAACAGGACAGGTTTATCAACCGATCCGGCTGCTTTAAGCAATTCAAAGTTTTGCATATTGCGGGCTCCAATTTGAATCACATCAATATAGTCAACAGCTGTTTCGATATCGGCCGGGTTGACAATTTCACTCACGACTGCCAGGCCGTATTCTTCACCGACCCGCTTCAGGATTTTTAATCCTTCAAGACCGAGCCCCTGGAAATCATAAGGGGATGTACGCGGTTTGAAGGCACCGCCGCGGAGGATTTTCAAGCCCTGGGCCTTTACAGCTTTGGCCACTTCTGCGACTTGTTCATAGCTTTCCACTGCGCAAGGACCCATAATGAAACGCTGCTTTCCGTCTCCTATTGCTTCGCCGTTAATATTTACAATTGTGTTTTCAGGCTTGCGCTT
Organism: Guptibacillus hwajinpoensis; assembly: GCA_016841765.1. GTDB lineage: Bacteria > Bacillota > Bacilli > Bacillales > Bacillaceae_O > Bacillus_BL. Next base: position 37,935 of record JAENYN010000013.1, read on the forward strand.
TCTTGAAACAAGCAACGCTTTACGATGGTCGTCTTCCTGCAATTCAAGAGCTGCCTTGAAAATTTCCTTGAAAAGGGCCTGGATCGTCGATGTTTCAAACGGTCCCTCATTATTAGCGGCAATCTTGTCAAGCATCTTCCGCTCCCGAACCGGATCAAACCTTTCAGTGCCCTGTGCTTCTTTTATTTCACCAATTTGCTGTACAATTTTCCCTCGTTCATTAATTAACTCGAGTAATTTCAGATTCACGTCATCGAGCTGATTTCTTAACTCTTCAAGTTCAAGATTGCTCACGCTTTATCCCACCCTTTCCTTTATAGTTAAGCCATTGTACATGTTAGAAATGTAAATGATTAGGGCTTATTATAAACGAATCCTCTTCAGTTGTCACGAAAAAATTCTTTAATTATTAAACGCTTTTAAGTAATAAAGCATAATATGACTATTACAGTATATTCGTGCATCAGCTTGCCTGCTTATGTCGGAAAATAATGCAATCGCTTAGCTTAGTGTATTTGCTGACACGGTAATGAGTTCTGGCTGCCAGTGATCACCGTGGCGAATGCCGATAAAAATTTCACCAGGCGAAATGTAATCTGTCATGCTGTTCTATCGAATTCTCAGTAAAATCAACAACACAGAAATTCAGAGGGTGTGTTACTTATTTTCTGCCCTGTTCTTTTAGAACTTTCTCTTGCAAGACATCATAGGTTATGTTCCAGTGGGAATCACTCCAGGAAACCCGGCCTTCTTCGAAAAGCAGTGCCTGCGGTGATTCATGCTTAACACCGGTCAGCTCAGCAACGTAGTTTGAAAGCTCGCGTGCCTCCTGCACATATAAGTAATATGTTTTCTCATCAGGATAATCTTCTGTAAAATGCTCATATGCCTCATAGGCCTGCGCACTTATAGGGCATGTCAGACTGTGCTTGAACAAAAGGAAAGTCTTTTCCCCGTCAAGAATTTTCTTAAGTTCCTCCACTGTTTTTACTTGTACTTTATCCAATGTGTGTTCCCCCTTATGCAATCTGTTTCCTTATTGTACACAAATCCAGTTAAGTTTTGCCAACCTTTTTATTTGTTGGAGGCGAGAAGGTCCGACTCTGTTTTTAGCAGTCCAAAGAATGAGGAATCGCCGTTCTTCTTATCATAACACTTATGCCAGCGCTATATTATTCTTGTACTCGTGCATACATTGAAAAACAGGCCTGCCGGATTGTACCATTAAGCAGTAAAATATCCGTTAATATCACGAATTCAGTTCCTCAAGCATCGGCTGCACGACTATGCCCGGGCGGATTATTGCCTGTTACTGCCCAATTTTCGCCCTTTACTGTCCAATTCACCGGCTTTACTCTCCAATCGCCCTCTCAACAACAGCATGTTATATTCAAGAACAAAAGCGCAGGATATGCCCGGCTTAGCGGCGTACTCATAAGCGGGGGTACCCCAGGAAGGTGATCTTTCCTTCCGGAGGGGATCACCTCTTATGGCGATAGCCGCTGGCGCCTGGAGCTGGATGACTCCCTTCCCGCTTTTTATCAACAACGCAAAAATTATAATTTCCTTACCAATAAAAAAGCAGGGGCCATATGACCCCTGCCTGTTGTTTCTTTTACTTGTCATCTTCTTTTTCTTTTGAAGCAGCCGGCTGCTTTTTTTCTTCAAGCTCCTGCTCCAAATCTTCTTTATGGTCATCGAGACTTTGTTTCGTAGCCTCCACTTCCTTTTTGACGTCCTCTTCCATAGACTCAAGGTCTTCCTTGTGATCCTGGACACTCTGGTTTGTCGCTTCCACTTCTTCTTTCACTTCTTCAACTTCCTCAAGGATATCTTCTTTGGAAGCGTTGCGTTTATCCTGCCATTTTGTTTTTCCTTCATTCACTCTCTGGCGGATGTCTTCCACTTTTCCTCTTGCCCTCGTTGATATTTCATTGCTTCTGTCTTTAGCAGTTGTTGTCCAGTCGTTTGTTTTTTCTTTAATCCTGGAAGTCTGGTCATTCAGATCAGTACGGAGCTCTTTTCCTGATTTTGGAGCCATTAAAAGGGCTGCGGCCGCACCGATCATCCCTCCGATAAGGCTTCCGATCATAAAGTCCTTTGCATTGATGTTGCTTTCATTATTGTTCGTCTGGTTGTTGTTCTGGTTTTCGTTTTCCATACTCCACTCCTCCTTAAAAATTGATCTATTAGTTATTCACTTGTTGCTTTTTGGATTTCCACTTTTTCCAAATGTCCATGGCGGTGTCAGTCCATTGTATGACCTGGGCTGCCTGTCCGCTTTTCTCATCAGCCTGCAGGGCAATTCTGTCAGTGATTTTCCGGACTGACGTATTGAAATCATTTACCGTCTCACCGACTCCCTTCACCGAGTCAACGAGCGTGTTGAGTGATTCCGATTTATGCTGGACATCCTCAGCCAGCATATTAGTTTTGTGAAGCAGCTGCTCTGTTTCGTATGTAACACCGTTAAGCTGCTTTTGAAGGCTGTCGAGTGTGACCGACATGTTATCCATCGTATGGGACACAGATTTAAGCGTTTTGGCAAGGTACACGACCAATACCGTAAACGCAATGGCAATCAAAGCGATGCTTAAATAAAGAATGATTTCCATGAGTTTTGTTCCTCCCCGTTTTTGTTATCGTGTGCTGAAGTAGTTGTAGTGGTGTGTTCTGCATATGAGCTTAATTGATATAGTATATTACCCGAAAACCGGGCTGCACAAAACACATGTAACTTAACTTCCACAAACTTAAATGAATCCCTTCAAAATTCATGCAAGAAATATCGACAACACCCGAGGTCACTCTACAAAATGATAGGCATCAGGTACAATGGAAATGAACGATTATACCTACTGGAGGCGACTTGAATGAAAGATCCGCGCATCGATAAACTTGCCGGCAGCTTGATTGAGTATTCCGTTAAGCTGCAGCCTGGTGAAAACGTATTGATCGAGAATACTGGGGTTGAACCTGAGCTCGTCAACGCCCTTATCCAAAAAGCCTACAAAGCCGGCGGCCATCCGTTTGTGCTGCTCAAAGAAAATGCCATTACGCGAACCCTTCTGAACGGGGCACAAAAGGATCAGCTCGATTTGATGGCCGATCTCGAAATGAAAATGATGGAACAAATGGATGCCTATGTCGGACTTCGGAGTGGAAAGAATATTTCCGAACTGTCCGATGTACCCGCCGAAAAGATGGAACTCTATGGAAAAACAGTCGGGCAGCGGGTGCACAGGGACGTCAGGGTGCCTAAAACAAAATGGGTGGTCCTCCGATACCCGAACGAATCTATGGCACAGCTTGCCGATATGAGTACGGATGCCTTCGAAAATTTTTATTTTGATGTATGCAATCTTGACTATGGGAAGATGAGCAAAGCAATGGAGCCGCTGGTCGAGCTCATGGAAAAAACGGACCGGGTGCATATCAAAGGGGCAGGCACTGACTTGTCTTTTTCCATCAATAACATTCCGGCTGTAAAATGCGCCGGTGAACTGAACATTCCTGACGGAGAAGTCTATACAGCCCCTGTTAAAGACTCTGTTAACGGCACGATATCTTTCAACACACCTTCCCCTTATCACGGCTTCACATTTGAACAGATTAAACTGACATTCAAAGATGGTAAGATTGTTGAAGCGGAAGGAAACGATACAAAGAGGCTAAATCAGATCCTTGATACAGATGAAGGAGCCCGATTTATCGGGGAATTTGCCATCGGCGTCAATCCTTATATCAAGCATCCGATGAAGGATATATTATTCGATGAAAAGATAGACGGAAGTTTTCATTTCACACCGGGGCAGTGCTATGACGAAGCACCTAACGGCAATGACTCGGCAGTCCACTGGGATATGGTCTGTATCCAGCGCCCAGAATACGGGGGCGGAGAAATATATTTTGATGATGTCCTTATCCGAAAAGACGGCCGGTTTGTCATCCCGGAACTGGACGGCCTCAACCCTGAAAATTTGGTCTGAACACCTGCATGAGTTGCAGTTATCCTCTCACTGAATCCAGGTTAAAAGCAAACGAAAAGGAGCTTGATCATCAAGCTCCTTTTTGCGCTTTTATTTTCCTGTTTCTTCAACACCGGCGATTTCCTCATATGCCTGCTGGTATTTTTGAATGTCCCCGGCTCCCATGAAAATTAGGACACTGTTTGCATGTTCGGCGAGAACCCCTGTCGATGACAGATCAAGCATACGGGCTCCATCAATTTTTTCTTTCAAATCGTCGATTGTGAGCTGTCCGCGGTTTTCACGGGCGGAACCAAAAATATCACACAAGTAAACTTGATCGGCGTGCGAAAGACTCTCCGCAAATTCATTCAGGAATGTTTGTGTCCTGGTGAAAGTATGCGGCTGGAAAACAGCGACGATATCTTTGCCCTGATACTTTTGGCGTGCGGATTCGATAGTTGCTGTGATTTCTGTCGGATGATGAGCATAATCATCGATCAGCACCTGTGATCCGAACACTTTTTCAGTGAATCGGCGTTTGACGCCTCCAAAAGTTTTCAACCGGCTTTGCACAACTTCCACAGGTACACTTTCATAGTGGCACAGGGCAATAACTGCCAGAGCATTCAGGACATTATGCATGCCATATCCCGTTATCGTGAATGAGGCATAAAAATTGTTTCTCACAAACACATCAAAGGTTGTACCTTCAGGTGTCGGCTTGACATCTCGGGCCTGGAAGTCGTTATCCTCCCCAAGCCCATAAAACATGACAGGCACCTGGGCCTGGATCCCTTGCAGTTGTTCATCATCCCCGCAGGCGATAATCCCTTTGTCGACCTGCAAAGCCATCTGCTGGAACGCCGATACAACGTCCTCAATATCCTTAAAATAGTCGGGATGGTCAAAGTCGATGTTTGTCATAATGGCATAGTCAGGATAGTAGGATAAGAAATGGCGGCGATACTCGCAGGCTTCAAACACGAAGTATTCACTGTCTTCAACCCCTTTACCGGAGCCATCCCCGATCAGGTACGATGTCGGGCAATGTTCGCCAAGCACATGTGCAAGCAGCCCTGTCGTCGATGTTTTGCCGTGTGATCCGGTAACTGCGATACTGGTGAAGTTCTTCGTGAATTCACCGAGGAAATTGTGATATCTGTATACAGGAATACCCAATTCTTTTGCTGCCATTATCTCTTCATGGTCATCGCCAAATGCATTGCCGGCAATGACGGTAAGGCCTTCCTTTATATTGCTTGCACTGAAAGGATAAATGGGAATACCGCGGTCCTCAAGCGCTTCCTGGGTAAAAAAGCGTTTCTCTACATCGGATCCCTGTACTTGATATTTCATATCATGCAGAATTTGTGCCAGGGCACTCATTCCGGTTCCTTTGATTCCTACAAAATGGTAAACTGTCATATATTTGAACCTCCACCGCTTCAATTCATCGTTTCATCTATGTAACACAGTATATGAACGTAAGGCCTATTTGACTCAATGGCCTTCATGCCCTTTTAGGATAACTGTTGATACATATGTCTGGATGGTCATTCCAAGAAACAGGCTAAACAGCTTGCTGCCCTGGAAAAACGTGATGTTCCAAATGTTGGGCTCCATTTACTGTTTTCTTATTATAGCAAAGCGCCTGGTATAATGCCATGATGACTTCACTGCTTCCCGCGGATGTGCAGACAGCCGATAGAATGATTCTATCGGCTGTCTCAATCACTTCGCAACGTATTCGGTCCTTATGGCGGTCAGGAATCGCATTTTTCCAGGCGGGGATTGGGACGGTAAGCCCTTCCTGCTTTTGCTTCCGGTGAGCCGTTCAGCAATACATTGTCACCTGTGAATCCTATTTTCACTTTTAAAAGGCTGCTGCCGACACCATACATATCAACCGGCACATTCATTTCTTCAAATTCTTTGATGCGCTCTTCACTGAAGCCTCCGCTCGCCACAATCTTCACATGGTCGAATCCTTCTTTGTCAAGGGCCTCCCGCAGGGCGAAAAGCAAATAGGGATTGACACCGCGGGGGTCAAACGTTCCCAATACTTCAGGGTTCCGCACAAAGTATTGGTCCACCATTGTTTTTGAGGTATCGACCCTGACCCCTTTAAGCGTCTCCCCAAACTCACGGGCGACTTTCAGTGCATCAGTGATAATATCATTATTATAATCAATAAGGGCAACAAGCTCGTCTTCTGGGAACTGTTGATGATAAGCTCTAGCTGCCTCGACGATATCGCCGTTGAATAGCTGGATCAAGGCGTGCGGCATTGTCCCCATTCCTTTTTTGCCCCACCATTCATTCATCGCATGGGTCGCCTGCGCTGTCGAACCGCCTATATAGGCAGCATAACCGTCTCCTGCCTGCTGGGTGAAATGGTCATCACGGTCTCCCATGAAAATGACAGGTTTCTGTTTGCCGGAAATACTTGCGGCCTTTACTACATTGTAAACATTTGTGGCGACTGAAGTCCTTCGTCCGAGAATGCCATCTATGAGCCCCTCAAGCCAGCCAAAGTCCTGATAAGGCCCTGTGATGGTCATCACCGTTTCAAACGGTGTCACCTTGTCTCCGTCCTTTAATGAATATATTTCAAGGTTTTCCGGATTGTCAGCAAATGTTTTTACAAGGGCAATGACTTCATCGGTTCCGCATAACACGGCATGCTGCTTTTGAAAAAACTGCATCGTTACGACATTATCCGGTTTCTGTTGTTTTACGATTTCCCTCGTTTTAAGAAAATAGACAGCAGAAAACCAGCCTTCCCCAACCCGTTCATCAAATTTAAAAGTCTTATTGGTCAAGCGCTTTATTTTTCCTTGCATTTTCAATTCGATTTCTTTCATGCTATTGCTCCTCTTATAGAAGATCATGACATAAAAATTGCCACATCATTTCGTAATCTCTTTATATAACCGCGGAAAACTTCACTCTTTATCATATAAGACCAACTGAATGAAAACAAGTGAAAAAGCGTCAAATTGCGAGTCTGTTCGCGAGCAGAACAGACAAAAACCGCGATGAAAAGCCAGATTCATTGTCCTGGCAAACATGCAGGGTGCATGAAGAAAGGCATCCGCCAGCCTGAGCGGATGCCTGATGAATCACATTTGCGGTGTCGGTGTTTTATCCTTATGGTCCTTTTTATTCAAGAGGGATTGAAAAATAAACATTGCTGCCAAAACGGCAAGCCCTGCCAGCGAGATCAAAAGGCTTGGATAAACTAAAAGAATACCTGCACCAAACAAGATGATCCGCTCAACAAAGTTGGAATTTCTCACAAAGAACCCAATCATTGCCGCACTTATACCGGCCATACCAAGCAATGCTGTCAAGACAGTCGGCGTGACACTCAGGAATGTTGCGCCTTCCTGCAGCAGCAATTGAGGATGCATAACAAATATATATGGAATGATGAAAGCGGCTATCGCCAATTTAAAAGCCGTGACACCCGCCTTCATCGGATTGGCATTCGCTATGCCCGCCCCTGCATATGCAGCAAGCGAAACAGGAGGCGTAATGTCGGCAACAATTCCGAAATAGAAAACGAACATGTGTACAGCAATGACAGGAACATCCGGAAAAGCATTCAAAATAGCCGGGGCTGCCATGGATGCTGTTACGACATAGTTTGCGGTTGTCGGCAATCCCATACCGAGTAAAATGCTGGCCAGCATCGTAAAGAACAGGATCAAGAAGAAGTTTCCTGCAGCAAGTTCAATGATGCCGCCGGCAATCTTGCCGCCAAGTCCGGTCAATACAACAATCCCTACGACAATGCCGGCTGTCGCACACGCCGATATGACCGGCAGGGCCGTCCGGGCACCCTGTTCAAGTGCATCAAGCATTTCACGGAGAGACATTCGGGTCGCTTTGCGGAAAAGGCTGACAGCAAAAGCCATTCCGATTCCCCATAATGCTGCATAAGTCGGTGTCCGGCCAGAAAGCAGCATCCATACGATTGTCACCAGTGGAAGCAGCAGGTCAATCTTCTTCAGCAAATTCGCACCTTTCGGCAATTCTTCTTTGGAGACACCGAGAATGCCTTGCTTCTTTGCTTCAAAATGCGTCCCCATAAAAACACCTGAAAAGTACAGGACTGCAGGGATAATGGCGATAATGATGATTTCACTATATGGCACACCGGTATATTCAGCCATTATAAAGGCTGCAGCACCCATGATCGGGGGCATGATTTGGCCTCCTGTTGAGGCGGAGGCTTCTGTTGCTGCTGCAAATTCAGGACGGAAACCGGCCCGCTTCATCATCGGGATTGTGAAAGATCCAGAACCGACCGTATTTGCGACTGAGCTTCCTGTAACCATTCCCTGCAGCCCACTCGCAGCAACTGCCGCCTTGGCTGTACCGCCGGTGTACCGGCCTGTCAGGGCGAAAGCAAGATCATTAAAAAATCTTCCGATATCTGTCTTGATCAGCATCACTCCGAAAAACAGGAACAAGTAAATATACTGTGAAGATATTTGAATCGGGATTCCGAAGATGGCATTCGATTTAAAAAACATTTCGGTGCTCAATCGATTCCAATCAAATCCGGCATGGCCGAACATCGGGATGCCGGTTCCCCACAGCCCATATGCAAGGGCTGTAGCCGCAATGATGACGATCGGCAAGCCTACTGCCCTTCTTGTTCCTTCGAGGAGCAAAACAATCCCGGTGGTAGCCACCGCAATATCAAACGGACTGTATCCGAATATGATAGCCCCATTAATCAGACGTTCATAATTAAACACGATATAATAATTTGTAAACAGGGCCAGCAAGGCTAAAATCACATCGTACCAGGCGACCCCCCGTTTGCTGGTCCAGTGTTTCCTTGCCGGATAAAGTATAAAAATGAGGGCAAGTCCGGTACCAAGGTGGATTGGCCCTTGAATAAGGGAAGGATAAACTCCTTTATATGCTGTAAACAAATGGAATATCGTGAGAGCGGCACCCACAATGGTGACCACCCATGCCCATTTTCCGATATCGATCCGATAGGCATGTTCACGATCATACTTTGCGAGTATATCTTCATTTTGTACTTCTGTTTCTTGATCTTCGTTCAGCATCTTATTTTCTTTTTCCATTTCCTCACCATCCAATCTGATGTTGATACCCGCGAAAAGGGAGGGCTTGAATTATCTATGATCGTTTTTCCTGTATTTCGCGGAACCCGGGTTTTTGCCGGCGGAGAAAATATATTGCGGCTAAATGTGGAATATAGATTTTGTGGTCTATAATAATGCCCGGCGTTCAGAATTTCGGCAAAACGACCGGACAGTTAGTGTCCGGCCGTTTTGCCTTATAGTGTGTGCTGCGGCCTGTTAGTCGATCAGGCCGATTTCTTTATAGTATTTTTCTGCACCCGGATGCATTGGAAGGCCTTCTGAGCCTTTCAGGGCATTTTCTTTTGTGATATGTGCGCCCTGTTCATGGGATATTTGATCGGAATTTTCGATCATGGCTTTCGTGATTTGATAGCCAAGTTCTTCACTGATCTGATTCGTGGAACCGACCAGGATCGCATAAGCTGTTACCGTTTTCACAGGCTCCTTAAGCCATTCAAACGTATCGGCTTCAATGGTGAATTCCTGGTAATCCGTATTCTCCATCAGTGTATTAAGGGCATCCCCTTCAATTTCAAGGTACTTTACATCCTTTGTTGCAGCATACAATTCATCGACGCTGGCTGCCGGAAGTCCGAGGAATCCGAACGTGGCATCAAGCTGTCCATCCTGCAGTTTCTTCTTGGCATCGCCAAAGCCTTCTTCAAACGCTTGATAATCTCCGTCTTTCAGCCCGTAAGCTTCAAGGATTTGCTTAGCAGCAGCCTGTGTTCCGCTTCCAGGAGGCCCGATTGCGACTTTCTTGCCTTTCAAGTCGGCGATCGTTTCAACTCCTCTCGAATTCAGGGTTACAACCTGCATAACCTCAGGGTAGATATGTCCCATAAAGCCGAAGTTTTCAATTTTCGAACCTTCAAACTCACCTTCACCATTGGCTGCATTCAATGCAGGAATGTGAACAGTCATACCAAGCTGAAGTTCGCCTCGTCCAATTTTTGCAAGGTTTTCCACTGAAGCACCGGTTGATACAGCACTTACGTTGAAGCCTTCAACATCGACGTTTTTCTTCATAACTGTTGCCATTTCCTGTCCAAGCGGGAAATAGGTTCCGCCAGTACTGCCGGTTCCAAGCTGGATGTCCGTTTTAAAATCTTCTCCGGCTTCCCCTTCGCCGCCTTCGCCTCCACCAGCGTTTCCTCCGTTGCCGGAATCACCGCAGGCAGCAAGGAACATGGACATTGTGAGTACAGTCACAAGCATAAGTAGCCATTTCTTCAAAAAAACTCCCCCTTATTATTTTTATAAAACCATCAGAATATTCTGATGAATTGCCCCATAGATAATCACAAAATCATTCATAATGTCAAAAGTTAAAATTTTACTACATTCATATGAAAGATACAACACCTGTTATATAAAAGATATATTTATATTAAAACAAAAATGTATCAAACCGTCAACATTCTGTAACAAAGCGGCAACTGCATAATAAGGCACAGGCACGTCTTTTTTCCGTATATTAACAAAAAAAAGCCCGCTTATGATAGCGGGCTTTCTGCTGTGAACATTTCTTCAATTTTTTCTTTTGACACCAGGATATCACGCGGCTTACTGCCTTTTTGCTCTGAAATGATCCCCTGTGCTTCCATCAGATCAATCAAGCGTGCAGCACGGTTGAAGCCAATGCGGAACCTCCTCTGCAGGGCTGATGAGGAAGCGCCACCCTGTCCTGCCGCAAACAGGCATGCTTCTTCAAAAAGTTCATCTTCTTCCTGGTCAGGATGAGACCGCTGAACAAGGTCCTCCGGTTCAAACATATAAGATGGCTTCTGCTGCTTTCTGACAAAATCCGCCACCCGGTCAATCTCGTCATCCGAAACAAAATTACCCTGGATCCGCACAGGCTTGGAAGATCCATTTTCGAGAAAGAGCATATCTCCTTTCCCAAGAAGCTTTTCTGCCCCGCTCCCGTCAATGATTGTCCTGGAGTCGACTTGTGAGGAAACAGCAAACGCAGCCCTTGTCGGGATATTGGCTTTAATCAGGCCGGTGATGACATCGACAGACGGCCGCTGGGTTGCCAGGACCAGATGGATTCCGCACGCACGCGCCTTCTGGGCGATCCGGCACACGGCATCTTCCACATCCTGCGGAGAGACCATCATTAAGTCTGCAAGTTCATCGATGACAATGACCAGATAAGGAAGAACCTGCTCTTTCTGACCGAATTCCCTGGCTTTTTTATTATAACGGGTTATATCGCGTACACCCGTATGGGCAAACAGCTCATACCGCCGCTCCATTTCTTCAACCGCCCATTTGAGTGCCGCGGTGGCGGCCTTCACATCCGTAATGACCGGGCTGACCAAATGCGGCAAATGATTATAAGGTGCGAGTTCCACCATTTTCGGATCAATCAACAGGAGTTTCAATTCATGCGGGGCTGCCTTGAAGAGCAGGCTCACGAGCATGGAATTGATGCAGACGCTTTTGCCTGATCCGGTGGCGCCTGCAATCAAGCCATGCGGCATTTTATTCAGGTCTGTAACAACCGGCTGACCCGCAATGTCCAGGCCGAGAGCCACTGTCAAGGGAGACGTGCTTTGCATGAATGCGGGACTCCTTAAAATCTCCCGAAGAAAAACAGGCGCACTTTTCAAGTTCGGCACTTCGATTCCGATCGTATTTTTGCCGGGAATCGGGGCTTCTATCCGGATATCTGCCGCAGCAAGGCTCAGTTTAATGTCGTCAGTCAGATTCGTGATTTTGTTCACCTTAACACCGGGTTCCGGCTGGACCTCGAACCTTGTGACCGCAGGGCCTTTTGTCACACCGACGACGTGAGCGCGGACATTGAAGTTTACCAGGGTGGCATCCAATAGTTCCCGCTGGTTTTTCAGCCACTCCCCGTCATTTTCAGATGACCTGGGGGGCACATCGAGAAGCTGCAGGGACGGGTGCTGGTAAGTTCCACCCCTTTGTGACTTCATCGTTTTATCTTTGTCGCGTTTCAGCATGACAACGTTGTATGGCACATGAACCGTTTCATTTCCGCGGGCTGCCGTCGGGCGGTTCATCTTCTTGTCCGCCGCCTGTTCCCGTTGTGGCGCCGGCTTATCAGGGCTGTTTTTTAAAGGTGCTTCCTTTTTGTTCAAGGAAGAAGGTTCCTCTTCAATTTTAACTGGTTGCGGTTGGATCACATCCGCTGGTGCCTGTTCACTTGCCGAAACATCCCGGCTTGCATGAATTCCGGTATTCACTGCTTCGGCTGCATCATCCTGCTGTTCCGGTTCCGACCCGGCCTTTCTCTGCTCAAGGATTGGTGGATCCTCTTGTACAGAATCATTCAGTGTGACTTCCGGGATGGATTCTTCATCGGACTCCACCTGTTCCATTTTCATCGAAGAATCCTTAACCGGTGGAATTGCCGCCTCTACGGCTTCATAACCCTCTGTTCCATACATGTCTTCTTCGCCGTCCACATCATGATCTGATACTACGTCTGCTGATTCATTTACCTCATGGGATTCTTGTGCTGTACTCTCCTTCTCACGTGCATCTGCATTATCATCACTGACATCATCAACTTTGCTCTCCAATGTGGACTGATCAAGGGTCAAGCCGACCTCCAGACCTTCCCCTTGCTCATCTTCATGGATATAAGATTCTTCGGTGTCCGCTTCTTCTTCTGGTACCGTTAGCGGGACTTGATTCTCCGGCAATTCTTCATCTTCCGCATCAGAAACACCCATTTTCGAGTATGTGTCCTCTTTCCTAACGGTTTGATCCTTGAATGGGGAAATGGCGTTCAAAAAAGACGGAATGGAAGGCGGCCGGGCCACTTCTCCCTCCCCGTCGGAAAACATCGTTTCCTGTGCCATCTCCTTTAACTTTTTAACATCATCCAGCGGGGAAGTGTACGGTTCATTAATATCAATAAAGTGTGAACGGTACATGCCATCAGGTGCTTTACCGAATCCGTATATGGGAGACGGCACATCTGTTCGTTGAAATGGGCGCTTGCTTCCTGAAGACCGGGCATCTCTTTCAGCCGATAATCCAGCCGGTTTGTTGGCAGCTTTCTGGCTTTTTGGCTTCCGTAAAGTTTCAGGCTGCTTTTTGTTCGACGCTGGTTGTTCCTGCCGCTTATGTTTCTGCCGGGCCGGTCTGGCCTGCCGCGGCTCCGCCTTGTGCGGTTCTCTTCTTTGCGCGGCTGCTTCACTTGCTCGCCGCTCATCATCAGGGATGAGCGGAAAGCGGAAGTTCCCCTGCGGATACTGGTAGGAAACTCTCGCTTCCACCTCTCTATGTATTCTTGTTTGCTGAGGCGGCTTGGCGTTGCTGCTGTTTTCCATCGGAACACTGCCGTCTTCTTCAGTAAACTGTCTGATCAATCGTTTTATCCAATCCAATCGTTATCACTCTTTCTTGTCGAATGAGAATTTTTACTAATTGTCAAGATGTCTTTATTGTACCAAGATTTTGTCGTGATTTGTCTAGTAAATCTCTATTATTTCCAGAAACATAACTGTAAAGAAAACAAAAACGCAGGAACTATATCCTGCGTTTTTTTTTGCCCTAAGGCGGATGTAAACTTTATTATTCACTCAAAAAATGGTTCCCCGGGCTTACGGCCCCCTTCAAGAACAAGGATTCCTTTTTCAGCCGGCGCATCCGGCAGGTCCAGTTCCTTCGCGGAACAAATCATGCCGGAAGAAGCAACGCCCCTCAATTCGGCATCTTTGATGACCATTCCGCTCGGCATGACGGCACCCGGTTTTGCAACGACGACCTTTTGGCCGTCATCGACATTCGGCGCACCGCAAACAATCTGCAGGACTTCTGCCCCAACATCCACTTTGCAAATGCTCAATTTATCGGCATTTGGATGCTTGGCTTTTTCAAGGACATGCCCTACGACAAACTTAGGGGAAAGATCGGCATCGAGCGTCTCTGCAAACCCATTCTTTTTTATTATTTCATTGATTTTGCCGGCAAGCTCTTCATCCAGCTCGACCATTCCGTCTCCTTCGACTGACAAATAAGAGGATGCGTTAAACAGGTTATATCCGGTTGTTTCACCTGAGGTTTTGTCAAAAATACGGACTGCATCGCCCTTTTTTTCATAGTCAAGGTTCGTGCGGTCACCGTCTTTCACTGTGACAAGCAGGACATCGCCAATACCTTTTGTATTGTAAAATACATTCATCACTCATTTACTCCTTTTCTGTGCTTTCCTTTTTTTTATTTTGGGCCAATATGAAGATCGGCTCCAGTTCCTTATTCTCATACAGGAAGGAAAGGGCGGTGACAGGAACCCTGCCGTCCGCAAAAAACTTCATCGTCATCTGCGCCAGAATATCGTAGCCGGTATCATTCTGGATATCTGAAATGATCAGAACATCCTGATGGGGAACCGAAACCGTCATTGTCCCTTGAACGGTAGCCGCCATTTTTTCAAGGAGAGCTTCGTTCAATATCCTGCTCGCATCGTAGCCGTCATTCGCATTTAGAAAATAAAACGTATTGCCTGCAACCTCATCCTGTTTCATGTCCACAGAAAGGGATCTGACGTTGAAACGCGCCACTTCACGAACATGCTCTGCGCTCCAGCCTTCTTTCTCAATGAAATTCATATCAAGCAGACGATACGATTTTCCCAAATCAAGGGCATAATAAACTCTGGTTTCAGCTGTATGGTCGTCATACAGCAGCTTTTTCCCGTCTTTCGATTCCACTGGAAAGGAAGCCGAACGGATTACAGGGAAAATGTGCCGTTCTTTCCCTTCAAGATGCTGCTGTTCTGCCATCACTTTCAGCGCCTCTTCCACATGATAAATGACATCATCAATCGCTGCATCTTTTCTTTCCTCATACTTTGCGACTATTCCGCCAAGTTTTAAATTGATCCCCTGTTTTGTCCGTTTATGTTCAATGCGGAGTTCATCATTGTCGCGGTCATAAGAGGTCTGCCAATCAGGTTTTGCAAGCCTGTCTTCCAGCAGCCTTTTCATTTTGAGGCTGGTCATTTTCACTTCGATCGCCTCCCTGTTTTTTCATTATCTGCACAATATATTCATTTTACCATTGTTCATCCCGAAGTAAAAATACCGCCTTTGCAGACGGTATCTTTGCCTTGTTCCCAAGCAGCGCCAGCGCAAAAAAGTCATTCCCCGCCGGCTTGTCTTCTTATGTGAGCGATTCAATGAATTCCTGGATTTGCCCTTTTGTCTTTCTATCTTTACTGACGAACCGGCCGGCTTCTTCCCCGTCCCGGTATGCGACGAAACTCGGAATGCCGAAAATGCCGAGATCTGCACACAAATCGATCATTTCATCACGATCTACATAGTAAAACCGGTAATCCGGATATTCATTTTCCAGTTCAGGCAAAAACGGTTCGATGAATCGGCAGTCCGGACACCAATCTGCCGAAAAAACCAGGATCGCATTCCCTGAACTGACAGACTCTTGATAGCCTTCTTTCGTTTTTATCTCTTCCACTTTATCACCTGCTTATCAATAATCAATTTTCATATCGCCGAATTTGATCCAGCCTTTTTTCCTCATCCACTCAGATAGTATCAGACTGATGACAGCAGGTCCAACGAAATGCAACAGAATAACAGCGAGAAAGATATCCCATGAAAAGCCCATTACAGAAAACGACATGATTTGGCCGACCAGGCCGCTCGTTCCCATGCCTGCCCCAGCGGCGTTATTGGTAAGCTCGAGCCATACTGTCGCGAAAGGAGCAAGAAGGGCTCCGGCAACTGTAGGCGGAATGAGAATATATGGATTTTTTACGATATTCGCGACCTGGAGCATGGATGTGCCGATCCCCTGGGCCAGCCAGCCACCGACCCCGTTTTCACGATAACTGCTTGTCGCAAAACCAATCATTTGTGCAGCACACCCGATTGTCGCCGCGCCAGCCGCCAGGCCATGCAGGTCAAGCATCAACGCGATTGCAAGACTTGAGATAGGCGCTGTCAGGGCCCATCCCATTAAGACCGCCACTAAAATTCCCATAATAAACGGCCGCTGATCGGTCGACCACATGATCACTTCGCCAAACCACTCCGTGAAACCCTGGATATACGGCCCTACAAGAGCAGCAACAGCATACCCAGTCAGTAATGTGACGAGCGGTGTGACAATGATATCAAGCCTTGTTTCCTTGCTGACAAGTTTACCAATTTCGGCTGAAATCAGCGCCGCAACATAACTTCCAGCCGGTCCGCCAAGCTGGCCGCCTGCTGAACCGGTAATGATGGCCGCAAAAATGACAAGCGGAGGAGCCTGAAGACCATAAGCTATGGCACCGCCGATTGCTGCTCCCATCAGGCCCATGGCAAGCGTGCCGATTTCTACAAGGAATCCGAGCTGCGGTATCTGCTCCCCGATTGTTTTTATGATCAGTCCGATAATCAATGATGAAAAAAGTCCCAGGGCCATATAGCTTAAAGCCGTAACGAAATAGACTTTCGGCGAAAGTGTGACCCCTTTTTTAGCTAAAAATTCCCTCATCTGTTTTCCCCCCGCATTTATTTTTATCCCCTTCTTATTATAGAGAGTTTTCGACAGGTGTAAAGACACTTGTATATGACATTAGTAGGAAATTCAGTTTGCCAGTCTCCGAGAATCGTTCTATAATTAGTAAAATGGTGAAATTTTTGGTGAATAAAGGGGGATTTTGGTGAAAACAATACGCAGTAAAATTCGTATGATTGTCGGTGTTTCACTGTCTGCACTTCTAATTGTCTTACTTTTTACTACGGTCTTTTTTACTATGCAGGAAAATGTAAAGGAAAAACAGCAAAATTTGAACCAGGCTATTACGATGAGCCAGGATATCATGATCAAAATGAGTGAAATCAGGGGTATTGAACAGAATTTCTTAAGAACTCCATCCACGGAGCTGGCCCAGCAATTGAATAACCTTGCGGATGATATGATCGAAATGTCAAGTAATGCCGAAAAGCAGTTTGAAAACGAGCCCGGCTTAAAAAAGCAGTTCACTGAACTATCAAGCCTCACCAACCAATATCGCGACAAATTCCAGCCGCTTGCCGCTATGTTCAAGCAGCTTGGCTACTCTGACACCGAAGGGCTTAAAGGCAGCCTTATGTCAATCCATGAATCATTTGATGAGTATGCCGGCATGTCAGGGGATACAGATGCCGACGAGCAGCTCACCAAAGTCAAAATGCTGGAAGCGCAATTTATTGCCAGTGGAAATACCGAAACATATGAACAGCTCCAGGGTGAAATTGATACATATGAATCACTTGTGGCGGACGCGGCACAAGAAGAAAGCAGTTTTACAACTGACTTTTTGAAATACCGAAGCGCCCTTGACACGATCCAATCAGCCTTTGTCCGTTCCGAAACGATCACATCAGATTTCGGAAAAATTGCAGAATCGGTTGCAGCAGAAACGGCTGCTGTCAAACAAGGGGTTGCCGATGAGTTATCTAAACTCTCAGACGAGCAGCAAAAACTCCGCAGCTATTTAATAGCCGGCCTGATCGCCATCGGCATCCTGACCGTTACCGGGATACTGGGCATGAGCATTTATTTGACCCGGACTATCACGAAATCGATCCAGTCGCTGAAAAAAGGGGCTGAAGTTATTGGTGAAGGGAACCTTTCCTTCCGGGTGGACGTCGCTTCAAAGGATGAGATGGGAGACCTTGCTGAAACATTCAACCATATGGCTGAAAAAATGCAGCATACGATGAAAAACGTCCTAAATGCCTCTTCGGAATTATCGGCATCATCGGAAAATCTCACGGTAGTTTCACGGGAGACAAACGCCAGCGCCCTGGAAGTGAATGAAGCCATTCACCAGGTAGCAAAAGGTGCACAGGATCAAGCCGAACAAATCGAAACGAGCAATCAACTGCTCCACTCCGTTTCCAGGGCAATAAGTGAAACGAGTGAATCAGCTTCGGCAATCAACGCTGATGCGAGTTCTGCTGAAAAAGAGGGATCTGAAGGTTTACGGGTTATGGCTGAACTGGACCGGGTTTCACAGGATTTCGTGAAGCTGGCTGCCAGCCTGACCGAACAGGTAAAACATGCAGCCGAGCAATCCCAACAAATCAACCATATCGTCCATACGATCGAAGAAATTGCTGAGAACACTAACCTTCTTGCTCTTAACGCAGCGATAGAATCGGCACGGGCAGGAGAATCCGGCCGGGGATTTGCTGTGGTTGCAAAAGAGGTCCGCAAACTGGCAGAAAGATCCAAAGGGGAAGCACGTTCAATCAAGGGTCTGATTGAACAAATGTCAGCAAACATGGAACAGCTTGCAGGCGAAGCAGAAGCCATTGATCATCTTCAGGAAACACAGCTTTATTCTGTCGACAGGACCAAAGCCGCCTTCGAGGCGATTGTGGCAAATGTCTCCCATATCGGCTCAGCGGCAGGTGCAGTCCATAAAGCATTCCAGCACGTGGAAGAATCTAACCGCGAACTTGCTTCCAAACTTACAGAAGTAAGCGCGATATCAGAAGAATCAGCAGCCACTGCTGAACAGGTCAGCGCCTCAAGCGAAAGCCAGATGCATGGAATCGAACAGGTCAGCAATGCCGCCACTCATCTTGATGAAATTGCCAGGCTGCTGAAACAGCAGGTCTCCCAATTTGAAATCGGAGAGTACGAGGATGAAGAAACCGGCTGGCCTGAAGAGCTTCATGGAGAAAACACGATTGACCCGGAGGAAGAACATGCGGAAAACCTCATTGACAATTCCGGCCCGGATTCATTTGACGAGCCCGCTGAACAAGAAGTGGCCGCATCTGCTGAAGACAAGCATCAGGAAGAAGCTGAACAAATATCATTCGACGAAAACAAAGAGGAAGAAGCAGAGGATACAGAACAAGAAGACGCGGACCCGCCAGCTGATAAATAGTTCAGGCAGACTAAAAGGGAGAAAATATTGATTCTGGATTATTTTCTTTTTATCACCATAAAAAACAAAAAGAACAGCGAGCCGACTGATGAAATTCCTTTTGGCTTGCTGTTCTTCTTTTTAGTGTGGAAATATGGCTAGCGGATATGATTTCCTAGATACCGGCGTGAAATGGTGCAACTCAAGAACTTATAAAACGAACTAGTGATTGATAATTCAGTGTTTATATTCCTCTCGTTTTCCTGAGTAAGCGTAGTGAATGTGGGTTCAGTGCTTATATTCTTCTCTTCTTCCTGATTAAGCGCACTGAATGAGGATTCAGTGCCTATACTTTTCTCTTTTTCCTGATTAAGCGCACTGAATTAGGGTTCAGTGCTTATATTCTTCTCATTCTCCTGATTATGCGCACTGAATAATGATTCAGTGCTTATACTCTTCTCATTCTCCTGATTATGCGCACTGAATGAGGATTCAGTGCTTATACTCTTCTAATTCTCCTAATTATGCGCACTGAATGAAGATTCAGTGCCTATACTCTTCTCATTCTCCTGATTATGCGCACTGAATAAAGATTCAGTGCCTATACTCTTCTCATTCTCCTGATTATGCGCACTGAATGAGGATTCAGTGCTTATACTCTTCTCATTTTCCTAATTAAGCTCACTGAATAAGGATTCAGTGCCTTCATTCTACTTATTCTTCTAATGACAGCCACTGTACAAAATGCGCTCCTGCCTTCCCGGACGCCCGTGTAAAGCAAATGCCGGCATCGGAAAAGAATGGATCAACCACTAAGACTGCCTCCATTTTCATTACGTACATATCGAAAGGGATCATACAGATAGGCTGTCCCTATTCGTATTAATCCCCCCTCAAAATGTTTATGATTCCTCCCTTTCAGCCGGCCACACTGCTAAAGAACCTGTTACTCCTCTTGCTCTTTTTTCACAATAGAACGAATGATTTTCATCATCTTCCTGCTGTCAGCAGCAAGTTCATTCATTTTCGTTTCTGTTGTGATTTTGGCACCGCCGATTCCGGTGGTGACTTCATATTCCTTGTCTCCCGCAGGTATGACACTTAAAAAGCCAAAGCGGCCATCTCCTTTGAATGATTCAAGCAATAACGGCTCCTCAGCTTTTGCCAAATCTTTGTACAACGCTTGGCTTGTCTCATCCTCCAGTTGATTAAAAAACAAGAGAAACTGTTGGCCATCTTCGGACAAAACAAAATTATTGCCATCTTCGGATTCAATTTTCATATCTTGAGGGACATAAAATTCCATAAGCTTGGTATTTTTGTTCGGTTCTGTCGGATTGGCATTAAACTCTTCCTTGACAGCGGTTTCCGTTTCCGCCAGCACGTCTTCTTCCGATTGGGTGCAGCCGGAGAGAAAAGCGGCGGCCGTCAGGATTGTGATTAGTATAAATATAAGCTGGTTCAATCGGGGCATAAGCTCCCCCTCCTTGGCGAGTCTTTTTTCCTATACTTATCTTACCCTATTCTTTTTTTTTATGCTAAAAAAATCCGTTAAATCTGTACAGGCTGCAGAGCTGAATGACAAATAACCGTAACACCTTTTCCTGTTCCTGTGAATAGTCCCTTTATCCGGAAATGTGATGCCAATTTTGATACAATAGTCAAGAAGATAATTAATTAGAAAGAGGAGGGTTAATATGGAACTTACCGTGTATCTCGCCGGACAAATCCATGATGACTGGAGACAGCAATTAAAGGAAAAAGCAAAAGAAAAAGGGCTGCCGATCACGTTTGTCGGACCGATGGAAAATCATGACAGATCCGATGATATCGGTGAAGAAATTCTTGGCAAGCAGCCCAATAACATTTTTAAAGACGACAAGGCATCAGACTTCAATAATCTGCGCACCCAGGTGCTCATTCAAAAAGCGGATCTTGTTGTAGGCTTATTCGGCGAAAAATATAAGCAATGGAACACCGCCATGGATGCCAGCACCGCAATCGCGTTGAATAAGCCGCTTATTCTGATTCGCCCTGAGTCACTTCATCATCCTCTGAAAGAACTCTCTAACAAAGCGACAGTGACCGTCGAATCCCTTGATCAGGCTTTACAGGGGCTGTCGTATATATTTGAGACAGAGTAGAAAAAACAGAGGATTTCTCCTTAACAAAAAGACCGGCATCTGCCCTAACATCAAAGCTGTTTTAACAAGTTGATATAAAACCAAAAAGGCCTGGAAAACAATCCAGGCCTTTTTGGTTACTACTTATAATGTTATTTTAGTGCTAAGCATACGATGTTTTAGTATGTTGTTTCACCTGTTTTCACCATTTTCTCTACGGCACCGGAACTGCTTATTACCCCAAGCGGGACTTTTACAGGCAGCAATTTTTTACCACACAGCCAGCAAACCCTATTTCACAAGTGTGACCGGAATGTCAGAGAGATGAAGGACCTTTGTGCTGGTGGAACCCATCACCATGTTTTTCACACGGCCCATGCCCCGTGTCCCCATAACGATAATGTCAGCAGCCATTTCTTCAGCCGTTTCCACGATTTTTTCTGCCGGATCCCCGGTTTCCACTCTTGATTCAGCCTTCAGACCGGCCTTTTCAAATATCGGAAGCAGTTTGGAAACATCTTTCATGCCCTCATCGTAATAGTAACTGCCAAGGTCCTCTTTGCTGATAAACATGCGGGCATGCGATGAATGGAGCGGTTGTTGAACGTTTAGGATGACAATCACCGGGTTGTCACTGTCTTCATTCCCTCCATAATGGCTGACGATAAATTCTGCGGCACGAACGGAATTTTCTGAGCCATCAGATGTTACGAGTATTTTTTTCATTGAGTTTCCCTCCATCCTGTTCTATCTTTCTTCCAACAAGAGACCTGGCATGGTATTGGTGTTGCCCTGCTAACAATTTCACCAGATGCTGATACATTTCCTGCCGGGTTACCATTCCATTTGTGAATATTCCTATAGCACCTTCTTTTTTCCGGATCTCTTCCCTTTTCGTAAACCAGTCCATCACTTCTCCCAGTTCCCGACCTTCCCTCACTTTCTCAGACACTTCATCAGGCAGCAAAAACCGGGCACCGCTCGCAATGACCACTTTGCCCTTGCGATCGGCAAGGGCTCCCCAATTGCAGACAAACATTCCATATTTTGAATCCGTGACCCCGCCTTCAAGGCCGATAGCCACGTCTGCATCAACTTTTTCGAGACAGGCTTTTGCACGATTGATTGCACCCTGGGCCGTTTGTTCATCCCCAAAAGGCTGGGAGGAAACATCGGAAGGCACGTTAAGGCTGACAAATTCGTTGTCCGTCTCGCCGAAAACGTCCTTTACGGCCCCTTCCTTGACAGGATTGGTCGAGCCGATTGCAATTTTCATCTTGGCACCCCTTTTTTCAGTTTACCGGTTCCGGGAAGCCGGCAAACATATTGTCTGTAAAAAAGAAGCCGTTTCCGGCTTCTTTTTTGCTATATAGAAAAGCATAAATTGTCAGCAAGGGCATATTTCAAAGCAGCTGACAATTTTAAGAATGTAGATAAGGGCAGCATGCCTCTATCTTCCCCTAAAAGCTCTCCAATCAGCGAGTTTTCTTTCGTATTTTATCATCCATTTTGACGAATGGAATCCACTGTGGACTGGTCTGAAGAACGGACCAGTTTAAGCAGCAGCTCCTTTGCGGCAGCATAATCATCAACATGGATCATCGAGGCAGCAGTATGGATATAACGCGAACAGATTCCAACTACTGCTGATGGTACACCATTATTGGAAAGGTGGACCCTTCCTGCGTCAGTTCCCCCCTGGGAAATAAAGTACTGATATGGGATATCATTGCTCTCGGCAGTATCGAGTATGAACTCACGCATTCCTTTATGTGTGACCATCGATCGGTCGAAAATGCGGAGCAGCGCGCCCTTGCCAAGCTGCCCAAACTCTTTTTTATCTCCGGTCATATCGTTGGCAGGAGACGCATCAAGTGCATAAAAAAGATCCGGTTTGATCATATTGGCAGCTGTTTGAGCCCCGCGCAGGCCAACTTCTTCCTGAACAGTGGCACCGGAATACAGGATATTCGGCAGGCTTTCACCTTCCAATTCCTTCAGCAATTCGATGGCAAGCCCAACACCATACCGGTTATCCCACGCCTTGGCAAGTATCTTCTTCCGATTTGCCATGGGGGTGAACGGACAAATTGGAGTGATTTGCTGGCCCGGTTTAATGCCGATCTCCCTGGCATCCTCACGGTCATCCGCACCGATATCGATCAGCATATTTTTTATTTCAATGGGCTTTTTTCGCTTCTCCTCATCCAGCAAATGAGGGGGGATTGAGCCGATGACACCGGTAACCGGCCCGTTTTCTGTAATGACCTGGACCCGCTGGGCAAGAAGCACCTGGCTCCACCAGCCGCCAAGTGTCTGAAAACGGAGCATGCCGTTGTCCGTAATGCCTGTCACCATAAAGCCGACTTCATCCATATGGCCGGCAACCATGATGCGCGGCCCCGTTTCTCCACTCTTTTTAACGCCGAACACACCACCGAGATTGTCCTGGATGATTTCATCGGAAACCTTTTCCAATTCTGATTTCACATATTTGCGAACTTCATGTTCGAAACCCGGAGCACCTGGAATCTCAGTCAGTGTCTTGAACATATTTAATGTCGTTTCATTCATCTTTTTTCTCCTTTCAGCATAACCATTTCCTATTTCGGTGAATCTGAATATGTATCCCTTTTATTGTATCGAAACTCAAAGCATGTTTCCACTTCCAGCCAGCCGGTTTAATAGAGGATTTTCCCATTCTTTTGTATAATACAACTAATATGAAATAACTTCACCTGCTTCTCATGCTTTAAAGGAAACAAGTTGAATCGACTTATTAAGGAAGGTAGGGAAAATATTCATGAATCTAAAAAACGTTTTGATTGGCGCAGGCATCGGTGCCGCTGCTGCTGTGATTGTCATGCAGGCCCGTGACGAGCAATCTATTTCTGCGGAAAAGGCGCTGAAGGATGCCAAAGATCTTTTCAAAGAAAAAGGACCCATTGACGGCTCCTGGATACATATGGTGCCGGAAGAAACCGAAAAATTCGGTTTGCCTTATACTGTATACAGGGGAGGCATTTCCCGTTCTTCGGAAGAACGGGCAGAACAATATGAGTTTATGATCGATGCAAAAACCGGAACGATCCTTGAAGTCGAAAAATCTGTATGATTCACCGGTTGGAGTTCCTTCAGGCATAGACAAGGGAACCTTTCCCCCTGAAATCCAGCCGCTAAGCCGAACACTTGCATACAATTGAATGTAAAAAAACCCCGCTAATTGCGGGGTTTTCTCGTTAATGATAAACTTGCCTGCTGCCATATATATTGTTGGCTGTTGTCCACTCGGTTGTGGAATACTGGCGTTTTTCCCAAAAGAACATGAAGAATGCCGGAACAATCAAAATAAATGCAAGCAGCATGAGAATAACACTGACATGCATGAATTTGCCGTTTTGATCCTTCTGGGCTTCTTCATAGTCTGCAACTGCCGGGAATACTGCAACATCCTGCAGTGTCAGCGCTTTGTCGTTTTGCGGATCATAAAAGACGGTGTCCCGATGTGAAAAGGCAAAAAGGTTATCGCGGACCGTTTTATAAGTAGCCGTTCCGGCAACAACCTGCTTTATATCGCTTTCCTCGGAGGAAACTTCAAATAATTGCGTATTGCGGATTTCGAGGGAGCCGTTTTTGAAGTCGCTGTGCTCCTCTTTCAATTGCTTATTCACCGCAGACATCATTTCCGCATTGTATTTGCCAGTATTCTTGCCTTCTGCCGCAAATGCCTGCGATCCCATAACAGTTCCTGCCAGCATGACAGCTGTGAACAGTGCTGCAAACCACTTTTTCATCCTTTTACCCTCCTAGAGTCCATGATAATGAATCAGTTCATACTAATATAATAATAGTAGATACATAGAAAAGTTTCAATAACGGTTATTTCCTCTCTTCCCTCTTCACCGCATCAATAACCTCTTTACCATCCCGCGACCATTTAATTGCCCTGTATTCCTCATCATGATAAAACGTGAACCATGCATTGCGGCTGTATGCTTCTTCCATCCATTTCTGCTTTTGCTCAATGGAATCCATCGGATAATCATCGAATGCAAGCACCCATAAAATATTTTGATGGGCGCGTGTCGGCATCAAATCAGCCATATGAACAATCGACTCTTCCCCGGTTTCCAGCATGATAATGCTATGCCCGTCACTGTGTCCCCCGGTATGGTGCATAACAACGCCAGGAACTGGTTCGGTTTGGCCCTTAAAGGTACGGACCTGATGTTCCACCGGTTTCCAGTTTTCCTTCCAATAGGTGTTTTTTGACCGAACATTCGGGTTCCTCATCTCATTCCATTCTATTTCCGAAACAATGATCTCCGCATTCGGAAATGCAGAGACAAGCTCACCATTTTCCCATTTTGTGAGGCCGCTTGAATGATCGAAATGCAAATGCGTCATTAACACGAGGTCGATCTCACGCTCAGTAAGCCCGAGGCTTTGTAAATCCTCATCGACCCGGCTTTCCTCTGTCACTCCGTAGTTACGCTTCATTTTATCGGAAAATTTTCCTTTTCCGATGCCCGATTCAATCAATATATTTTTGCCGCCTGCCTGAAAAAAGATCGGGTCGGTCCGGAGCGGAACCTGGTTCTTTTCATTGGAAGGATACTTTTTGCTCCACAGCACCTTTGGAACTACTCCGAACATCGCTCCGCCATCAAGGTGTGTCATCCCGCCGTTAAGCCAGGTTAATGCCAAATCCCCTTTTTTAAACGTTTCCATCTAATCCCCCCGTTTTGTTTAGAGCTACTTCTTAGTTTACCAAAAGCGAATTTAGTTTATAAATTAAAAGTATTCAGAATAAAATAGGGGGGATACACATCGCTTAAGTGGAAAACGTTTAAAAAGACAGAGGCATAGTTGCCCTTATCTATATTCCTAAGATTGGCAGCTGCGTCGAATTACTCCCTTGCTGACAGTTTATACTTTCCAATACGGCAAAAAAGCTGCCCATCTCGGGACAGCTCCTCTCAAGCATCAGCGGAATGCGGCCTCGCATCTGTAAATCCGCATGCCTTTTGATGAGAAATTTTGTTCATATTCAGTCATGATATTCCCCTCAAACTCACTCTCATGGAGATTCAGGCTGATATTTTTAACCACCATGCCATATTTCGAAAAACTTTCAAGGGAGTATTCAAAAAGTCCCTGATTATCGGTCTTCAAGTGAATTTCCCCCAATTCACCCAGGACTTTTTCGTATTGGCCCAGAAAAGATTTATAAGTAAGCCGCCGCTTTTCATGGCGATTTTTCGGCCAGGGATCAGAAAAATTCAAATAAATCCGGGATACTTCGCCAGCTCCAAAAAAGGATGTCAGATCACTTGCATCTTCGTTTAGGAAGCGCAAATTACCAAGGTTCCGGTCCAACGCTTTATCAAGAGCGTTAATAATGACAGAAGGGGCCTTCTCGATTCCGATGAAGTTATCTTCAGGATTCGCCTCTGCCATACCGGCAATAAACCGGCCTTTTCCGGTTCCGATTTCCAGATGGATCGGATTTCCATTTCCGAACTCCGATGCCCAGTTGCCGCGGAGGCTTTCGGGATCGGAAGGTACGACCGCACTGTTTTGTTTGATTTTATCTCTAGCCCATGGCTTATGTCTTTGCCGCATATTACCACTTCTTTCTGTCAATTTCATGGTAAGGGTTTGTCCGTTTTTCAACATAACATGAAATCCAGCAAAACGGAACTGTTTTCAGCATGAAATCATCCGTGGCATGAAAAGCTCAAATCCTGTTGTGAATGAATGAGGAACCGTCCTGAAGCAGTTTAGTTTCCTGTAAATGCAGGGAACTATGGCCTACAAACTGATTCGCGCTTTAGCAGTCTCCCTGTTCGGCATACAGAAGCACGGAAATGGCGTGAAATCAAGTTGACTCCACGTATGAAAAAGCTGCAATATGTCTCCGTGGAGATTGGTGAATTCCAGGCCGTCTGAAAGCTGGAAATGCGTCTTGAATAAAAAATGAAAAGGGTGTATGCATATGATTTTGAGGGAAACAGAAGAACATTTTACACTGTACACACAGCATGATCACGGCCTGTTATCCGGTGAGATGGGAACCAATTGGGGAAACGGCCCATTCCCCCAGCTTCCGTTCCGAGTGATTTTCGCTGCAGCCATTCATGATATCAGCTGGATATATGAGGATGAAATCATAAGCTGGAACAGCAAAGAAGACAAACCATATGATTTTGTCGACCTGCCATTGAAACGCCGCCTGGATATGTATGCTAAGGGTCTTGATATGACTGAAAAACTGGACCCTTACAGTGCTGCCCTCGTTTCCAAACACTATAGTTCTTTTTATAGCGAAGAAGACGGGGAGGATGTAAAAAGATTTTTGCAAAACGAGCGGACCAGACGGGCTGAACTTGCTGAATCAGGTTCCATTACTTTAACGGCATTTGCGGATGACCTAAAAACATTGCGGCTGCTTGATAACCTTTCCCTGTATGTTTGCCTGAACAACCCGGGGGCACCAGAGGAAGATGTGCATCCATGGTTTCGGGATGGCGTCACGGCGTACAAAGCGGACGGTGGAGAGGAAAAGTTGTTTCTTGAATGGGTGGATCAGCAAACGATTACAGTTGACCCATTCCCTTTTAGGACCGAATGGACAGCTTCCATCCCCTATTACCGTATCCAGAAGTCGCAGAAGGTGGATAATCTTGATAAAATGAAGGAACAACAGCACCAGCTGGTAACCTTTGCCCCGGTTTCGCCCCGGCCTTAAAGGAGGAATCACATTGAATGAGTTTCTGATCACCTGGGCTCCCATTCTGGTTGTTATTCTGGCGATTGCCGCATTATTATTATGGGGTGCCAAAGGGAAATAATATGCACGCCGGCCACAAAGGGTCCGGCTTTTTTTCTGCCCTGCCCTCCCAAACATTGGTCACAAAGAAATTGTATAATCACACAATAGCGACGGTATCATAAAAGCAAAAAAGGATGTGTCAACCGTGACGATTACCGCGCGGGATCAAATAGGGATGATCAGAGAAATTTTATACAATCATAAAACTGACTGCTGCGGGCAGGTTTCAGAATACCAGCAAATACAACGCCTCATTCAATCGCTCGTAGCAAAAGGGAGCTTGAATGAACAAGAAAAACAAACGATGTATGACATCTATCAGTATACCCAGACCGGCGTCAACGGCCGGAATATTGATAACCACATCACCAATCATGATGAATCACTGGGTAAATGGATACACGAATTGGATGCTTCTTACATCCAATAAATAAATGGATGTAAAAAAAGAGAACATTTCCAGGGAAATGTTCTCTTTTTATCTTAATGTGTCGTGATTTAGGACATTCGACAGATAGCGGAGCCAGTTCATGGCTTCAGAGGGCTGATTCCGTTCGTTATGCCAAATCACCCACAAGATCGTCTGAGATATAACATACCATTGCATCCGCTCCAGCAGGCTTCCGGTCAGGTCAATCCCGTATTCTTGCAGCCAGCCTGCCCATTCCTCCCTGGGAATATACCAGGATAAAAGCATGCCGAGATCGAGAGCCGGATCGGCTATCATTGCCCCGTCCCAATCAATCAGGAAAAGTTCTTCACGTTCACTGAGGAGCCAGTTGTTATGATTGACATCACAATGGCACACAACCATGTCCTGCGACTGAACAGCAGCCATTTCTTTTTCCAAAAAAAGCAATGCTTGCTGAATGACACTGTTCTTCCGGCATTCTTCACTCATGCGTTCACCGATTTCAGACAGAATATGTTCCGGCAAAAGCGGTTCCTTGCCAATCCGTTTCAGCATGGAAAGAAGGGCGTCTGACTTATGGATTTTGCTCAGCAAACGGGCCACGGAGATACTGTTCATATCATCCGGTTTCAGTTCGCGCCCGTTCAGCCAGTGCTGTGCCGTGATTACATCGCCGTTTTCCATACGTTTCGTCCATATTAACTTTGGAACAATCCCTTCGGCTGATAAAACAGCTAGGAAAGGTGATGAGTTGCGTTTCAGGAACAACTTTTCCCCGTTTTTCCTGGCAATGTAAGCTTCACCTGTCTGCCCGCCGGCAGGGGTGATCTGCCACTCTTTTCCTAAAATCTGTTCCAACCATTTCACCTTCAATTTCGTCATAACATATTCTTCCTAAACTGTCGTTTTTATCGGTGCATCCATATAGTAAAAGTATACAGCAATTCATCGCATGTTCACACAATATTTTTCATATTATCACGGATTTCGCCAAATTCAATCGAATCGGACAACCGCCAATAGGCTGCCTTATCCGTCTGCCTGTCCATAGGTTTGTATATTTGTACAAATTTTTGCAGTTTATTCCGTCTCCAATACCCCAAGTCTCTGTGCAGTATCATTTTCAATGACTACCATATCACAGATAGCGGTTTTTGAAAAAACGGGCCAGCAAGATCATGAGGATAAAAACAGCGATCGGCGCTGCGATCCACACCCAGTCAGAAGCATATTCGCCAAGCGCCGACCGCCAACCGTCTTCTTTATAAAATAACAGGATCCATAAAATTGCAAATAAAGCTGACACGATCAAATCTGAAAGTTTCACCCGTTTCCCCCTCCTCGAGCGGCCGATTTTACGTTTTTGGCCACAGCAGACCTGTGTTGTGAATAGATGCTCCTTCGTGAATTCAGCACACTGACTTGTATCGGAGTTACCCCAGCCTGTTCCCCATCGGTATGGACGGGGAAAGGGGATTCGCTTTTCACACTGATATTCCGGCCAGTAAATAATTCGACTTCTTTTAAATATTTGTGCCAGCCAAAAAACACACTACCGAATAACAAAAGAAGTTTCCATACCGGTAAATTATAAACGATACAAACATCCAAAATGCCGTCAGAAGGATCGGCGGCTGGCGATATTTTCATCCCTCCCCCGTAATAAGGGCTGTTGGAAATTGTAATGAACCATACCTTTTCAAAGACAGCGGTATTTCCGTCAATTGTCACCGTTACATCCGCGGGCTTGTATGCGGTCATGGTTTTTAAAAGGGCGATTAAATATGCAAACCGGCCCAATCCGACTTTGTTCAGAAGCGGTTTATAGGACGCCTCATCTGCAACCTTCGAAACTTCGGCATCGAAACCGGCGCCGACACTATTGGCAAAGCGTTTCTGCCGCCCTTTCCCGGAATTGAAAATCACTCTGCCGATATCATACTGTCCTGTTTTGCCGCCTTTCCCAATAATGGTTGCCAGCGCATCGAGCGGTGCATGGGGTATTGAAAAACCTCTTGCAAAATCATTTCCCGATCCGGCAGGTATGTACCCGATCTTAATATCTTCATGAAAAGCCAGACCGTTTATGATTTCATGAATGGTGCCATCACCGCCTACAGCAATGATGGATTCAAGGTGGTCGGCATGTATTTCCGCAATCTGGCGGGCAATGTGTTCGGCATGGCCCGGCCTTTCGGTAAAAAAGGAGCGGAACCGTACGTTTTTTTGCTGAAGTTCATCCTTTACTTTATTCCATTTTTTCAAGGCTTTTCCGTTTCCTGCTGCCGGATTAATGATAAAGAAAAAAATTTTCATCTATGTGTACCTGTCCCTGTACTTAATTTTTATCACAATCGTGAATATCTATATTTTACCTTAAGAACCGCAGATATGTCATATGCCTTTATCCAAAAGACACCTGCCAAAAAGGAACTCACTCCCAGCTTCACTCTTCAATTTCCCATTCAGGCCGCGGATAGGCTATCGTTTCGCAATGAAACAAAAGCTCACGGGCCGCCTTGAGCTGGGTATGTTTAAGCGGCACTGGCTGCCTCACCCTCATGCGTTGCCATTCCGGATACGCTGATCTGTCCAGCACTTTCAATCCCGCTGGCTGATATGGAAATCTGATGATGGCTGTGCGGCTGTACAATACTTTCTGGACAGGAAGTACAACCGAAGCAGAGGACAGGATGTGTGATACGATTTTAACGGTCCTTTCGAGTGATATCATTGGGTTAAGCCGTTTTTTTATTTCTTTTCCGGTTCGCTCCTCCCAGAACTTCCCTTTCTGTGCAGTATACACAGTTTGGCCGTTCCCTTGCATCGGTGTCAGGACGATAATATCGACCGGGGTGATGAAAATGGTGTCCAACTCGACAGTTGCCTGCTGTAAACGGAAAACCGGCTTGTGCATCAGCAAATAACTATCCGGAAAC
Source organism: Guptibacillus hwajinpoensis (assembly GCA_016841765.1). Classification (GTDB taxonomy): domain Bacteria; phylum Bacillota; class Bacilli; order Bacillales; family Bacillaceae_O; genus Bacillus_BL. Next base: position 69,203 of record JAENYN010000013.1, read on the forward strand.
CCCTGCAGCAGGTGAATAAGTTCTTCATTTCTGTTCCATGATCTGTCGACTGATGATTTTTCCCTAAGTGTTGATGTGCCCCATCGCATCTTAAATTGAAGCATGTCAGCCCGAAACCGCTTCTTTAGTTCTTCTACATCCGCATAGCGGGCGGGACCCGGGGCTTTTTCATTTTCATCGTTCTTGTCATCATGATGTTTCAAGAACTTTTTGATCGATGACAGGGGCTTTTTTCTATCCATTTGTTCCCCCGTCTCCCATTGCTGAAAAAATTGATGCTTATCCGTTTCGGGTTCAGGAAGCTGAATCCCTTCCTCCCATGCCGTTTTTAACATGTCCCAGCGTTTTTGCTTATGGCTGATGAATTGGCCCGGATATTTGTAAATGTCCTTTTCATACCTTGATATATAATCCTGCAGCTTAATCAACTGTGACATCTCAACCCTCCAAATGAAATGTAATGAACATGTCCATCAGGACAGGAGCCAGCACAGAAGCGAGTATTGCGCTGAGTGTCATGGCAATTGAACTGATAGCCGCTTCTTTTTCGCCGATTTCAAGTGCCCGCGACGTGCCCATGCCGTGGGCTGCGCTGCCCAGCCCGATTCCTTTCCCGATGAAATGATCGATTTGGCAAATCTTTAACAGCCATGGGCCGAACATAGCCCCGCCGACGCCGGCAATCATAACGAATACAGCAGTTATGGCAGGAATTCCTCCCAATACCCGGGCGATTTCCATGGCTATAGGGGTTGTGACCGACTTCGGGACAAGCGACGCCAGAATTTCCGGCTCTGTTTCCAGCCAAACCGCAAATAAAATTCCAGACAGAATCCCCAGAACCGTCCCGGAAAAAACACCGGCCATGATTGAAACAAAGTATTTTCTCAATATCGATAACTGGCGGTAAAGAGGATATGCGAGCGCCACCACCGCCGGTCCAAGCAGTTCATCAATCCATTGCGCCCCGATCATATAAGTGTTATAGGAAATATCGGCGGCAAGCAGGATGAGGACAATGATGAGAGTTGAGGTCACAATCGGAACAGTAAAAGGAGTGTACCATTTTATATATAATTTTTTGCTGAACCAGTAGACAGCTGCTGTCAAAATGATGGATGATGCAGCCAGTAAAAGCGTCATCCCTTCTCCATCCTTTCTTTCCGGCGAGCGGTTTTCTGACTGACCCACCCGCCGCCTGCCATAACAAGCGCAGTGCTGGCAAGAACAGCAGCGACCGCTAATAGCCCTTCACCCTTAAACAAATCCAAATAGTTCATGACCCCTACTGTCACCGGGATAAAAAGAAGCGGCAATCGCGAAAGTAAAAATGAAGCCCCCCTGTCAAACCAGCCTGCCCTGACCATTCCCGAAGCAAGCAAACCGAACAGCAGGAGCATGCCGATAATGCTGCCTGGAATAAACAGCCCCAATGCCGCAGCTATCCTGTTCCCTATTAGATAAATGACATACAGGAAGACAACCTGAAGACCGGTGAACACGGCCGCTTTCATTGCTTTCCACCAAGCTGGAAAATTTTCAAAGGCTGGTACATGGGCACCCTGCGCATGTGAGTCTGATAAAGGACTGCGTGTTTGACTTGTTCTATGATTTTCCCATCCTTAGGAACAGGCGCATGAGCAGATACGGTTGAAAAGTCACGATCTCCAGTCCATTTCCTGGCAATCGTGATATGCGGGTTAAACGGACGCTTATCAAGATTGAAGCCATGTTCCTGGCACGTTTCGTAAACGGAATCACGGAGCCGTTTAAGCTGATCCGATTTTTCCACTCCTGCCCAGAGGATTCGCGGAGCGTCCGGCCGGCCGAAGGTCCCCATATCATTAATTTGAAGTGTGAATGGTTCATGCCCGGCAATGACCGGCCTAAGAGCTTTTTTGAGCCTCTCCATGCGGCTGAATTCCGCAGAACCAAGAAAAGCCAGTGTAATATGATAATCCTGGGGATGAACCCATTTTTTAAATGAATATCTTTCCTGAAGCAGTGCAGCCCATTCTCTGATAGTGCTACGAGCTGGCTCTGTAACCGGGACTGCAACGAAATAATGTGCATCTGCCATTCCAGTTAACCTCCTGATGATTTTCGTATATAAATAGTATCAAACTCATAGTGGAAAACAAAGGAATATCGCACGATCAATTCCTACTTTGCTTATAAGAAATAAGGATTTTGTGATAAACTAATAGATAAACGATCTGCAGGCAGCACTGTCACGCATGTAACATCACAAAAACAAAGGAGAGAAAATGATGAGAGTAGTTAACAATATTGCCGATCTAATCGGAGAAACGCCGATCGTAAAACTCAACAAGCTTTCGGATCCTTCCGGGGCACACGTATATATAAAACTTGAATCGTATAATCCGAGCGGCAGTGTAAAAGACCGGGCTGCGTTCAATATGATTCTTGAAGCTGAAAAATCCGGCCTGTTAAAGCCCGGTTCCACAATCATTGAGCCCACAAGCGGGAATACCGGCATCGGCCTCGCCATGAATGCAGCGGCCCGCGGTTATAAAGCCATCATCGTCATGCCGGATACGATGACACAGGAACGGATCAATTTATTGAAAGCCTACGGTGCTGAAGTCGTCCTTTCACCCGGTGAGGAAAAGATGCCGGGAGCAATCAAAAAAGCTCAGGAACTGATGCAGGATATCCCGGACAGCTTTATGCCGATGCAATTTGAAAACAAAGCAAATCCGGGGGCACACCGTCAAACAACAGCACTCGAAATCGTCGAGGCAATGAAAGAAATCGGCAAGCCGCTTTCCGCCTTTGTTGCGGCATCGGGTACCGGGGGTACTGTGACCGGCACCGGCGAAGTATTGAAGGAACACTATGACGGTCTCACTGTTCATGTTGTGGAACCTAAAGGATCTCCCGTCCTTTCCGGGGGCAAGCCCGGAAAACATAAACTCGTGGGAACCAGCCCTGGCTTTATTCCCGACACGCTGAACCAGGACGTATATGATGAAATATTCCAGATAACAGATGAGGAAGCATACGATACCACAAAAAGGCTTGCCTCTGAAGAAGGAATCCTTGTCGGGCCTTCTTCAGGTGCAGCATGCAACGCCGCCCTGAAAGTGGCCTCAAGGCTTTCTTCAGACCAGATTGTCGTCTGCATCGGATGTGATACAGGCGAACGCTATCTATCCAGTGACTTGTTCAGTGAAGACTCCTGATTCCAGGGCTGATCCTGTCCGGCTCCTTTGCCGTCCAGGATCAGTTTTTTTCGGATGGGAAGATTAACGTATCAGCTAAGAAACCTATAGGCCGAGCAGCCGACAGCTGCACCTCCACTTTTGCCAAAAGTTCGCCTGGCGGGAATTTTCTTTATGCTTGCCTCCGTTTTTTCCTGTCGATTTGAAGGATGAAAAACAATAGCAAAACGCCTGCGGCAGTTTGGACGGCAAAGAACATATAAAGGCTGAAAATGCCGGCACGTTCCATAATGATCCCGCCAAGAAATGTGGAAAACCAGCTTCCGGCGCCATTTCCCATTGCAGAATACAGAGAAACAGCCGTTGCCCTCACATCCTTAGGTGCGATGTCCCTTACGTACTGGAGTGCCGCCGGTACGAACAGCCCGATTGAAAACCCCTGGGCCACCGTTGTCGCGTAAATAAGCGCCAGTGAAGGTTCATAAAAGTAAAACAGCCAGCGCAAACCTGATACAAGTGCTGCCAGAAACAGGACCCTGATCATGCCCAGCTTCCTGATGAAAGCGGAGGCGAACTTCATGAAAGGGGCTTCACTGCCTGCCGCCAGTAAAAAAGCCAGGCCAACTCCTGTCAGCGTCCCCCCTGAATCCTGCACAAATATCCCAAAATAAAAGTTGTTCGCAAAAATGGGGCCGAATACTAGAAATGTCGTGACCATAAACAGCACAAAACGGGGAAGGCTCAGCAAAGTTGACAGACCTGCCCCGAGATTGACTTGCTCGATCCTGCCTTCTTCGGGCAGTTTCCAGGAAAAGACAGCAGAGACAGTAAGGACAAGCGTAAAAATATAAAAAATGACCCATAAGCCTGCCAATTCGGATATCCGGCCCACTACAAGGACCGAAATCGCGAACCCTATGGCTCCCCATAACCTGATTGCTCCGTAATCGTACCCTTCTTTTTGGACATAGTTCAACGTGATGCTGTCCGATATCGGAACAATTGAACTTTGAAAGAAAGCCAGCATGGCAGCTGCCGCAATATATACCCAATATTCCCCTGCAAATGAATAAAAAATGGCCGCCAGCGCTGTCGCGATTATTGTAAACGTGAGAACGTGGCGCGGTTTCTGGGTATAGTCTGTGAGCAAGCCCCACATCGGCTGGATCAATATCATCACAATCGGGCTGATCGACATGATTGTTCCGATTTGCCCTCCTGTAAGCCCATTTTCCCTTAAATATACAGCAAGCAGGGGAAATAAGCCCCCAAATCCGAAAAAAATGGTGAAATAAAACCATTTGAATGTCATATATTGCTGTGCTCTTGAATCAATTGCTGCGTGTTCCAAACGAAACGCTCCTTTTGGCTGATGATGCTTGCTGGCCCTGTCCGTATTACTACGTTAATGTTCAATGTTGATATTCAGCAGTGAAATCATGATTTCCATAAAATTGTAGTTCTAAATTTGTGGAAGCAGCTTATTAACCTACCGAACCCTTAAACAAAGTAAAAATCAGTTAAAGATGATAGCAGTTTATTCTGAAGTTTACCCGTTCCTTTCCACTGCAGGCATTCGCTTTCACCATAGGCACAAGTGCGACATCTGTTCCTGCTTCCCTCCGGTCGCACTCACAGTGTCTTCTTTGCCGCGGGGCGACCGGGGAGCCTCCTCAGCGTTAATAGAGCCTGCTGGGTCTCCCCTGTTTGCTTTTCTATTCTTAAAATTGGCAGCTGAGTCGAATTACTCCCTTGCTGATAACTTATACTTTCTTAAATGGGAACAAAGCCATTGGAAAAACAAGACCGCTCCCTACAAAGGAAGCGGTTGCCTTGTTCAGCGGGCCAGTTCATATATTGCCTGCCCATAAATGGCAGCAGCTTTTATCAAATCTTCTATGTGAATATACTCGTCCTTTTGGTGGGCAACATCAGGCCGGCCTGGAAACAACGGTCCAAATGCAACGCCAGCCTGTAAGGACCGGGCGTATGTCCCGCCGCCGATGGCGATCAGTTCAGCCTTCTCACCGGTCTGTTCTTCATACACTTTACTCAATGCGCCGATTAGTGGATGGCTTTGATCGACATGGTGTGGCGGAGTATCGTCAAATCCTTTCATGCGGAAGGAAAACTTGGCCGCCTCCCCTTCGATTTGTTTCTTTGTTTCGCTTATTTCAACGCCGGCCGGATAGCGCAGATTAAGGCCCAATGTCCCGCCTTCTGTTTTGCTGTACCGGAACAGCCCGGTATTGATTGTCAAATCCCCAAGTTCCTCATCCGATGCCGCCACACCAAATCGGTTCCCGCGGGAATCATCGAATAAATATTGATTGATGAATTCTATATACTGGGCGCTCTTCTCATCGAGATCAAGATTCGAAAGGAAGTTTGCGAGGATAAGGCCTGCATTTTTGCCGTTATCAGGCTCCATTCCATGGGCTGAAACCCCTTCCAGACGGACTTTCACCCGCTGGCCCCCCAAATCTTCATAAGAGCCATCCAGCCCGTATTCGTTTCGGTATTGGTCAAACTGTTTTTGAAGCATTTGCACTTTCATTTCTGTATAAATTTCAGCTTCGGCAAAATCGGGAACCATGTTCAGGCGGTGACCGGAATGGAATTGCTCAAGAATGAACGTTGCATCTTCTGTATCCAGGCTGGCATTTTGCATAAGTTCAAAATCGGCTATGCCTTTTTCCGCATAGATAATCGGAAAATCCGCATCTGGGGCAAAACCCATATCCGGCATTTCTTCATGTTCAAAATAATGTTCAACTCCACGCCATTCGCTTTCCTCGTCGGTACCCAGGATGATCCTCGCCCTTTTGGAAAGAGGGAGCCCGAGTTCCTTCACCATTTTCAGCCCAAAGTATGCGGCAATCGTCGGCCCCTTATCATCCATTGCACCCCTGGCGAAGATTTTGCCGTCACTGATTTCAGCACTGAAAGGGGCGCTTGTCCATCCATCTCCTTCCGGTACCACATCGACATGGCAGAGGATCCCGATAAGCGGCTCCCCCTGTCCGTATTCGATATGACCTGCATATCCATCAACGTTTTTCGATTGGAATCCATCTCTTTCTCCCATTTCCAGCATGAAGCCGAGTGCTTCAGCAATGCCGCTGCCAAACGGGGCGCCGGGCTGCCTGCTGTTTTCATCCAGGACACTTTTGATCTGCAAATAGCGCTGTGCCGTTTCGATTATCTCGTCTTTTCTTTTTTCGGCTTCTTCCTGCCAGTTAATGTGAGACATTGTAACAGCTCCTTTATTGCCCGCCGGCAATTTTCTTGTACGTTTCCTTATCGCAAATGATATACAGCATGGCACCATCCGGAATCTCTTCATCCAGCCGCCTGTTAATGTCAAGACGGTTGCGGTCGGCAATCAGCGTCGCTCCATCGCTCAATAGGCTGTCAAACGCATCCCTGTATGTCTGCCACTGTTCTTTCTTTTCTATCTGGTATAAATCGTCCCCATAATTCCGGCTCATCAACTGAGAATAGACCGAGGCTATTCCTTTTGTGAAGGCCGAACGGACAGCGAGCCTTGAAATCGTTTCATGTGTCACGACAAACTCATCAACGTGGCTGTGCTGAAAATTATGGATATGTTCTTCATTAAGGATTTCCACTGTCGTATGTACATTTTTAGCATAATGCTCGATTGATGATGCAATTAACAGTGTCTTTCCATCCGCAAGCTGTGTATTTTGGATCGTGTCGTCAGCAAATACGATAACCGCCTGTGATTGGCTGACATTTGCCCGATCGATGATTTGTTTATCCGCAGCCTGGCCCTGCACATAATGGACACGCTCATCCAAGTATGGAGCAGTCGGCAGTTCATCGATAATGACGATTTCCGTCTTATCTGAAGAATCCAGGATTTCTTCCACCGCAAATTCAGCCTTTTTGGACCATCCGATTATGACAATGTGCCCTGTTCCTGTAAATGCCAACTTGCCTGCCTCCCTCAACTTGCGAAAATTCCCAAACCAATCGATTATTTTCCCAATCACGACCCCGATCAAACCGATACCGAATATGTACAAAAACATTGCATAAAGTTGACCTGCCGTTGTAACAGGCGAATAATCACCATAACCAACCGTTGTCACCGTTGTCATTACCCACCATAGACCTTCAAAAGGTGTGGGAAATGTCTGCGGCTCCAGGTATGCTATAAAAAAAGAACTGAAAAACAACAGGGTGGCAGTGGACCAGAAAAGGACCCAGTTGTTCAATCGGACCATTTTAATGATGAACTTGGTTATGATAAGCAAACCGGCACCTCCATCCCCCATTTACGATGTCATCGTAAATGACAAAGCCCCAAGAGGCCATGTGAATATTCTAGCATAAATAGAATACAATCGTTATCCCCCTATATTCTTCTTAAGGAAAATATAAGAATGGCAATAGATATGACGATAGCAATAATTGCCCAACTCCCGAATATTGTAAACCATGCAGAAAAAAATGCAATGAAAAGAGCAGGGCGTATAAGGGCATTTTCGGTTATAACCACAGCCTCATTTCCCTCAACACCGGGCGGAAACATCCTTATAAAAGGTTCTTAAGCTATCTTTTGCACATAACCCCTTACCCCTGCCTTTAAAAAGAAATAAGATGCCGCAAATACAATCATTTTAATTAAAATGGGCTCAATCAATAGAAGTGCGGCTGATGTCAACCCGGTGAACTGCAAATATATCGCCATATACTCCTGATTTCGCAAAAATTCCTTAATATAGCTTTCTGCCAGCCGGTTAGCAGATGACCTTGTTGTGAATATTTTGCCTGAAAACCGAAACAAAATCGGCCTCTTTCTTTCCAGAAGCGGTTTTTCTGCTTAAATAATCCATCGGAAAATGCACCGCGGACTTTCCCACCATAAATAGTAATTCGCTGCGAAAATTGCGAGAGCGGGGATGATAATACACGCCATGATCATCAGCGGACCCATCTTCTCACCTCTTTCTTCCTTACGGCTTTAGAAGTCAAAAGGTTTCAGATGGTAAAGACCGTAAACATTTCGTTAAAATTGTGTGAATAAAACAAAATTTTTGGCATTTTAGCAAAAAGGTATAGTAAAATGGTATTGACAAAAGCAAGCTTGCCTTCCGAAAAGACGAACAAACTGTTAAGGAGTGGTTATTTGAAGCCGTCAACTTCTCGCATGCTGAACAGGATTAAAGCCGTGTATATGTATATCAATTCACATGGAACGGTATCCACGAAGGAACTTGTAGAAGAATTTGGAACAACTCCGCGAACGATACAGCGTGACCTGAATGTTCTTCAATACAACAACCTTGTAAAGAGCCCGGGAAGAGGAAGATGGACCACCACTGAAAAAAAGGTAAGAGTCAAAGCACCGTCTTAACGGCGGTCCTTACATATTCAGCCAAAAGCGCCCCCCGTCTTTTCCGTTAATGGCAAAGACGGGGGGCGCTTTTTTTCAGGCTATCAACAAGAAATACATGGAAAAATAAAGGTGGGTGTTGTTCACTCATTACATAAACAACTGGATGCGTTACTTTTCTGAGGGTGTGAAGCCCTTTTTAGGCACGATTCAGCTGCTTGCGTTACCCTTTTGATGGCGTGAGGCTTTTTTGGGGCACGATTAGCCGCCATGCGTTACCCTTTTGATGGCGTGAGGCTTTTTTGGGGCACGATTAGCCGCCATGCGTTACCCTTTTGATGGCGTGAGGCTTTTTTGGGGCACGATCAGCCGCTCGGTTAACTTTTTTACAGTGCTTTATATGAAAAAGACATCATAAAAAACGCTCAATCTGAGCGTTTTTTAATCAAATGTAATGTCATATCGTTTGTTAATCAAATTCCATTTTATTTCCCTACTGTCCTTATTCTAAAGGGATTCCGGATCCTCCGTCATCTTTTCTTCCTGCAAATAGTCAAGCTGGAGCCGTCCGTTTTCAAGCACCATCCCGCTTGCGGCAGGCACATATCGATAGTCATTTCTGAGCAGTTTGTCGGCTATTTTAAGTTCCAGACCGGCAACCTTCGTGCCGTCAAACAGCACATCATGCACACGGCCGACAGTTTCCCCGCCGCGGGTCAATGCATCATACGTGATCAATTCATGATAAGACAGCCCCGGCTCCACGCGGGATCCGTCAAGTTCAAAGCCGCTGTGGTCCACAATCAGTTCATCATCATTGTTTTCCATCAAGAAATTACCTTTGATGATGTATCGCTTCACCAGACTCTGTGTCTTTTCCTCCATTGCCTGGGAGGGGGCGATATTGAATGTATTCATCCCCTGTGCGGCTGTCATATCCACCGTCGTATCGTACGATTGATTGGGTGATACATCCTCATTGGGCACCTGTACAGTATGTTCATAGGCTAGGTAAGAAACAAAGGGCTCCTGATCGGTATTCAAATAAAAATCCTTGAGCATTCCGAGCTTTTCACCGCTTTCTTTCACCACCAGCGGTTTTTTCAGCATGTCTTTGCCTTTTTTCATGAGTTGGTCACTCCTTTAGGTATCGTTTATCTTTGTATGATAAGTACCCTTGCGTCCTCCTCATCAAACAAAAACTGCCTATTCACGGGCTTTGCAGTTGTTCAAGTTCCTCTTCGGTCAACTCCCGGTATTCCCCGAGCTCGAGTGTTTCATCCAGTTTAAGCCTGCCCATGCTGATACGCTGTAAATATGTCACCGTTTTGCCGACTGATGCAAACATCCTTTTCACCTGATGAAATTTCCCTTCTGTGATGGTGACTTCGATTTCGGAACGGTCAAGCTCTCCATCAGCCGATAGAATGGTTAAAGCGGCAGGCTTCGTTTTATACCCGTCATCGAGCGTGACACCTTCTTTGAACGCCTGAACATCATCGTCATCTACTACACCTGATATCACAGCATAATACGTCTTCGGGACATGTTTTTTTGGGGAAAGCAGCCGGTGGGCGAGCTGGCCGTCATTTGTCAGCAGCAGCAGGCCTTCGGTGTCCCTGTCAAGACGGCCGACCGGAAACGGGTCGAAAATGACGTCTTCCATTTCCAGAAGATCGACCACCGTTTCCATGGTGTCATCATCAGTTGCTGAGATGACGGCGGGAGGCTTATTCATCATCAAATAAATAAACTCCCTGTATTCCACAAGTTCCCCGTTTACCGTCACTTCGACTTTTTCGGGATCAACCTTTGTTTTCGGGTCGTTCACGGACTCCCCATCTATTTTCACCGCTCCGCTTTTCAACAGTTTTTTCACTTCTTTGCGGCTTCCGTATCCCATATTTGCCAGCAATTTATCAATACGCATTGACTAGCGCCTCCTTCCAAATCCACTTCGGTTTGCAAACATATTAATTCCGGCTAACGATAGGCTTTAAATAAGCAGATAAAGGTGAATAATCCCCTCCTGCCTGTTTCTTCCTTGAAATGGTGATCTTCCCGACTGATATGGTACAATAAAGCCCATATGTACTGCTGTTTTATTAGATGTACTTATGATTCGGCGTGAAACATTGGTGTTTGGCCAGGCCTCAATCTTTCTTCCTGTGGTGCATCTCTGCCAAAAATGATCCGCCCGAGTCGTTACTTCGATTCGCTCTTTTCTCACCGTTTTTTCTTAATAACCCTAAACAACATCTGAGTCCGCGTCAGAAATGCGGATTAAATAAAAGGAGCAATATTTATGAAACGTGTCGGCTTGCTGGCGACTGCCCGGAAAAAACAAAATAGTCCAGCGCCTGTCCATTCCTTTTATACAAGCACGCTTTTTCAAAAATCCATTTCGTACGCCCTTAAATATTATGATACCCTTTATTTTTACAACGCAAAAGACGGGCTCCTCTTCCCGGATACAGTCATGCATCCCTATGATGTCTCGATTCGTGACTTTTCACATGCAATGAAAGAAGCATGGGCCGGAAAAGTGGTGAATGAATTAATCCGCCTCGAAAACCCTGGCCGCTGTATTGTTTACTTGCATGGCGGCAAAGTATACCGTGACTTCCTTGAACCGGCATTACTACACGCAGGATTTTCATACGAAGTCCCGCTGCGGGGCCTTGGTATCGGCCGCCAGTTATCATGGTATAAAGAGAAGCTGAATGAATAACCTTCACTTATAAACCGGCAAACTGGGCATCCGCCCTTCCGCATCTGTCACAGATACATATAGTATACAGCGAAAGATACCTACAGTAAGGAGCGGATGAAATGTACGATTTTTACAGACAGCAGTCCCAGCCCTTTCCTCCGGAATTATCCGGCTTTCAAGGTTCACCCGGTTCCCAGGGCTTCCCCGGCGGTTTCCCAGGTGGGTATCCCGGCGGCTTTCCGGGTGGCTCCCCAGGCGGGTACCCAGGTGGATACCCGGGTGAGACACCTGCAGGTGCAGGATCGGTTGAACGCCGGCTCAACCGGTTCGAACGGCAGCTTGATCGCCTGGAGCGCAGAGTGTCAAGAATTGAACGGCGTCTCGGTATATAACGAAGAAGTAACAGGCGGGGAAGAAAAGTCCGGTCACAAGATAAGGCATGCTGTTAAGCTTATTTCACCAACTTAGGCATAAATAAGCATCTTGATTTATCGAAAAAAGGAAGTCTTAGCTTCCTAGTCTTTCCTCTTCCTTTGTGCGGATATGACCCCTAAAAGAGCAATGAAACGTTTGGAAAGAGAAAACCGACTCAAATAACAGAGTCGGTTTTCTCTTGTAATATCTATTCTTCCTTTATATGGACTGCAGGAGGCCCTTTGCGTCTTTCTCCGCTTTTTCTTCACGTTTCGGAACTGCTTTTCTTTCTTCGTTTCCGCAGAAAGCGGACCCGCTCTCCAAGGACAGTATAGGCAAGGTTGGAATAGATCCCAAGAAGCAAATAGACAGTTCCGCCGATGCCGATTCCGAGGATCAAGACTACAAACGACGCCATTCTTCCCTCATCATAGGAAACAAGCGGGGATATGAGCCACTGGGCCGCCAGGACAGCTGCGCCCATTGCAGCTGTAAATATTGCCATAAGGAGCACCCTTTTTCCGAGAAAGGCAAGATCATAGTCGGCATGGATTCTGATTTTCCATAGGTTATAGATGCCGGCAGCCCCAAAACCGATATAAGTGGCAGCAATGGAACCGTATGTTTCAAATGCCATGATGAGCGGGACATTCAACGCAACTTTGAGCACCCAGCCCAGGGCAAGTCCGCGAACCGCAAAACGCTGGGCATTTATTCCCTGCAAAATTGCTGCCGTAATCGTGAACAACCCGAAGAAAAGCGCAAGCGGTGCATAAAAGCGCAAAATCTCTCCGCCAACTTCACTCACCTCAAAGAAAAAACCGTATGCCGGAAAGGCGAGTACTGATAAGCCCACACCTGCCGGCAAAATCAGATAAATACCGATTTGCAGGGCCTGCCCTATCTGGCGGTGCAGCTTCTGAACATTTTTTTCTGTAAAAGATGACGTTACCGTCGGGATCAGCGTAAGCCCGAAAGCAGTCGCCAACGAGACGGGAATCAGCACCAGTTTGTTGCTGTAAAAATTGAAAATGCCGAGCAGTGCCTCAGAATCGGGACTGTCCATCGTGCGGTTGAACGTGAACTGATCGACAAGCTGAAAAAGCGGGATGGCAAGGCCTACAAACACAAACGGGCCCGCATAAGACAACAGTTCTTTATACATATCCTTTAAAGGCATATTATGATTGACGGTACTGTCTTCAAGCAGTTTATCAAGGTGTTTTTTCCTTTTTATCCAATATACCACCAGGACGAGCAACCCTGCGATTGCCCCGATAAAAGCGGCGAAGGTGGACCAGCCGACCGCATCTGCCATCTCGCCTTCCCACACCCTCAATATTAAAAAGCTGGCGCCGAGAATGAAAGCGATGCGGATAATTTGTTCAACAACCTGGGAGACGGCTGTCGGTCCCATCGATTGATGACCCTGGAAAAACCCCCTGATCAGGCTCATCACCGGCACGACCAGCAATGCGACACTGACCATCCGGATGACCATGGTGACATCAGCGACCGTATTTCCCTTGCTGTTTTCCTCGATGACATACGGGGCGATAAACGGTGCCAGTGTATATAAAAGCAAAAAAGCGGCAAGCCCTGTAGCCGACATCAAAAAGAGCCCGGTTTTGAACAGCCTTCTGCCTGTATGATAATCCCCCATCGCGTTATATTTGGAAACGAACTTTGAAACAGCGAGCGGAACACCCATCGTCGCCAGGCTGATGAAAATGGTATATGGATTATAACCATATGAAAACAAGGCACCGCCTTTTTGGCCGACAAGCGCATAAAACGGGAAAACATAAATCATCCCGAGGAATTTTGATAAGAACGTTGCAGCTGTTAAAATCAATGTGCCTCTTAAAAGACGAGAATCTGACATACTGTTCCTCCTGTTTCGGCCTCTTTCGGCCGGGCAAAACTGTTTCTGGATAACTTCTGTATTTTATCATATATCGGCAAATAACGGTTAAACGAAGGCGGAGGTTCAAGCTCCAAATCACTGCCCCACAGCAATCGGCAATTCCCCTGCCCGTTCCGTTTAACAGAAACCCAGATAAAAAACATTCCCTCATTCCTGCTAAACAAATCCCATTATATCAGGTAATTTGAAATCCATGGCCAATACTGCTATAAAAAAAGTACTGGCAGAAAATGCTGAAACAAGAGGAAGCTGGTGAAATGATGAAATATGATGCGATCGTGATCGGCGGAGGGCCTTCCGGCTTAATGGCAGCCATTGCCGCCGCCGAACAAAGCAGGAGGGTCCTGCTCGTTGATAAAGGAAGTAAACTTGGCCGTAAGCTTGCCATTTCAGGAGGCGGCCGCTGCAACGTGACGAACCGCCTGCCTGCCGAAGAAATCATCAAACATATCCCGGGTAACGGCAGATTTTTATACAGTGCTTTTTCCATATTCAGCAATGAGGATATTATCGCTTTTTTTGAAAACCTCGGCGTGGAGCTGAAAGAAGAAGATCACGGCCGGATGTTTCCGGCAAATAATAAAGCCCAGTCAGTTGTAGATGCATTACTTGGTGAACTGAAGAAACATAATGTCGATATTCGCACTAACACACCGGTGAAAACAGTCAGATATGAAAATGGGGAAACAGCAGGGATCACGTTGCAGGACGGAACGGCTGTGGATGCAAACGCGGTTGTCATCGCTGTCGGCGGCAAATCCGTCCCACATACCGGGTCGACCGGTGACGGCTATGCATGGGCAGAAAAAGCGGGCCATACCGTCACTGAGTTATATCCGACAGAGGTTCCTCTTACATCTGCTGAACCATTTATCAAAAACAAAAGCCTTCAGGGGCTGTCAATGCGTGATGTATCCCTATCCGTCATGAATCCGAAAGGAAAAACAGTTGTCACACACAGGATGGATATGATTTTCACCCATTTCGGCATTTCCGGTCCTGCGGTGTTGCGCTGCAGCCAATTTGTCGTCAAGACGATGAAGAAATTCAATACGGAAAAAGTGGAAATGCGTCTTGATGCAAAACCGGATGAAAATGAAGAAACCGTTTTCCAGGGGATATCCAAAATGCTGGGCAGCCACCCGAAAAAAACGGTGAAAAATGTGCTGAAAGGGTACCTTCCTGAGCGTTATTTACTGTTTTTGCTGGAACAAGCAGATATCGGCGCCGACACTCCTTCAGGCCAAGTCCGCACGGAATTGGTGCGCAAACTGGCAGCGGCCGTAAAACAATTCTCGTTCACGGTCAACGGGACACTTCCGATTGAAAAAGCGTTTGTGACCGGCGGCGGTGTCAGTGTGAAAGAAATCAACCCGAAAGAAATGAGCTCAAAGAAAATGCCTGGCTTGTACTTTTGCGGTGAAATCCTTGATATCCACGGCTATACCGGCGGTTATAACATTACCTCAGCCCTAATCACCGGCCGTATTGCCGGAATGAATGCCGGCATGTACGCATCCCACTCAAAAAAGACGGACTAAAGAAACGAGGTGCAGCTCCGCACCTCGTTTCTTTACCATATAGGAAAGCATAAATTGTCAGCAAGGGAGTATTTCGACGCAGCTGTCAATTTCAGGTTTTATAAATAAGGGCAACTGCGCCTCTGTCTTCGGCGAGTTTCCTTTACCGGCTTTCAGTCCGCCTCCCTATAGATGATCATCGCTGAATAAAGGTACTCGAAACCTGTTTCCTCATTCCCGGCGATCGCTGTGTGGAACTTGATATCCTTTACGGCATGTTCATCCAGCTCTTCCAAAAACGCATTTACCCCTTTCTGCAAATCTTCCTCATGCGCTTCATCCACAATTTTCACTTTAAGCATATGCCACCTCCATAACGGAACAATACAACGCCCGCCCTGTCGAACCCTTTGCCGAAATAGAGGTTTTTTGAGTGAAATTTGGCATGATTACAAGCATCGTAAAGATTTTTCTCAAACCAAAGAACACCGGGCGCCCAATAGGCTTTTCCCGGTGCTGCATACAAGAGGGGAACAGGTTTATAACTCGATCGGGAGTTTACGGTTACTCTGGTTCTTTTTTTCCTTCAGTTCATGAAAAAATTTGTCTTTGATTGCTTCTTTATTCCCGTATAGATACAAAGCGTCGCCTTCCTGGATCTCTGTATCATATAAATCAGCCCTGATTTTCATGTCGCCTCTAATCATGTAAAGAAGATTAATGTCTTCTTTTTCCCCGATGACCTTACCGCCCTTTTTCCCCAGAAACTTGGATCCGGGATGAATGGAAATGTCGATGAGCAAATCATCATCGCTCAAATAAAGGACTTCTTTGGCAGTCATTTCCGGAAGTTCAAAGCTTTTCCGGATCTCAGCCTTGAATTCTTCCTGAATAAAGTGCTGGATTCCCTTTAAACGAATAGTGAAGAAAAAAGCCAGCATCCCGATGATAACCCACATCAATTCCGTCGTACGGAAACTGTTCGATAAAATCTGGCTGATCGTGGAGATGATAACAGCAAGCGAGAACGCCCCGAACAGGATCAGAAATCCCCCAATCCGCCTCCGCACCGGATGGGAGATGATCAATTCGCTTTCCGACGTGGTGAAACCGGTGCCCGTCAGCATTGAAATTGTCTGAAAGCGCGCGACTTCATGCGGCAATCCGGTAAGCTCCATGAGTAGTGTTGAAATTTGAATGACTAGATAGATGGTAAGAAAATACATCAAAATAAAAACAAACGCCATAAGTGTTCCCTCCACCTGCTTCCGGCAGGACATAGGATACTATTTTATTTCACTGAGGCGGACGTGATAAACCGATTTTAAATGCCATTTTTTATGGAGTGCCTAATCTTTAATTTGCAAAAAGAAAAACCCCCGCAAACACGGAGGTCACACTGTCACGTAAAAGATTTCGTTTTTTCCGTAACGATTCAGGATACGGGCGGCAATACGGGCAGCCCTGCGCCCTTCACAGATCAGGACAATATCCTTCTGGCAAACTTCGTTTGACTTCGCTTCTCTTTGCAAATAAGGAAGCGGAATATTTTGCGCAGCTTCTGCAGGCTTTCGATAAGCACTGATGAAATCACGTATATCAATCAGGCAATACCGGCCGCAATCCGACATGTTGCCTTTGAATTCTTTTATATAAAGACTTGGCCTTATATAGATTTGCCAGGCAGCCAGCAAACCCAGAGCTGCCGCAATTGTAATCACGAACCATTCCATCAACATCACCTCAGCATTACCAACTTCTTTTATTAAAAACATCGCCGTGTGCTTTGGCCGGCCGAATTGAACAGGCCTCTTTTATGGTTTTCCTTATTCGGAAAATAGCAAACCCGGCAGGCCGGCTACTCACCGGAACCCGCCGTACGCCGTAGGATTAAGCCTCGCTATTCTTCCATATATACCTCTTGATACGCTTCCTCAAGGTTCCGTATCCGCCTGACAATTTCAGAGTTTTTATTGATTTGATCATCTAAGATTGAGCCAACCACCACTTTATAATAACTATTCATTGCCTGTATTTTTGTGAAATGATTTTGGTTTTTGATTATATAGCCCCTGAAATTTTCAGCCAGCCTGTCCTTGCTGAACATTTCATTATTCACTGGCAACTCCCCCTGTTTGAGCAAATGTTAAAGGAAAATTTTGTCGAGCTGATTTTTATCATAAGCGCTAAATCCTTATTAATCAAAGAAAAAGACCTGTCGGCAAGACTGTTTGTGTTCATCCCTTTTGGCGTTTTTAATATTAAACGCTTTTTTACGTTGGAATGGGTGGGGGCTTTAGGGTAATGATGGTTCAGTGCTTTTACTGATGCTCTTATTCTGATTAGACGAACTGAATGGTGATTCAGTGCGGATATTTACGCCTTTTCTCCAATTAAGCGCACTGAATGGTGATTCAGTGCGGATATTTTTACGCTTTCCCCAATTAGACGCACTGAATAATGGTTCAGTGCGGATATTTACGCCTTTTCCCCAATTAGGCGCACTGAATGATGGTTCAGTGCGGATATTTACGCCTTTTCTCCAATTAGACGCACTGAATGATGGTTCAGTGCGGATATTTACGCCTTTTCCCCAATTAGACGCACTGAATAATGGTTCAGTGCAGATATTTACGTCCTTTTCCCCAATTAGACGCACTGAATATTGATTCAGTGCGGATATTCACGCCTGTTCTCCAATTAGGCGCACTGAATGATGGTTCAGTGCTTATATTCACGCTCTTCCCCTAATAAGGCGCACTGAATAATGGTTCACCATAGATATTCATGCTACACGCACTAAATAATGATTCAGCACTGATATTCACGCCTCTATCTCTAATCAAACGAACAGAACTAACGATTCTAACACACCAAAAAAAGGACGAAATCACATCTGATTCCGTCCACAAGTTGTTGTATAAGTAAATTCTTTCTCAGAAACAACTGCATACACAGCTTTCTTCCAACCTAATTCGCTACGATGTTCACCAGCTTGCCAGGTACGGCGATCACTTTTCGAACTGTCTTGCCTTCGAGCATTTCTTTCACGTTTTCGTCATTCATGACAAGCTCTTCCATCTGTTCTTTTGAAGCGTCAGAAGGAATATTCATACGATGTTTCACTTTGCCCATCAGCTGTACGACAATTTCAATTTCGTCTTCAACCAGTTTTGATTCATCGAACATCGGCCATGCTTCATAGGTGATGGTCTCAGGGTGACCCAGTTTCTCCCAGAGCTCCTCGGCAAGGTGCGGCGCTACAGGGGAAAGCATTTTTACAAACCCTTCCATGAAGCTTTTAGGCAGCGCTTCTGCTTTATAGGCTTCATTGATGAATACCATCAACTGGGAGACACCTACATTAAAGCGCATCTCATTAAAATCTTCCGTCACCTTTTTCACGGTTTGGTGATAGACGCGCTCAAGGGTGTCATTCGGCTGCGAATCCGATATCGCAGCGTTCAAGCTGCCATTTTCAGTAACGAATAAGCGCCAAATCCGGTCCAGGAAGCGGCGGGAGCCGTCAAGTCCGTTTTCTGACCATGCGATTGATGCTTCAAGAGGCCCCATGAACATTTCATAAAGGCGCAGGGTATCAGCACCGTGGCTTTCCACGATATCGTCCGGGTTCACGACATTTCCGCGTGACTTACTCATTTTTTCGTTGTTTTCTCCAAGAATCATGCCTTGATTAAAGAGGCTCTGGAACGGCTCTTTTGTCGGCACGATCCCTGCGTCATAAAGGACTTTATGCCAGAAGCGGGCATAAAGCAGGTGAAGGACAGCATGTTCGGCCCCGCCGATGTAAATATCGACCGGCAGCCACGTTTCCAGCTTGTCAGGATCGGCCAACTGCTCAGTGTTATGCGGGTCAATATAACGCAAATAGTACCAGCAGCTTCCTGCCCACTGCGGCATCGTGTTCGTCTCACGGCGGCCCTCCATGCCCGTTTCTTCATCAACGACATTTACCCACTCTTCCACATTGGCAAGCGGTGATTCGCCTGTTCCGGACGGTTTGATTTCATCCACTTTCGGCAGCATAAGCGGCAGTTCCTCTTCGGGCACTGGCTTCATTGTGCCATCTTCCAGGTGGATGATCGGAATCGGCTCGCCCCAGTAACGCTGGCGGCTGAACAGCCAATCGCGCAGTCTGTATGTTGTTTTCTTCGTGCCTTTTCCTTTGTCCTCCAGCCATTCAATGGCTTTTTCAATCGCCTCTTCTTTCCCTAATCCATCAAGGAAATCGGAGTTGACGTGCTTTCCGTCTCCTGTATAGGCTTCCTGCTCGATATTCCCGCCTTCAACGACTTCGACAATCGGCAAATCATACTTTTGAGCAAATTCCCAGTCGCGTTCGTCATGGCCCGGAACTGCCATAATAGCCCCGGTGCCGTAACTCATCAGGACATAATCGGCAATCCAGACGGGCAACTTGCTGCCGTTGATCGGGTTGACGGCATAGGCACCTGTGAAAACGCCCGTTTTGTCTTTGGCGAGGTCTGTCCGCTCAAGATCACTTTTCGCCTGAACCATCTGCTTATATTCATAAACGGCCGCTTTATGTTCTTCCGTCACAATGTCATCGACAAGCGGATTTTCCGGAGCGAGGACACAATAAGTGGCTCCAAACAGGGTGTCCGGCCTGGTCGTGAAAACAGTGAACCCTGCGTCGATGCCGTCTATTGCAAAATCAACTTCAGCACCCTCCGACCGGCCGATCCAGTTGCGCTGCATTTCTTTGATGCTTTCCGGCCAGTCAAGTTCTTCAAGATCTTCAAGCAGGCGGTCGGCATACTCCGTGATTTTAAGCATCCACTGCTTCATCGGGCGGCGCTCGACCGGGTGACCGCCCCGTTCGCTCTTCCCGTCGATGACTTCTTCATTGGCCAGTACCGTACCTAGTGCCGGGCACCAGTTCACCGGCACTTCATCTACATATGCCAGCCCGCGCTCATACAGTTTCAAGAAAATCCATTGTGTCCATTTATAATAGCCGGGATCGGTCGTATTGACCTCCCTGTCCCAGTCATATGAAAAGCCGAGAGATTTGATCTGGCGCCGGAATGTATCGATGTTGTGCTCAGTGAATTCAGCCGGGTCATTCCCGGTATCAAGCGCGTACTGTTCCGCAGGCAGTCCGAAGGCGTCCCACCCCATCGGATGAAGGACATTATATCCTTGCATGCGCTTCATCCTGGATAAAATATCAGTTGCCGTATAACCTTCCGGATGGCCGACATGCAGTCCGGCACCTGAAGGATACGGGAACATATCAAGCGCATAAAATTTTTCCTTGTCAGGCTGTTCCTTGGTCTTGAACGTCTTATTTTCCTCCCAATACTGCTGCCATTTCTTTTCAATTGATTTGTGATCAAATGACATGATAGTCCTCCTTTAACGAATTTAAACTCAAAAAATTTCGGCTATAAAAAAGCCTCCCATCCCTGAAAAAGGGACGAGAGGCGTCATATCCTTCCCGCGGTACCACCCGGTTTAGTGCATAAAGCACCCGCTTATCAATCCTTAACGCGGACGGACGGCAGACCTTACTGAATCCGTTTCAGATCTGCAACTTGAAGGCGAGTTCATGGGGAAATCGGGATTGGCTTGCAGCTTCCGCCAACTCTCTGGGACCCTATTCTGCCATTACTATTCCTTCGCATCGTTTTTAGCCGTTTCCATATCTTCTTAATTTTAAATATAGGACTTCCCGACTGTCAAGTCAAGAACCACAGAGAACGACGTGCCGCCCACCTCTTATCGGCAGAAGAATTCACACTCCTGAAACAACAGTATCAGGCTTCACAGAATTGATTTCTTTCAGCTTTCTGTCATAAACAATCGTTGCCGCCATTGCGGCCATATAGAACCCGATCAGGATAGTAAAAAGGATTTGCATGCCGAACAGATCGGCAACCATGCCTCCAAGAACAGGTCCAAGCATTCTTCCTCCTGTCGCTGTGCTGTTGACAATCCCCTGGTAAAAGCCCTGCCTCCCTTTAGGCGCCAGTTCATTAGCGGCAGTCGGCACAGCCGGCCAGACAAACATTTCCCCGATCGTAAGAATGACCATCGCAGCTGCAAAACCTGTGAAAGCCGCCGACTGCCCCGCAACGGCAAAGGCAGCAATGAAAATGGCGAGCCCTGTTAAAATTTGGGCTTTTATCGTTTTGACAAGCCGGTCAACAGCCAGTTTCAAAAGCGGCTGCCCGAGGACAATCAGTGCTCCATTTACCGTCCAGAGCATGCTATATTGTTTTAATGTAATGTTGAGTTCCTGTGTATAGGCAGCAATGGTCGATTGCCATTGGACATATCCCATCCAGGCCAACAAATAGCCGAAGCTCAACAAGATTAAAGCTTGCAGCCGCTTTTTGCTCTTGACGGAAGAATTCTGGTCAAAGATACTGGTCGGGCTCGCCCCATACTCAACATGGCCGGACTGGATCCCTTTGAACCCAAATACAGCGAGTCCTAAAAACACCATGTACATGATGGCATTTGCAATAAACACGTATTCAAATTTATAGGATGCGACCAGGCCTCCGGCAGCCGCTCCGATCGCCACCCCCAGATTCTGGGCAACATAGACGGCATTAAACGCTTTACGGCCGCCTTCAGGCCAAACACTCCCGACCATCGCATACATAGCAGGAAAAATCATTCCCGCACCGAACCCGAGCACCGCCATCAAAACCGCATAGGCGTAAAAATCCTTGTGAAAAAAAATCATTGAAGTTACGGCAGATGTTGTAATCAGAATTCCGCTGATAATCGTCCGGTATCCGCCGATTTTATCAAACAGGACTCCGCCGAAAAGATTGCCGATAATGCCCGCACCGGCATTAAACATGAGCACAAGCCCAGCAATTGCCAGCGACTTCCCTAAATGTTCGTGTATATAAATGGTGTTGAGCGGCCATAAAAATGAAGCTCCAGTAACATTGATCACCATGCCGGCAACAAGCAGCCACAGTGCCTTTGGCATGCTCATCCCCCTCTTGCTTATAAAATTATTTCGCATACCAAAATAATTTTAGTCATTCCTTTCCAAAGATGCAATAAAAATCGTTGCGGAAGACAAATAATTCATGAAAAAAAGAAAAGGAACAGATTTTAAACGGAAGGGGGCCGATAATGCGGAATACCGTAAAACAGGTGAAATAACTTCAATATGTATAGTTCCATAAATAACAGTACAACCAGCAAACAAAAAACGCCGGGATACTAAATAAAATCCAGGGATTGTTTCTTCAGTTAATGTTCCCGTTCAATCTGGTGAATATGGACACTGAATTTGATGATAGACGGTTATGGGATTGCGTGCCTATATTGTTACCTCCCAGCTGTTTATAGGCATGCATCACACGCTTCCGTTCCTATTTTGTTACCTCCCCGCTGTTTATAGGCACGCGACTCAAGCTTCCGTTCCTATTTTGTTACCTCCCCAATATTTATAGGCACGCAATTCAAGTTTCCGTTCCTATGTTGCTACCTTCCAGCTGTTTATAGGCACGCGACCCAAGCTTCCGTTCCTATATTTTTACCTCCCTGCTGATTATAGGCACGCGACTCAAATTTCCGTTCCTATATTTGGTTTACTCTCGTAATTATCGGCACACGACACACCCTTTATGCAGAGAAGCCTGGTTAATAGCAAGCGCTGAGCCTCTCTCGGTTGTTGCGCTTCTGTGGATCTCAGCTATACAGCTGCTCCGGTTTAAGCCCCTTCGGCTCCAACCAACTGGTGTATGAACAGATGTCCCGCTTCTACTTAAAATATTGGGGTAGATAAAAACAAGCAACCCCACACCAATACATTTGTTAAAGAGAACTCTCTATACCGTAAATTCCATTGGATGAAGAACTTCCAGGCCCTTACTTGCCTTTACAAAAAACCGTTTGGCGTTTATATACTTTGTTTATGAGTCGTCTGCTAAGTCATCATATAAAACCCAGTAACTTTAAGGGAAAAACAGACCAAACCATATGCGGTTTGGTCTGTTTTTACTTATGTCATTTGGTATGTTTTCCCACGAAACGGATCTGCTTATTTTAAAAGCCACCCATCTCCTTTTTGAGTACACTTGTATAAATTAAAATTCGTTTAAAATCATATGCTGCTGCATTTCCCGGACTTGCAGCTGGATGCGGTAGACCTGCTCTTTTTGCTGCTGATTGCCGCTTTGCATCAATGTATCGAGATCAAATGCAAGTTTCTCCAGTTCGAGCTGTGCCTGGGAATATCCTTCTTCATTGTAATGCTCCTGTTTTTTCGCTTCCTCCAATTGCTTTTCTGCAAACGTCAAGACCTCTTCGGCCCGATGGATATGATCATCAACTGAGGCGCGTGTCGCCATGTGTAACCCTCCTTCTTTTTGCGGTTAGTTTGCTCAAAACCGTTTTTGCTTATTTATGTCTTTTCCATTTGGAGAAAAAGGGGTAACGTGCTAAAATGCCTTAGTATACCATTAACAACCTGCACAAAGCCGGAATGTAATGAAAGGGGAAATAATGGATGAAAACGACCAATCCGTTTCCTTATTCAAGTGACCAGAAACGATACCATACATGGAATTACCATCTGCGCAAGCAGTTTGGACATAAAGTTTTCAAAGTATCCCTCGACGGAGGGTTTGACTGCCCGAACAGGGATGGCACCGTCGCTCATGGCGGCTGCACGTTTTGCAGTGCGGCCGGCTCTGGTGATTTTGCCGGAAACCGCAAAGAAGATCTCGTCACACAATTCAATACGATCAAAGACCAGATGCATGAAAAATGGAAGGACGGAAAGTACATGGGATACTTCCAGGCGTTCACAAATACACATGCACCTGTTGAAGAACTGCGCGAGAAATTCGAAGTCATCCTTGAACAGGAAGGGGTTGTAGGCCTGTCCATTGCTACAAGGCCCGATTGCCTTCCGGATGATGTAGTGGAGTATCTGGCCGAATTGAATGAGCGGACTTATTTATGGGTCGAGCTCGGCCTGCAGACTGTCCATCAGGAAACAGCAGATTTGATCAACCGTGCCCATGACTTCAAAACGTATGTGGAAGGGGTAGAAAAACTGAGGAAACACGGCATCAGGGTCTGTTCCCACATCATTAACGGGCTTCCCGGTGAAACACCGGAAATGATGATGGAATCTGCCCGGGCTGTTGCAAAACTCGATGTACAGGGAATTAAGATCCACCTTCTGCATTTGCTGAAAGGCACTCCGATGGTCAGGCAATATGAAAAAGGGCTCCTCAAATTCCTGTCGTTCGAAGAGTATATCAACCTTGTCGTTGATCAGCTTGAAATCATGCCGCCCGAAATGATCGTCCACCGCATCACCGGCGACGGACCACCCGACTTAATGATCGGGCCGATGTGGAGCCTGAAAAAGTGGGAAGTCCTGAACGCCATTGACGCCGAATTGGAACGCCGCAACAGCTGGCAGGGAAAAAAGTGCGAACTTGGTGCAAAAGCGGAGGCATGACATGCTTGAACGAGTCATTCCATTTTCCCACAACTTGTTAAAAGACGCACTGAGACCTGGTGATATAGCAATTGACGCGACAGGCGGCAATGGCCATGATACCGCTCTGCTGGCCGGGCTGGTCGGCCAGGACGGAACGATTTATTCCTTTGATATCCAGAAGCAGGCCCTTGCCAATACCGCGGAACGGCTCAAAGCTCTTTCATTGGACAGCCGGGTCCAGCTCTGCCTTGACAGCCACAGCAACCTGCAACAGCACATTCCCGAAAAAAGACTTGAAAAAATCCAGGCTGCCATCTTCAATCTCGGATACCTTCCGGGCGGTGACAAATCGATCGTGACAAGTGCGGATACCACAATTTCAGCCCTTGAACAGCTTTTAAATTTCATGAAACCTGGTGCGCTCATCATCCTGGTTGTCTATCCCGGTCATCCAGAAGGAAAAAACGAGTGCGATGAGCTGCTCTCCTACGTGAAAAGCCTTGACCAACAGTCCGTCAGTGTTCTCCAATATGGATTCATCAACCAAAAAAACAACCCTCCTTTTGTGCTTGCGCTTGAGAAAAGGGCCTGACGTAAGCTGTCCGCTATGGACAGCTTTTTTCGACTTTTGCTACGTAATCTGAATGACTCACGACAGAATGTAAGCGTTAACAATTTTGTCACATTTTTATTTGAATTTTTAGATAACTCGTGTTATACTTTAATCAAGATAAAGAAACAAACATTAACATCGCAGGGGACTCAACCATCTCGGCACGTTCCAAAAGGAATGAAAGACCAGGTGAGTCCTGGCAAACGCAAGATCGAGTAACGCCGGCAACGGCAGTGAAAGTGATTTGCAGGAATGGCATTTGGACAGCGGCAAGACGGATCAGAAACCGGATGCAATGAGTTGTCATTCATTAACGGTTATGCCGACCTTGAAGGTTCAATGGACAAAAACCATTCCATTGATTTCAGAAACGAAGCGAGGAAAAGGAAAGAAATTATCCTTCTCCAACCAGAAACGAAGAAATCGATGAAATAGGTCCAATGTAACCTGAGAGGAAATCAAATCGATTAGATGGATAACAGCACCATTTCAAACGGAGCCTGAAAAATCAAACCAACGTTCATCTGCACAAACCGAAAATCGGGAAAGGTAACAACCACTACCCG
This sequence comes from Guptibacillus hwajinpoensis, assembly GCA_016841765.1. GTDB lineage: Bacteria > Bacillota > Bacilli > Bacillales > Bacillaceae_O > Bacillus_BL. The sequence continues at coordinate 94,978 of JAENYN010000013.1, forward strand.
CATGAACATGGAAAAATGAAACACGGAAACATGTGAAAGTCGAAAGTGGCGACACAAGTAAACAGGATTATGTGAACGTGAAGAAATTGGAACATGGAACATGAGTGATTGAGACGGCTCTTATGTTATAGAGAAGTGCTATAACAGAAAGCCTTATCAAAACGGAGCGTACACATATCATCACACAAACGGAATTGGAGTAAAATTGTTAGATCCTCCAGTCAAATCGTATAAGCGATCCGCTGGTTTCCAATAACACCGTTAACCGTTACAATCATTTAGTGGTGATGTGGCATGGTTGAGCCCCCTGCGGTGTTAAAAATCCCCTCACATTGAGGGGATTTTTTTTGCATATCTCTTTAACCGTTACGGGCCACCCTGCGATACAGTTTCCCATTCATATAAAAAAACCGGGTAATATGTCCACCGCATTTTATCATTTGCCTTGCAAGCCTATTAACACTATGCTGGCGGCCCACTTTCTTGTCAGATAAGTAAATGCCGAGCAGGCCCTTATTAATCATCCGATGAAACTGGCGATCCGGCAATTGATCTGTATGCTTGTCCGCTTCACGAAT
>JAENYN010000085.1 GCA_016841765.1 Guptibacillus hwajinpoensis
CACCGCTTATGACGATAGCCGCTGGCGCCTGGAGCTGGATGACTCCCTTCCCGCTCTTTATCCACAACGCAAACATTTTATAATTTCCTTAACAGAAATAAAGACCCGAACGGTCAGGCGAAAGATTCATTGGAATCTTACCTAATCGTTCGGGATTATCATTAGCTGAATTACTTATGTCCCAGCCTCTTCAGCTGATTTTTTCCTTCAGGAATAGTTCGGGCCGAACTACCGGATACCGAAAAAGTTCTTCACTTTGGCGAACATTCCTTTTTCCTCTTCGAGTGAGAGGAGTGGAACCGACTCGCCCAGTATCCGGCGGGCGATGTTGCGGTAGGCGATTGAGGCTTTCGTAGAAGGATCGAGCGCAATCGGCTCACCGCTGTTGGAAGCCTTGATGACATTATCATCATCGGCAACGATGCCGAGCAGGTCGATCGCAAGAATCGAAACGATTTCATCGACATCAAGCATGTCGCCGCTTTTCATCATATGATTGCGGATCCGGTTGACTATAAGGCGCGGCGGCTCAATTTGCTCTTCTTGTTCCAGCAGGCCGATAATACGGTCAGCGTCCCTGACGGAGGAGACTTCCGGAGTGGTGACGACAATCGCCTTATCGGCACCTGCAACAGCGTTCTTGAACCCTTGTTCGATACCGGCCGGACAGTCTATCAAAATATAATCAAAGTCTTGCTTTAGCTCATTGACGATTTCCACCATTTGTTCAGGTGTCACCGCCGACTTGTCTTTTGTCTGCGCAGCCGGCAGAAGGTATAAGTGTTCAAACCGCTTGTCTTTGATCAAAGCCTGCTGCAGGCGGCATCTTCCTTCAGCAGCATCCACAAGATCGTAAATGATCCGATTTTCAAGCCCCATGACGACATCCAGGTTCCGTAGCCCGATATCAGTATCAACAAGGCATACTTTTTTCCCTGTAAGAGCCAGAGCCGTTCCGATATTCGCTGTTGTGGTGGTCTTGCCTACCCCGCCTTTGCCAGATGTGATGACGATTGCATCTCCCAAGCTGCATTCCCCTTTCTATTTCAACCTGTTTAATTGCGGCCTGATATGCGTCAAGTACTGAAGCCGGTCAATCAGGATTTGATGGTTTTCATCTATATAAGCACATTCCATATCGATTTGATCTTCTTCGTTCTTCGAATCGGGTGACCTTGAGATCACATCGGCGATTCTGAGCTGTGACGGTTTCATGATGGAGGCAGCGACGACTGCATCTTCATTTCCATTGCAGCCGGCATGGGCAATTCCTTTCAGTGACCCGAGCACAAAAATATTGCCTGCAGCTTTGACGGTCCCGCCCGGATTGACATCACCGATTAAAAGCAGATCGCCTTTCACTTCCAGTAGCTGTCCGGAACGGACAATTTTGGCCGCGGACAGAACCTCCTGGCTTTCTTTCCATTCACGCGCCTCTTTTTTGGTCATGACACTGGAGTTTATCTCTTCTACAACGAGATTCTTTTTACTCCGTATCAATTCACGGATTTGCTCTTCCTGCTCTTTTGTCAGATAACGATTGCCCACTTCAAGGCGGACGATGACCAGGGGGCGCTCTTCATCCTGATGATGACTTGAAGATAATTTATAGTCAAGCTCCTTGAGGAGCTCATCAAATGAACACTTGTCATCGATGTAAAGGGTCAACCCTTTTTTCGTGCCTTTGATCGCCACGTATTGCTGATTGTGTCCCATATGCACTGTTCACCTCAGAGAATAGTAATTCGACAAATCGTCCAAAACTCCTTTTTTCAAAAACGATGTTGTTGCGGCTGTTGCATTCTGTTGCAGGATCAAGGCTGCTGCATGGTCTGGCACGGCATCCCCTGGAGACCCTTTGAGCCCTTTTTCCACACCCTGCACAGGCCATCAACATCCAAAACCAACCGTTTTGTAATACAAAATCTTTCCGGAAGATGCAATCAGCTTTCCTGCAAATTGATTTTCCGGAGGTCGGTGAACCATTTCCTGAACGGAAGAAAGGCAGCCAGGACGAACACCGCATTCAAAATGAGTGTCGGATAAAGACGGTTATTCAAAAAAGTCTCAAACTGCATATGGGTAACGCCGATCAAGCTGTACATCCCATAAACCGTGAATTCCAGTGCAGCCACCATGCCAAGGTTCACAAGCAACATGACAAAAAGACTGGCGTGAAGAAATTTCATCAGCTGTACAGTGAGATAGGCAAAAAACGCAAATGTAAACATATAAATGCCAATGATATCAGTGTAAACAAGATCATAAAGCAAGCCAGTGAACATGCCGTAATAAATCCCATATACAGGATCATAATAAATAGCGATAAACAGGATGGTGATGAATAAAAAATGGGGCACGAGCAAATAAAGATGGCCGAACAGCTCGGGCGGCATATTGTCCGCAAAGATGCTTTCCACGATTAAAACGAACAGGACAACAAAGGGAAGGATGGCTCTTGTCATCCCTCATCCTCCCCCTTCTGCTGATCCAATTCCGGTTCAGGTGAAGCAGCCTGCCGCTCCACGATCACCACATGGTCTATATCGTAAAAATCTGCTGCCGGCTTGATCAGTGCCGTCTGGGTCAAACCGTATTCATCCGATTGGACCTCGATGATTTCCCCGATGACAAGCCCTTCAGGAAAAACACCGCCAAGGCCTGATGTCACAACCTTTTCTCCTTTTTTCACTTCGACATCGAACGGAATCCGCTTAAATAGCAATGCCTGTTTGTCAGGGTCATATCCTTCGATAAGGCCGAATACTTTTTCTTTGCCGCTGACTACGGCGGATATGCGGTTTGTCCGGTCCATTCCGCTCAATAGCTGGACACTCGATGTGAACTGGGCTGTGAATTTGACCCTTCCGAGCATGCCGTCCGGAGTGATAACGGCCATATCCTGTTTCACACCGTGCTGCGCTCCTTTGTTGACAGTGATCATTTCATTCCACCTATCAGGGCTGCGGGCTATGACAGTGGCCTGAATCGGATTCATATCCGATAAGTCATCTTGTTTATCGAGGATGTTCCGGAGCCGGTCGTTTTCATCCCGAAGTTCGTTCGCTTCGATTGAAAGCTCGACATACTCGTCAAGGCGGGCTTTGAGCCGTGCATTTTCACTGTATAAATCCTTCATTTCATCAACGTTTTCAAAGAAACCCGCTACTAATTGAGCGGGTTGGTGAAAGACCGACTGAAACCATCCGGTCGTATCTTTGACTAGCTGTTCCGGCCAGGACAACTGCTGGCGGTTATTCAAGGAAAAACCGATCAATGCCACGAGCAAGATGATGCTTACTAGCAGGACGATAAGCCGTTTATTGAAAAAGAATTGTGGCATGAGTACACCCTCTTATTTCTTTCTCGACCTGGAAGTGATGCCTGTCTTTGATTTGAAAAGATGAAGGTTTTCCAGAGCTTTCCCTGTTCCGATTGCGACACAATCAAGCGGATCTTCGGCAACGAGGACCGGCATCTTCGTTTCTTCGCTGATCGCCTTGTCCAAATTGCGGAGCAGTGCCCCGCCCCCTGTAAGGACAATGCCGCGGTCCATAATATCCGCTGCCAGTTCAGGCGGTGTTTTTTCCAGTGTGTTTTTAACCGCTTCAATGATTTGTTCAACGGTATCTTTGAGGGCACCGGAAATTTCACTCGCAGTGACGGTAATCGTCTTCGGCAACCCGGTGAGGAGGTCACGGCCGCGGATGTCCATGTCTTCAACGCCTTCAGGCTCCCCGGCGGAACCGATTTCGAGCTTGAGCGCTTCAGAAGTGCGCTCGCCGATCATCAAATTGTAGGTTTTCTTGATGTACTGGATGATCGCTTCATCCATTTCATCGCCGGCCACCCGGATTGACTGGCTTGTGACTATGCCTCCAAGCGAGATAATCGCAACTTCAGTCGTTCCGCCGCCGATATCAACGACCATGCTTCCGGTCGGTTCCCATACGGGCAAATTCGCGCCGATTGCAGCTGCAAACGGTTCTTCAATCGTATAAGCCTCTTTTGCTCCGGCCTGTTTTGTTGCATCTTCAACCGCCCGTTTTTCAACAGCGGTGATTCCCGATGGCACACACACCATCACATTCGGTTTGCGGGCAAAACCGGACCGGTTTTTCTGTGCCTGCTTTATAAAATACTTCATCATCGTTGCAGTAGTTTCAAAGTCAGCAATGACACCGTCTTTCATCGGGCGCACGGCCACAATGTTCCCTGGAGTCCTGCCAATCATATTTTTTGCATCGTTACCAACAGCTTCTATGGAACCTGTATCTGTACGCAATGCCACGACTGAGGGCTCCCGAACAACGACACCTTTTCCCTTAACATACACAAGCGTGTTAGCAGTCCCTAAGTCAATTCCCATATCTCGAGAAAATCCACCAAAACCCAGCATTCACGTATCTCCCTTTCTTATGTGTAAAAACTCATAATTTTAATTATACGATAAACGAAATCAAAAGGATAGTATCATACGTATCCTTTTTCCTTCAAACTAATAAACTTTTGATCTCCGATAATCAAATGATCCAGCACTTCAATCCCAATGATTCTGCCGCATTCGACAAGTCGTTTCGTCACTTCAATATCCTCGCGGCTTGGCGCTGGATCTCCGCTCGGATGATTATGGATGCAAATGATGGAAGCTGCCGATCTCCGGAAGGCCTCTTTAAAAACCACACGGGGATGGACAATGGAAGCATTCAAGCTTCCGATAAATACAGTCTGCCTGTGCAATACCTGGTTCTTTGTGTTCAAATACAAACAGACAAAATGTTCCTGTGTCAAAAAGCGCATATCATCCATCACGAACCTGGCCCCGTCTTCCGGGGACTTTACGGCATAGCGGTCATTATACTGAAGGCGCCCGATCCGGCGGCCGATTTCCACCGCCGCCAGAATCTGGACCGCTTTCGCTTCACCAATGCCGTTAATTCCGGTCAGTTCTTCCACGGAGGCATTTTTCAGCAAGCGGAGCCCTTCAAAATGGCGGATAAGGCTGCCGGCAAGTTCCATGACTGATGTATCTTTTGTCCCTGAACGAAGCAGGATGGCCAGCAGCTCCGTGTTCGACAGGCTGGCAGCCCCTTCCGAGAGCATCCGTTCCCGCGGTCGTTCCATATCAGGATAATCCCTAATCATGAGGGCAGGGTTTGCAGTCAATCAACATTCTCCTTTCAAGGGGCGGCAAAGGAGAAAGGCCAAGGGTGAAATGCCCCTCGTCATTTTGTATAAAAGCCGAGTGCGGCCAGTTCCCTGACAGTCCGTGAGACAGGAAGGCCGACAACACTGAAATAATCGCCGCGAATTTCTTTCACAAACAGCGCACCGAGACCCTGGATGCCATAGGCACCAGCTTTATCATACGGTTCGCCGCTTGCCAGATAAGATTCTATTTCTTCTTCGGTAAGATCCCAGAAACGGACATCGGTTGACGAATAAAATGTTTTCTCTTTTTGCGGTGTTACCAGCGCCACGCCGGTATAAACAGTGTGGACTCGCCCGGATAGACTCCTTAACATCGATCGCGCTGCCTGTTCGCCATCCGGCTTGCCCAAAATGTTCCCGTCAAGCACCACCACTGTATCTGCCCCAAGTACAAACCCTTCAGGATAGGTTATTGCAACATCTGCCGCTTTCTGAAGTGCCAGCGACATGACGATGTCATGCACTTCTTTTGCTTCATCCAATCTCTCTTCAATTGTGCTCGGCACAACTTCAAAGGAAATCCCCGCATTTTCGAGCAGCTCTTTCCTCCTCGGAGAACCGGATGCCAGAATCAATCGCTTCATCCCGTCATCCACCCTTTTATCCAAAATCTGCTTTATTTCAGTGTCTCTAGCATAGCAAAGGCTGCCATTTCCGACAAATATTTGTATGTATAACGCACAGCTCTATACATTTCGACAAAAACAGTGACTTTCTGTCGGATGTCCAAGTCCCATTTTAAAAGATGTTTCCCCCTTTTCCCAGTCCCTTTCCCGAAAAAACAGAAAAAGAACCGAGAAATTTTCCGGTTCTTTTTATCATAACCGCTGTTCAGCTGTCCATTCCTTATATATTACAAGCCCGTCCAGCAATGCTTGCTGGGCATCCCAGAGGTTGCTGTCCTTGCCGGCTGACGACCATTTCTGATAGGAAGCAAATGCCGCATTCAGTTTCACCCCGAACGCTTTTGCAGTTTTGTCACTTTGCTCAAATTTTGACCATTCTTCATACGCTTGTTCGAGATCGTCATTTTCTGAACCCGGTTCCGCTTTGCCTGCGAGCGCAGATCCGGTAAGGGCCACCAGTTTTTCATGAACGGATAAGCCTTTTTCATAATACTGTTTCAGCTTTTTATCGCCAATTGGCTGCTCATCCACAGAAAATGCCTTTGTATACACATCCTGGCCAGTCTGTTTATAGGTTTCCGCAATCGCATCGACATCTTCTCCTTCAGCGATTCCGATAAAAAGGAATGCTTTGTCGCTGCCGGGCATCACAACAGCAGGATATCCTTTTTCATGGAGATTTTTTTCAAATTCAGCTGCGGTCTCCTTTGTGGAGAAAGCGCCTCCCTGGATAACTTGTGCACTGTAAGACGGGATCACACCGGTGCCAGCCCCGGCTTCATCTGCTGACTTGTCTCCTTTCCCGGCAGCTTTCAGCTCGACGGGAAGATCGTTGGGGGCAAGTAATGAGAGAATCATAATTCCGAGAAGTGTACCGATCACGATGGCGCCGGCCAGGGGCAGCAGCCATCGATTCAACTCTTTTCCCGCCCGGCCGCCAATCCCGCCTTTCCGCTGCGGAAGATGAATGAGCTTGGCCGGGTTGCGGCGGGGCACCCCTTTTCGGGGCGGGCGTCTGGCGGCCGTTTTTTTCGGTGTCCTCGGAATCCGGGGAGAACTGGAGGGTTCGCGGGATGCGGCCAGTTCTTCCTGTTCATCGTCAAGTTTCATCTTATGGCTTTTTCCATTATAAATGATGGTGATTTCACGGCGGTCCTGCTTGTCCATGCTGCTCACTCCAATCCTGTTACTGACCTCCACCGTAACAAATTCCCACAAAA
>JAENYN010000014.1 GCA_016841765.1 Guptibacillus hwajinpoensis
TGTTGATTTCCGTTGCAGGTACTCGCTTTCCGCGGGGCGGGCGCTGAGCCTCCTCGTCGCTGACGCTCCTGCGGGGTCTCAGCTGTCCCGCTAGTCCCGCAGGAGTCTCGCACCTTCCACTCCAATCAACTAGTAATAAATCAACATTGAGCTTTAACACAGCCTTTTTTAAAAAATTATTGAAGAGTGTAAATAAAGACCCGAACGGTCAGGCAAGGGATTCATTGAAATCTTAACTGATCGTTCGGGTTTATCATTAGCTGAAATGCTTATGTTCCAGCCTCTTTGCCACTATGGGAAAGGAAGGTCTTAACTGCGGTATCCTCACGATCACCTAATTTGCAGCGGAGGGGTGCTGTATTCTTCTTTCAGGAATCTTGTCCGCAACGGTTCCTCAAGGACAGATGCATAAGCGTATGCCGCCCGTTCATCCATATCGATAAGGGGATGATTGAAACGGGATACTGTGGAAACAAGGGGCACGGATAGGCCTTTTTTCTTTTCCCTCAAGTAAGACTGTCCTTTGCGGGTCATTCCCAGTAACCGTAAATAAGGGACGGTTCCTCTCTCTTTTGCTTCCTTCATTTCTTGTTTATGCGTGTTGGTAAGGATATGGGTACATAAGCGCTGCAGGCGTGTCCATGTATAACGCTTCGTTTTGATCTTTTCCATAAATTCATGGAAAGAAACTGATTCTGCAATAAATTCCTTGAGCCTGTTTTCGATTCCTTCTTCAGCCTCGTAAACCGATTCTGCTTCAGCAGGACTCATTGTCATAAGCCGGTATTTCAATAGGGGGAAATAATGCTCCCAGCTATGGAGGAGTCCGTAGGTTTCCTTGTAGTTTGCCATCATTTTGGCGGAGCTTTCCGGCATGAAAGCGGCGGCTTCCTCCATGCCCCCGGCCCGAAAGATTGTGTTTCGGATGCTCGTCGCGCTGGCGATGTTCCCGGGAGCGGGATCCGGATCATGATAGCCTGCCCCTGTACGCTTAATGGTGCACGGACTCATGGCGCTTTTTTGTTCGAAGATTGACTTGACATACTGATATCCCAGAATATTATTCGGCATTGTCAAATCGATCAGCCTGTCTTCATTTGGCCCTGAAACCGACATGAAAGCATCGGATGCCGCGCGTGGATAGCTGCTGCCATCTTTGATGCTCTCCTGTAGTGCCAGGTTGAATTCTTCCTTCTTTTCCGACAGAATCTCATATGTATTAACGAAGCGGTCTATATTGCCGTCCTCGCTGCCGAAACAAAGCGTGTCGACTTTCATGCTGTCCAATATGGATACTGCTCCGCTAGCGAATGTGTCGGCATTCTGAGTCGCAAAAGCATACGGAAGTTCTATGACAATATCTGCCCCTCCCCTTAGCGCAGCCTCCGCACGGGCCCATTTCGACACAATGGCAGGTTCACCCCGCTGCAGAAAATTACCGCTCATGGCCGCAATGATGACATCGGCACCGGTTGCAGCTTTTGTTTGCTGGAGATGGTAATAATGACCGTTGTGAAATGGGTTATATTCCACAATAACACCTGCGGCTTTCATCGATTATCATCCTCTCATAGTTGATTCCATAATGCCTTTATTATATGCTTTAAGGAAAACAGCGGCAAATCCGGCAACTACAGGTTATGGGAGCGCCTGGGTGTGTAAAGAAAAAATATTGACAAATGCTTAAAGCAATACTATAATTACTTTTGTTGCCTAGAGGTGATAACAATGAAATGGCCAGTCCAGCAATTAATGAAACACCGCCACAAAGACCTGACAGTTGATGAGACGGTTGAGCTGAGCGAGCTGGAAAACGAGAAAAATGATATTCGCAGCCTGTCGCCTGTCCGTGTAACGGGAAAGGGTCACTTCAGCGGGAATACGCTGACTTTTGATTTGAGAATCATGGGCAAGATGATCCTGCCGGATAGCCGGACACTGGCAGATGTCGATTATCCGTTTGACATGAAAACAGAAGAGATGTTCAACTTGGATCCTTCTCCATATGAAACGGAGGAAGATGAACCAGAAATCCACCCTGTGACGGGTGATGTTCTTGACTTGACTCCATATATCCGGGAAAATATACTCCTGGAGATTCCGATGCAAGTCTTTAGCGATGAACCTGACAAAGGTCCGGCACCACAATCCGGAAACGATTGGGAAGTTGTTACCGAAAAAGAAAGCAGCGAGAAGATCGACCCGAGGCTTGCCGAACTCGGAAAGTTTTTCGACAAAAAAAATGAATGAACGCCTTAGCGGCTTCATCTCCATTTAAATACATTGTAAGGAGGTGGGAATCATGGCTGTACCTTTCAGAAGAACTTCAAAAAAGGTTAAGAGACAACGTCGTACACACTTCAAACTAGGAGTACCAGGTATGGTAGAATGCCCTAACTGCGGAGAACTAAAACTGGCTCACCGTGTATGTAAAGAGTGTGGTACTTATAAAGGAAAAGAAGTAGTTGAAAAGTAATTTCAACATCGGGAACGCAAGGAAATCCATCCTTGCGTTTTTTGTTGTTAAGGAAGTTATAATTGTGGCGTTGTGGATAAAAAGCCGGGTGGGAGTCTTCCGGCTCCAGGTGCCAGCGGCTATTCTCATAAGCGGTGATCCCCTCCGGAAGGAAAGATCGCATTCATGCGGATCTCCCTGCTTGTGCGTACGCCGCTAAGCGGGCGCCTTGCGCTTTTGTTCTGCAAACATCCATTGAATAGGAGTGAAATTGGGTTGAAAACAATCGTCAAATCAGATGGCCGCGGCGTTCTTGAAATCGTGCTGAACCGTCCGGAAAAACGGAATGCCGTTGATTACGATGTGATGGAAGCGCTTTCGGATGCGCTCGACCAGGCGGAAATGGACCGGGACATTAAAATGGTGACAGTGACCGGTACGGGAAAAGCGTTTTGTTCAGGCGGCGATTTATCCGTCTTTCACGAGTTATATACAAAGGAAGAGGCCTACAGGATGCTGTCAAAAATGGGCGACATTTTATACAGGCTATTCACCCTGGAAAAACCGACAGCTGCAATCATTCAGGGCACCGCGGTCGGCGGAGGCTGTGAACTTGCGGCTGCCTGCGATTTCCGGATTGCCGCCTCACATGTGAAATTGGGTTTTGTGCAGGGCAGGCTTGGCATTACAACCGGCTGGGGCGGGTCTACGATGCTGTTTGAAAAGCTCCCGCATGCGACAGCGCTTGAGATCCTGAGCGGTGCCAGATTGTATTCAGCCGAAGAAGCGTATGCACTCGGTTTCCTCCAGAAAGTATCCCCGGCGGCAAACCTTGAGGAACGTTTTTTGGAATGGAGCGAGCCGCTTCTGAAACAATCATCCGATGTCCTTTCAAGCTACAAAAGGTATGCTGCTGTAAAGTGGAAAACTGCGTTGTTTTATGAACGGTTCATGAATGAAGTGGAGAGATGCGCTGAACTGTGGGAAAGCGATGAACACCATGAAGCTGTGGCCCGTTTCATGAAAAAATGACAGGCTTTCAATCATCCCTTTGAAAAGATAGTCTATCTTTTCTAGCAATCGCATAACGTATAGTAAAAACGAAAGGGATGAGATGATGGCGGCTACAAGACAGGATGCATGGAGTGAAGATGAAGATTTGCTTCTTGCCGAAATCGTGCTCAGGCATATCAGAGAGGGCAGCACCCAGCTTGCTGCTTTCGAAGAAGTTGGGAAAAAGCTATCACGGACAGGTGCGGCGTGCGGGTTCCGCTGGAATTCGGCCATAAGAAAGAAGTATCAACAAGCAATCGAACTGGCAAAAAAACAACGGAAAGGCCATGGGGCAGATACCGGTTCTCAACAAGGGGACAGAAGCCAAATGGATAAGCCGGCAAACGGACAAGATCATGAAGGGCAACCATGGGAAAAAACCATTGAGAGAATCCGGCAAGAGCTTGATATTCTCGCTGAGGAACTGACGGCAAGGGAAAACGGCACCCCTGATCAAGAAATTGAAGACGAAACAAAGAGGCTGCAGAAAGTGAATTGTGAACTAGAAGGAGAACTTAAAAACTTGAAAGCTGATTATTCTTCAATGGAAGGGGACTATATGGCGCTGATCAAAATTATGGAAATGGCCCGCAAGAAGGTATTTTTGCAAAACGAGGATAATACCAGTTTTTCAATGGATGTAAACGGAAACCTGCAAAGAATAAAAAAGTAAACAAAAAAGCGCAGCATCTGGTTTCAGAGCGTGCGCTTTTTTAATGGTAAGGAAATTAAATTTTAGCGTGGCGGATAAAAAGCCGCAAGGGAGTCATCAAGCTCCAGGCGCCAGCGGCTATCGTCAAAAACGATGTCCTCTGTGCGGATACCCCGTTTAGGCGTATGCTGCTTAGCGGGTGCGTTGCGCTTTTGTTCAAGATGCTTGATGTGTGTTCTTTTCGTCATTTCGGTTGGTTACGCCGTCAGGATACCACGCATAGCAGCTTTCCTCTTCGCACTGGGCGGGATCAAGCGGTTTGAAACCCATCTTCTCCCAGAACTCATCCGAACTTACCCGTGGGTTTGTAATAATAGGCATCCCTGATTTTTTGGCGAAATCCACCAGGATCTTTCCGTATCCTTTCTTTTGGTAGCCCGGAAGCACCTCCAGTTTGTGGAGTTCTAGATAATCCTGCGGCGGATTGAATGTCCGGTCGAATTTGCTGTCCACTTTATAAAGGCTCATTCTGGCAACCAGTTTATCGCCGTATCGAATACCATAGAAAGGCGATTCGCTGTTATTTTCAATAATATTTTCCTGCAGATCTTCCAGCATGGAAAGCTCCTGTATGCCATATTGCTTGAACTGTTTAAATTCCTCCAGGGTTTTATAATTTGTTAACAGACGTTCTACAGTGACATTCATCATGTCAACCCTCCATTAGAAATCAATAATATAATATTTTCATTATATAATAAAAATACAGAAAATTAATAGCAAAGAACAGATGTTTAAACGTTCTCAGCGTCTGATTCAAGTTTATTATACTACGGTTCTTTAATTGTTACAAATTTGCGACTATTAAAAGCCCGTGCGAAAAATGTATGGAAACACACCGGATTATTGCCATATTGTCTGATGTTTTTCACATGTAAGGCAGCGAAGCAAGATCTGAATATCCTATGCTTTTATAGGTTGCTTCTCCTGTTATTATATGTTCGCAGCGGAACGGCTTAGTATTTTACAGGTTGTTTTTATTTTCATTTTATATATATGTAGAAAAACCTCAAAGAAGTGCGGAAAAAAACTGAAAAAAGTTGTCCGTAATTCTTTTCCTGTCTGGTAAAATATATGGCAAAGCGTGACAGGCAGCAGGATTTTGCCGGAAAATAAGCGATGGCCGGGGTGGGGCATATGCATAAACCAGAGATTGGCGTTATCGGAGGAGGTGCAGTTGGTCTTCTGACAGCTTATCATTTAAGCGAAGCAGGATATCAGACAGCAGTTTACGTGCGGCGCAGGGAGCAGGCAGAACTCCTCAACAGGGATGGAGTCATCTATGAAAATACGGAAGGCATGTTTTCGGCACAGGTGGAAGGCAGGCTTCTCAACGAGGCAAGGCTGTCTGAGCAAGTCCTGTTTTTGGCTGTGAAGCAGTATGATTTGCCGGACGTCTTGGACCATGTGAAGGCCGGAGATCACAAGACCGTCATTTTTCTCCAAAATGGAATGGGGCATATCAGCCGGGCAAAAAGTCTAAACGGCACCGTCTTTGTAGGTGTGGTCGAGCACGGTGCATACAAAAAAGCGGACAACCACGTGTATCATGCCGGCATGGGCAGGATAAAAGTCAGTGCATTGTCGCCCGGAAATGAAAACCTGCAAGCGTTATGGAGGAATCTTAACCAAACGGGCTACCCCATATCAGTGGAAGAGGACTGGTATGCAATGCTTGCAGAAAAACTGATGATCAATGCTGTCATTAATCCGTTGACTGCATTATATCGGGTGAAAAACGGCGTGTTGCTGGAAAACAGCCATTTCCGCAACACTATGGATTCGCTGTTCGAAGAGGCGTTCCAGGTAATGGCTCTACCGGATAAGGAGGATATGCTGGCAAAGATTTTCGCCGTCTGCAGCCAAACTTCTTCCAACACTTCCTCAATGTACAGTGACTTGCTGCAGAACAGGAAAACGGAGATTGATGCCATAAGCGGTTATGTTCTTCAAAAGGGACGTGAGAAAGGCATGGAGCTTCCTGTGACTTCGTTTGTGTTTGAAAGCATTAAAGGCCTTGAAAAAATGGGGGGATCGCATGATTGATGTTCTGGCCGGAGTGGCTGCCACGTTTGTGACCATCCCATTATTGGGATTTGCAGCCGTTTTTCTCATTTTCAATAAAGTGACCGGGAATCGGCGTAAATCGTTTTTGCTGGCAAGTGATGTTTCCACAATCTTTTTGATATGGGCTGTCTATGCCATGGTGATGATCATCTGGGAAGTGGATGTTGCAAGGTATCTTCCTTTCTTGTTTATTATCACAATCATGATTTTTTTAGTCATGCAGTGGAAGCTTGCAGAAGAGATTCAAATAAGAAAGGTTGTGAAGGGATTTTGGCGGTTTAATTTCCTGTTATTTGGCTTTGCATATGCCGGCCTGGCATTGTATGGACTGGTCATGCGCTTGCTGGTGCTGTAGAAAGGGTGCCGGTAAGCGCTTTTCCCTTTTTCAGGAGCGGTTGGAAAGGGCTAAATTGTTGGTGAAGCATTTCATTTTTGCTATACTGATTGAGAATGATTGTTAACAACATTCCGCCAAACCGAACCGGCTGCCTTTGCCGGATTTCTTAATTATAAGGGCTGTGTTTGGGGCTCTGTGAATATAGAGATTCCTGATGGAAAACGGAAAGGACCTATAATCAGTTGGAAAACGGTTGTATGGGCGTGTGGATCTTCCTTTCATGTTATCAGGACCCGGGCTGGCTCCATATGGCTCACTATCATATCTTTACCAATATAAACGGATTTTAGGGCAAACTGGCAGCAGCCTGCCACATATCAACGTATTGTTTTGCGGATTGAAAGGGTGTTTTGATTGAGAGTGCAAGAATTGGATATACCATTATTAAATGCAGCAGCAAGTGACTATGTCCGCAATGATGATAGAATCAGCGGCTTTTTTGATTATCCGCTTCATGACCCTCATACATTTTCCAGGCGGCTGGAGGAACTGGCAAAGCGCGATTTCCCGAGGGAACAGCTGACGGATCATTTGCTTGATTTCAACCGTTCACTTTCATGTGGCCCCAGGACGGTGGCCAATATTGAAAAGCTGAAGAATCCGGATGCCGTAGCGGTGATTGCAGGACAGCAGGCGGGTTTGCTGACGGGCCCTCTTTTTACAATACATAAAACGATATCGGTCATCCGGCTGGCCCGCCAGATAGAAGAAGAGCATGGCGTTCCGGCAGTGCCGGTGTTTTGGACGGCAGGTGAGGACCATGACCTGGATGAGGTCAATCATGTCTATGTAATGGAGCATAGCGGAAACACTGCAGCGATCAAAAAACGGACGTATCCTGCCGATCGAAAACAAAATATGAAAATCCCGATTTCAGAAAGGCAGCTTGATAAATGGGATTTAAAGAATTGGGTGGACGGCATCCTCAGCAGTTATGGGGAAACTGTCCATACCCGGGAACTCTTGTCGCGGCTTGAAGAAGTGTATGAATACAGCGGGACTTATGTAACTTTCTTCTCTAAATTGATGCTGGAATTGTTTAACGAGGATGGGCTTGTGCTGCTTGACTCGAACCATCCGGATTTGCGCAAGATCGAAAAGCCTTTTTTCAAAAAGCTGATTGAAAGTAATGCCGACTTGCGTAATGCCGTGAAAGACCGGTTTGGAATGCTTGCCGACAGGGGCTATTCTGACATGCTCGGTTCCACTGTCAACAGCAGCCATCTTTTTTATCACCTGGATGGTGAACGCATTCTTCTGGAGCCGAAAGGGAAAACATTTTTTTGCGGCAAACAGAATGAATGCTTGTATGATATGGATGAGCTCGTTCAGGAAGCCGATCGGCATCCGGAAAGACTGAGCAATAACGTAGTCAGCAGGCCATTGATGCAGGAATTTCTGTTCCCGGTTGCGGCATTTGTCGGGGGGCCGGGTGAAATTGCTTACTGGGCCGGATTAAAGGATGCGTTCCATCTGTTCGGATTTAACATGCCGCCTGTCATTCCAAGGCTTTCCATGACAATGATCGACCGGAACATTGAGCGTTATCTTGGGGAACTGGAGCTTCCGGTTACCGACGTCATCCAGTCCGGTACGGATCCGTTCAAGGGCAAGTGGCTGGAACAACAGCGCCAGGAGCATCTCGAGGATGACATCACCACCATTAAAAAGGAAATTGACAATGTACACGCCAGTCTCCGGACATTGGCTCAAAAAGTGGATCCGACGCTGAAGGATGCCGCTATGAAAAACGGTAAATTTGTCCAGGGGCTTCTTGGTGAATTGGAAAAGAAAATGGAGCGTGCCATCGAAAGGAAGTATGAAATCCGGTTATTGAAATACGATCATGCCGGGCTTTCCCTGCGTCCCAATGAGGCCCCGCAGGAGAGAATCTGGACTGCTTTTTACTATTTGAACAGATACGGTTTTGATTTTGCAAGCAGGCTCGCTTCCTATGACTATGAGTGGAACGGCCGTCATAAATTGATATATATCTAATCATTCCTGCCCCCTTATCCTTACTGAAAACGAAAAAGGCAGGAAAAATGAAACCCTGCTGAACCAATAAAAGGGAATAATGAAGCAAAAAATCCTGCTGCCAAAGCAGGATTTTTTTGATGTGGGCAGAATACCTAAAATTAGTGTGGTGAAAAGTGGGGGATTGTGGTAAGTTAATGTTAGAAAGTGGGGCGGCCGGACATGTTCATGGGTGAATTCCATCATAACGTTGATACAAAAGGCAGAATGATCATCCCGGCAAAATTCCGGGAGGACCTTGGCGAGAGCTTTGTACTCACCAGGGGATTGGATCAATGTATTTTTGGATATCCCATGGATGAATGGAAGGCACTTGAAGAAAAAATGAAAGCCCTGCCCCTCACGAAAAAAGATGCCCGCGCATTCACACGTTTTTTCTTTTCTGGAGCAACTGAATGCGAGATTGACAAACAGGGAAGAGTAAACATCGCAGCTCCATTAAGGGACTATGCAAAACTCGATAAAGAGTGTGTCGTAATCGGGGTTTCCAACCGTCTGGAAATTTGGAGCAAGGAAAAGTGGGAAGATTATTTTACGGAATCTGAAGAGTCTTTTTCCGAAATAGCTGAAAACATGATTGATTTTGACATTTAAACAACTAACAAGAAGGTGCGGCAATGTTTGGACATGAAACGGTTTTAAGAGAGGAAGCAGTGGAAGGACTCAGCATCAAGCCGGATGGGATATACGTAGACTGTACACTCGGCGGTGCCGGTCACAGTGAACTGATTCTGTCCAGGCTGTCTGAACAGGGCAGGCTTTATGCATTCGATCAGGATATAACCGCAATCGAGCATGCGAAAGAGAAGCTTGCACAACATGAAGGTAAATTCGAGTTGATTAAAAGCAATTTTCGTCACTTGAAAGAGAAACTGCAGGAGTCGGGCGTTGATCAGGTGGACGGTGTTTTGTTCGATCTCGGCGTTTCGTCCCCTCAATTGGATACACCAGAACGGGGATTCAGCTATCAGCACGATGCCCCTCTTGACATGAGAATGGATCAGGAGTCCCCCCTGACAGCCTATACCGTTGTAAACGAGTGGGAATTCAACAGGCTGGTGAAAATATTCTTCCGCTATGGCGAGGAGAAATTTTCGAAACAAATTGCGAGGAAAATTGAGGAACACCGGGACAAAAAACCGATTGAAACAACGTATGAATTGGTCGATATTATTAAAGAAGCGATTCCTGCCCCGGCCAGGCGAAAAGGCGGACATCCGGCAAAAAGGGTGTTCCAGGCGATCAGGATCGCGGTCAATGACGAACTGCAGGCTTTTGAAGACACGCTGGAGCAGGCGATCGACATCACGGCGCCTGGAGGCCGCATTAGTGTCATCACATTTCATTCCCTTGAGGATCGAATTTGTAAAACGGTGTTCAGAAGAGAAAGTAAAGGACCGGAGCTTCCTCCGGGACTGCCGGTCATACCGGACGAGCATAAGCCAAGATTGAATTTGATTACACGAAAGCCCATCCTTCCATCAGAACAAGAGATGGAAAGGAACAACCGGGCAAGGTCGGCGAAGCTCCGCATAGCCGAGAAGAATAAATAAAAAAAGCAAACATGCTGGGGAGGTAAAACAGTGAGCAATTTGGCATATGAGATTCAACAAAAGCAACAGCAGCAACAAAAAGAACGGCATCAGCAAAAACAACAGCGGGTCATACAGCCGGAACCCCAGAAGAAAAAGGGGATTACGCTCGGGGAAAAGCTTCTGGCGCTCGGATTCGCTGTCGTTCTTGCATTTTCCTGTTTTTTCATTGTATCGAATTATGCTGCACTTTATTCTGTCAACAAAGACATCCAGCAATATGAGTCGGCAATTGACAAGCAGATGAAGGTGAATAATGAACTTGAATTGTCGGTGGCAGAACTAAACAATCCCGAACGGATCTGGAAAATCGCCAAGAAACACGGCCTTGCCCTTAACGGGGATAATGTGAAAGTCGTTCAGGAATAATGCATCGGAGACGTGATTGGCATGAATAAAAAGAATGTGAATATCAACAGGGGAGCAGCATTCCTTACAATCGTATTCTTGCTGCTCTTTTTTGTTTTACTCGTCCGGTTTGTCCAGATTCAGCTGACAGGTAAAGTGGAAGGCCAGGTGCTTGCCGAACTGGCGGAAGAAAAGTGGTCAAAAGAGCGTACGCTTCAGGCAAACAGGGGCACAATTTATGATCAGAATGGCATTGAAATAGCTGAAGACGTCACCTCTTATACGGTATATGCCATTTTGGACGAAGATTATCCCGTGCATATCAAAGACCCGGAGGAAGCTGCTGAGAAGTTGGCACCTCTGCTTGATGTCCCGGCCAGCCAATTGGAAAAAGCGATGTCCCAGGACAGGTTCCAGGTTGAATTTGGTTCTTCGGGCAAAAATATCAGTCATAGTTTAAAAGAAAAAATCGAGGCCCTCGATATATCCGGAATCGGCTTTTTGCGGGATACGAGAAGGTTTTACCCGAACGGAACGTTCGCTTCCCATATCATCGGCTACGCGGCAAAAGGGGAAGACGGTTCCTACAAGGGTGCGATGGGCATCGAAAGGACGATGAATAAATACCTCCAGGGGAAAAACGGCAAGATTGAATACTTGAGTGACAGATCAGGATTTAAACTGCCGGATCCTGATGAAATGATGAAAAAACCTGAAAATGGCAATGACCTTTATCTCACGATTGATCAGAAAATCCAGACATTCCTTGAAGATGCCATGTCGGAGGCTTACGAGAAATATGAACCGGAGAAGCTGATGGCGGTTGTTGCCGATCCGAAGACGGGTAAAATTCTGGCAATGAGCAACAGGCCGAGTTTCGACCCGAATTTACGGAACATCAACAACTTCGGCAATGATATTATCTCGAACCGGTTCGAGCCAGGTTCGACGATGAAAGTGTTCACGTTAGCGGCTGCGATCGAAGAAGGAGTATTCAATCCGGATGAAATGTATAAATCCGGTTCCTACCAGATTTCCGAGCGTGACAGGCCGATCAGGGATCATCATAGGGGGGGCTGGGGCACAATCACTTTCCGGGAGGGTGTCCAGCGTTCATCCAATGTGGCATTTGCAATCCTTGCCAATGAGAAGCTCGGAACCGACCGCCTCCGTCAATATATTACGAAATTCGGACTTGATGAAAAAACGGGAATAGACCTCCCGGGGGAAGCCAAAAGCAAAATCATGTGGAATTACCCGTCAGAAAGGATTTCCACTGCCTTCG
Source organism: Guptibacillus hwajinpoensis (assembly GCA_016841765.1). Taxonomy (GTDB): domain Bacteria; phylum Bacillota; class Bacilli; order Bacillales; family Bacillaceae_O; genus Bacillus_BL. The sequence continues at coordinate 11,947 of JAENYN010000014.1, forward strand.
GCCAGGGAAGTACTATTACGCCTATTCAACAGATCCAGGCCGCAACTGCTGTTGCCAATGGCGGGAAAATGATGAAGCCTTATGTGCTGGAAAAAGTCATCAATCCGAATACAGGCAAAACGATTGCTGCCAAAGAGCCTGAGACCGTAGGGACGCCTATCAGTGAAGGGACGGCAAAAGAAGTCCGCAACTTGCTTGAAACGGTTGTTTCCGCTCCGGAAGGCACCGGGAAACCTTATGCGATTGAAGGGTATGATATCGCCGGGAAAACCGGCACAGCCCAAATCGTAGGTGACAATGGCCGTTATATGTCAGGCAAAGGCAACTATATCTATTCATTCCTTGGTATGGCGCCTGCCGATGATCCGGAACTTGTCATGTACGTCGCCGTAAAGAAGCCGGACCTTGAGCCCCATGAGCTCGGTTCAGACCCGACATCGCTGGTTTTCAAAACAGTGATGAAAAACAGTTTGCAATATTTAAACATCAAACCGGAAGAAAAAAAGGAATCTCAGAAAAAAACAGATCGAAACGGTGAACAACTTGGTGATTTTGCGGGTAAAGATGCTGAATCTGTAAAGACCGCCCTTAAGGAAAAGGGCATCACCTCTGTAATCCTTGGTGAAGGAGGAAAAGTTGAAAAGCAGATACCGCATGCCGGCACGTTTGTCCTGCCTGGTGAGAAAATATTCTTGCGCACTTCAGGGAAAGCCGAGATGCCGGATATGACCGGCTGGTCCCTGCGGGATGCAATGAAACTGGCAGATCTAATGGAAGCCCGCTCTAATATGATGGGAACAGGTTTTGTAGCGGAGCAAAACATCAAGCCCGGCAGTGAAATAAGAGAAGGGGATTATCTCGTTGCACAGCTTCTCCCGCCCAACGGTGCAGAAGGGGGCGGGGGTGAGGAAGCACCCCCTGACGAAGCGGCTGACGGTGAAGAACAAGGCGCTGAAGCCGATGAAGCGGCCGATGTTGACCAGGATGGAGAAGAGGAAGCACCTGACAGCGAAACAGATTGACCAAAGCGCAAGATAGCTTGTTCTACCTTGAAAACCACGCGCATACGTATAAACCAGGCCCGTCTCAGATGAATGGGGAGGTTAACGTATGCGCGTTTCAAATGTAACCGTGAGAAAAAGGCTGATGACTGTCTTTTTTATATGCCTTTTCGTTTTCTTAATCATTGATGTAAGACTCGGATATGTACAGTTCTATCTCGGAAACTGGCTGTCTTCGAAGGCAGCCGATTCCTGGAGCCGCAACATTCCGTTTGAACCGATGCGCGGCGAAATTCTTGACCGGAACGGAGAAATCCTTGCCACAAATGTCAGCTCACCATCAGTACTGGTGGTGCCGAGGCAGATTAAGGATCCGGAAAGTGCAGCCGAAAAACTTGCTGCTGTGCTGAATATGCCTGTTGAAAAAGCGTACAAGCATGTTACGAAGCGCATTTCCATTGAGAGGATTCATCCGGAAGGACGGAAAATCAGCTATGAAAAGGCCAGGGAAGTCAGGGAACTCGGCATTGAGGGTGTGTATATCGCCGAAGATTTCCGGCGCCATTATCCGTATGGGAGCTATTTATCCCATGTTCTCGGCTTTGCCGGAATTGACAATCAGGGATTGACAGGCCTTGAGCTTTATTATGATAAGTATCTTAAAGGAAAACAGGGCCATGTGTCGTTTTTTTCGGATGCAAAGGGGCGTCGTATGCCCGATCTGGCTGACAGTTATGAGCCTCCTGAAGATGGATTGGATCTGAAACTGACAATCAATACGAAGGTCCAGACGATTATGGAAAGGGAACTTAATATCGCAGAAGCGAAGTACCACCCTGATGGCGCCATTGCCATAGCCATGAACCCGAACACCGGAGAGATTTTGGGGATGTCGAGCAGGCCTGACTTCAATCCTGAAAATTACCAAAAAGTAAGTCCGAAAATTTATAACCGAAATCTGCCGGTGTGGAGCACGTATGAACCGGGATCCACATTCAAGATCATCACGCTGGCCGCCTCGCTTGAAGAGAAGGCAGTCGATCTCGAACATGATCATTTCTATGACCCGGGAAGCATCGAAGTGGCCGGTGCCCGGCTCCGCTGCTGGAAAAAAGGCGGCCATGGATCGCAAACATTTCTTGAAGTAGTGGAAAACTCCTGCAACCCGGGTTTTGTGACACTGGGTGAAAGACTGGGAAAGGAAAAGCTGTTTTCCTACATTAAAAACTTCGGTTTCGGCGAAAAGACAGGCATCGATCTCCAGGGCGAGGGAACAGGGATCTTATTTTCACCAGACCGTGTCGGGCCGGTTGAACTGGCGACCACGGCTTTCGGGCAGGGAGTATCCGTTACGCCGATACAACAGGTGACCGCAGTATCGGCTGCCGTCAATGGGGGGTATCTTTACCAGCCTTTTTTGGCAAAAGAATGGATTGATCCGGTGTCAGGGGAAGTCGTCAGCAAAAACAACCCGGTCATGAAGCGAAAAGTCATTTCTGAAAAGACGTCTGAAGAAGTGAGAAACGCCCTTGAAAGTGTTGTCGCGAAAGGAACGGGTAAGGGTGCGTTTGTGGAAGGGTACCGGGTGGGCGGCAAGACAGGTACCGCACAGAAGGTCAAGGACGGCCACTATATGACAAACAACCACATCGTGTCCTTTATCGGCTTTGCACCTGCCGACGATCCGCAAATTGTCGTCTATGTCGCCATAGATAATCCGAAAAACACTGTTCAGTTCGGCGGCGTTGTCGCTGCGCCTATCGTGGGCAATATCATGGAAGACAGTCTGAGGGCTCTCGGTGTCGAAAAAAGGAAAGACCAGATTGAAAAGGAAATGACATGGCTTGATGAACCGCTGGTCGAAGTGCCGGACTTGATCGGTGTCACGAAAAAAGAATTGCAAAAGTATTTACTGAATTTGAAACTGGATAAAAGCGGTGAAGGTGACACTGTCATCAGGCAAGCTCCGGAAGCCGGCGTAAAAGTGAAATCCGGCGCGACAATCCGCATTTTCCTCGGGGAGCAAGATCCGGGTGATGAAGAAGAGAAAACAGACGACAGATAATGAAGCCATGGGCACCTCATGGCTTCTTTCTGTGAGGTGGCATTTGACATCATGCTAACGGAAAGTGGAAAGTTCCCCTTGATAATGACCTTTAGTTGCTGGCGTTATGACGGGTCCTCGAACCGCAGCAGAAGGACTGCTTCGCCGACAGGCCAGGCAATCTCTGTACGATGAGGTGCCATTTTTTTAATTTAACAACTTACGGCCGATGCTCCTTGAAAATTTCATTTAAAAAGACGGTATATTTGGCATCAAGAAGGGTAATGGAACAAATGGGATAAAACCCGGGGCAAAATCCCCATCATTTCCTTGCTGGATTTTTTGATATAATGGGGTAGGATTGAATCTAAACGACGGAGAGGAACGATTGCTTTATGGAGTTGAAAGAACTGCTGGGACATCTTGTCCTGTACAAATATGACGGGGAAGCCGATCCTGTCATCAAGTCACTGGAAATGGATTCGCGCGAAGTTCAGCCCGGCAGCCTGTTTTTTTGCATTAAAGGATTTACAGTGGACGGCCATGACTATGTGTGGCAGGCAGAAAAGAATGGAGCGAGTGCCGTAATTGCCGAACGGCCGGTGGAAGCCGGTGTTCCGGTCATTTTGGTGCGCGATTCCCGGCGGGCGATGGCTGTACTTGCCAACGTTTTTTACGGATATCCGACTGCCGGCATGAACGTGATTGGCGTGACTGGAACAAATGGCAAAACGACCGTCACCCACCTCCTGGAGAAAATTTTCAAGGATGCCGGCGATAAAACCGGGCTGATCGGCACCATTCACAATAAGATCGGTGACCAGATGTATGATGTGACGAATACGACGCCCGAATCTCTGCCGCTGCAAAAATTGTTCAAAGCCATGAAGGATGAACAAGTTAAAACGGCAATTATGGAAGTTTCGTCCCACGCACTCGACCTCGGCAGGGTACGTGGAATTGATTATAGCATCGCCATTTTCACGAACCTGACACAGGACCATCTCGATTATCACCGCACAATGGATGATTACCGGCGATCAAAGGGTCTGTTGTTCACGCTGCTCGGGAATGCCTATAAGCCTGATGAGCAGAAAATTGCGGTCTTGAATGCCGACGATGATGCTTCTGAGGAGTTTATGAAAGGGACAGCGGCGCAGGTGATTACATACGGAATCGACAGGCCGGCAGACATAGCGGCGAAAAATATCAAGCTCGGATCAGGGGGCACAACCTTCCTGCTGGAAACCCCGAATGAATCTCTTGAAATTCGCATGGACCTGATGGGAAAGTTCAGCGTTTATAATGTATTGGCAGCGGTGACGGCAGCTTATGGAGCAGGCATCCCACTTGCTGATGCGGCAGCCAGCATCTCTTCTGTAAAAGGGGTGGCGGGCCGGTTTGAACCGGTCGATGCCGGGCAGGACTTTGCAGTGATTGTCGATTATGCCCATACACCGGACAGCCTTGAAAATGTACTGGCGACAGTCAACCAGTTTGCTGAAGGGGATGTACATGTCATTGTCGGCTGCGGGGGAGACAGGGATCGGGCAAAGCGCCCGCTCATGGCACAAATTGCAGTGAAATATGCCGACAAGCCGGTATTCACCTCCGATAACCCCCGCTCAGAGGACCCCGAAACCATTATCCGCGATATGGAAGAAGGGGTTAAAGGCCATAAATATGAAAAAATCACCGACCGCAGCGAAGCGATAAAACATGCGGTCAAACATGCACAAAAAGGCGATGTTGTACTGATTGCCGGAAAAGGCCATGAAACCTATCAAATCATCGGCGACAGAGTGATCGACTTTGATGACAGGGTTGTCGCTTATGACGCAATAAAGGAGCTGGGAGGAAGATGAAACTATCGGTAATGGAGCTCGCTGCGATTTTTTCCGACTTTCGCGGAGCTGCAGATGACAAAAACATTATGCTTTCCGGCGTCTATACAGACAGCCGCAAAGAAATGAAGAAAGGGCTTTTCATACCAATCGAAGGAGAGCGTTTTGACGGGCATGACTTTTTAAAGGAAGCCATCGAAAGTGGGGCTGTCGCTTCATTATGGAAAAAAGGACGTGAAGTGCCTGCGTTTGTGCCGACCGATTTCCCTCTTTTTTTTGCTGAGGATACACTTTCGGGATTGAAGCAGCTGGCCGCATTTTATCTGAAGAAAATCAATCCTTATGTGGTGGCTGTAACAGGCAGCAATGGCAAAACGACCACAAAGGATATGCTCGAAGCAGTGTTATCCACCAGGTATCACACCCATAAGACAGGCGGGAATTACAATAATCATATCGGCATGCCGCTTACCATCCTTGCGATGAAGGAAAACACCGAAGTTCTCATCCTTGAAATGGGTATGAGCAGTTTCGGGGAAATTTCTTTTCTAAGCAAATTGGCACGCCCTGATATTGCGATCATCACGAATATCGGTGAGTCACATATGGAGCAGCTCGGTTCTAGAGAAGGCATTGCAAAAGCGAAAATGGAAATCATCGATGGCTTGAAGGATGAAGGCAAATTGTTAATCGATGGGGATGAGCCGCTTTTGGCCTCCAGAAAACCTGGCATCAAGACCGAGACGTGCGGTTTTGGAAAAGAAAATGATTACGTCATCCGTGATTTCCGTTTCAATGGGGAAGGTCAGGCTTTCCGGCTTAATAACGAACAAAAAGAGTATTTTATCCCTCTTCCGGGTGCATACAATGTAAAGAATGCCGTTTTTGCAATCGCAACCGGACGGACGCTTGGCCTTGATGACGGTCAAATCTCTTCCGGCCTGCGTAATGTCCGCCTGACTGGCATGCGCCTTGAACGTGTGAAAGGAAAAAATGGCGCGCTTCTCATCAATGACGCTTACAATGCCAGCCCGACCTCAATGAAGGCGGCTATTGAAACGCTCAAAGAACTTCCGGGATATACCCGCAAAATCATTGTTCTCGGCGACATGTATGAACTGGGCGGGAATGAGCATGAGCTGCATAGAGGTGTGGCGGACGTGATCGGACAGCCGGTGACAATGCTGGTCGCAGTGGGGGAAAAAGGCAAATGGATCGGCGAAGCGGCCAGGGATAATCAAACAGGGGTCCTTGTCCACATCGCACATTCGAAAGATGAAGCACACGCTGTCCTTGAGAAAGAGCTGTCTCATGAGACGGCCGTATTGTTCAAAGCTTCACGCGGAATGAAACTGGAAACGCTGGTGGAATCACTGGCTGAATAAGATGCAGCAACTGAATTGATTTGTTGAGGAAGGAGTCCATGAAATGCTTGAGCGTGTCATTCTATACACGATTCTTACGGCCTTTTTGATAGCCGTATTATTATCACCGATTTTCATCCCGTTTTTAAGGCGGCTGAAGTTCGGGCAGAGTATCCGTGAAGAGGGACCGCAGTCCCATCAAAAAAAATCAGGCACACCGACGATGGGGGGCCTGATGATCATCTTTGCGGCCGTTGCAGCGACACTGATCATGACGGCCAAATTTTCTATTATTTCTTCGGAAACGTACATGCTGCTGTTCGTCTTGCTTGGTTACGGTGTTATTGGATTCATCGATGATTTCATCAAAGTGGTAATGAAGCGTAACCTTGGATTGACGTCAAAGCAGAAGCTGGCAGGCCAGCTGATCATTGCTGTTATTTTCTATTATTTATTAATGCAGTCCGGTTTTGAAACGACTCTATCCATTCCAGGCACTGAAATCGGATTTGAGCTTGGCTGGTTCTATTTTATCTTGCTCGTTGTCATGCTTGTCGGCGGATCAAATGCAGTCAACTTGACAGATGGCCTTGATGGGCTTCTGGCAGGAACAGCAGCGGTGGCCTTTGGTGCATATGCCATTTTGGCCTGGAACATCGCTGAATTTCAGACGGCTGTTTTTGCCGTTGCGGTGGTCGGCGCGGTTCTGGGTTTTCTCGTATTCAATGCCCATCCAGCCAGGGTTTTTATGGGAGACACCGGCTCCCTTGCACTCGGTGGAGCCATCGCGGCGATAGCGGTTTTGACAAAGCTTGAAATCCTGCTGGTCATCATCGGCGGCGTATTCGTCATTGAAACGCTGTCCGTCATTATTCAGGTTATTTCTTTTAAAGCAACCGGCAGACGTGTCTTCAAAATGAGCCCTCTCCATCATCACTATGAACTTTCAGGCTGGAGCGAATGGCGTGTCGTTGTGACATTTTGGACAGCAGGCATATTGTTTGCCGTGTTGGGAATCTATCTAGAGGTGTGGATGTAAACGATGAGAAACGAGTTGGAAGGTAAACGGATATTGGTGCTCGGCCTTGCCAAAAGCGGCCTTGCCGCAGCAAAGCTTCTTCATCGGATGGGAGGCAGTGTCACAGTCAATGACCGGAACTCCCTGGAAGAAAACGAAGCCGCTGCGGAGTTGAATTCACTCGGCATCAGGGTTGTTGACGGCGGGCATCCTGTTGAACTGCTTGATGAACATTTTGATTATATTGTAAAGAACCCGGGAATCCCTTATTCGATTCCATTCCTGCAGCTTGCAATGGAAAAGGGCGTCCCTATTATCACGGAAGTGGAGCTTTCTGCCTGGATCACAACCTCACCATTTGTGGCCATTACCGGATCGAATGGAAAGACGACGACAACCACCTTGATTCACAGGATGCTTCAGGAATCCGGCAAGAACCCGAAGCTGGCCGGCAACATAGGCACCGTGTCATGTGAAGTTGCCGAAAAGTCGGATGGACACCAACCGATTGTCATCGAGTTGTCTTCGTTCCAGCTGCTTGGCATCGAAACGTTCCGTCCGAGAGTCGCAGTCCTTTTAAACCTGTTTGATGCTCACCTTGATTATCATGGTACAAGGGAGGAATACGGGGCGGCAAAGGCCCGCATCTTCATGAACCAGACGGAAGAAGATTTTGCCGTAGTCAATTATGATGATGCCGAAGTCGTTGAACTTGCCCGCGGAACAAAGGCGAAGACAGTCTACTTTTCTATCGGACAGCAACTCGAGGAAGGCGCCTATGTCCATGATGGCGGCCTCTATATGAAGGGGACGGAAATAATCAGCCTGGAGGATATCACGCTGCCCGGAAAACACAATCTCCAAAACATCCTGGCGGCCGTTGCCGCATCCAAGTTAACGGGCGCGGATGATGAAGCGATTCGGAGAGTACTCACAACCTTTACCGGTGTGGAGCACCGGTTGCAGTTTGTGAGTGAGATAAATGGACGAAAGATTTTTAACGACTCTAAAGCGACAAATATTCTTGCAACCACAGCGGCTCTTTCTGCCTTCGAACAGCCGGTTATCCTGTTAGCCGGCGGCCTGGATCGCGGAAACGGGTTTGATGAACTCATTCCGTACTTGGACCGGGTAAAAGGAGTGGTGGCGTTTGGACAAACTGCCGAAAAAATCAAAGATTCGGCTGAAAAAGCGGGGATTAAACATATAAAACTTGTCGATAATGTGGAACAAGCTGTTCCGGCCGCATATGAACTTTCTGCCCGCGGCGATGTCATATTGCTGTCGCCTGCATGTGCAAGCTGGGATCAGTTCAAAACTTTTGAAGAACGCGGGGACATGTTTGTAAAGTGCGTGCATAAACTGAAGTAACAGGCTAGTCCTGCGATTCCACGAAATCGAGGTGTTTGTGCATTGCCGAGAAAAAAATCGACACCTGACTTTATTCTCGTTGCCGCCACACTCGCTCTTCTCGCCATTGGCTTAATCATGGTATATAGCGCCAGTGCGGTTTGGGCCACATATAAGTTTGAAGACTCGTTCTTTTTTGCCAAACGGCAATTACTGTTTGCAGGGTTAGGTGTAGCTGCAATGTTTGTCATCATGAACATCGATTACTGGACATGGAGGACATGGTCGAAGGTTATTCTTATCGCCTGTTTTGTCCTGCTCCTTCTCGTTCTGATCCCAGGCATCGGCATGGTGAGGGGCGGTGCCAGAAGCTGGCTCGGCATTGGTGCATTTTCCATCCAGCCTTCTGAGTTCACAAAAATTGCGATGATTGTGTTCCTCGCCAAATTTTTATCTGAAAACCAGAAGAAGATCACGTCATTCAAAAAAGGGCTTGTTCCTTCGCTTGGCCTTGTGTTTGCAGCTTTCGGACTGATCATGCTTCAGCCTGATCTTGGCACAGGAGCGGTGATGGTCGGGACATGTGTCTTGATGATATATGTTGCCGGGGCGAGGCTCGGCCACTTCGTCGTGCTGGCTTTCATCGGTGCTGCCGGTTTTGCAGGCCTCATTTTATCAGCCCCATACCGGATTAAGCGGATCACTTCTTTTTTAGATCCCTGGCAGGATCCGCTTGGAAGCGGCTTTCAAATCATCCAGTCGCTTTATGCGATTGGTCCCGGCGGCCTCATCGGCCTCGGCCTGGGGCAAAGCAGGCAAAAGTTCTTTTATCTGCCAGAGCCGCAGACTGACTTTATTTTTGCCATTCTTGCAGAAGAACTCGGATTTATTGGCGGATCGCTCGTCATCTTTCTGTTTTGCCTGCTTTTATTCCGGGGAATCCGGATTGCGCTTGGGGCACCTGATCTTTTTGGAAGCCTTCTCGCTGTCGGAATCATCGGAATGATCGCTGTACAGGTCATGATCAATATCGGAGTAGTAACCGGCCTTATGCCGGTAACCGGCATAACTCTCCCATTCTTGAGTTACGGCGGCTCGTCACTTACACTAATGCTCATGGCTGTAGGTGTCCTCTTGAATATAAGCCGCTATGCCAGGCTCTGAGCAACCCTGTGAAAATACAGGGTTTTATTTTTTGAAAAGGCAGGAATATATCTAGGGGCGTTTTTTCAGTTTTGAGATGTTTTAACCTTCCCTGTCCGGCTCCTTTTAAGTGAAACGGAAAACACACTTTTCTGTTCCTGCGCAATACATACCGGGCTGACCGATCCCGCGCTCTGTGGTATCGTAAAAGGGCCGCGAAAACATGCAAAACGTACAGGACAGAAACCCCTGTCATATTATAACGATGAATAATGATGGATTATGATTCAGAGGAGGGATATTGATGGAAGAACTGATTCAGGAACTAAAAGAATCCGGGATACCTAATGTGAAAGAAAACGAGCCGCTCGCCAACCATACGACGATTAAAATAGGCGGGCCGGCTGACGTTTTGATAGAGCCGGAATCGATAGATCAGTTGGAAAAAACGATTAAAATCGTGCAAAAACACAGCGTCAGCTGGCGGGCGATCGGTAAAGGTTCCAACTTGCTTGTCAACGACCAGGGTATTGAAGGTGCTGTTATTAAGCTTGGTGACCGCCTTGACCACCTGGATGTCGAGGGGAATAAAGTCCGGGCCGGCGGCGGATATTCATTAATCAAGCTGGCCGCAGTCATCAGCAGAAAAGGACTTTCCGGCCTGCAGTTCGCCGGAGGGATTCCCGGTTCGGTCGGCGGCGCTGTTTACATGAATGCCGGCGCCCATGGGTCTGACATGTCCAGAATTCTAAAAAAAGCTAGAATCCTGTTGCCGGATGGGACCTTAAAATGGTTCTCCAATGAAGAAATGGCGTTTTCCTATAGGACTTCTGTCCTTCAAAAACAGCCCGGCATCTGTGTGGAAGCTGTTTTCGAATTGGAAGAAGGCGATAAAGACAGCATCACTGCCGAAATGAAAAAACATAAAGATTACCGGCGGGAAACCCAGCCCTGGGACCATCCGTGTGCCGGCAGCATCTTCCGCAATCCGCTCCCCGAACATGCCGGCCATCTTATCGAAAAAGCAGGCTTGAAAGGGTATAAAATCGGCGGGGCCCAAATCTCTGCAAAGCACGGCAACTTCATTGTCAATGCTGGCGGGGCAAAGGCAAGCGATGTTCTAGCACTGATTGAACACGTCAAACAGACAATCTCGGAAATGTATGGGATCAATATGGAAACGGAAGTGGAAATAATCAACAGAAACCGATAAGAAGTCGTTTTTACAACCTTCCTTTATGCTATAATGAATGAAAGAAATGAGAGAGATTGCCAGCCATCATGCCGGCCTGTATAAGAAACTTGGCTGAGCCTGAGCAGCCCTGTTTTTCAGGGGGAGCAATCAGCAGCGGGGGAAAAGCATGGAAAAAGGACAGGTTGTAACGATAGAAGACCGTATTCCAAAATTGAAGGAAAAACGGAAACAAAAAGCAAACAGGAGATTTGTGTTTTATATTCTTCTGTTTTTTCTTATGCTTTTAGTGATTGTCTACTTCCAATCACCGTTGAGCCATGTCAGGGATGTCCATGTATCAGGCAATATACATATTCCTGAGGAAGACATCATCAAGCTTTCTGGTTTAAATGATGAGACAAGCTACTGGAAAGTGTCCGAAACTGAGATCAGTAAAAAAGTGAAGAAACACATTCAAATCAAAGAAGCCGAAATAACTAAAAAATGGCCGAATTTGGTTGAAATCAAGGTGACTGAGTACAACCGGACAGGTTATGTATATAACGACGGAAAGTACTTTCCATTGCTTGAATCCGGGAAGCTCCTGCCTGGCGTCAAATCCGGCCTTCCTGCCGATGCGCCGCTCCTGGTCGATTGGCAGCATGACGAAACACTCCAGGAAATGGCTGCTGAGCTGCACAAGCTGCCAGATAGTGTCAAAAACAGGATTTCTGAAATTCATCTTGCACCAGAAGAAGCGGATCCGCTTCACTTGCAAATTTTCATGAACGATGGATATGAGGTCAGTGCAACCATCCGCACATTTGCCGAAAAGATGGCGGCTTACCCATCGATTGTAGAGGAACTTCCCGAAGGAACAAAGGGGATCATCCATCTCGAGGTGGGTTCCTATTTCGTTCCATACGGCAGCCCGGCAGAGACTGAAGGTGATGAGAAAAATGAGAGTGACGAGTAAGCAGGCCGCCTTGACTCTAGTCTTGCTGGTCACCGGTTTCATCCTGTCTTTTTCTTATCAATTTACTAAAGAAGACGCTAGACCGGATACAGCAGCGAATGATCAGTGGAGAACAGAGACGAAAATCCGCAGCCAGCTGCTTGAACAGGAAGAACGCAACAAGGAGCTCCTTGAGGAATTGATGCAAAAAAAAGAAGAGGCAGCGGCCAAAGAAGAAGAATTTGCAAATCAGGAAAATATACTGGGCAACCTTGTCGAAGATGTTCAGAAGCTCAGGATGCTTGCAGGGGAAGTACCCGTTGCCGGGCCAGGGATTGAAGTCGTTCTGGCAGATGCCTCATATGTCCCTTCTGAGGAAAGCGCCAATCAATATATTGTCCATGAAAGCCATATCCGCAAAGTCGTTAACGAACTGCTGTCAGCCGGCGCCACTGCCATTTCCATAAATGGGCAGAGGCTGACCGGCAGTTCATATATTGCGTGTGTTGGACCTGTGGTCAGCGTAGACGGCAGCAAGTATCCGGCTCCTTTTGTCATAACTGCGATAGGGGATCCGCTTGTCCTCTCTGGCGCTCTTGACATTGCCCAGGGCGTCAAGGATCAGCTGGTAAATGACAATATTGAAGTTCGGATTGAAAAAAAAGAAAACACCGTCATCAATGCTTCGTAAAATTATGATTTAGGAATGATCAGGGTGAAAAAAAAGCAGCAGCTCACGTTTACGTTGATACTGTTTATTATCGGCTTCATGGTTGCAGTGCAATTCCAGACGACGCAAGATCCGGTTGTGCGCGACACCCGTGATATCTGGGAACTGCGCGAAGATTATAAAAAGGCCCAGCAACAACACCGCGAACTGCTGTCTGAAATATATAAATACGACCAGCTCCTTGCTGGGTATGAAGAGAATGATGCAGCAAGCAGTGAAAAAACATTGAAAAAGACGAAAGAGGAACTTGAAAAAGAAATCGGCTTAACGGAAGTTGAGGGGCCCGGTATCGTCCTCACGGTTGAACCGCTGTTTACCGATAATAATGCAGGGGGGGCTTATCAGACAGTGGCTCCCGAATTGCTCCAGCGCCTCATCAATGAATTGAATTCATATGGAGCGAGTGCCATCGCGATTGACGGCAAGCGCATCACCGCCTTTTCACCGATTCGGGACGTGAACGGGCAGACATATGTCAATACGAAACGGCTGAAACCCCTGCCTATCGAAATCAAGGTCCTTCCTGCCGAGAACAGCAAGAAGGCCGTAAAGAAACTTCATGACCAAATGACAGTATCTCAATCAGCAGAGGATTTTGCGCTGGATGGCTTAAAGTTGATTTCGACGGCGGTTGACTATGTGAAATTGCCGGCTTATGATGAGACAATCAGAATAAAATATATGGAGCCTGCGGATTCACCGAAGGAGGATGCATAAAATGTGGCTGCCGATCCTTGGCCTCATCATCGGCATTGCATTTGGGCTCTTGACGGATTTGCGTATCCCGGAAGAATATGCAAGTTATCTATCGATCGCTGTCCTGGCGGCACTTGATACATTGTTCGGAGGAATACGTGCCCATCTGCAGGATTTGTATGATGATTACATTTTTGTGACTGGTTTCTTTTTCAATATCGCCCTGGCAGCAAGTTTGGCTTTCCTGGGTGTTCATCTTGGTGTAGACTTATATTTAGCTGCTGTGTTTGCCTTTGGAGTGCGTTTGTTCCAGAATATTGCAGTTATCCGCCGGCTTATGCTTACCAGATGGACAGCATCAAATGAAAGCGGAAAAAAAGTATAAAAAAATAAAGGAAAAGGTTTTTTTCTTGTTGAATACTTTCATGAATAAAGTGAAAACACAATGACTCACCAGGATACGACCGTTCTATCAGGAGACATACAAACTGATATCTTTATTAACAGCAATAGCCCAACAAATGGAAAAGGAGGTGCCGCAGAATGAACAACAACGAAATATATGTTAGTCTAGACATCGGTACGTCCAATGTGAAGGTTATCATTGGTGAACTGCTTAATGATTCCATTAACATAATTGGCGTCGGCAAAGCCAGGTCTGCAGGAATCCGTAAAGGATCTATTGTGGACATCGATGAAACGGTTCATTCTATTAAAAAGGCAATTGAACAAGCTGAAAGAATGATAGGGCTACAAATAAACCGTGTGATTGTGGGGATTACAGGCAACCATGTCCAATTGCAGCCATGCCACGGCGTAGTAGCGGTGGCGAGTGAAAACAGGGAAATCGGAAATGAGGATATTCAACGGGTGATTGATGCCGCACAGGTACTGTCCATCCCGCCTGAACGGGAAATCATTGATGTCATTCCACGCCAATTTATGGTGGATGGACTCGATGAAATAACAGACCCGCGCGGTATGATCGGCGTAAGGCTTGAAATGGAAGGAACAGTGATCACCGGATCAAAAACAGTCCTACATAACGTACTAAGATGCGTGGAACGCGCTGGCCTTGAAATCACAGATATCGCCCTGCAGCCTTTAGCTGCAGGCTCAATCGCCTTATCCAGGGATGAAAAAGAAATGGGTGTTGCGCTGATAGATATCGGCGGAGGCTCCACAACCATCTCGGTTTTTGAGAAAGGCTTCCTCCAAAAGACAACAGTCCTGCCGATTGGAGGAGAACATATCACAAAAGATATATCAATCGGCCTCAGGACATCGACAGAAGAGGCAGAAAAAATTAAAATGAAACATGGACATGCTTTTTACGAAACAGCTTCCAAAGAGGAACAGTTTGAAGTATCAATCATTGGAAGCGACCGTAAACAGCAGTTCAACCAGATCGATATCTCACATATTATTGAAGCCAGATTGGAAGAGATACTTGCCCTTGTCCTGCAGGAAATCCAACGCATGGGCTACAAAGAACTGCCTGGCGGGTATGTTCTGACAGGCGGGACTGCCGCATTGAGCGGTGTTCTGGACCTCGCCCAGGATGTCTTAAGGCACAATGTAAGGATTGCCATTCCTGATTATATTGGTGTGCGGGAGCCTCAATATACTACAGGGGTGGGGCTGATTCAGTTTGCTTCCAAAAATGCAAAAATTCAGGGAAGAGAGGTAGCGGCATCGATTTCGACTGATGAAGTCGAACGGAGCCCGCAAAACCAGGCACCTTCCAAAAAACAGCCGAAAAAGCAGCAAGACAAAAAAGAGAAAGAACCGGGACTTTCCAAAAAGGTGAAGGATTGGTTTGGATACTTCTTTGAATAATTTCCCAAAATGATTAGGAGGACCAGGCATGTTGGAGTTTGATACAAATGTGGACCAATTAGCAACGATTAAAGTGATAGGTGTTGGCGGCGGGGGAAGCAATGCCGTTAACCGCATGATTGAGCATGGGGTTCAGGGAGTCGATTTCATTGCAGTCAATACGGACGCACAGGCCCTGAATCTTTCTAAAGCAGAAGCGAAAATGCAAATCGGCACAAAATTGACACGCGGCCTCGGTGCAGGTGCGAACCCTGAAGTAGGCAAGAAAGCCGCCGAAGAGAGCCGTGAGCAGATTGAAGAAGCGTTAAAAGGTGCAGATATGGTTTTTGTAACCGCTGGTATGGGTGGCGGTACCGGAACAGGTGCTGCTCCTGTCATTGCCTCGGTTGCCAAAGAGCTTGGCGCCCTTACAGTCGGAGTTGTAACCCGTCCATTCACGTTTGAAGGACGCAAGCGCGCTAATCAGGCAGCTGGCGGGATCAGTTCCATGAAAGAGAATGTCGATACGCTGATCGTCATTCCAAATGACCGCCTGCTTGAAATTGTCGATAAAAACACGCCGATGCTGGAAGCATTCCGGGAAGCGGATAATGTACTCCGCCAGGGTGTGCAAGGCATCTCCGACTTGATCGCGGTTCCAGGCCTAATTAACCTGGACTTTGCCGATGTGAAGACAATCATGTCCGATAAAGGGTCTGCACTAATGGGCATCGGTATTGCAACAGGTGAAAACCGGGCAGCTGAAGCCGCCAAAAAGGCGATTTCCAGCCCGCTTCTTGAAACCTCGATTGATGGGGCCCAGGGTGTACTCATGAATATCACCGGCGGCACAAACTTGAGCCTGTATGAAGTCCAGGAAGCGGCAGATATCGTCGCATCTGCTTCAGACCAGGAAGTCAATATGATTTTCGGTTCGGTAATCAACGAGAATCTGAAAGATGAAATAGTTGTCACCGTCATTGCCACCGGTTTCGATGACAGCGACCTTAACCAGCCGAAGCCGCAGCAGCGCCCATCAATGGGTGCCCAGAAGCCTTCCGGCTATTCTGCCCCGAAAAGGGAAGAACAAAAGCAGGACAATCACAACCGCCAGCAATCCCAGTCAAATGATGAGACGCTGGACATTCCGACATTCTTGCGAAACCGCAATCGCAACCGCTGATTGCATATAAAAAGGCATGTGCCCATTCTATTTTGGGCCATGCCTTTTTTTTGTGTATATGAAAGAAAAAAATGCCAGCAGGGAAGCCCGCCTTCCTGCAGGTGCCCCCGCTTATGCGTGCGCCGCTAAACAAGCACCTTCCGCATTTCGATTGTCCAGCTGCAGGCCCTAGCAGCTATCGTCATAAGCATTGCCGCCCCATGAAGGGAAAGCCCGCCCTTCATGGTGCGGCCCTGCTTATGCGTAAGCCGCTGTCCAAGGACCCTCCGCATTTCGATTGCCCAGCTCCAGGTGCCAGCGGCTATCGTCATAAGCAGTGACCTCCTCCGGAAAGAAAGATCGCTTTCCTGAGGATGCCCCCGATTATGCGTACGCCGCTAAATAGGGCACCTTCCGCATTTCGATTGTCCAGCTCCGGGCGCCAGCGGCTATCGCCATAAGCATTGCCGCCCCATGAAGGGAAAGCCCGCCCTTCCTGGTTCGGCCTTGCTTATGCGTACGCCGCTAACCAGGCGCCCTCCGCATTTCGATAAAGAAAGTGGAAATCTTTCAAAATTACCAGTCGCTTCCTCGGCATAAACTGACAGACTTCCAAAGACAGACTATTATATACTAGGTTACAAACTTACAAACAAAGGGGTTTGTATGAGTGGCCATTTATCTGGATGCTGTGTGGCTTTTGAATTTTTGTATTGATGCGTTGATTTTGCAGCTTACAGCAATCATTTTGAAGAAAAAGACATCCAGAGTACGGCTGATTGGCGCCGCTTTCCTTGGCTCTTCGTTTGTTCTGCTTTATTTCACACCAGTTTCGGCGGCTGCTACCGGTCCGGTTGCAAAACTTATTTTATCTGCAGTCATTATTTTAACGGCTTTTGGATTCACGAAGGTACGGACTTTTTTTCAGCAGTTATTTATGTTCTACTTTGTCACGTTCGTTTTAGGCGGGGGCATGGTGGCCACACACTTTTTCTTACAGGAGAAGATCACCGGATTTGATAGTGTGCTGGCGACATATTCCACCGGCTATGGAAGTCCGGTCGGCTGGGCATTTGTGCTCGTTTCTTTTCCGGTGATATGGTTTTTTTCGAAGAAACGGATGGAAGATGCGGAAGCACGGACCATTCATGCCGATCAACTGATTCACGTGGAGATTGTCATTGATGGGCTTACTGTAAAAACGGTTGGTCTCATTGATACCGGGAACCAGCTATTCGACCCGATCAGCCGTTTGCCGGTATTGATCCTCGATTTTTACAGGACACTCGACCAGTGGCCGCAGGAGACTTCTGATCAGTTGAAGAAGTGGATTGATTTTGCTGTTGATGAAGAAAACGGTGATCCGCATCGGTGGGAGGATCGGCTCCGTATCATTCCGTATCGGGCAGTTGGACAAGAACAGCAATTTTTAACTGCACTGAAGCCGGATTTAATCAGGCTTTTTTATCAAGAAGAAGTGATAGAAACCGGGAAAGCTTTAATCGGTTTGAGTGCAACCCAACTATCAAGTGAGAATGAGTATGGATGTATTGTTCATCCGAAACTGCTTTTGACCGCGGCCAGGACCGCCTGAGCCGAATAACAACATGGGGGGAAGGGAATGGCAAAATGGAAAATACGTCTGACACTTTGGTGGTATAAGCTTTTAATCAAACTCGGCATCAAAACGGATGAAATTTTTTATATAGGGGGAAGCGAGGCACTGCCGCCGCCTCTTTCAAAAGAAGAGGAAGCCCATCTGCTGAAAAAGCTTCCTTCCGGGGATAAAGCGACCCGTTCTATTTTGATCGAGCGGAACCTGCGCCTGGTCGTCTACATTGCCAGGAAGTTTGAAAATACAGGCATTAATATCGAGGACTTGATCAGCATCGGGACAATCGGGCTTATAAAGGCAGTCAATACTTTCAATCCCGAAAAAAAGATCAAGCTCGCTACATATGCCTCAAGGTGTATCGAAAATGAAATTCTCATGTATTTGCGTCGGAATAATAAAATCAGGTCCGAAATTTCATTCGATGAACCGCTGAACATTGATTGGGACGGCAATGAACTTCTCCTATCCGATATTCTGGGCACTGAAGAAGATATCATCACGAAAGACATTGAAGCAAGTGTCGATAAAAAACTGCTTGTCAAAGCCCTCGAACGCTTGAATGACAGAGAAAAACAGATCATGGAACTGAGATTCGGACTTGCCGGCGGCGAGGAAAAGACGCAAAAGGATGTAGCTGACATGCTCGGCATTTCCCAGTCCTATATCTCGCGGCTTGAAAAACGGATCATAAAACGCCTACGAAAAGAATTTAATAAAATGGTCTAATGCATCCGCCTCAAGGGTTCATCCTGTTTTTGGGAACGGATTTGGTTTTGGCCGGTGCATAAATTTCCCTCCCGAGGAGATACTTACTTTTGAAACAGCATCTCCTGATGGGAGGGAAAGATTTGACGCGACATAAAGTAGAAATTTGTGGAGTAGATACTTCGAAACTCCCGGTACTTACCAATCAAGAAATGCGAAAGCTCTTCAAAGAAATGCAAAGCGGTGATGACAGCGCCCGTGAAAAGCTGGTCAACGGGAATCTCCGCCTTGTACTGAGTGTCATTAAACGTTTCAATAATCGCGGCGAATATGTTGATGATTTGTTTCAGGTCGGCTGTATCGGCTTGATGAAGTCAATTGATAATTTCGATCTCGGTCAAAATGTGAAATTTTCCACGTATGCTGTACCGATGATTATTGGCGAAATCCGCCGGTATTTACGCGATAATAACCCTATTAGGGTGTCGAGGTCTTTGCGGGACATCGCTTACAAAGCATTGCAGGCCCGGGAAAAGCTGATAGGGGAAACACAGAAGGAGCCGACAGCAGAGGAAATTTCAAAAGTGCTTGACGTTCCGCATGAGGAAATCATTTTTGCCCTGGACGCTATCCAGGACCCGGTATCTTTGTTTGAACCGATTTATAACGACGGCGGAGATCCGATTTACGTAATGGACCAGCTAAGTGATGAAAAAAGCAGTGATATTAAATGGCTTGAGGAACTGGCTTTGAAAGAAGGGATGCGGCGCCTGAATGACCGGGAAAAAATGATCATAAAAAAGCGTTTTTTCCAGGGGAAGACGCAGATGGAAGTCGCCGATGAAATCGGGATTTCCCAGGCGCAAGTATCAAGGCTTGAGAAAGCAGCAATCAAACAAATGAATAAAAATATCCAGCATTGAAAACGAAAACCGTTCTGTAAAGAGCGGTTTTTTCTATGCCGTAAGGCAGGATGGATTTCAGCAATTAAGATGATCCGTTTGAATAACAGTGTGATGTTTACGAAAAAAATGAACCGGCCGCCACTTATTTTTTCATGAAAATCACGGGGCGGTTCATATATTGAAGGTAAAGGAGGAATCGGCGATGATCAAAATTTCGGATTTCCGAATAAAAGATGTTATAAATGTCTCTGATGGGAAAAGGCTTGGGGCAATTTCCGATATCGAATTGAATGCATCCACGGGAAAAATAGATGCAATCATACTGCCGGCAGGCGGAAGGAAAATGGGGTTGTTCGCAAAAGACAGTGAAATTGTCATTCCATGGCATAATATCGTGAAAATAGGCAATGATGTCATCCTTGTCAGGCATTATTCCGAACAGGGAATATCTGACGAATAAGTATGAGATCAACTGAACGTAAATGACTGTGATATGATACAATAGAAACAACCTGACTGACAGGTTTCGACTGAGGAGGATGACATTGACAAAAGCGGATATTTTTCAAGAAACGGCGACCCCGGAGTTGCTGATGATCGAATCCTGGACCAGCCGGAATCCGCGCCTAGTTGCAGGTATTACGACACGAAATGGCGGTGCCAGCAGCCCGCCTTTTTTGTCCCTGAATATGGGGCTGCACGTAAATGATGATCCCGGCCTTGTCCTTCAAAATAGGGAAAGGCTGGCTGATGTCACGGGTATGCCTTTATCCAGCTGGGTGTCCGGAGAACAGGTGCACGGGGTAAACGTTGCGAAAGTGGGCCGTTCCGACAGGGGCAGTGGTGCTGAAAATCAGGCAACAGCCATTCCCGGATCGGACGGTTTATATACAATGGAAACCGATGTGCTTTTGACGGCTTTTTATGCTGACTGTGTTCCGCTGTTTTTCTATGCGCCCGATCACAACTTTTTGGGGCTTGCCCATGCCGGCTGGAGGGG
The DNA here is from genome assembly GCA_016841765.1 of Guptibacillus hwajinpoensis. GTDB lineage: Bacteria > Bacillota > Bacilli > Bacillales > Bacillaceae_O > Bacillus_BL. The sequence continues at coordinate 32,471 of JAENYN010000014.1, forward strand.
AACAGTCTCTGATATGGCCGGGAAAATGGTCGAAGCCTATGCAGATAAAGAGGGGCTGCCGCCTGAAGACATGTATGCAGCGATAGGCCCTGCAATCGGGTCATGCTGTTACGAAGTGGATCAAGCTGTCATAGATGCGGTAAATAGCATCGCACCTGACTGTCCAGAGGCTGTTTATAAGAATTCCGGAAGGGACGGCCACTTTATGCTTGATTTGAAAGAGCTGAATCGCTATCTTTTAATTCAGGCAGGTATCGCTGAAAATAACATCACAGTCACCGATTATTGCACCTCATGTTCGGACAATTTGTTTTTTTCACACCGGCGGGACAAAGGGAAGACTGGCAGGATGCTAAGTTTCATCGGTATGAAAGAGGAGTGACTCAAACATTGTCAGTACAAGAAAAATACTCTAAAATAAAACAAGATATAGTACAGGCTGCTGCCCGTTCGGGAAGAGACCCGGCTGATATAAAAGTCATTGCCGTCACAAAATATGTAACAGTTCAACGGGCGAAGGAAGCGCTTGATGCGGGCATCACCGACCTCGGTGAAAATCGTGATGACGGATTCGCGGAAAAGCACCGGGAAATCGGTGATGCGGCTGTCTGGCACTTTATCGGGACCCTGCAGTCCCGAAAAGTGAAAAATGTGATCAAGGATGTCGATTTTATCCATTCCGTTGATCGCCTCTCGCTTGCTAGAGAGATAGAGAAGCGTTCCGATAAACCGGTCAATTGCTTCATCCAGGTAAATGCATCAGGTGAGGAATCCAAACACGGGCTTGCGCCAGATGATGTCATCCCGTTTGTGGACAAGCTTGAAGCTTATCCAAAGATCAAAATCGTCGGTCTTATGACCATGGCTCCCCATACAGAGGATGAAGAAATCATCAGGCAGACGTTCAGGAAAGCAAAAAGGCTGCAGGAAGAAATCAAGGAAAAAGGATACCCCCACGCTCCCTGTGATGAACTGTCTATGGGCATGTCCAATGATTACACAATTGCAGTGGAGGAAGGATCGACATATGTCAGGATCGGCTCTGCCCTGGTTGGAGAATAAATTAATGGGATTAATCAGCGGAGGTGCACCTTCATGAGTTTTAAAACGAAAATCAAGCGTTTTTTTGAACTGGAAGATGACTATGATGAGATAGAAGAGCATGACCGGGAAGAAATCGATACACCTGAGGAATTTCCGGTGTCCCGTAAACAGCAGAAACAAAATGTTGTCAGCCTGCAAAGCATCCAAAAAAATTCTACAACTCACATGGTGCTGCATGAACCGCGTACATATGCGGAAGCGCAGGAGATTGCCGATCATTTGAAAAACAGGCGGTCTGTCATCATAAACCTGCAGCGTATCGATCGCGGACAGGCTAAAAGGATTGTGGATTTTTTGAGCGGGACGGTATATGCCCTTGGAGGCGATATCCAAAAGCTTGGGGACCAGGCCTTCCTTTGCACACCGGACAATGTTGATATTAGCGGAACAATCACTGAAATGGCAGCAGAACAAGAGATGAATGATAACAGGTGGTGACTTAGTTAATGGGTTTTATATTCCAAATTATCATGACAGCAATCAATATCTACACATACGTAATAATCGGATACATTTTGATGTCCTGGTTCCCGAATGCGCGCGAGTCAAGCATCGGGCAACTCCTCGGACGTCTTGCCGAACCGTATCTTGAACCGTTCAGAAGAATTATCCCGCCGCTTGGCATGATCGACATCTCGCCGATCGTTGCCATCATCGCATTGAATTTTGCCCAATATGGTGTTGCGGCCCTGTTCAAAATGATTTCTTAAAAATGGGCATACATGAACACTTCCGGCCTGAGGAACACGCGTTTATCGACCAGGCTGTCGAATGGAAAGAACAAGTGCTGATGCAATATGCCCCGAAGCTGACCGACTTCCTTACCCCCCGTGAGCAGGAAATCATCAGGTCGCTTACAACCAGGGATGATGAGGTGAAAATCGGTTTCTGGGGCGGAAATGATGCAGCAGAAAGGAAAAGGGCACTCTTTTATCCCGATTATTTTTCACCGGGTCCGGAGGATTTCGGCTGCACTGCATACGAAATAAAGTATCCGGCAAAGTTTGTCGCCATATCACATCGCGATATCCTCGGTGCTTTAATGGGCCTTGGGTTAACCCGCGGAAAATTCGGCGACATCTTAACGGACGGCGACCGTTTTCAGTTGGTTGCTGCCGAAGAGGTTTCTTCATTTATCGAATTGAACCTCACTTCCATCGGCAAAGCGAAAGTCTCTCTCACTCCGGTTAACGAAAATGATTTAATCGTTGTAGAAGAAAAGTGGGAGGAATCGGCAGGAACGGTGTCTTCGCTGAGGATCGACACTGTCATTTCGGAAATATACCGGCTCTCAAGATCGAAGGCGGTGCCGCTTATCAAAAACGGCTATGTGAAGCTGAATTGGAAACAGGTGGATCAACCTGCCGCAGAAGTGGACAGCGGAGATGTCATTTCCGTTCGGGGGTTTGGCAGAAGTAAGTTGTTCTCGATCGGCGCCAGGACGAAAAAAGATAAATGGAAAATCACATACGGCCGGCAAAAATAATTTAATTCGCGGCTGGAAAAAAGGAAATTGATAAAGCCTGTCGAATTTCATAAAACAGGAAAGAATTGCAACTATTTGGAGGTGGCGAATATGCCGTTAACACCGTTAGACATCCATAACAAAGAGTTCAGCAGAGGATTCCGCGGATACGATGAAGATGAAGTCAATGAATTTCTTGATCAGGTCATCAAGGATTATGAAATTCTTATCCGCGAAAAAAAGGAGCTTGAATCCAAGCTGAATGAACTTGATGAAAAGCTCGGGCACTTTTCCAATATTGAAGAGACGCTGAATAAATCGATTTTGATCGCCCAGCAAACAGCTGAGGAAGTTAAGGAAAGTGCGAATAAAGAAGCGAAACTCATCATCAAGGAAGCTGAAAAGAACGCGGACCGCATCATAAATGAAGCACTGAGCAAATCGAGGAAGCTGAAAATTGAACTGGATGACCTCCGCAAACAGTCAAAAGTCTTCCGGACACGTTTCAAATTGCTCGTTGAAGCGCAGCTTGACATGATTGACAATGATGACTGGGATCAACTCCTCGGAACGGTAAATGATGCCGCGGCAGCCATAGAAGATGGAGAAGAAGAGTAAGCTGCTCCCTTGACGTTTTCCGGATGATTACATATAATTCATTAACGGAATCATTTTATTATTTTAACAACCTGCATATGGAGCGAAATCTGTGACAGGGATGTTTTTCTTGAATAGACTTCACCAAGCGAGCCGGGGATGGTGGAAGCCCGGTGTGAAGGCCAAGGAAACGATCACCCTGGAGAGTTATCCTGAACGCCATTGGCAAGTAAGGATAGACGGCTCATCTCCGTTACCGATGACATGAGGCGGGCAAAGCATCTTTTTGCCTATCAGGGTGGTACCGCGGGAAAACCAGCTCGTCCCTATTCAGGGGACAGGGCTGTTTTTTTATGGGTCGGTTTAGTTATTCCCGATGCTGGTTAACATGGAAAAATAGATATTGTGAGATTTAGGAGGCGGCTTTATGGACTACAAAGATACATTGTTAATGCCGAAAACAGAGTTCCCGATGCGCGGAAACCTGCCGAAACGGGAACCGGATATCCAGGAAAGATGGGAAGAAAACGGCATTTATGAAAAAGTGCAAAACCGGACGGAAGGGCGTCCGCTATTCGTCCTGCACGATGGCCCGCCATACGCAAACGGCGATATCCATATGGGTCATGCACTCAACAAAGTGCTGAAGGATTTCATCGTCCGATATAAATCGATGAGCGGATACCATGCCCCATATGTGCCGGGATGGGATACGCACGGGCTTCCAATTGAGACGGCGCTTACGAAAAATAAAAAAGTGAACCGCAAGGAAATGAGTGTTGCGGATTTCAGGAAGCTTTGCGAACAATATGCATATGAGCAAATCGACCGCCAGCGCGAACAATTCAAGCGGCTCGGTGTCCGCGGGGATTGGGATAATCCTTATGTTACGATGACGAAAGAATATGAAGCTCAGCAAATCAAAGTATTCGGCGAGATGGCGAAAAAAGGATACATCTACAAAGGCTTAAAGCCTGTTTACTGGTCCCCGTCATCTGAATCGGCACTGGCCGAAGCGGAAATCGAATATCAGGATAAGCGCTCACCTTCCATCTACGTAGCGTTTAATGTGAAAGACGGAAAAGGCGTGCTCGAAGGCGATGAAAAGATCATCATTTGGACGACAACCCCATGGACGATTCCGGCCAACCTGGGTATTGCTGTCCATCCGGATCTTGAATATGCCGTTGTTAAGGCGGACGGCACAAAATATGTGATTGCTGCCGAGCTTCGGGATGCAGTTGCTGAAGAATTCGGATGGGAAGATTATGATACAGTCAAGACATTCAAAGGGGCGGAGCTTGATAAAGCGGTTGCGGCACATCCATTTTATGAGCGGGATGCCCTTGTGATGCTCGGCGATCATGTTACAACAGAAGCTGGTACCGGCTGTGTACACACCGCGCCGGGCCATGGTGAAGATGACTTTGTCATCGGGAAGCGGTATGGGCTCGAGGTCCTTTGCCCGGTTGATGAAAAAGGGTATATGACAAAAGAAGCGCCAGGATTCGAGGGCTTGTTCTATGATGAAGCGAATAAGCCGATTACAGAAAAGCTTGAAGAAAACGGCGCTTTGATGAAACTGTCGTTCATCACCCACTCCTATCCGCATGATTGGCGGACGAAAAAACCGACGATTTTTAGGGCTACTTCACAGTGGTTTGCTTCCATAAAGGATTTCCGCAGTGAATTGCTTGAAGCAGTGGAAGAGGTGAAATGGGTTCCGAAATGGGGGGAAACCCGTCTTTACAACATGGTGAAAGACCGTGAAGACTGGTGTATTTCCCGCCAGCGCGCCTGGGGTGTCCCGATCCCGGTCTTCTTTGGCGAAAACGGCGAGCCGATCATCACTGATGAGACGATCAGCCACGTTTCAGACCTGTTCAGGGAGCATGGATCCAATGTCTGGTTCGAGCGGGAAGCCAAAGATCTCCTGCCGGAAGGTTTCACCTCGGAACATAGTCCGAACGGAAAGTTTACAAAAGAACAGGATATCATGGATGTCTGGTTCGATTCCGGTTCTTCCCACCAGGCTGTCCTTGTTGAACGGCCAGAATTGCAGCGGCCGGCCGACCTTTATCTGGAAGGATCCGATCAGTATCGAGGCTGGTTCAACAGCTCACTGTCGACTAGTGTCGCTGTGACCGGGAAAGCACCGTACAAAGGCGTGCTAAGCCACGGGTTCACCCTGGACGGAGAAGGCCGCAAGATGAGCAAGTCGCTTGGGAACGTTGTCGTGCCGGCCAAAATCATGAAACAGCTCGGCGCTGATATCCTGCGCCTCTGGGTCGCTTCTGTCGACTATCAGGCAGATGTGAGGCTGTCCGATAAAATCCTTAAGCAGGTTGCGGAGGTCTACCGCAAAATCCGCAATACGTTCCGTTTCTTGCTCGGCAACTTGAATGACTTTGATCCGAAAACCGATGCAGTTACTGCCGATGAGCTTAACGAAGTGGACCGTTATATGCTCGTCAAGCTCAACAAGCTGATTGATAAAGTCACTAATTCATACGAAAACTATGAATTTGCATCCGTTTATCATTCGGTCCATAACTTTTGCACGATTGAATTGAGTTCATTTTACCTTGATATTGCAAAAGACGTGCTGTATATCCAGCCGGAGAATGACAAAAACCGCAGGGCAATCCAAACCGTACTTCATGAAACATTACTTGCGCTTGTGAAGCTGGTCGCTCCGATTCTGTCACATACAGCTGAAGAAGTGTGGAGCTATATCCCGGACCGTGAGGCTGAAAGCATCCAGTTGACAGATATGCCGAAGAGCAGAGAAATACAAGATAGCGACAAGCTGGAAGCAAAATGGGACAAATTCATGGAAGTCAGGGATGACGTGCTCAAGGCGCTTGAAAATGCCCGTAATGAAAAAGTTATAGGAAAGTCTTTGACAGCAAAAGTTGTGCTCTACCCGAACGAAAAAACAAAACAGTTACTTGATTCAATAAATGACCTTGACGGCCTGTTTATTGTTTCCCAGCTTGAAATTGGCGGTATAAAAGATGATGCGCCTGCAAATGCCCAGGTGTTTGAGGACCTTGCCATCACCATTGAACCTGCCGAAGGGGAAACATGTGACCGCTGCTGGGTCGTCAAAACAACTGTCGGAAGCAACGAGAAACATCCGGCGCTCTGTGCAGACTGTGCTGAAATTGTAACCAATCATTATGAATAAAAGTAAGGGAAACACGCCATGCCGGCCGGCATGGCGTGTTTTATTGCTTGAAGATCTTTTGTATCCATTATTTAGAATCGGAGCCCCTAATGAATGCTTCGTGTAACCTGCCCAATCCAGCAAAAACAATCATGCATAAGCACTGGCTGTCAATAATTGTTTGTATAACCTGTTCAGGTTCAGTTCGGGCAAAATGGGGATGAATGAATAGATCATCAATTGCCAGCTTCGTTCCCAAAAAGGGCAACGCTACAAGAAGAAGGTAACGCATCAGGCTATTTGTTCCCAAAAAGGACCACGCTTCACGAAAAAGGAAACGCATCCAGCTATTCGTTCCCAAAAAGGGCTACGCATCATGAAAAAGGTAACACATCCAGCTATTCATTCCCAAAAAGGGACAAGCTTCATGACAAAGGTAACGCATCCAATAAATAGGCTGCCATTTTTCCTCCCCCGTTCATACCTCATTCATCTGACCCGCCAGGAAATATGGAAAATCATCCATATCGATGAAACCATGTACACTAGAAAAAGTTACATGGGTTATGACTGTAAAAAAGATAAACAATAATGACACCATGTTTGTGAAGGGGGCAGACGATGACGACCTTTACCCATTTGAAAAATGAGCTGCTGCTTGCAAAATATGAGTTGGAAAAACAGCTGGCCGGATATGGCAGCGCAGAAAGCGCCAATGGATTATTACCCACTTGTGATGAGAAAAAGGAATTTATCCGCAGGCAAATCGAACAGGAATTATTTGATGTGGAAACCGCCCTGGCCAAGTTCGAAACCGAAACGTATGGCTTTTGTGAGAGCAGCGGAAAGAAAATTCCGCAATGGCAGCTGGAAATCCAGCCTGCCGCCAGATGTGCCGATGAACCGCCGGCCCTATTTCTTTCCCATTTGAAAACATAAAGGAGATTTTAAAAAGGAGGGGGAATCGATTGTCTACCCCTCGGAACGGAAATTTCCCTTATAGAAAAAGCTGCAGCTTAAAAAATAAAGCTCCGGCAGGAGTGCATCCACAGATTGTTTAACCGGTAAACGTGTGCTAAAATGCAATGGTACAATTGTTCCCCGCCGGCACATTATTTGAAATGGAGGCACTCCAGTGTTATATTATTTCATTGCATTCATTACGGTCATCATTGACCAGGTGACAAAGTGGCTCGTTGTCACAAACATGGAATTAGGCCAGCGCATCCCACTTATTGATGGTTTTTTATACTTGACCTCTCACCGTAACAGGGGGGCAGCCTGGGGCATCCTGCAAAACCAGATGTGGTTTTTTTATATCATCACAGTGATTGTCGTTGTGGCTGTCATTTACTATATGGAAAAGCATGCGCGCGGCAAACGGCTTGAACAATGGGCTTTCACTCTTATTTTAGGCGGTGCGGTCGGGAACTTCATCGATCGGGTGTTCCGCAAAGAAGTGGTTGATTTCATTGATGTGCATATCTTTACATATGATTACCCGATCTTCAATGTGGCGGATTCTTCACTTGTAATCGGCGTCGGCTTGTTTTTTATCTATGCACTATTTTATGATGGAAAAGAAAAGAAGGAGGCCTGAAATGGAGGCAGAAGTTTTTTCGTTTACTGCAGGGCCTGAACACGGAAATACAAGAATCGATAAACTGCTGGCGGCGCAGGAAGGCGATTGGTCACGGTCCCAGGTCCAACAATGGATAAAGGACGGCCTGGTGCTAGTGGAAGGGAAAGCTGTCAAAGGAAACTACAAAATCAGGGCCGGTGATCAAATCAAGGTCACTGTTCCCGAACCGGAGGAAGTAAACGTCATCCCGCAGCCTATTGAATTGGATGTCCGTTATGAGGACAGGGATGTCATTGTTGTGAATAAGCCACGAGGGATGGTCGTCCATCCCGGGCCCGGGCACTCTTCTGGAACGCTTGTCAATGCGCTTCTTCACCATTGTGAGGATCTTTCCGGCATTAATGGGGAGCTAAGGCCGGGGATTGTCCACCGGATCGATATGGATACGTCTGGCTTGATCATTGCTGCTAAAAATGATGCGGCGCATCAGCATCTTGCCCGTCAGCTTTCGGAGAAAACCGTTACGAGAAAATATAAAGCGATAGTTCACGGTGTTATCAGCCATGATAAAGGAACAATTGATGCCCCTCTAGGCCGGGATAAAAACGACAGGAAAAAGATGACGGTAACAGATGAGAACAGCCGGAATGCCGTCACCCATTTTCGTGTGCTTGAACGGTTCGATCATTACACTTATGTGGAGTGTGTGCTCGAGACGGGGCGCACTCATCAGATCAGAGTGCATATGAAGTATATCGGCCATCCGCTTGCAGGTGATCCGAAATACGGCCCCAAAAAGACGCTCCCGATAGAAGGCCAGGCCTTGCACGCGGAAGTTCTCGGATTCATTCACCCGCGGACAGGCGAATATGTCGAGCTTCATGCCGAATTACCGGCTGATATGGAGAAATTGCTCGAGCGGCTGCGTAAAAACGGTTGACATATCCGAATATATTTGTGATAATTACTCATGAAAATAAAAAGACCTTTAAGACAGTCCCGTGAGGCTGAGAAGGACCCGGTTCGGATGACAGGAAATTGCCCTGCATCCATCTCTCTTGTCAGAGATCCAATCCTCCTGCCTTGCTGCAGGGGGATTTTTTAATGGAGGTGAATGGTAGTTGAAGCAAAAAGCGGTCGTATTGGACGAACAGGCAATCCGCCGGGCCCTGACGAGAATCGCCCACGAAGTTATCGAACATAACAAAGGGATTGAGGACTGTATCCTTGTCGGAATAAAAACACGGGGCATTTACATTGCAAACAGGCTGGCCGAGAGGATTGAACAAATCGAAGGAAAAAGCATCCCGGTCGGAGAAGTTGATATTACGCTTTATCGTGACGACTTAAGTAAAAAAAATGAAAGTAAAGACCCCGAATTGCACGGAACGAAAATAAATGAAGATATTTTTGACAAAAAAGTGATCCTTGTGGATGATGTGCTATACACAGGGAGGACGGTCAGGGCGGCAATGGATGCCGTCATGGATATCGGCAGGCCTGCACAGATACAGCTTGCGGTCCTTGTAGACAGAGGCCACCGGGAGCTGCCGATAAGACCTGACTATATCGGGAAAAATATCCCGACATCCAATTCTGAAATCATCATGGTGAAAATGACTGAGGTCGATGAGCAAGACCTGGTCAGCATATATGAACGTGACTAACCCTTTTAATTAAGTCCAGAGAGGCTTGGAAGGGGCAGGATACAATAGAGCAACAATACTGCGGAATACGGCTCGCCCTTTCGCAGTCCGCTGCTGTATCTTAAGCCTCTTTGCGCCTGTCGCAAAGAGGCTTTTCTTTTAGCTAAAATGATACTTTCCGGGGAGGAACCAGTTATGGAAAAAAACAATATCGTTATGGATGTCAGAGATGTACCGAAACTCCACCAGTGGCTGACACTGAGCCTCCAGCATTTATTTGCCATGTTCGGTGCAACCGTGCTTGTGCCTTTTCTTACAGGATTAAGCCCGGCGGTGGCACTTGTTTCAAGCGGGCTCGGTACATTATCTTACCTGCTGATCACCAAAGGGAGAATCCCTGCTTATCTCGGTTCGTCGTTCGCATTCATCGGGCCTATAATCGCTGCATCTGCAGCCGGCGGGCCCGAAGCAGCCATGCTCGGAAGCTTTTTGGCCGGGCTTGTATACGGAATAGTCGCAGTTTTTATTAAAATACTTGGGCTCCGCTGGCTCCTGCACCTGCTGCCGCCGGTTGTTGTCGGTCCTGTCATTATCGTGATCGGGCTCGGGCTCGCCAGTGTCGCAATCGATATGGCCATGTATATACCGGGCACAGAGGAGTACAGCTTGACTCATTTTTCTGTAGCACTTGTTACGCTGGCCATAACCGTGATCGGCTCGATTTTCTTCCGCGGCTTTTTCGGGCTCATCCCGATTTTGATCGGCATTATCGGAGGATATACATTCGCCTACTTAAGGGGGCTTGTTGACCTTGCAGGAGTCAGGGAAGCAGCCTGGTTTCAGGCGCCGGAATTTATCATCCCGTTTATCACATACTCACCGGCTGACGTTTTCAGCTGGGAAATTGCAGTCATCATCGTACCGGTAGCAATTGTAACGATTGCGGAACATATCGGCGACCAGATGGTGCTGAGCAAAATCGCCGGCAGGAATTTTCTGATGAAGCCGGGTCTGCATCGCTCCATACTGGGTGACGGTGTTGCAACAATGATTGCAGCCCTCATCGGCGGCCCGCCAAACACGACCTATGGTGAAAATATCGGTGTCCTGGCTATCACCCGAGTTTTCAGTGTCTTCATAATCGGCGGTGCAGCTGCCGCTGCCATCCTGTTCGGGTTTATCGGGAAAATTTCAGCCCTGATTGAATCGATCCCGACAGCTGTGATGGGAGGCGTATCCATCCTCCTGTTCGGTATCATTGCCTCGTCCGGTCTGCGGATGCTGATTGATAACCGGGTCGATCTTGGCGACAAGCGGAATCTCGTGATCTCATCCGTCATTCTTGTCATCGGTGTCGGCGGAGCGTTTATCCAACTGTCTGATAACCTGCAAATTGCCGGTATGGCCCTTGCCGCCATTACGGGTGTCCTTCTTAATCTGGTGCTGCCTGGCAGGGAAAGCGCCACGGGAGATATGAAAATGTTTGATAGAAACACAAATGACAAAGAAGAGGAAGTTGCATAAAAATTCATCTTTAAATGAAGTCCAGAGAGGCTCAAAAGGTGTGGATAATGGTTGGAGTATATCTTCCGCACCCCGTATATAAGAAACGGGGTGCTTTTTTATAAAATGAATCTTTTGAAGGGGATGGTGTTAAAATGTATAATTTATTAACAATGATGGATTTAAATGCAGAAGAAATCATGGTAATCTTAAATGAAGCGCAACAATTTTCCGAAGGCGGAGTATGGATGCCGGAGGAAAAAAAGTTCGTTGCCAATCTTTTTTTCGAACCAAGCACCCGGACACGGTTCAGCTTTGAGGTTGCGGAAAAGAAACTCGGGCTTGAAGTATTGAATTTCGAAGCGGAATCATCCAGTGTCCAAAAAGGTGAAACGTTATATGACACTGTCCAAACGATGGCCGCCATCGGAGCGGAAGCAGCTGTCATCCGCCATCCCCGGGACAGTTATTTTGAGGATCTCGCAGGAAAGGTCGATATACCTATCATCAATGCCGGTGACGGCTGCGGAAACCATCCGACACAATCCCTTTTGGATCTGTTGACCATTTACCAGGAATTCAACCGGTTTGCCGGTCTGGACATTGTGATAGCCGGCGATATCCGCCATAGCCGGGTGGCAAGATCGAATGAACAAATCCTGAAGCGGCTTGGTGCGAATGTCTATTTTTGCGCCCCAGAGCCGTGGCAGTCGCATGTATCGGCCCCCGGGCAGTACATCTCCATGGATGAAGCGGCAGAAAAGGCAGATGTCATGATGCTTCTCCGCATCCAGCATGAACGCCATCAACTAAGGGCGGTGCAATCAGCAGAAGACTATCATCGTCAATACGGCCTGACGGCAGAACGTGCCAAACGGATGAAGCCGGAAAGCATCATCATGCATCCCGCCCCTGTCAACAGAGGTGTGGAAATAGCTGATGATCTTGTCGAAAGCGGACAGTCGCGGATTTTCAAACAAATGAAAAACGGAGTGTTCATCAGAATGGCTGTTTTAAAGCGGGCGTTACAAACAAAGGGGGATTATGCGCATGGATACTATCTTGAAAAATGTTAACGTACTGGACGATAAAGGAACGCTGGGGAAGAAAGATATCCGCATCACTTCCGGCCGGATAGCGGAAATTGCGGAAACGATAGAACCGGCTGGGAATGAAGAGGTCAGGGATGCAGGGGGACTGTTCGCCGCCCCCGGTCTTGTCGACCTTCATGTCCATTTGCGGGAGCCTGGCGGGGAGAAGAAAGAAACGATTGCCACCGGAACAAAAGCAGCTGCAAAAGGCGGGTTTACGACGATCGCTGCTATGCCGAACACAAGGCCGGTGCCGGACCATCCTGACACGCTTGATTGGCTCAATTCACGCATTCGGGAAACCGCAGCAGTCCGCGTTCTTCCGTATGCATCGATAACTGTCCGTGAACTCGGGAAAGAATTGACCGACTTTTCGGCTTTGAAGGAGAAAGGGGCTTTCGCCTTCACGGATGATGGTGTCGGTGTTCAATCAGCCGGAATGATGCTGGCCGCCATGAAGCAGGCTGCATCAGTCGGAATGGCGGTTGTCGCCCACTGCGAAGATGACACGCTTAAGAACAACGGAGCAGTTCATGAAGGAAAATTCTCAGAAGCTCACCAACTGCAGGGAATACCATCCGCAGCCGAATCCGTCCATATTGCAAGAGACGTCCTCCTTGCAGAAGCGGCAGGCTGCCATTACCACGTCTGTCATATCAGCACGGAACAATCTGTCCGGGTTGTCCGTGACGCCAAGCGGGCGGGCATCAAGGTGACAGCGGAAGTCACCCCTCATCATTTGCTGTTATCAGAAGATAATATCCCCGGTCCTGACACCAATTTCAAAATGAATCCGCCGCTAAGGGGCAGTGAAGACAGAAAGGCGCTGCTTCAAGGTCTCAAGGATGGAACAATCGATTTTATTGCAACGGACCACGCCCCGCACACAAAAGCTGAAAAAGAGGAATCGATGGAGTTGGCCCCGTTCGGAATTACCGGACTTGAGACTGCTTTTCCTCTGCTGTATACCAACCTTGTGGAGACAGGGGAGATCAGTTTGAAGGAACTGGTTGATTTTCTTACTGCTAAACCTGCTGCTGCCTTTGGACTGCCATACGGAACACTGGCTGCCGGCAAGCCGGCAGATATCGTCCTGATCGACCTTGATCATGAAGAAGTGATTGATCCCGAGCATTTCGCATCAAAAGGAAAAAATACACCTTTTGCAGGCTGGAAATGCAAAGGCTGGCCAGCCGCCACATATGTAGATGGAAAACTTGTCTGGGAGAAAGGAAGTGTGCCCAAATGAAACGGCAGCTAATATTGGAAGATGGATCAGTATTTATTGGAGAAGGTTTCGGCAGTCTGGAGGAAAAAGAAGGAGAAGTCGTTTTCAATACCGGCATGACCGGTTATCAGGAAATTCTCACCGACCCTTCCTATTGCGGGCAAATTGTGACGCTTACTTATCCGCTCGTCGGAAATTACGGAATAAACAGAGATGACTTCGAAACGATAAAACCTGCCGTTCATGGGCTTATCGTGAAAGAGGCGGCTGATTTCCCATCAAATTGGCGGTCAAAAGAGCCGATCGGACAATTTTTGAAGGAAAGAGGGATTCCGGCCATCAGTGGTATCGATACCAGGAAGTTGACAAGAATCATCCGTGAACATGGGACACTGAAAGGCAAAATCTGTCCCATGGATAGCGATCCGGCAGCCGTGGCTTCAGAACTGCGTGCCAAAGATATGCCGCATAACCAGGTTGCAAGAGTTTCAGCAAAGGACCCATACCCTAGCCCCGGGACGGGATACAGGGTCGTTCTTGTCGATTTCGGCATGAAACACGGTATCCTGCGCGAATTGAACGAACGCGGATTTGATGTTGTCGTCGTTCCTTATAATACGACAGCAGAAGAAATAATGCGCCTGCATCCTGACGGAATCATGCTGTCAAATGGACCAGGGGATCCGAAAGATGTCCCGGAAGCCGCTGAAATGATACAGGCGCTGCTCGGCAAAGTGCCTATCTTCGGCATCTGCCTCGGCCATCAACTGTTTGCCCTGGCCTGCGGCGCCGATACCGAAAAAATGAAGTTTGGTCACCGCGGCTCAAATCACCCGGTCGTCGATCTTCAGACAGGTAAAGTTGCCCTCACTTCCCAAAACCATGGCTATACAGTGACAAATGATTCGGTGGACCGAACAGAGTTGATTGTGACGCACAAGGCGCTGAATGATGAAACAATCGAAGGCCTCCGCCATATCCGGTATCCGGCATTCACGGTTCAATACCATCCAGAAGCGTCGCCAGGACCGCACGATGCCAACTATCTGTTTGAAGATTTTCTTAACATGATCGAAACGGAACAGAAGAAAGGGGAACAAACATGCCTAAACGTACAGATATAAACAAAATTCTGGTGATCGGTTCAGGACCTATCATCATCGGCCAGGCGGCTGAATTCGATTACGCAGGGACACAGGCATGCCAGGCTCTGAAAGAAGAAGGATATGAAGTGGTCCTTGTGAATTCAAACCCGGCCACGATCATGACCGATACAAATATTGCCGACCGTGTCTATATCGAGCCGCTTACCCTTGACTTCGTCAGCAGGATCATCAGAAAAGAGCGCCCTGACGCACTTGTCCCGACACTTGGCGGACAAACAGGCCTTAACATGGCTATGGAACTCCATGAATCCGGTGTTCTCGAAGAGTGCGGAGTGGAAATACTCGGAACAAAATTATCAGCAATCGAGAAGGCGGAGGACCGTGAAGCGTTCCGGCAGCTAATGGGAGACCTTGGCCAGCCGGTTCCGGAAAGCGAGATTGTCCGCACGATACCTGAAGCGTATGACTTTGTCGGGAAAGTCGGATACCCGATCATTGTGCGGCCGGCCTATACGCTGGGTGGAACCGGAGGCGGCATTTGTAAAAATGATGAAGAACTTGAGGAAATCGTTGCAAGCGGCTTGAAAAACAGCCCCGTCAATCAATGCCTGCTTGAAAAAAGCATTGCCGGCTTTAAAGAAATCGAATATGAGGTCATGAGGGACAAAGACGATAATGCCATTGTCGTTTGTAACATGGAAAATATCGACCCGGTCGGTGTCCATACCGGGGACTCCATTGTCGTGGCCCCGAGCCAGACACTCAGTGACAGGGAATACCAGCTCCTCCGCAACGTTTCGCTCACTATCATCAGGGCTCTTGAAATTGAAGGGGGCTGCAACGTCCAGCTTGCCCTGGACCCTGACAGCTTCAACTATTATGTGATTGAGGTGAATCCGCGCGTCAGCCGTTCATCGGCGCTCGCTTCAAAAGCGACCGGATACCCGATCGCCAAGCTTGCAGCCAAAATCGCTGTCGGCCTTACTCTAGCGGAGATGAAAAATCCGGTCACAGGCAAAACGGTTGCATGTTTCGAACCGGCCCTGGACTATGTTGTCACAAAAATCCCGCGCTGGCCCTTTGATAAATTTGAATCGGCCAACCGGAAACTCGGCACCCAGATGAAGGCGACCGGCGAAGTGATGGCGATCGGCCGCAATTTTGAAGAATCGCTTTTAAAAGCGGTCAGATCACTGGAAACCGGTGTGTACGATCTTGTAATGGAAGGAACAGCTGAACTGACTGACGAGGAGATCGAGGCAAGGGTCCGCACCGCCGACGATTCCCGGCTGTTCATTGTTGCCGAAGCATTTCGGAGGGGGGTCAGCCTTGAGACACTCTGGTCATGGAGCAAAATCGACCGTTTCTTCCTCCACAAAATCAGCAGGCTTGTCAGCATGGAAAAAGAGCTCCGCGCCAATCCGGGCAGCGAAAGTGTGCTGGATATAGCAAAGCATAACGGGTTCAGTGATAAAGGCATTGCCGGCCTGTGGGGGATGGAAGAAGAAGAAGTGTATAACATCCGTAAAAACAGCGGATTAATGCCGGTTTATAAAATGGTGGATACGTGTGCAGCGGAATTCGAATCTCTGACCCCATATTTTTATGGGACATTTGAAGACGAAAATGAATCGGTGAAAACGGAGAAGGAAAGTGTCCTTGTCCTGGGCTCTGGACCAATCAGAATCGGGCAAGGGATCGAATTTGATTATGCCACTGTGCACTCGGTCTGGGCGATTAAAGAAGCCGGGTATGAAGCAATCATTATCAATAACAATCCGGAGACCGTTTCGACCGACTTCAGTGTTTCCGATAAGCTCTATTTCGAACCGCTTACAATTGAAGATGTCATGCATGTCATCGAAATCGAACAGCCTGCCGGCGTCGTTGTCCAGTTCGGCGGACAAACTGCAATCAACCTGGCGGACGGTCTTGCCAGGAGGGGAGTCAAGATTCTTGGCACATCGCTTGAAAATATGGACCGGGCGGAAGACAGGGATAAATTCGAACAGGCGCTGCTTGAACTGAATGTCCCGCAGCCGCTTGGCAAGACTGCAGTTTCAGTGGATGAAGCAGTCGCCATTGCAGAAGACATCGGTTACCCGGTTCTCGTCCGCCCGTCTTATGTACTCGGCGGCAGGGCGATGGAAATCGTCGACCGGAAAGAAGAACTGCTCAGGTACATGGCAAATGCTGTTAAAGTGAGCCCGGCCCATCCGGTCCTCATCGACCGTTATATGATCGGAAAAGAAATCGAAGTCGATGCGGTCTCTGATGGTGAAAATGTGCTTATCCCGGGAATTATGGAACATATTGAACGGGCAGGAGTCCACTCCGGCGACTCGATTGCGGTTTATCCTCCGCAAAGCCTTGCGGATGAAATCAAGAGGCAGATTATCGAATATACGACTGCCATTGCCCGCGGACTGGACATCAAAGGGCTCCTGAACATCCAGTTTGTCGTCTACAAGAATCAAGTATACGTGCTGGAAGTCAACCCGCGTTCAAGCAGGACGGTTCCATTCCTGAGTAAAATCACAGGAATACCGATGGCGAATCTGGCATCGAAAATCATTCTGGGCAAGAACCTGATCGAACTTGGCTACACAGGGGGTTATCACCCTGAGCCTGCCGACGTATTTGTGAAAGTTCCGGTTTTCTCCTTTGCAAAGCTGCGGAGAGTGGATATCACACTCGGCCCGGAAATGAAATCGACCGGGGAAGTGATGGGACGCGACCGCACGCTTGAAAAAGCGCTGTATAAAGGGCTGATCGCTTCCGGCATCGACATTCCGACATACGGTTCTGTGCTTTTCACGGTTGCTGACAAAGATAAAGAAGAAGCGTTGCCGCTGGTCGAGCGTTTCTTTAAAATCGGCTATCAGATTCTTGCGACTGAAGGAACGGCAGGGCATATTCAGGAAGCAGGCATTCCGGTCAAGGTTGTCAATAAAATCGGCTCAGAAAGCCAAAACCTGCTGGACACCATCAGGCAGGGCGGCACTCAGTTTGTCGTCAACACCCTCACAAAAGGGAAGCAGCCGGCACGGGACGGGTTCAGGATCCGCCGCGAATCGGTCGAAAACGGCATTGCCTGCCTGACATCACTTGATACTGCTGAAGCGATTTTACGTGTCCTCGAATCGATGACCTTTTCAGCAGAGTCGATACACCTATTGGAACGAAATGAGGCAATGAAAGTATGAAAAGGGCGGAGAGAATGAAGGTTGTTTCCCAAAAGCTCATTGCCGAAGACATTTATGAACTGGTCCTTTCCGGTCCGCTTGTGGAAGAGATGGGTGAACCGGGGCAGTTTGTGCATGTGAAAGTAAGTGACGGGATCGACCCGCTGCTGCGGAGGCCCATCAGCATTTGCGATATCAACGAGGCGGAACGCACATTCACTGTTGTTTACAGGAAAGAGGGGAAGGGGACAGCCCTCCTTTCCGAAAAACGGCAGGGAGAAGAAGTGGATGTGCTCGGCCCGCTGGGAAACGGGTTCCCGGCCACTGCTGCAGAAGGGGGGACAGCCCTTCTTGTCGGCGGCGGCATCGGCGTTCCCCCGCTTTACTTCCTTTCTAAGAAACTGAAAGAGCTCGGGGTGAAAGTCGTTCACGTCCTCGGATTCAAAACGGCAAATGCCGTTTTTTATGAACAGGAATTCAGAGACCTGGGGCCAGTTTATATCGCAACTGAAGACGGGAGCATTGGAACAAAAGGCTTTGTCACTGATGTCATTTTGGAGAAACAGCTGCCATTCGATACGTTATATGCCTGCGGGCCCACGCCGATGCTAAAGGCCGTCAGCAGCTTTGAAAAAACAGAAAGCAACATCTTTTTATCACTTGAAGAAAGAATGGGATGCGGCATTGGCGCCTGTTTTGCCTGCGTCTGCCATACAGCTGGCTATTCATATAAAAAGGTATGCAGTGACGGACCAGTGTTCCGTGCAGGAGAGGTGGTGCTTCCATGAATCGTTTGAATGTAAGCCTGCCGGGGCTGCAACTAAAAAATCCGGTAATGCCGGCATCAGGATGTTTCGGTTTCGGCAAGGAATTTGCGGAATTCTTTGACCTGTCTATGCTCGGAGCCATCATGATCAAAGCGACAACAGAAGAGCCCCGCTTTGGCAATCCGACACCGAGGGTTGCTGAAACACCGGGCGGAATGCTGAACGCCATCGGCCTTCAAAACCCAGGACTTGCCAAAGTGATGGAAGAGGAGTTGCCCTGGCTTGAGCAATTCGATGTCCCAATCATTGCAAACGTAGCAGGTTCACAGGTAGAAGATTATGTAAACGTAGCCGGCGCCGTCTCCGAAGCTCCGAATGTAGCAGCATTAGAACTTAACATTTCTTGCCCGAATGTCAGGCATGGCGGCATAACGTTTGGAACGATACCTGAAGTAGCGGCGGAACTGACCAGGAAGGTTAAGAAAGTATCAACCGTTCCTGTATATGTGAAGCTGTCTCCGAATGTGACGGATATAGTCGAAATGGCAAAGGCGGTTGAACAGGCGGGTGCTGACGGAATCACGATGATCAATACGCTTCTGGGCATGCGCCTTGATTTGCGGACGGCGCGGCCCGTTCTCGCCAATGGAAGCGGCGGCCTGTCCGGCCCAGCGGTAAAACCCGTTGCGGTAAGAATGGTTTATGAAGTGAGCCGGAATGTTTCAATTCCGATCATCGGGATGGGCGGAATCCAGTCTGCTGAAGACGCCCTTGAGTTCATATACGCAGGGGCCAGTGCCGTTGCGGTTGGCACAGCCAACTTTGTTGACCCATTTGCAACCCCAAAAATCATTGAATCGCTGCCGGATATTTTGGATAAGTATGAAATCGGCCATATTAGTGAAGCGGTCGGGAGGAGTTGGAAACAGCATGGAACAATCCCTCATTGTTGCCCTTGATTTTCCCGGCCGCCGGGAAACGGCTGATTTTTTAAAGGAATTCAATCATGAACCACTCTTTGTGAAAGTCGGGATGGAATTGTTTTATCGGGAAGGACCGGCTGTGATGGAGCTGCTTAAAGCAGGCGGCCATAGCATCTTTCTGGATTTGAAGCTGCATGACATTCCAAACACGGTCTACAGGGCGATGAAAAACCTTGCTTCGCTCGGTGCAGATATGGTGAATGTCCATGCGGCAGGCGGCAGCACAATGATGGAGCATGCTCTTGAAGGGCTGGAAGCCGGCACTCCGGCGGGTGCGGACCGTCCGCAATGCATTGCGGTCACACAGCTGACAAGCACGGATGAGCATATGCTCTATCATGAACTTCAAATCGAAAAGCCGCTTGAAGATGTCGTCCTCCATTATGCAGATCTTGCCAAAAAGAGCGGATTGGATGGCGTAGTGTGCTCTGTCCATGAGTCGGCGTCGATCAGCAAATCACTGGGCAGGGAATTCCTGAAGGTCACTCCCGGTATACGCCCCGCAGGAAGCGGAGCTGGTGATCAAAAACGGATTGCAACCCCGCAAGAGGCGAGGAGAGCCGGAAGCACTGCGATTGTCGTCGGACGTGCTATCACCCAGGCGGATGACCCGGCAGCGGCTTACCGATCGATAAAAAAAGAATGGATGGGATACGATGAGTAAACAAATTGCCAGGCATCTCCTTGAGATAGGTGCCGTTACGCTGCAGCCTGAAAATCCGTTCACATGGTCATCAGGGATGCAGTCACCGATCTATTGCGATAACCGCCTCACACTCTCATTTCCGGAAGTCCGGTCAGATATCGCGGCAGGTTTCAAGAAACTGATAGAGGAAAAATTCCCGGAAGCCGAATTGATTGCAGGAACTGCGACAGCAGGCATTCCTCATGCCGCACTTGTAAGTGATCTGATGAACCTGCCGATGTGCTACGTCCGCTCAAAAGCGAAGGGGCATGGCAAAGGGAATCAGATTGAAGGAGTGGCGGCTCCCGGCCAAAAAGCGGTTGTCATAGAAGATTTGATTTCGACGGGGAAAAGTGCGCTCGCGGCGGCGGAAGCATTACAAAAAGCAGGCGCTGAAGTGCTTGGCATAGCAGCGATATTCACATACGGCCTTGAAAAGGGAGAACAGAATTTCCGGGAAGCTGGAATACCGTTTTATACGCTGACTGAATTTGAAGAATTAATGGAGGTTGCTCTTGAGAAGGATCAACTGAAAGCCGAAGATGTTGAAAAGCTGCATAAGTGGAAACAAAACCCGGCCGCCGAAGAGTGGATGGCATAAGAACACAAAGGGATCTGGAAAAGACACACCGGTCTCCTGCCAAGAGGGGAAACATTTACTTAAGAGAAAGATCGAATTTTTGTTAACATATAGGCTGTGTTAAAGCTTAATGTTGATTTCTTCCCTAGTGTTGATTGGAGTGGAAGGTGCGAGACTCCGGCGGGACTAGCGGGACAGGTGAGACCCCGCAAGACATTGAAAAAGCTTCTTCGATTTGACACCGCACGAAGAAAATTGGTTTTTATTTTCGAGGAGCGATAGCGATGAGGAGGCTCACCGCCCGCCCCGCGGCAAAGAAGAGTCACACTTGTGCCTATGGTAAAAGCGAGTACCTGCAACGGAAATCAACACGAGCGTTTAACAAAGCCAACATATAAAATGACAAGAAGAACAGCAGGCTGAATCGTCAAAATTCAGGGTTTGCTGTTCTTCTTGTCATTATGGATATATGAGAGGTAGATCTCTTCCCTTTTCAATCTGGATGTTTTTTCTGAAACAATTGGATATCAGATTGCGATCAGGAGTCTTTTTTCAGCCGGTAGACAAGGTCTTCATCCGGAGTGACGTAAACGGTTTGCTGGTTTTCATACGTGACATAACCCGGCTTGGCCCCGGCCGGTTTGCGCACATGTTTGATCAAGGTGTAGTCAACCGGCACTGAACTGGATGAACGGGCTTTACTGAAATATGCCGCCAGATTTGCAGCTTCTAAAATCGTTTGTTCTGACGGGCTCTTCGATCTTATCACGACGTGGGAACCAGGTATATCCTTCGTATGGAACCAGAGTTCTTCTTTTCCGGCCAACCGGTTTGTCAAATATTCATTTTGTTTGTTATTTTTGCCTACCAAGATTTCCTGGCCATCGGTGCTGGCATATTGCTCAAGAGAGGGTTTTGCCGCCCTGGATTTATACTTTGAGCTGCTCCTGCTCCTTTTTTTCAAATAACCCTGGTCAGCCAACTCTTCCCGGATCTCTTCAATATCTTTCGGCGCTGCCGTCTCCACCTGTTGCAGCAACGTTTCCATATACTTAATTTCCTCTTCTGTTTTTTCCAGTTGAGCTGTTATGATGGATATGGAATTTTTGGCCTTCTGATATTTTTGGAAATACGCCTGTGCATTTTCTGACGGTGTCTTCTGCGGGTCGAGCGGAATATCGATTTGCCCGCTGTTTTCATCGTAATAGTTTGTCACTGTCACGCTTTGATCACCGCGGCTGACTGCATATATATGGGCTGTCATCAGTTCGCCGTATAATTTCCATTTTTCCGCATCACGGCTGTCTGTGAGTGTTTTCTGCAGTTTTTTGATTTTCTTTTTGTTTTTGCTGATTTCGTTTTTAAGCAGCCGCTCCAGGTCGTTTCCCTGCTGTTTGACACGATCCCGCTCCGCTTTACCGTAATAGAAACGGTCGAGCATTTCGCTTATAGTGCTATACGTGGTCCTGTCTCCCGGCAAATGTTCGAGATCGGTGATATAAAAAACGTCTTTGTTTTTTTGCCTGATGATCTGGGGTGTGTAGTCATGCTGTTTCAGTCTGTTCATAAATCGGATGAAGCTGGCGGGAAGATTATCCCTGTTGGGAAGTCCGGCCTGGTGGACGATTTCCTTTGCCGCAAGCGGGGACAGTCCGGCAAACTGCTGGACAAGCTGCATATGGAGCTTGCCGCTGTTGAAATCGATTTTCCGGATGATGTCATCCGCTGTCGCTTCAAACGGGTCGGCTTTATGCTGTTCTGGGGGTGCGATATATTCCCGGCCCGGCATGACGGTACGGTGCCGATTGACAGCCGGGCTCAGATGCTTGATGCTGTCGAGAATAATCCCTTTTTCACTGTCCACGAGAATAATATTGCTGTGGCGGCCCATAATCTCCACTATAAGTTTTTTATATGAGAAGTCTCCGATTTCGTTTTTGGATTTTATATGAAAGATAAGAATCCTGTCCATATCCTGCTGTTCAATTTTTTCAATGATGCTGCCTTCCAGGTGTTTGCGAAGAAGCATGCAAAACATCGGAGGTTCTGCAGGATTGTCATATTGTTCTTTTGTCAGGTGGACCCTTGCATAGCTGGGGTTTGCCGATAACAGCAATTTATGTTTTCTTCCGGCGGCCCGGATATGGAATAGAAGGTCGTATTTATAGGGCTGATAAATTTTTGCGATCCGGCCGGTGCCGATTTCATTTTGCAATTCAAAAGAGGCAGCCCGCGTTAATAAACCGTCGTAAGACATATAAGTCACCTCGTCTTTTCTCTGTCTTTTGGCTGGTATTGTATGACCATCATTATTGGGTAAGGCGGTACCGCTTATGCACGTACACCGCTAAGCAGGCGCCTTCCGCATTTCGTTTCATTATATCATTATTTCTCGTTTTTCGAAGGTGCAACGTTTTTGCTGGGAGGAATTATCGTACATTACTTGTTGAAGATAGCAAAATTATATAAAATAGTGAAGTGGATGTGATAAGATGATAAAAAGTATGACTGGATACGGCAGAACAAAAAAAGAAACGGAACAGTTCGTGGTGATTGCCGAAATCAAATCGGTCAATCATCGGTTCAGTGAAATTTCTGTACGCATGCCGAGGCAATTGATGATGTTCGAAGAAAAAATCAAGCGGGTCATCGGGCAAAAAACGGCACGCGGCAAAATTGACGTCTTCATTTCTCTGGAAGGGGAAGGGGCTGTCAGCAGGGTTCTTGATGTGGATTGGACACTGCTGGATGCTTACTATGAACAAATCAAATCCATAGCCGGCCGCTATCAAATAGATGAAGAGATTCGCCTGTCGCATCTCATGAATATGGAAGACGCATTCCATGTAGTGGAGCTGGAGGGCGATTCGGATGCACTTGAGGCTGTGTTGCTGCAGGCGGTTGAAGAAGCGGCTTTGAAACTTGTAGACATGCGGATGGAAGAAGGCCGGCAGCTTCATAAGGACATTTCCGCATTTTTGGAAACCATCAGCTCAATTGTTCAGGACTTGTTTCAATATAAAGACTCTGTCGCCGATAAATATCGAACCCGCCTGCTCGGTAAAATCAAGGAGTTCCTGAGTGGAATGGGGGAGATTGACGAAACGAGAGTCCTGCAGGAAGTTGCAATTTTTGCGGAAAAGGCTGATATCAATGAAGAGCTTACACGGCTCAACAGCCATATTGAACAATTCCGTACGGCGTTACATAGTGACGGCCCGGTGGGGCGGAAGCTTGATTTCCTGGTCCAGGAAATGAACCGCGAAATGAACACAATCGGCTCAAAGGCTAACGATGCAGGGATCAGCAGCCAGGTTGTGGAGATGAAAAGCGCGCTCGAAAAGATAAAGGAGCAGGTGCAAAATATTGAATGACCATGAAGAGGGTTAACCGCTTTCATGTCTGGGAATAATAGACAATTGACCAGTAGGAGGACAACCGGATGAGCATTAAATTAATCAATATCGGCTTTGGCAATATCGTATCAGCCAATCGCATCATTTCTATCGTAAGTCCTGAATCTGCACCGATTAAACGGATTATCCAGGAAGCGCGTGACCGGAATATGCTTGTAGATGCAACATACGGCCGAAGAACACGTGCGGTTATTATCGCGGACAGCGATCACGTGATCTTGTCTGCGGTCCAGCCGGAAACAGTGGCGCAGCGGCTGTTGAATAAAGAGGATATCCAGGACGAAGGGTAGGTTTTTATAGTTATATGAAACAAAAAGGTCTGTTAATCGTACTTTCCGGGCCATCCGGAGTTGGGAAAGGCACTGTCCGTAAGGCGCTGTTTGAAAAGGAAGAAACAACGCTCCAATACTCCATTTCCATGACCACCCGAAAGCCTCGTGATGGTGAGGTCGACGGTGTAGATTACTTTTTTAAATCCAAGGAAGAGTTCGAAGAGCTGATCCGTAATGATAAATTGCTTGAGTGGGCGGAATATGTCGGCAACTATTACGGAACTCCGGTGGATTATGTCAGGCAAACGCTTGATGAAGGCAGGGATGTCCTGCTGGAAATTGAAGTGCAGGGTGCGCTGCAGGTCCGCAAAAAATTTCCGGAAGGCGTCTTTTTGTTCCTTGCTCCGCCGAGCCTTGAAGAGCTGCGGACCCGCATTGAAAACCGCGGTACTGAAACAGAGGATCTCATTCTCAACAGGATGAATGTGGCCCGGGATGAAATCGAAATGATGTCGGCATATGATTATGTCGTCATCAACGATGAAATAAATCATGCCTGTGACCGGATCAACGCCATTGTTACGGCTGAACATTGCAAACGGGAACGGGTGGAAGAACAATTTAAACAGATGATGGGAGCTGAGTAGGTTATGATGCTTTATCCTTCAATTGACACATTAATGGAGAAGATTGACTCCAAATATACCCTGGTGACACTCGCGGCCAAACGGGCACGACAAATCCAGGAGTATCGGAAAACGCTTATTGAAAGTCCTTCGTCAAACAAGTACGTTGGCATGGCACTCGAAGAAATACAGGAAGGCAAATTGAAAGCTGACGTCCCTGAATAAAAACCACCAGTCTAACAACCTGTGTTTTTCCACATAGGTTGTTATTTTTTTCGTACCCTGCAAGTGCCTTAATGAAAGGCGCTGTTAAAGTTCTGAGCGGGGCGACCGGGAAGCCTCCTCGGCGCTACTCGCGCCTGTGGGGTCTTCCCTGTTCGCTACCCCCGCAGGACATTGATTAAGCTTCTTAGAATACACTCCGCACGAAGAAAATTGATTTTTATTTTCGAGGAGTCTCATGCCTTCCGCTCCAATCCGCTCAGTTGGAAAGCTAAAAGTTTTCAAAAAGTAATGAGTGATTTGGAGTTCATCGCCACTTTGCACATTTAAGGAAAACGATCAACACCCTTTTAAATAAGACCTTCTCATTCAAGATAAATACACTGGACTTGTAGAGAAGGTTTCAATTAACCGATTATTCTTATTGGCATTAGAGAGTCCTTTTCATATAAAAGAAAACCGAGCAGGTTTGCTTGCTTTTATACAAACCACAGTTGTGTAAATAAAACCGGGGCAGCTATTCATGCATCAGTTGATTGGAGCGGAAGGGGCTTTAAAAAGGAACAATGTTTATGCTGACTTAAGCGTATCAAAGGTTTCCATTTTTTTGTTTTCAAACATCAAACTTTAACAGCCTAAAGATAAAAAAGAGGCCGGTTGACTATTGTTATTTTGTTATTTGCGATTATCGAGATTACTATAGTAAACAGCTAGGAAATAGAGAGGGGCAATGTGATATGGAAGGCAAGAAAATAGTATTGGGTGTATCAGGAGGCATTGCCGTTTATAAGGCGGCGGCGTTAACGAGCAAGCTTTCCCAGGCAGGTGCGGATGTAAAGGTGATCATGACGGATTCAGCGCAGGAATTCGTGTCGCCGCTCACGTTTCAATCACTTTCCCGCAATCCGGTCTACACGGATACATTCGATGAAAAGGATCCATCGGCGATCGCCCATATCGATCTTGCCGATTGGGCAGACCTTGTGATTGTCGCCCCAGCCACCGCTAATATCATTGGGAAACTGGCCAACGGGATTGCCGATGACATGTTATCCACAACCCTTCTGGCTGTCCGGGCCCCGGTCTGGCTGGCTCCAGCAATGAATGTCCATATGTACGCCCACCCGGCAGTCCGGGAGAACATGGACAAGCTGGCTAAAAGAGGGTACACGTTCATTGAACCCGGGGAAGGATTTCTGGCGTGCGGTTATACCGGCAAAGGCCGCCTGGAAGAGCCTGAGACAATCGCTGAACAAGCTGCTGAATATTTCAGGAAATCAGGTTTCCTGAAAGGGATGAAACTGTTGGTGACTGCAGGACCGACGGTGGAAAGGGTCGATCCCGTGCGTTTTTTCACAAACAGGTCGACCGGCAAAATGGGATATGCCATCGCTGAGGAGGCGGCTGCTCAAGGAGCGGAAGTGACTCTTGTTTCCGGTCCGGTTTCCCTGGCTGAACCGCCGGGTGTCGATGTCGTGAAGGTAGAAACAGCGGAAGATATGTACAATGCCGTCATGAAGCGGTATGAGGATGCGGACATCATTGTGAAAGCTGCGGCTGTTGCGGATTACCGCCCTGCTGAGTTCCACGGCCAGAAACTGAAAAAACAGGAAGGTGCCTTTGCGCTCGAAATGGAACGGACAAAGGATATCCTGAGGACACTCGGCCAGAACAAAAACGGGCAGGTGCTGGTCGGCTTTGCTGCCGAAAGCGAGCGAGTAGAGGAATATGCCCGTAAAAAGCTGCAAAGCAAAAATCTTGATATGATTGTCGCCAATAATATAAATGAAAAGGGATCAGGTTTCGGATCAGATACGAATGCCGTTCAAATTTATAAAAGGGACGGCTCTTCAAGGGAATTGCCGCTGATGGCAAAGAGGGAAGCCGCAAAGGTGATTCTTGAAGAAGCATATACATTAAAAAAGGGGACCCATGAATGATAGTAGCAAAAGTGATAGTGGACGTGCCGGCCAATCAGACGGACAGGCCGTTTGATTACCTGGTACCGGAACAATGGCAGGGGGCAATCAGGCCGGGCATGCGTGTAGTCGTCCCGTTTGGCCCCCGGAAGCTGCAGGGGTTTGTCGTCGGCATCCAGGAAGGAAGCGATGTGAAGCGGCTAAAAGAAATTGAAGAAGTCCTGGACCCTGAGCCGGTACTAACGGATGAACTGCTGCAGCTCGGGTTCTGGCTGAGTGATAGCACCCTTTCCTTCGCCCTCACAGCCTTTCAGGTCATGCTGCCGGCCGCAATGAAAGCGAAATATGAAAAAGAAGTTGCCTTGAGTGAAGGAACCGGTGAGGAAGAGTTATCAGAGGCTGTGAGGCCGCTTTTTGCCGGAGAACGCTCAATCCGCTGGAAGGACATCGATTCATCACTTTACGCAGCGCTCCAAAAGGAAATCACCGCAAAACATCTTGATGTCATCTACCATGTCAAGGATCGTGCCGGGAAGAAAACGGCGAGATATATCAAGCCCGCGTTTACGGGTACAGCACTGGAACAAGTGATGAAGGCCTTGAACAAGCAGGCGGTGAAACAGAAAGACGTTCTTGCATTTTTCATCAAATCGGAAAAACCGATACTGCTGAAAGAATTGCTTGATGCAGCAGATACAACGGAAGCACCTGTAAAAGCTCTTATCGAAAAAGGAATCTTGATCGAAGAAGAAGTGGAAGCATTCAGGGATCCATATAAGGAACGCGAATTCACCAGGACAACAGCGCTGGAGTTATCGGATGAACAGCAGCGTGCGTTCGATTCCATTTCAAAAGAAATCGAACAGAATAACCATAAGGTATTTCTTTTGCATGGAATTACAGGAAGCGGCAAGACTGAAGTGTATCTACAGGCGATTGACGAAGTGCTCAAGCAGGGTAAAGAAGCCATCGTGCTCGTTCCAGAAATATCGCTAACCCCCCAGATGGTTGAGCGGTTCAAAGGAAGGTTCGGGTCACTTGTAGCGGTGCTGCACAGCGGCTTATCCATCGGTGAGAAGTATGACGAATGGCGGAAAATCCAGCAAGGCCGTGTGAAAGTTGCAGTCGGCGCCCGTTCGGCTGTTTTTGCGCCGTTTGAGAACCTGGGCATGATTATTATCGATGAAGAGCATGAAACGAGCTATAAACAGGAAGAAAATCCGCGCTATCATGCCCGCAATGTCGCCATCTGGCGCGGGGAACATCACCGGTGCCCGGTTGTGCTCGGGAGCGCAACACCTTCACTGGAAACCTATGCCAGGGCTTCCAAAGGGGTATACGAATTGCTCGAGCTGGAGAACCGCCACAATGATCGTTCGCTTCCTGAAGTTAAAATTGTCGATATGAGGGAGGAACTGCGGGACGGAAACCGCTCGATGTTTTCACACGAACTTTTCGGAAAGCTTCAGGACCGCCTGGGAAAAGGGGAACAAAGTGTCCTGTTTTTGAATAGGCGCGGGTTCTCGACGTTTGTCATGTGCAGGGACTGCGGTTATGTGATAGAGTGTCCTCATTGTGACATTTCCCTTACGTACCATAAACGCCATAACAGCATGAAATGCCACTATTGCGGTTATGAGACGCCGCTCCCCCGCCAGTGCCCTGAGTGTGGAAGCGAACATATCCGCTTTTTCGGAACCGGGACACAAAAAGTGGAAGAAGAGTTGAACAAAGTGCTACCCGAAGCAAGAGTGCTCCGTATGGATGTCGATACGACCAGGCGCAAAGGGGCGCACGAGCAGCTCCTGGGAACATTCGGGAGCGGTCAAGCGGATATTCTCCTGGGAACACAGATGATTGCAAAAGGGCTTGATTTCCCCAATGTGACGCTTGTGGGTGTCCTTGCGGCAGATACGATGCTGCACTTGCCTGATTTCCGGGCTGCTGAAAAAACCTTCCAGCTCCTCACCCAGGTGAGTGGGCGCGCGGGGCGCCATGAGCTTCCCGGTGAAGTTGTCGTACAGACTTATACACCCGAACATTACAGCGTCGATTTGGCGTCCCGCCACGATTATCGACCGTTTTACAACCGGGAAATGCTTATGCGGAAGCAGCACCAATATCCGCCGTTTTATTACCTGGCGCTGATTGGCGTATCCCATCCGGAATTGATGCAGGCGGCTGAAACGACTGATAAGATCACGGCCTACCTGAAATCAAGGCTAAGCTCAAATGCCGTCGTTCTGGGCCCTGTTGCCTCCGCAGTACCGAGGATTAAGGATAGATATCGCTATCAATGCATGATAAAATACAAGAATGAGCCCAACTTGACTTCCGTTTTACGGGAACTGTATAAACAGTATGCAAAACAGATGCATAGCGGAAATTTGCAGATTTCGATCGACATGAATCCGTATATGCTGATGTGAACGGAAAGAATTGCTATTGAAAGGAACAAACGAAACGTTATGAGTATATTAAAAATTGTCGAGTATCCGGCAGAAATCCTGACCAGAAAATGTGAGAAAGTGGAGCGGTTTGACAGGGATCTGTCGGTTTTTATTGATCATATGTTCGAAACGATGGATGCGGCGGATGGCGTAGGCCTTGCCGCACCGCAAGTCAATGCTGCAAAACGGATTGCCGTTGTGGATGTCGGTGATGAAAACGGGAGGATCGAGATAGTCAACCCTGTCATTTTACAAACTGCCGGCATGCAGACAGGCCCTGAAGGATGCTTAAGCTTTCCGGGATTGTATGGTGAAGTGAAACGTCCTGAATACGTGAAGCTGAAAGCCCGTGACCGGTATGGAGAGACTTACATGCTGGAAGCTGAAGGGTTTCTGGCCAGGGCTATTCTACACGAAATCGACCATCTTGACGGTATCCTGTTCACCGAAAAAGTGACCCGGTACTTTGAACCCGAGGAGCTGGATGTCCAGGAGTAAACCTTGTTGAAAAGGATGAGACAGATGACGAGAATTATTTTTATGGGGACGCCTGATTTTGCTGTGCCTGTCCTCCGCCAGATCATCGAGGACGGATATGAAGTGGCGGCAGTCGTGACACAGCCGGACAGGCCGGTCGGCCGTAAACGGGTCATCACCCCGCCGCCTGTAAAAGTGGAAGCTGAAAAACACGGCATTCCGGTTTTTCAGCCGGAAAAAATAAAAAACAAAGAAGAATATGAGCCCATCCTTGCTCTTAAGCCGGATTTGATCGTAACTGCAGCTTTCGGGCAAATACTTCCGAAAGCGATTCTCGAGGCCCCGCCTTATGGCTGCATAAATGTCCATGCTTCCCTTTTGCCGGAGCTCAGGGGCGGTGCACCGATCCACTATGCCATACTTGAAGGCAAGGAAAAAACAGGCATCACGATTATGTATATGGCAGAAAAGCTTGATGCGGGTGATATCCTTACCCAGGTGGAAATGCCGATCGATGAGAATGACAGCACCGGCTCCCTTCATAACAAGTTGAGTGCCGCTGGTGCCAGACTGCTTTCTGAAACGGTTCCGGAGCTTCTTGACGGCAACTTGAAGCCTGTGCCCCAGGATGATGGAAAAGCGACATTCGCACCAAACATCAAACGCGAAATGGAGCGCATTGACTGGGCAAGAACCGGTGAAGAAATTTACAACAAAATACGCGGCCTCCACCCATGGCCGGTCGCATTCACAACGTATGGCGGCAAGCCGCTTAAAATTTGGTGGGCTGAAAAAGTGCCTGGTTCTCCAGGTGAGCCCGGCACGGTGCTGGCAGTTGAGAAGGATGGTTTCATTGTAGCTTCTGGCAATGATACCGCATTGAAAGTGACCGACCTGCAGCCATCCGGAAAAAAACGGATGGCAGGCGAGCAGTTTGTGCTTGGGGCCGGCTCTTCCATGGAGCCCGGCATGAAGCTCGGTGATCCGAATGGCTGACCGTAATGTGCGGGAGGCGGCACTTGACATCCTCCTGCAAGTTGAAGAACAGCAATCTTACAGTAATCTCTTGTTGAATCAGAAGCTGAATGAATATAAATTGGATTCCAGAGATGCCGGGCTGCTTACCGAAATCGTCTATGGTACCATCCAGCGGAAATACACACTTGATTATTATCTCGGCCCGTTCTTAAAAAATCCGCGCAAGTTGGAAAAATGGGTGCTCATCCTGTTAAGGCTTTCCCTTTACCAGATGGTGTTCCTGGACCGTGTACCGGAGAGGGCAGTCATCCACCAGGCGGTTGAAATCGCCAAAAAGCGCGGACACCGCGGGATTTCCGGCATGGTAAACGGGGTTTTGAGAAACATCCAGAGAAATGGAGTGCCGGCGCTTGAAGAAATATCGGACCCTGTCAAGCGGTTAGCGACAGCGACAAGCCATCCCGAGTGGCTCGTCAACAGATGGGTGGAACGGTATGGGTTTGAAACGACTGAAAAAATGTGCCGCAAAAACCTGGAAGCCCCTCCTGTAACTGCACGCGTGAATGTTGCCAGAATCACCCGCGATGAAGTGATTGCGATAATGAATGAGGAGGGCATCGATGCAGAGCCGGGCGAACTTTCTGATGACGCCGTCCGGATCCTGAAAGGGAACGCAGCGGCCACTTCGGCATTTAAAAAAGGGCTCATCAGCATTCAGGATGAAAGTTCGATGCTTGTTGCACGCGCACTTGATCCTCATCCCGAAGAAACGGTGCTGGACAGCTGCGCGGCGCCTGGCGGGAAATCGACGCATATTGCTGAACGCATGCATAACAGTGGCAGGGTCATATCGCTCGACTTGCACGAGCATAAAGTGAAACTCATTCAGGATCAGAGCAAGCGGCTCGGTCTGTCCAATATTGAAGCAAAAGCGCTTGACAGCCGGAAAGCAGGCGAGGCGTTTCCTCCAGAAAGTTTTGACAGGATCCTCGTCGATGCCCCGTGTTCCGGTTTGGGTGTTGTGAGGCGGAAGCCGGATATAAAATACAGCAAACAGGAAAAGGATATAAAAAGGCTGGCACAAATCCAGCTCGATATTTTAGAAGCTGCGGCACCGCTTGTCAAGCAGGGCGGCACCATCGTGTACAGCACATGTACAGTGGATGCGGAAGAAAACGGAGAGCTGGTCAGAACGTTTCTCCACAGAAATGGACAGTTTGAATTTGATGAATCCCTGATTGACAGGATGCCGGCAAAGGTAAAGAGGCGCTTTCCGGATTCGATGGGGGAAATCCAGCTCCTGCCCCAGGATTTCGGCAGTGACGGATTTTACATCGCAGCTTTAAGGAAGAAGGTGTTATCAACATGATGGAACAGAATAATCACATTGAAAAACAGGAAACAGCAGGCGGGACAGTGCGGAAACCGTCGATATATTCACTGGAGTTTGAAGAAATAAAAGACTGGATGAAGGAGAACGGCGAACCGGCCTTCCGGGCAGGCCAGCTGTTTGACTGGCTCTATATCAAGCGGGCGTCAAGTTTCGATGACATGACAAATCTCTCGAAAGGACTCAGAGAAAAGCTGGGCAATTCTTTCACACTGACTACGCTGAAAACGATCATCGAGCAGACGGCTTCGGATGGCACGATGAAGTTCTTGTTCGAGCTTCATGACGGGTATTCAATTGAAACGGTGCTGATGCGGCATGAATACGGCAACAGCATATGTGTGACCACCCAGGTCGGCTGCCGGATCGGCTGTACGTTCTGCGCCTCGACTCTTGGAGGACTTAAACGCAACCTGGAAGCCGGTGAAATCGTCGCCCAGGTCATGAAAGTGCAAAAAGCCCTTGATAAAAAAGATGAACGTGTAAGTCAGGTTGTCGTTATGGGAATCGGTGAGCCGTTTGATAATTATGGTGAACTGATGTCCTTCCTCCGGACGATTAACCATGAAAAAGGGCTGAATATCGGTGCCCGCCATATTACGATTTCAACAAGCGGGATCATACCGAAAATCTATGATTTTGCGGATGAAGGGATGCAAATCAATTTTGCCATTTCCCTTCATGCCCCGAACAGCGAGATACGCAGCAGGCTCATGCCGATCAACAGGGCTTATAAGCTTCCGGAACTGATGGATGCCGTCAATTATTACACCGAAAAAACAGGCAGGCGCATCACGTTTGAATATGGCCTGTTTGGTGGTGTCAACGACCAGGTTGAGCATGCGGAAGAACTGGCACAGCTTGTAAAAGGGGTGAAGTGCCATATCAATTTGATCCCTGTAAATTACGTTCCGGAAAGGGATTATGTCCGGACACCGCGAAATCAAATATTTAAGTTTGAACGTACGCTCAAAGATCATGGCGTGAATGTCACGATTCGGCGTGAACAGGGCCATGACATTGATGCTGCCTGCGGACAGCTGCGGGCCAAGGAGCGGGAGAAAGAGACGAGGTGACCGAGAATGGAATCAATTTTCATGACGGACAGGGGCAGAGTCCGCCCCCATAATGAAGACAGCGGCGGAGCGTTTCACAAAGAAAACGGTCCGCTTCTGGCTGTTGTCGCAGACGGGATGGGCGGCCATCGGGCAGGCGATGTGGCAAGTTCAATGGCAGTATCCCTCATAAAGGAAAGCTGGGATGCGGCAGCACAGGCAGTTAGTCCGGACCAGGCCGAAATGTTACTGGAATCTGTTTTTAAAAAAGTGAATGGCTCTGTTTTTGAATATGCCCGCAATCACAGCGAATGTGAAGGGATGGGGACGACACTGGTTGCGGCTGTATGTACGGCTGATTTCATTACGATTGCAAGTGTCGGTGACAGCAGGGGCTACATATTCAACGAGAACGGCTTCAGGCAGGTAACCGAGGATCACTCCCTTGTACAGGAGCTTGTGAAGTCAGGTGAAATCACTCAGGAAGATGCCGAGCACCATCCCCGCAAAAATGTCCTGACAAAAGCGATCGGCACTGAGCCTGCCATCAAAGCGGATATCAATACGATCGGCTGGGATGAAGGCGAAGCCCTGCTCCTGTGCTCCGATGGACTATCCAACAAAGTGACAAACGAACAGATGAATGAAATCCTTGGAGAGGAAGGGCCTGTCAAACGGAAAGCTGAAAAGCTGATTGAAATGGCGAATGACCTGGGCGGAGAAGACAATATAACCCTGGCCATCGTAAAAAACTCGGCCGCTGGAAGCAGGTGAGCGCCCGATGATGACTGGAAAACGTTTGAACGGCCGTTATAAACTGCTGGAAGCGATCGGCGGCGGCGGAATGG
Source organism: Guptibacillus hwajinpoensis (assembly GCA_016841765.1). Taxonomy (GTDB): domain Bacteria; phylum Bacillota; class Bacilli; order Bacillales; family Bacillaceae_O; genus Bacillus_BL. The sequence continues at coordinate 66,815 of JAENYN010000014.1, forward strand.
CCAATGTGTACCGGGCAAAAGACATGATACTCGACCGGATTGTTGCAGTAAAAGTTCTTCGGCCCGAGTATTCCAATGATGAGGAGTTCATCAAACGGTTCCGCCGGGAAGCGCAATCGGCAACCAGCCTTGTACATAACCATGTTGTATCGATATATGATGTCGGGGAAGAGGATGATATTTATTTCATTGTCATGGAATATGTTGAGGGCATGACATTGAAGAAATATATCCAGCAGAACGGCCCCCTGCCGATCGATGAAGCATTGTCCATTATAAAACAGGTTTGTTCAGCTGTGGCCCATGCCCATGATAATCATATTGTCCACCGTGATATCAAGCCGCAGAATATCTTGATTGATGATGACGGTACAATCAAAATAACCGATTTCGGCATCGCGATGGCATTGAGCTCCACAGCCATCACGCAGACAAATTCCGTTCTCGGATCGGTTCACTACCTATCCCCCGAGCAGGCAAGGGGCGGCCTTGCGACAAACAAGTCAGATATATATGCTCTCGGCATCGTCATGTTCGAACTGCTGACGGGCAGGCTGCCGTTTTCAGGTGAATCGGCAGTATCGATCGCTTTGAAGCATTTACAGACCGAAACGCCTTCCGTGCGGCGCTGGAACCCTGATATTCCGCAAAGCGTCGAAAACATCATCCTGAAGGCGACTGCTAAGGATCCTTTCCACCGTTACCGTTCAATTGAAGAGATGGAAAGGGATTTGGAGACAGCACTTGATGCCGACCGGCTGAATGAACAGCGTTTCTCCCCGCCTCAAGAAGATGATGAAGAAGTCACCAAAGCCATTCCAGTCGTGACAGATGACAGGTTTGACGGAAATGATGAAACGATCATCCATTCCGATAACGGCAGCAAGGCACCGCCGCCGGTTGAAGGAGACGATACCAAAAAGAAAAAACCGGGCAAGTGGAAAAAGGTGTTGGCAGTCCTGTTCGTCACCCTCCTGCTGATCGGCGCAGCTGCCGCAGCCGCATTCACCCTCGTTCCATCTATGTTTGCGGCCAAAGATGTGGCCATACCGGATGTGGCGGGTATGGAGTATGAGGATGCGTTAAATGAGCTGACAGCTGCCGGCCTTAAAGTCAAACGGGAAAAACAGAATGATGATGAAGTCGGCGCCGGTCTTGTCATCCGCACAGAACCTGATGCCGGCACAACTGTTAAGGAAGGTTATGAAGTCACTGTCATCGAAAGTCTCGGAAAAGAAAAAATGAGTTTCGGAGATTATACGGGCAGGCAATTTGAAGCTGTCAAGAAAGAATTATTGCTTAAAGGGTTCAAAGAAGAGAATCTAAAAGATTACCCGCAGGACAGCGATGAACCGGCAGGGACAATCCTGCGGCAAACCCAGCCTGCTGTTGGAGAAGAAGTGGTCCCGGAAGAGGCATACGTCATTTTTGAAATTTCCAAAGGCCCTCCGGAGATTGAGTTGGAAGATATGACCGGCTGGAGCAAGGATCGGGTTATTGATTATATCGAACGAAACAATTTGAGTCTTGAAGAAGTAGACGAATTTTCAGATTCGGTGCCTTCCGGTGAGGCGGTCAACCAGTCGCCGGAAGCAGGCACAGTCCTTGAAGAAGGGGCGATGATCACCGTTACGTTTTCCAAAGGTGCTGAACCGGAGCCTGAACCAGAACCGGAACCTGAACCAAAGCCGGAACCGGAACAGAAACCGAAAACAACCACCATTGAAGTGGAAGTGCCTTACGAACCGGCAGAAGAAGGAGCCGAACAAATCGTTAAAATTTATATCGGTGATGAGAAACATGACATCAATGAAGTATTTAAAGAAAAGAAAATTAAAAAGGATGAAAAGGAGAAATTCGAGCTTGTCGTCCCTTATGAAGGAAGCGCCTCCTATAAAGTGACACGAGATGACGAAGTCATTAAAGAAGATACGGTAGATTATGAGGATCTTCAGTGATGCCTGAATCATCCAGGGATCAGTGGGGCTCCTGCTGGAATCCGATTAAAACCGGTTGATAATCTCTGTACAAAATCGATTTAAAAGGATAGCCAATCATTAAAAGATGGAGTTGAAAGCATGGCAGAAGGAAAGATCATTAAAGCATTGAGCGGTTTTTACTATGTCCTCAACAAGGACGGGATCACGAGATGCCGCGGGCGCGGCGTATTCCGCAAAAACAAAATTACACCGCTTGTCGGTGATGAGGTCGTTTTTGAATCAGGTGAGGATACCGAGGGATACATCATGGAAGTGAAACCCCGCAAAAATGAATTGGTCAGGCCGCCGATTTCCAACGTCGACCAGGCCATCCTTGTATTTTCCGCTATTGAGCCTGATTTTTCCGCCAGCCTGCTTGACCGCTTTCTTGTCTTGATCGAAGCGAACGACATTACACCGGTTATCGTCATCACGAAAATCGATTTATTGTCCTGCAGTGCAAGAAAAGAGATCGAACGGTTTGGTGAAGAATACCGTGCTGCCGGATATGAGGTCTTGCTTGTTTCCAATTTGACAGGTGAAGGCGTAACAGCAATCCAGCCTTTTTTGAGGGACCGGATCACGGTTGTAGCCGGCCAGTCAGGTGTCGGAAAATCATCGCTGTTAAATACCCTTATTCCTGATCTGGACCTTGAAACGAGCAAGATATCCGAAAGCCTTGGACGCGGCAAACATACGACGAGGCATGTGGAGCTGATCGATTATAACGGGGGGTTGATTGCGGATACCCCGGGGTTCAGTTCGCTTGATTTCCAGGAAATTGAAACCGGAGATCTAACCTTTTATTTTCCCGAAATGAGGGAGCGCCTGAATGATTGCAAGTTCAGGGGCTGCATCCATATCAACGAACCGAAATGTGCCGTGAAAGAGGCGGTTGACAGGGGTGAAATCCCGACTTCCCGCTATGAAAACTACAAAGCGTTTTTCAATGAAATCAAAGACCAGAAAAGGAGGTATTAAGAATGATAAAAATTGCACCATCCATCCTGTCTGCAGATTTTGCCAAACTTGGTGATGAAATCAAAGAGGTGGAAAGGGGTGGGGCTGATTATATCCATGTCGATGTGATGGACGGGCATTTTGTCCCGAATATCACCATCGGCCCCCTCATCGCGGAAGCCATCAGGCCCGTCACAGACCTGCCGCTTGATGTCCATTTGATGATTGAGAATCCCGACCGCTATATTCCGCAGTTTGTGAAAGCGGGCGCCGATATCCTGACTGTCCATGCGGAAGCCTGTCCCCACCTGCACAGGACGATCCAGCTCATTAAGAACGAAGGCGCCAGAGCCGGTGTCGTCCTTAATCCGGCAACACCTGTAGATATGATCAAACATGTGATTGAAGATATTGATATGATTTTACTTATGACCGTCAATCCGGGTTTCGGCGGCCAGTCGTTTATTTCGTCTGTCGTGCCGAAAATCCGGGAAGCGGCCCGGCTAGTGGAAGAGAAAAACCCAAAAGTGGAAATTGAAGTGGATGGCGGAATCAATCCAGAAACAGCCCGCACAGTAACAGAAGCGGGGGCAACAGTCCTTGTTGCGGGATCTGCTGTATTCAATAAAGAGGACCGTGCAGAGGCTATTCGGGCCATCCGCGGCTAAACGGGACGATAAGGCGCTGCTCCGCTGAAGGGCGGCGCCTTCATGTTTATCGGATGAAATGCAAACATAACTGCCTTCCACACGGCAGAATTTATTTGAAAAGCGGGGCTAAGAGGTTGAAGACAATCGTTATCGCTGCCGGAAGCCCTGATATCTCTTTAAATGCCCTTCCCGAAATAACCGGTGAGGTTATCTGGGCAGGTGCAGACCGGGGAGTATATCACCTTCTTAAGGCAGGGGTCATACCAGAGCGGGCATTTGGCGATTTTGATTCACTCACGCAAGAAGAGCTTGAGTGGATGCGAAGCAAGCTCGAGCCAATGCAAATTAACATATATCCGAAAGAAAAAGACAAAACAGATCTTGAGCTGGCAGTGGAGTGGGCGCTTGCTGAACCGCAAACAGCTGCCATCCATATCATCGGCGCGACCGGGGGCCGGCTTGATCATACATTGACAAATATCCAGCTTTTGCTAAAAGGATTGGAAGCAGACATTCCGATCATCCTATCTGATGCTTCCAACCGGGTTGAATTGCTGAAACCAGGCACCTATGAAACGGACCGAAATACAGGCTATGACTATGTTTCGTTCCTCCCTTTCACCGAAAGTGTTGAAGGGCTGACACTCGAAGGCTTCAAGTATCCCCTTGAGAACGAGACGATCCGCTGGGGTTCAACCCTGACTGTCTCAAATGAATTGTCCGCCGAAAGTGGTACTTTTTCATTTGCGGCCGGCATATTATTGGTGATAAAGAGCAAGGATTAATTCCGGGTTTGGGTACTTTTTTTCTCTGCATGAATATATTAATGAAAGAGATGTCCTTTTTATTGTTCATTATATGTGCAGGATTAACCGGTTTGAGGAGGGGGAAACATGAAGTTTTATACCATCAAACTTCCTAAGTTCATCGGGGGATTCGTAAGAGCCATACTGGGATCTTTCAAAAAGGAGTGAACAAAAAAAGCACCTTGTCCAGGTGCTTTTTTTGTTTATGCCTAAAGCATATGGGATTATACACGTTCAACTTTTCCGGATTTAAGGGCACGGGCAGAAACATAAACGCGTTTCGGCTTGCCGTCAACCATGATGCGAACCTTTTGGACATTCGCACCCCATTTGCGTTTGGATGCGTTCATTGCGTGTGAACGCTTGTTGCCTTTGCGTGTCTGCCGGCCGGTAACTACACATTTGCGAGCCATGAAAGAACCTCCTTATCGACGAACATAATGCTCATTTTCAAGAAATACTAATTAAACTTACCATAACTTACATTAGAAATCAATACTCACTGCTTCACGGTTTCAAGAAAATTTCCTTGACAACCGGAATTGCGGTATGATGTATATAGTAGTGTCGTTTATAATGCTTCGCAAAATCGGGCACTTTATTATTGATATTGTATATAGTAAAATGAGATTAGCTTGACTGTGAATCGAAAAGGAGGATTCTCTATGTCCATTGAGATGCGAACTGACTACGGCAATATCGATATAAGCAATGAAGTCATCGGCACGATTGCCGGAGGCGCTGCAGTTGACAGTTATGGGATTGTCGGCATGGCATCCAGGAAACAGCTGAAGGATGGCCTGTCAGATATCCTTGGCCGGGAAAACCTGGCAAAAGGTGTTGTCGTACGCCAGGGTGAAGATGATGAGATACATATTGATGCGTATATCATTGTGAGTTATGGCACGAAAATTTCCGAGGTGGCCCACAATGTCCAGACACAAGTAAAATACACCTTAAATAAAACGTTAGGAATTTCGGTGGACTCCGTAAATGTGTATGTGCAGGGAGTCCGGGTGACAAACCCGTAGCGTGAGGAGGAAGCTTTGTGACTATGATGAAATTGGATGGAGAACGTTTTGCGCAAATGGTTCTGCAGGGTGCGGAAAACCTGTCCAGAAATGCAGAGATGGTAGATGCGCTTAACGTTTTCCCTGTACCGGATGGAGATACAGGCACAAATATGAACTTATCCATGACTTCCGGTGCGAAAGAAGTGAGGAATAACCCGGCCGAGCATATCGGAAAGGTTGCCGGCCATCTGGCCCGCGGCCTCTTGATGGGCGCACGCGGTAATTCGGGCGTCATTCTGTCCCAGTTATTCCGCGGGTTTTCCAAAGCGATGGAAAATAAAGAAATGGTGAACAGCACCGAGTTTGCAAAAGCCTTTGAGGCCGGAGTTGAAACAGCATACAAAGCTGTCATGAAACCGGTTGAGGGCACAATCCTGACCGTCGCCAAAGATGCTGCCAAAAAAGCGGTGCAGACGGCCAAGAAACAACAGGACATTACAGCGGTCATGGAAGAGACGCTGAAGGAAGCGAAGGCATCACTGGAACGGACACCTGACCTCCTTCCTGTATTGAAGGAAGTTGGCGTGGTGGACAGCGGCGGCCAGGGCCTCGTTGTCATATATGAAGGGTTCAACGCTGTCCTGAAAGGCGAATCCCTGCCGGAAACATCCATTTCCGCCCCCTCCATGAACGAGCTCGTCAATGCCGAGCACCACAAAAGTGTGCACAGCCATATGTCGACCGAAGACATCGAGTTTGGGTATTGCACTGAATTCATGGTGAGGCTGGAAGATGATAAACTGAAGGACAACCCTTTCAGTGAAGAGGAATTCCGCAATGAAATCAGCAATTACGGTGATTCTCTTCTCGTCGTATCAAGCGATGATATCGTCAAAGTCCATATTCATGCAGAGCAGCCAGGTGACGTGCTCAGTTTTGGACAGAAATACGGCAGTTTGGTCAATATGAAAATTGAAAACATGCGGCAGCAGCATACCGACCTTATTGAAAAGGACAGAAAAGCTGGCGGGCCTGAAGTAGATCCGGCACCCGCCCGCAAAGAGAAGTTCGGGATCATTACGGTCGCGATGGGTGACGGGATCAGCGAGATGTTCAAGAGCCTCGGAGCGACAGTCGTCATTGAAGGCGGGCAGACGATGAATCCGAGCACAGAAGATATCCTCAAGGCAGTTGAGGATGCAAATGCGGAAGAAATTATTATTCTGCCAAACAACAAAAATATCATCATGGCTGCCGAACAGGCCGCTTCGGTTGTGGAAGGCAATGTGGAGGTCGTCAAAACAAAAACGGTCCCACAGGGCATGAGTGCGCTTCTTGCGTTTAATCCGGCCCAGACGCTTGAAGAGAATGCAGAGGCGATGTCTGAATCTGCAGCTGCCGTCAAAACCGGACAGGTAACCTTTGCCGTCCGGGATACATCAATTGAGGGCTTTGAAATCAAGAAAGATGATTTCATGGGGATAGCTGACGGTAAGATTGTGGCGGCAGACAAAGATATGAATGAAGCAACGAAACTGCTTCTTGATAAGCTCATTAATGAAGATGATGAAATTATTACTGTCATTGTCGGAAAAGATGCTGCAAAAGAAGATGTGGAGAAGCTGACACAGCATATTGAAGATAAATTCGATCAAATTGAAATCGAAGTGCATGAAGGCGGACAGCCGCTTTATACGTATATATTCTCGGTTGAATAATTGAATGGAATAAGATAACCGATAAATAGAAGGGGGAACCCCTTCTATTTATTTGCGGATACAGCAACATTTTCAAACCGGATTTGTCTTTGGGAGGAAATGACATGAAATATAAAAGTGTTTTTGATATCATCGGCCCTGTCATGATCGGGCCATCCAGTTCCCACACGGCAGGTGCGGCGCGGATCGGGCGTGTGGCCCGCAATTTATTCGGTGAGAAGCCGGAAACTGCCGTCATCACATTTTACGGTTCTTTTGCCAAAACGTATCGTGGCCACGGCACTGACGTGGCAATCGTTGGCGGGCTCCTTGATTTCGATACAGATGACGAGCGGATCGTCAATTCCCTCCAGCTAGCCCGTGATGAAGGGATCAATGTCCAGATAAACGAATCCGATGAATTGACCGATCATCCGAATACCGCAAAAGTGGTACTTGAAAACAAAAATAACCACCTTGAACTGACAGGGATTTCAATCGGCGGCGGTAAAATTGAACTCATCGAAATTGACGGCTTTGAACTCAGGGTGTCCGGAAACTCTCCGGCAATCACGGTCATTCATCATGACAGGTATGGATGCATTGCAAATGTTGCCGCCATCATTGCGAAACACCGGCTGAACATCGGGCATATGGATGTCTCGCGGAAGGATAAAGGGCAAAAAGCACTTATGACAATCGAAGTCGATCATGATATCGAAGAAGAGGTAATGGAGGAAATCAGGAAACTTCCGAACATCATTCAGGTTTCGAAAATTGTTGAATAGGATACTGAAAATTGGCACCGCTATCATTAAAGGAGGAAACGTATGTTCAAAACAGCCGCAGAACTGGTGGAACTCGCAGAAACAGGCGGAAAGAAAATTTCTGAAGTAATGATCGAGCAGGAGATGGCCGTGAAAAAGCTAAGCCGTGAAGAAGTGACGGGCTTAATGGACCGCAATCTTCAAGTGATGGAAGATGCGGTGAAAAAAGGCCTTGAAGGGGTGGTGTCCCATTCGGGATTGACCGGCGGCGATGCTGTCTTGCTGCAGAAATATATAGAAAAAGGCAATACATTATCCGGACTCACTGTTCTGGATGCGGTAAGCAAAGCAGTGGCCACGAACGAAGTGAACGCAGCGATGGGGACGATTTGTGCGACCCCGACTGCAGGCTCGGCAGGAGTTGTACCCGGAACACTGTTTGCGGTTAAGGAAAAACTCAATCCGACACGTGAAGAAATGCTCAACTTCCTATTCACTTCCGGTGCCTTTGGTATAGTGGTGGCCAATAACGCTTCCATTTCCGGAGCCGCCGGCGGCTGCCAGGCCGAAGTCGGTTCTGCCAGCGGCATGGCATCAGCTGCCATTGTTGAAATGGCGGGTGGAACACCTGCGCAGTCAGCTGAAGCTATGGCCATTACACTGAAGAATATGCTTGGTCTTGTCTGTGATCCGGTTGCAGGACTTGTGGAAGTGCCGTGTGTAAAACGGAATGCAATGGGGGCTGCGCTTGCGATGACCGCCGCTGATATGGCACTGGCCGGCATCACAAGCCGCATTCCCTGTGATGAAGTGATCGATGCCATGTATAAAATCGGCCAGTCAATGCCGGGTGCCCTCAGGGAAACAGCTCTTGGCGGCCTTGCTGCGACTCCGACAGGCAGGGAGCTTGAAGCGAAAATTTTTGGATTATCCCTTGATAAAAAGTGAGTGATAACAAAATGGAACAACAACCGGTGACAGCGGTAAAAGGAATCGGCCCTGAATCAGCCAGAACACTGGATGAAATGGGGATCGTAACGGTATCCGATTTGATGGAACATTTCCCCTATCGCTATGAAGATTATGAAGTGAAGGACATCACGGAAATCAAACACGAGGAAAGAGTAACACTGGAAGGGAAGGTCCATAGTGAGCCTTCTCTTCGCTATTTCGGCCGAAAAAAGTCCCGGATGACCGTCCGCTTCATGACTGGACGGTACTTGATCAAGGCGGTGTTTTTCAATCAGCCGTTTTATAAGCAGCATTTGAACCCGGGGGAAACTGTGACCATAACCGGGAAGTGGGATCAACACAAGCAAACGATCACAGTATCAGAGTTGAAAAAAGGCCGGCTTGAAACCGCCCGGAAAATCAAGCCGATTTATTCGGTGAAGGGAAATGTGACCCAGAAGGCGATGCATAAGTGGATTGCGGCAGCGCTAAACGAATTCGGTTCAGCGGCAGAAGAAATTCTCCCGGAAAGATTGCTTTCCGCCTACCGGCTCCCGAGACGGATCGATGCACTTCAGGTGATGCACAATCCTGCAAGCCACCAGCACCTGAAGCAGGCCCGCCGCCGCTTTGTGTATGAAGAATTTTTGCTGTTCCAGCTTAAGCTGCAGGCATTCAAAAAGCTGGAGCGGGAACAGTCTCCCGGGAAAGCCATGGCCTTTTCGATGAAACATATCCACGATTTCATCGATGGGCTCCCTTTTTCGCTGACAGGCGCACAGCAAAGGGCGGTTGATGAAATCCTTTCCGATTTGAAAGAGCCTTATCGGATGAACAGGCTGCTGCAGGGTGATGTCGGCTCCGGTAAAACTGTGGTGGCGGCAATCGCTCTTAAAGCTGCAGTTGATGCGGGCTATCAGGGGGCGATGATGGCCCCGACCGAAATCCTTGCCGAGCAGCACAGGCAGTCGCTTGAGCCGCTGCTCGCTGAAAGCGGAATAAGTGCGGCCCTTTTGACGAGTTCAGTCAAGGGCAAACAGCGGAAGGAACTCCTTGCCCGGCTTCATGCAGGTGAAATTGATGTCCTGATCGGGACTCATGCGCTCATTCAGGATGAAGTCGGCTTCAAGCGGCTGGGCCTGGTCATTACGGACGAACAGCACCGGTTTGGCGTCGGACAGCGGAGGCTGCTCAGGGAAAAAGGACCTGAACCGGATGTTCTTTTCATGACGGCGACACCGATTCCGCGGACGCTTGCGATTTCAGTCTTCGGTGATATGGATGTATCTGTCATTGATGAAATGCCGGCCGGCAGGAAAACAATCGAAACTTACTGGGCGAAACACGATATGCTCCCGCGTGTCCTTGATTTTCTGGAAAAAGAAATCCGGCGCGGCCGGCAGGCATACGTTATTTGCCCGTTGATCGAGGAGTCGGAGAAACTTGATGTCCAGAATGCCATCGATGTCCATGCCATGCTCAGGCAGCACTTCGGTGACAGATATGGCGTCGGCCTAATGCACGGCCGCCTTTCCGCCGCTGAAAAAGAAGAAGTGATGCAGCAGTTCGGTGAAAACAAACTTCAGGTCCTTGTATCGACGACTGTCGTTGAAGTTGGCGTCAATGTGCCGAATGCGACAGTGATGGTCATCTATGACGCCGAACGGTTCGGCCTCGCCCAGCTCCATCAGCTCAGAGGGCGGGTTGGCAGAGGCAGTGACCAGAGTTATTGTATTTTGCTCGCCGATCCCAAATCTGAAACGGGCAAGGAACGGATGAGGGTGATGACGGAAACGAACGACGGTTTTGAACTTTCGGAGCGTGATTTGGAATTGCGCGGACCAGGAGATTTTTTTGGCGTGAAACAAAGCGGACTGCCTGATTTTAAAGTGGCTGATGTCGTCCATGATTACCGGGCGCTGGAAACTGCCCGGAATGATGCGGCGGCGATGGTCCGGTCGGAAGCATTCTGGAAAGCGCCGGAGTATGAGGGGCTGCGAACATATTTGCAGCGCGAAGGTGTCTTTGACACATCGAAACTTGATTGATAAAAGCTATTGCAATGAAAATCGAGAAATTATATACTACTTTTAGTACCTAGTCATAGAACCGGACGGTGTCAATAAATGAAACGAACCAAAAAAGATAGGCAAAAACAGCTGAAAACCACGATAGAAACAAACCCATTCATTACAGATGATGAATTGGCACGGAGCTTCAACGTAAGCGTGCAGACGATCCGCCTCGACAGGATGGAACTCGCAATCCCCGAGCTCAGGGAACGGATCAAGCATGTAGCAGAGAACCGCTGGGAAGAGGAAGTGAAAGCACTTCCCATCGAAGAAGTGATTGGTGAAGTCATCGACCTTAACCTTGATGAAAGTGCGATCTCGATTTTAGATGTCGGGCCGGAACATGTATTTTCCAGGAACAAAATCGCACGCGGCCATCACCTGTTTGCCCAGGCCAATTCCCTTGCGGTCGCGGTCATTGACGATGAGTTGGCGCTTACAGCCAAGGCTGATATCCGTTTCACGAGGCAAGTGAAGGAGAACGAACGGGTCGTCGCCAAAGCTCGTGTTAATAGCACAGATGACGAAAAAGGAAGGACGTCTGTGACAGTAGAAAGCTTTGTCGGCAATGAACTGGTTTTCTGCGGGGATTTCAACATGTATCGATCAAATAAAGGAAAGAAGGCCGGGTACAATGAAAATAGCAATTGACGCAATGGGAGGGGACAATGCCCCTGAACAAGTTGTAAAGGGGGCGGAGCTTGCTGCCGGGGAATTCCCCGGGCTGGAAATCTTGCTGGTCGGAAAAGAAACTGATATCAGCAGTTACTTAAGCAAGGATAACCCTGCCATCTCCATTTTACATACGGACGAAGTGATTGAAGGGGAAGATGAACCGGTAAGGGCTGTCAGGCGGAAAAAAAATGCATCGATGGTGCTCGCTGCCAGGGAAGTGGCAGAGGGGAGAGCGGATGCATGCATTTCAGCCGGCAACACAGGCGCACTCATGACGGCCGGGCTTTTTGTGGTCGGGCGTATTAAAGGAATCGACAGGCCGGCGCTTGCGCCGACGCTGCCAACGGTTGACGGAAAAGGGTTCTTATTGCTTGATGCGGGCGCAAATGTTGATGCCAAACCGGAACATTTGCTGCAGTTTGCCATAATGGGTTCAATTTATACCGAGAAAGTCCGCGGCATTGCGAATCCGACCGTCGGACTTATGAATATCGGAACTGAAGAGAAAAAAGGCAATGAACTCAGCCGCCAGACATTCGAGCTTCTGAAAAAAGCGGATGTGAACTTTATCGGGAACATCGAGTCCCGTGACTTGCTGACAGGTGCTGCTGATGTTGTCGTGTGTGACGGATTTACCGGCAACATCGCCTTGAAGACCATTGAAGGCACAGCCATGGCCATTTTCAGCATGCTGAAAGAAGAACTGACCGCGTCCCTAAAGAGCAAGGCGGCAGCTGCCATGCTGCGGCCGCAGTTCAAAAAATTAAAAGGAAAACTGGACTATTCGGAATACGGCGGCGCAGGCTTATTCGGATTGAAAGCCCCGGTCATAAAAGCACACGGGTCCTCCGATGCCACCGCGATTTTAAATGCCATCAGGCAGGCGAAGAACATGGCGGACGAAAAGGTTGCCGGCCATATCGAAGAACAGGCAGTTAAATCATCCTGAAAAAAGACGACGTGAGGAGCGTGGAAATGTGAATAAAATAGCGTTTGTTTTTCCGGGGCAGGGAGCTCAAACAGTCGGAATGGGAAAAGAAGCGGCAGACCATAATGAGAATGCAGCATCTATCTTCAAAGAGGCTGATGAACGGCTCGGTTTTCCGCTCAGCAAAACCATTTTCGAAGGCCCGGATAATGAGCTTAAACAGACAGCCATCACCCAGCCGTCATTGTTGACAGCCAGCATCGCTCTTTACACGGTTTTACTCGATTCCGGAGTGAGGCCTCATTACACAGCCGGCCATAGTCTTGGTGAATACAGTGCACTGGTTGCGGCAGGCTCCCTGTCATTCAGTGATGCGGTATACGCAGTGCACAGGCGGGGGACGCTCATGGAAGAAGCTGTCCCGTCCGGTGAAGGCGCAATGGCCGCAGTCATGGGCATGGATGCAGGAGACCTTGAGGGCATAACCCGTGAAGTCACGGAAATGGGCCATTCTGTCCAGCTTGCCAACTTGAACAGCCCGGGCCAAATAGTCATCAGCGGAACCGCTGAAGGTGTCCGCGAAGCTGGGGAAAAGGCGAAAGGCCAGGGGGCCAGAAGAGTCATTCCCCTGAATGTCAGCGGACCGTTTCATTCGGCATTGATGAAGCCGGCTGCAGAAAAATTTGCAGATGTCCTGGACAATCTTCAAATTGAAGACGCATCACTCCCTGTCATCGCGAATGTTGATGCCAGGCCGGTGCAAGCGGCAGGGGAAATCCGCACAAAACTGGTTGAACAGCTCTATTCACCTGTACGCTGGGAAGAGACCGTGCAGACATTGATCAGCCTCGGAGTTGATACGTTCGTTGAAGTCGGGCCCGGCAAAGTCCTTTCCGGATTGATCAAAAAAATCGACAGGTCCGTGACTGTGCTGCCGGTTTATGATATGGAAACGATTGAAAAAGCGGCAGCTGCTTTGAAGGGAGGAGAGTAATGATGCTGACAGGAAAAACGGCGCTCGTAACGGGCGGATCAAGAGGAATCGGCCGCGCCATCGCGCTTATGCTTGCCGGGCAGGGGGCGAAGGTGGCAGTCAATTATGCCGGAAATGAAGCGAAAGCAAATGAAGTGGTTGACGAAATTAAAAGCGGCGGCGGTAAAGCACTGGCAATCCGTGCTGACGTCAGTTCCGCCGAGGAAGTGAAGCAGATGGCCAAAACCGTCATCGACACTTTCGGATCACTCGATGTCCTTGTAAACAATGCCGGCATCACAAAAGACAATCTTCTGATGAGGATGAAAGAGGATGAATGGGACGCAGTCATCGATACGAATCTGAAGGGTGTGTTCAATTGCACGAAAGCTGCCGCCCGCCAGATGATGAAGCAGCGTCACGGCCGAATCATCAATGTCGCTTCGGTCGTCGGCATCATCGGAAATCCCGGCCAGGCCAATTATGTTGCTGCCAAAGCCGGTGTCATCGGACTGACCAAGACAACCGCGAAGGAATTGGCAGCCCGCAATATAACGGTCAATGCTGTTGCACCTGGATTCATTTCCACGGATATGACCGACAAGCTTCCAGAAGATGTAAGGGAAGAGATGTTGAAGCAAATCCCGTTAAGCCGCTTCGGATCGCCTGATGATGTGGCCGCTGTGGTCAAATTCCTCGCATCCGAAGACAGCGGTTATATGACAGGACAGACACTGCAGGTCGATGGCGGCATGGTCATGTCCTGAAAAAGTTGAAATCGCCGGATATCACTTTTACAATAAAGGATAATCGACTATAATGACTTGAGGGGAGGTGAAGTGTCATGGCAGATGTTTTAGAACGTGTAACGAAAATCGTTGTGGATCGTCTTGGTGTGGATGAGTCGGAAGTGAAACCTGAAGCAAAATTCAAAGATGACCTCGGCGCTGATTCCCTTGATGTCGTCGAGCTCGTTATGGAATTGGAAGACGAATTCGATATGGAGATTTCCGATGAAGACGCTGAAAAAATTGAAACAGTAGGCGATGCAGTGAACTACATAAAAGCCAATCAATAGATCAGCGATACATGAAGTCCCGTTAGCACTAACGGGGCTTTCTCCGCTTTTATGCCGGCCGGAAAACTGCTGCATACCCAGAAATCATAGTAGCTTTACTGGAGGGAACAACATTAATGTCTGTCCGCTATCCTTATAAAAGAACAGGTGGAAACCAGAATATGAAATTTGCTAAGTTACAGCAGCAGCTGGGCATTGAATTTAAAAATGAAAGGCTTTTAAAACAGGCTTTCACCCATTCATCTTATGTGAATGAGCATCGGAAAGGGCCTTTTTCGGATAATGAACGACTTGAATTCCTTGGTGATGCCGTCCTGGAATTGACTGTATCCCAGTACCTTTTCAACAAGTATCCGGCGATGAGTGAAGGGGAACTGACCAAACTTCGCGCGGCTATTGTGTGTGAGGCGTCGCTTGTGAATTTCGCCCATTCCCTGTCTTTCGGAGAATATATTTTGCTTGGAAAGGGCGAGGAAATGACCGGGGGCCGTGAACGTCCGGCACTGCTTGCCGATGTGTTCGAAGCTTTCATTGGCGCCCTGTATTTGGACAGGGGGCTCGATGACGTTCTGGTGGTGCTGGAAAAAGCCGTGTATCCGAAGATTGATGAAGGTGCTTTTTCTCATGTGATGGATTATAAAAGCCAGCTGCAGGAAGTGATACAGCGGGAAGGCGTCGGGATGATCGCATACAGGATTGTTGAAGAAAAGGGTCCTGCCCACAACCGTGAATTCGTCTCCGAAATTAATCTGAACGGCGAGGTTCTGGGGACAGGCACTGGCCGTTCCAAAAAAGAGGCTGAACAGATGGCCGCTAAAGCGGCGCTTGAAAGCCTTCATACGTAAAACATCCATCAGGTATGCCGGAAAAGGAAAAAGGACAATCCGCGGGGGTTGTCCTTTTTCCTTGTTAAGGAAATTATAAAATGCGTTGTGGATAAAAAGCGGGAAACCGAATTGCCCTGAGTGCAGGCTCCTTCTGTTTTTTATTTCCTCAATCTTCCCAGTTCAGCAATAAGGGCCTGCATCTCGCTGACAGAAATATTGTTTTTGTTTTTGACCATGCTGTAGATGTCCTTGATTTCCTCATAGTCTTCGAGCTCGAAATTCTCTGGCTTGATGGCTTCGCGATTGACGACCTGCAGCTTGTTTGCAAGGTCTTCGATCATAAACGAAAGATTTTCCCGGTTTTTTTCTTCTAAATTCATCTAATCATCCTTCCGATTATTTATTTTGCAGGGCTCGAGTCAACACTTTGCGGTGATGAGGATGGGCGTCCCCGGCAGCGGCTGTGCCGATGAGGCGCATGCCTTGATGAAAACGGGTCCCGGCCGGAAATCAACAGCAGTGTTTAACAGAGCCAGTTTTTTAATAGATTGCAGTTCAAGCGAAAAACCCTTTTTGTTCCCTGCAATCATGAAACATTTATTACTATCATACATGAACATCCGCCATGTGCCCAAGCCTGTCACTCTGAAAAAAGATGGCGGAAGCCTCATTTCCCCATTTTTCCGCCTATCTGATTAAGTTGGCAAGCTTTTATGATAAAATATTAAAGTCAAATCATATGATGACTAGCTGAATGTTGCAAGGAGGAAAACGAATGTTCCTCAAACGATTAGACGTTGTGGGATTTAAATCATTTGCAGAACGGATATCAGTCGATTTTGTACCGGGTGTGACGGCTGTCGTCGGCCCAAATGGAAGCGGAAAAAGCAATATTACCGATGCAATCCGCTGGGTCCTCGGTGAACAATCGGCCAAGTCGCTGCGCGGCTCCAAAATGGAAGATATCATTTTTGCCGGAAGTGATACGAGAAAGCCGCTGAATGTGGCTGAGGTTGCACTGACCCTCGATAACACAGACCGCTTTTTTCCGACCGATTACTCGGAAATCACAGTGACCAGGCGGGTATACCGGTCAGGGGAAAGCGAATTTTTCATTAATAAACAATCGTGCAGGCTTAAGGATATTGTGGACTTATTTATGGATTCGGGCCTTGGCCGGGAAGCATTTTCGATTATCAGCCAGGGCCGGGTTGAGGAAATTTTAAGCAGCAAGGCAGAGGAACGGCGCACCATTTTCGAGGAAGCTGCCGGTGTCCTGAAATATAAACACCGAAAAAGAAAAGCAGAACAGAAGCTGAATGAAACCCAGGAAAATCTTCACCGGGTGGAAGATATCATCCATGAGCTTGAGGGCCAGCTTGAACCCTTGAAAATCCAGGCTTCGATTGCCCGCGATTATTTGGAAAAAAAAGCAGAACTGAAAGAAATAGAAGTCGCACTCACTGTCCATGAGATCGAGGAGCTTCATGCGCAATGGGAGGCACAAAAGGCTGAATTCGCACGCAACAGTGATCTGGAATTGAAGCTGGGCGGGGAAATACAAGCGAAGGAAGCCCGGCTTGAAGAACTCCGCGATACGATGCTCGCAATCGACGAGTCGGTAAACGACTTGCAGGAAGTCCTCCTTATTGCGAGCAAGGATCTTGAGAAACTGGAAGGCCGCAAAGAAGTCCTGAAAGAGCGGAAGAAAAATTATCACCAGCACAGGGAGTCTTACAAGCAGCAGATCCGCGAGGGCGAAGAAAAAGCAGCCCGCCTTGAGAAGAGTCTGTCAGAGGAAAAACAAAGTCTCGAAGACTTTCAGTCCGAACTGTCTGCAATCGGTGAAAAACTGAAACAGAAACAAACGGAACTCAAGGTGAGTGACCAGAACATCGAAGAGGCCATCGAGAACATGAAAACGGATTACATTGACATACTGAACCGCCAGGCCGCATTCAGGAACGAAATCCGTTATATTGAAGAACAGCTTAATCAGGAACAAAGCAAAAACAACCGGATTGATGAAGATTCCCATAAGTACTCCTCGAAGCTGAAAGAAATCCGGAACCGGAAGGGGGAAATTTCGGAGAGACTTAAAGATAAAGGAAAGGAAATCGAGGCACAGGCCGCCGCATTCCATCAACTCCAGCAAAAGCTTGAAAAAAGCAGGGAGAGCTATTCAGCCAGCGAATCAAAACTTTACCAGGCTTATCAGTACATCCAGCAGTTCAGGTCAAAAAAAGAAGTGCTTGAGGATATGCAGGACGACTACTCCGGCTTTTTCCAGGGGGTCAAGGAAGTCCTGAAAGCACGTGACCGGATTCCGGGAATCGCAGGGGCAGTGGCTGAGTTGATCACTGTCCCGAAAGAATATGAAACTGCCATTGAAACAGCACTTGGCGGTGCGATGCAGCATGTTGTCATTGACAACGAGAAAAACGCCCGGAGTGCGATTGGCTTTCTGAAAAAGCAGCGCTACGGAAGGGCGACTTTCCTCCCGATGACTGTCTTGAAGGGCAGGAGCATTCCGTCGGGGCAGCTGGAGGCGGTGAATGGGCATCCTTCTTTTATCGGAGTCGGTGCCGATCTCGTCAAATATGACGAGAGATATTCGCATGTGATCTCGAATCTGCTCGGCAATGTCCTCGTCACCCGCGATTTGAAGGGTGCCAACGACCTGGCCCGCAAACTGAATTACCGGTTCCGCATTGTGACAGCTGAAGGGGATGTGGTGAATCCCGGCGGTTCCATGACCGGCGGTGCGGTTAAACAAAAAAGCAACTCCCTCTTAAGCCGCCAGCGCGAACTTGAACAGCTCAAAAAGAAACTGGCTGAAATGGAAAAGCAGACCGCGCAGCTTGAAAAGCGTGTAAAAGGATTGAAGGAATCAATAGCAGCCGATGAAAAGAAAATGGAAGCGTGGCGCGAGGAAATCAGCCAGGCCAAGATGGATGAACAGGCATTAAAAAGCGACCTGCGGGAAGTGGAACTGGAAGAACGCAATGCTTCTGAAAGGTTGTCGCTTTACGAGCATGAAATGCAAAGCTACCAGGAGGACAGGGAAGAGAAAAACGAAAAGCTGAATAAGCTGAAAAAGGAATTGGCCGCAAGTACCAGTGAGGCGGAAGAACTCGAACAGACGATTGAACAATTGAGCAGGCAAAAATCCGACCAGCAGCATTCGAAAGAAGCGTTGCAGGGTGATGTAACCGAGTTGAAAGTAACCTATGCGGAAATGCAGCAAAAGGCGGCCAATCAGGAGAAGACAGTTGAGAGAATTACTGCTGATGCAGCTGAAACACAAGAACTTCTTCAAAACGCGAAAGAGGAGTTTTTCCTCCTGGAAGAAGAAATGAACTCGAACTCCTCCGGAGAGGAAAAACTTGAAGAAGAAATCATCCGCAAGCGGAAAGAGAAGGATGAAAGTGTTTCACTCATATCCGACCGCCGCGGCGAGCGGATGAAGCACCAGCAGGAGCATGATGACATTGAACGGGAATTGAAAGAAGAAAAACGGCAGTACAAGCAGCTGTCGGAGCTGCTCAGGGATGAGGAAGTGAAAATCAACCGTCTTGATGTAGGCCTTGAAAACCGGCTTGATCACCTGCGTGATGAATATGCTCTCTCGTTCGAGGCCGCCAAAGCCGAATACGAGCTTACTGTTTCTGCCGATGAAGCAAGGACGAGGGTGAAACTGATCAAGCTTGCGATCGATGAGCTTGGCACTGTCAACACGGGCGCAATTGAAGAATATGAACGGATTGCAGAGCGGTTCAGTTTTCTTGAAGAACAGAGGAACGACCTGCTGGAAGCGAAAGAAACCCTGCATACCGTCATAGCGGAAATGGATGAAGAAATGACAAGAAGGTTCCAGTCGGTCTTCTATGACATCCGCGATCATTTCGGTACAGTGTTTGCGGAACTTTTCGGCGGGGGCCATGCCGATCTCGTGCTCACCGATCCGGACAATCTCCTCACAACAGGCGTCGATATTGTCGCACAGCCGCCAGGCAAGAAACTGCAAAACCTCAACCTGCTTTCTGGTGGGGAACGGGCGCTCACCGCTATCGCGCTGTTGTTTGCCATTCTGAAAGTGCGGCCGGTACCGTTTTGCGTCCTGGATGAAGTGGAAGCTGCCCTTGATGATGCGAATGTTCACCGCTTTGCCGCTTTTTTGAAGCAGTTCAGCGCAGAATCGCAGTTTATTGTCATCACGCATCGCAAAGGCACTATGGAAGAGGCAGATGTTTTATATGGCGTCACGATGCAGGAATCAGGTGTTTCAAAGCTGGTTTCCGTCCGTCTTGAAGAATCGAAACAGCTGGTGCAGGAGCAGCAGGTGTAAAAGGGGCGGCGCCGGGACAGGCGTTCTATTCATGCCGGTCTTTGGATAGGATGGGCATGTGGGGTGGCGCCCCGGATAATTAATTGAAGGGATGTGTACGTATGAGCTTTTTCAAGAAATTGAAGGATAAACTGACGATGCAGACTACTGAAACAACTGATAAGTTCAAAGACGGCCTGGCGAAAACGAGAAATTCGTTTACTGGGCGTGTCAATGAACTTGTCGCACGGTATCGCAAAGTCGATGAAGAATTTTTTGAGGAACTGGAAGAAATCATGATCAGCGCTGATGTCGGGGTCGCGACTGTCATGGACTTGATAGAAGATCTGAAAGAAGAAGTGAAACTCCGCAATATCAAAGATCCGAAAGAAGTCGAGACGGTGATTTCGGAAAAGCTTGTCGAACTTTTTCACGAAGAAGACACCGGCGAAAACCCCGGCTTGAATATGGAAGAAGGCGGGCTGACTGTCATCCTGTTTGTCGGCGTCAATGGCGTCGGCAAAACGACGACAATCGGCAAAATGGCACATAACTTCAAAGAGGAAGGCAAAAAGGTTGTGCTTGCTGCCGGCGACACCTTCAGGGCCGGTGCAATCGAACAGCTTGAAGTATGGGGTGAACGTGTCGGTGTTGAAGTCATCAAGCAAGCAGCAGGTTCTGACCCTGCCGCTGTCATGTATGATGCTGTCAAAGCGGCACAATCACGCAAAGCTGATGTCCTGCTGTGCGACACGGCCGGGCGGCTGCAAAACAAGGTGAATTTGATGAACGAGCTGGGCAAAGTGAAAAAGGTGCTGTCCAGGGAAATTCCGGGCGCCCCACATGAAACCCTGCTTGTCGTTGATGCGACCACAGGCCAGAATGCCATGAGCCAGGCAAAAATCTTCAACGATACGACAGAACTGAGCGGCATTGTCCTCACCAAGTTGGATGGGACGGCAAAAGGCGGGATTGTCCTTGCCATTCGCCATGAACTCCAAATTCCGATTAAATTTGTCGGTCTTGGCGAAAAAATGGATGACCTGCAGGAATTTGATGCCGAGCAATTTGTTTATGGATTATTTGCGGATATGGTGGACGATTCAGAAGAAACGGAAGAAGATACTGAGCAAGAGTAGATGCGGCCCTGCCGGTATTTCAGGTTTCATTGTGTTAAGAAAAAAACTTGACATGCATGGATAATGCATGTAGTATAATATTTCGTAAAGGCGATTTACTTAACATAGGGAGTGTCCGTCATGTCGCTGGAAAAGACGACGAGAGTGAATTATCTGTTCGATTTTTATCAGGAACTGCTGACGCCCAAACAGCGGAATTATATGGCGTTTTATTATCTTGATGATTATTCCCTTGGTGAAATCGCTGAAGAATACCAGGTCAGCCGCCAGGCTGTATATGACAATATCAAACGGACGGAAGCAATGCTTGAGCAATACGAAGAAAAACTGCTCTTGTTTAATAAGTTCCAGGAAAGAAAGCAGCTGCTCGGTTTGCTTAAATCAGGCCTCGCCGATAGCGGCCGGCAGAATGAGCGATTGCTCCGCATTGTGGACGATATCGAGAAACTCGACTAGGGAGGGCGGCACGAAATGGCATTTGAAGGATTAGCCGACCGACTGCAAAGCACCATTCAGAAAATTAAGGGCAAGGGGAAAGTCAGCGAAGCCGATGTCAAGGCGATGATGCGTGAAGTCCGGCTTGCCCTGCTTGAAGCCGATGTCAACTTCAAAGTCGTCAAAGATTTTGTCAAGCGCGTCAATGAACGGGCAATCGGCCAGGAAGTCATGGAATCGTTGACTCCGGGACAGCAGGTCATCAAGGTGGTCAAAGAGGAATTGACCGAGCTGATGGGCGGAGAGCAAAGCAAAATCAAAACGGCCAAACGGCCGCCGACCGTGATCATGATGGTCGGCCTGCAAGGTGCCGGTAAAACGACCACCACCGGAAAACTGGCAAATCACTTGCGGAAAAAGCATAACCGCAAACCGCTTTTGGCCGCCGCCGACATATACCGTCCGGCAGCGATCAACCAGCTGGAAACGATCGGCAAGCAGCTCAGCATGCCTGTCTTCTCGCTTGGCGACAAGGTGAGCCCTGTGGAAATCGCCCAGAAGGCGATCGATAAGGCGAAAGAAGAACATAATGATTATGTCATCATCGATACCGCAGGCCGCCTTCATGTTGATGAAGCTTTGATGGATGAATTGAAGCAGATCAAGGAAACGGTCACTCCGGATGAAATTTTCCTTGTCGTTGACGCGATGACCGGCCAGGATGCAGTAAATGTAGCGGAAAGCTTCAATGAACAGTTGGGGCTGACCGGCGTGGTGCTGACGAAGCTGGACGGCGACACGAGGGGCGGGGCTGCACTTTCCGTCAAATCGGTCACCAATACGCCGATCAAGTTTGTCGGCATGGGCGAAAAGCTTGATGAGCTTGAGCCGTTCCATCCGGACCGGATGGCTTCACGGATTCTCGGCATGGGTGATATGCTCACACTTATTGAAAAAGCCCAGAAAAACGTTGATGAAACAAAGGCCAAAGAAATGGAAGAAAAGATGCGGACCATGTCTTTCACCTTTGATGACTTTCTTGAACAGCTTGGCCAGGTCCGCAACATGGGGCCGCTTGACGAGCTGATCAAAATGATGCCGGGGGCCAACAAAATCAAGGGTCTTGACAATGTGCAGGTTGACGAGAAACAGATCGGCCACATTGAAGCGATCATCCAGTCGATGACAAAGGATGAGAAGATTCATCCGGAAACCATCAATGCGAGCCGAAAGAAACGGATCGCAAAAGGAAGCGGTACTTCCGTTCAGGAAGTGAACCGTTTGCTGAAACAATTTGAAGACATGAAGAAAATGATGAAACAAATGACAAATATGCAAAAAGGTAAAGGAAAAAAAGGAATGAAGTTCCCGTTCATGTAAGGTGTTAACAATTTTCCCTTTACACATCATGAGTCATTTGGTAATATTAAAACTTGTGTGGAAACAATTTCGGAGGTGCATGTAATAATGGCAACAAAAATTCGTTTAAAGCGCGTGGGCGCTAAAAAATCACCATATTATCGTCTGGTAGTGGCAGATTCACGTTCACCGCGTGACGGCCGTTTCATCGAAGAAATCGGCACATATAACCCGGTTGCAAAGCCGGCAGCTGTCGATATCAATGAAGAGCGTGCCCTGCACTGGCTGCAGACAGGCGCGAAGCCGTCTGACACGGTCCGTAACCTGTTCTCAAATGCCGGCATTATGGAAAAATTCCATAACGCGAAAAACCAGAAGTAATAAGGGTATTCGAGCATGGTAGAATTAATTTCAACCATCGTCAAAGCCCTTGTGGACCATCCTGAAGATGTTACCGTCAAGGTAATTGAAGGTGACCGCAAAATCACATACCAGCTGAGTGTCCATCAAGAGGATACCGGCAAAGTAATTGGAAAACAGGGCCGGGTCGCCAGGGCGATCCGCACTGTTGTATATGCAGCCGGAGTGAACCTTGATAAAAAGATTCATCTGGAAATTTTGTAAGGGCGGGGATTCTTTCCTCTCCCTTTTTTACTGTTAATGAAAATCATAAAATATTTCCGTTGTATACCCTAAAGCCGGGAGAGAGCCATCCAGTCTCGGGGAGTTTCTGATCAACTAAAAAACCTGCTTAATAAAGACAGTTGCACAAATGTGAAACAGCTTTAGAAAGATTTTTACATAAAGGCTGTGTCAAAGCTCAATGTTGATTTTTTACACTAGTTGATTGAAGTGGAAGGTGCGAGACTCCTCGAAAATAAAAACCAATTTTCTTCGTACGGTGTCTATTCGAAGAAGCTTTTTCAATGTCCTGCGGGACTAGCGGGACAGGTGAGACCCCGCAAGAGCGGATGCGACGAGGAGGCTCACCGCCCGCCCCGCGGCAAAGAAGACACTGTGAGTGCGACCGGAG
>JAENYN010000086.1 GCA_016841765.1 Guptibacillus hwajinpoensis
CAAGAGCGCAGCGATGAGGAGGCTCAGCGCCCGCCCCGCGGAAAGCGAGCCCCTGTAGCGGAAATCAACACCCCGGTTTTAAGCGCCACACTAATTCTTCGTTGAATAAGAAACAATGTTATTGATTTAAGCGTATCAATGGTTTTCATTTTTTATTTTTTTCCGTTTGGCATATTATCAACAACCAACATTAACAGAGCCTAAAAATCAAATCCATTCAAAAACGGGTTCCCATCCATTTCGCTTGCTATCGTCGTCTGCGGGCCGTGCCCGGGAGCGACTGCCGTATCCTCAGGCAGCACGAGAAGTTTCTCGTGTATACTTTTGATCAGCATTTCATGGTTGCCGCCAGGAAGGTCGGTCCTGCCGATGCTTCCTGCAAAGAGGGCATCCCCCGAAAAAACAACTCCGTCTTCCGCAAAATAAAAAGATACACTTCCCGGAGAATGTCCGGGCGTTTCAAATACTTGCATCGAAAATGGGCCGATGGTAATCCGGCCATCAGTTTCGATCAAATGATCTGCCGGCTCTGCGCTTACAGGATTGCCAACCATAAATAATGACGAGCCATTCAATTCCGGATCAGAAAGCCAGTCTTTCTCCTCTTTGTGCAAATACACCGGAATTTTATATTCGGACCTGATCCGGCTCAGTGCCCCGATATGGTCAAAATGGGCATGAGTCAGTAAAATTGCGAGCGGATTCAAGTTCTGTTCCTTTAAGAGTGCGCTTAGTTTCGAGCCCTCCGCCCCCGGATCAAAAATCAGGCACTCCCCTTTTTCATTCGCAAGGATATAGGCATTCGTTTGCAGCGGTCCAAGCGGAATTTGTTCCCATTTCATCTTGATCCCTCCGTTGTCAATTGCAAGTTCCGTCTCCTTATTCTACACTAAAGGAAACAATCTTTAAAAGGAGGGCACCCGCGTTGCTCATTTGTTATGGAGTGGAAATGTCCGATCCGGGAGCTCTTCAGGCAGGATCGATCAGCGGCATTATCAAAGAGGCAGCTGCCGAGGTCCGTGTGATGGACAGGGATGAATTGTTATTTATCGTGGAAAGGCCCGAAGAAGCGGGCCGTCTCGAGGAAATACTGCAGTCCCGTGGCCTGTATAATGAAACCTATACGCTGATTCTTATCACTGACGGTGCAATCACTCCCCTGTTTTCCGATTATGGTTTTGAATCACAGGCAGGCGGCCGTTATGTCTATGCCGATATGGCTGATGGATTTTACGTCACTGACGGCGACAGCACTCAAATAAAGTTGGCTCTGCAGCAAATGCAGGAGCATTTGATAGGGAAAGATACCGATGGAGGCCGGGCTGTTTATCTGTATGACAGGCAGCATAAAGAATTGATGGAACGATTTGCGCGGGCATACCGGATCACAATCGAATTTTTAAATCTCGACAAATAAACCGAAAACGTTTAAAATAATTAAGAGTGTATCAATATTGTATACATAATTTGGTGCCTGTGATCCAACACTGGATATGATGCTATTAACCAATAGGGGGAATTATCATGGGTCTTGTCATTATTTTCGGCCTTGTAACGATTATTGCATTGATTGCTTTCTTCCGTGAAATCCGCCGGAAAAACTTTCTTGCTGTAGTATTCACTGTTCTTACAGTCGGTGTTTTTGGCTGGTTCACAATCAGCACGCTGGTCAGCCTGATTACTGGCGGAGGCGGAAGCTCTCATTAAAAACAAAACGGAAAATATGAAAAAGGGCAGCCGGGCGGCTGTCCTTTTTCATATTTATTCTGATTTCAGCCGGTTTTCAACACTTTCTAGCTTTGACGCCATTGTTGACGGCTTATCACGGCGGTCATCGATGCGGATGTTTGTGGCCACCCGCTTTATGCCTTTCTGAAAAGGCGCTTCATGGATCGATTGGATGACTTCAAACAGGATCGAAAGTTCCCCTTCGATCAATGTATTCATTGGAGTCAGCCGGTAGGTTATTTTTCCTTCCGTTTCATATTTTTTCAAGATCTTTTGTAAATCCGCAACATATTCACTGACACTTGGCGTTTCTGTCCCGATTGGGATTACAGTTACGTCAGCAATAGCCATTTTATTTTCCTCCTTCATTATGTATTGAAAAATCGCGCAGCTGCATTTGCTTATTGAAGAACACACGATACATGAGCAGCGTAACAAGCATGGCACTGACCGATACGGCTGAAAAAATACTGAGGGAAATGATAATTTGGTATCTGATTGCCGTCAATGGATCCGCACCGCCGAGAATAAGGCCTGTCATCATCCCGGGCAGCTGGACGAGGCCTATCGTTTTCAATCCGTCGATATTCGGTATCATCGCTGCCTGGAGCGTCTTTTTCACAATAAGCTGTGAAGCCTGTTTTGGCGTAGCCCCGAGTGAAAGGGCGGCCAGGATCCTGCCCCTTCCCTCTGTGAACTCATCCTGGATCCGGTCAAGGGCGAGACCGGCTGCCACCATGCTGTTCCCGATGACCATGCCGCTCATCGGTATGACCTGTTCCGCAGTGAATTCTGCCATGTCAAACACCAGCCACATCCCAAGAACCCCCGCTTCTATCAACGTAATGACGCCGAACAGCGATATTTTCACCTGCGGCAATGCAGGGGCCTTTTTCGCGGCATGGAGACTTGCCACGGCAATCATGACAGCAAGCATGATAAAAATGCCGATTCCCGGAGGCAAATCAAATAGGTACGTCAACACAAACCCGATTGCCGCTAGCTGGATAGACCCCCTTATCGAAGACCAAAGGACTGCCCTTGAAAGGCCAAGAGCATACCAATAGGATAGCAGCATCGGTATGAGAATAAAGAATACGGAAAAAAACATTGAAAAATTGGAAACGGGATTTGTCATGAAAATACTCCTTACTTACTTGCTTGTCGGCCTGGAAAACTTCCCGCCCTGGATCGGGCTTAATCTTACCCGTACAAAAATGATTTGAGGCTTTCATGCTGTGGACTGGAAAAAATCATAGCTGTCGGCCCTTCCTCAAGAATCCGCCCTTTCTCCAGATAGACAGTCCGATCGCCGAGGCGTTCAGCCTGTTCCAGGTCATGAGTGACCATGACGATTGTCGTCCCGTTTTTTTCCTTAAGCTCAGCAAGGACCCCCTCTATCGCTTCTGTCGTCCTCTCATCAAGTGCGCTGGTCGGTTCGTCAAGCAACAGGACTTCCGGGTTATTTGCAAGGGTCCTGGCCAGGGCCACGCGCTGCTTTTCACCGCCTGACAGCCTGCCCACCTCTCTATCAATCATGTCTTCCGGCAGGCGGACCTGGCGGAGGAGCCTGTCCGCCTTATCATCAGACCAGCTGCCGGAAAGGGAGGGGCCATATTTAAGATTATCCCTGACCGTACCCGAAAAAAGATTGGCGGACTGGAACACCATCCCCACCTTTCTCCTCAATTCCGGAATCGGATAATCGTTAAGAGACCTGTTCTTATAAAAAATATCCCCATCATCCGGGTCATTAAGCCGATTCAATAAAAACAGCAAACTGCTCTTACCAGCTCCGGAGGGCCCGATCACTGTCAAAAATTCGCCGGTTTCCACATCCAGTGAAAGATTATGCAATACCGGGGTCCATACATCTTTTAACGAAAATAACACTGCCACCTCGTTCAACTCACTTTATCCACAATCTTCTCCATTCATCTGCAGACTATGAACCTCTGTCTCCATCATTATAGTACACTGCTTTTCCGTCAGAAACAAAAAAGAACCCTGGACAGGGCCTCAAGGTTCTTTCACAAGTGACAAAATATTCATCGTATCAAGCTGAATCATATTTTCAAGCTGGTAGCCAAACAATAGGAACTGCCCATCAGGTGAATGGCACAGGGGAAAGTTATCTTCAAGTTTGACGAGCTCCTTACTTTCCCCTGTTTGCAGCGAGAGCGAGACCAGGTTATATCCCTCATGATACTGAAACAAATCACCAGATTTAACCGGCTTGAAATAAAGGAATGAATCCTGTTGAGGATCATAGCTGAATTCAGGTACCCAAAAATGTTCCGAATATGTTTCTAGTACCGGGACTGTTTCCGAATGGATAAGCTTATCGGCTTTGTTGTCATAAAAGCGATAAGTTGACGAGCCATCCTCTTCCAGATTAATGGCAGCCAGCCGATCGGCAAACGTAAAAAAGCCAACAGCATCAATCCCCAAATTCTTTGATGTCTCTGTTTCAACATTCAATGCGTAAAGGGGAGCCTCATAAGCATCCGATTCCTGACTCCACTGTAAATAACCCGCCGTTTTTTCATCGAGCCACTGAATAAAAGGGACTACAATCTCAACCGGTTTGCTTTTGCCTGTCTTCACATTGATATATTCCATCGTATAACTCCAATCCTGATGAAAGGCCGTAAGCATTAACGTGTCTGATGCATATGGATTCCAAACAATGTCAAGCTCGCTCGCTGTCCCTTCCCATCTATAAATGGGCTTCCCTTCCTTGTCAAGCACATCGACAGCTGATTCCGTTCCTGATACCGCTTTATGGACATAATAAAGCGACTGGTCGGGATTTGGCTGCAGGTTCACAATCGGCAGTTCCGATTTATAAAAAATCTTGTTTTCGCCGGTGAAAATGTTATACATATCTATTTCGTTACTCGCTGTAATATATAAAATGGTTTCATTATCATACCAGCCGGAAACTGTATTGAACTCTTCCCGGCTGATTGTAAGCGGGATGATTTGCTCTTTTGCCAAAAACGAAGGCGAGATTTCCTTTTGGGGAAACACCGGTTTATGCCTTTCGGATAAATACCGGGGAGTCTCCCCTTCCATCAGATTCGCACATCCCGCCAGTAACAAGAGTACAAGTAATCCCACTGTTGATAGCCAGATCATTTTTTTCAATTGACATCCCACCCAATCTCTATATATACGATTATGAAGGGCAGAATGTTTCAAATCAATTTAAAATTTCAATAATTACATATAAAGGGAGGCAAGTAAAATGCCGAGACTTTCTTCATAAATTTCATCAAACTGACCAAGCGGCAGCGGGTTGATGCCAGTACCCAGTTCGATTGTGTATCCAGGGCGTTTCCACTCCTGTATAAACCAGTCTTTATATCCAGCGTAACTGTCAATGAACCGGACCGGCTTATAGCCGCTCACCCGCTGGAATTCCTTTACAATCGTCTCTGCTTCTGGCGGTTCCATGTTTAAATAACCCCAGTATATTTCTTCTCCCTGTGTGTGGAAGGCAAGCACCCGGCTGAAATCCCTCCTTTCCGCAAGGTCTGCCATTGCAATGGCTTCCGGTTCGGTCAGAGGCGCTTCACCTGGATAATCACGGGGAGCAGGAGTTTTAGGTTTGCGTTCCTTTTCGACTTTCCACCGTGCCGGGTACTGGTTATTTAAATCCACTCCTCTAATATTCGCCTTCCAACCGCTAAAGTCTTCGCTCCCGTCATTTAGTTCTCTGACAAGAGAGCGATACGGTTCTTGAGCCGGAGGCCCATTCAGCACCAGATCGACACCGTCAGGATCCACCATCGGCACTAATGACAGCTCGGTCATTTCATAAAGCGGAAGCGTTTTTAACCCTCTTATCGGAGTGTTATTGGTAAGCGACAGCAAGTATTCATTTAAAAATGTCATAATAATCGCGGTCGTTATCCATTCATTCGCGTGAAAAGATCCGTTGATGTGCACCTTTTTCGATCCGGACCCTGCCCTCACTTCGGTAATATCGTTGCCAAGAACAGACTTGCCCGCGCTCTCACTGCGCAGAAACGGGTAGATATCAAGCAGGGCAGCAAGGTCCCGCTGTACATCACGGCTACCGTACTCCCGTTTGCCTTCCACCACCGGTTTTGTGATCCTTTCCGGGATTGCCAACTGGCCGCCTGGCTGCAAATTCTCAGGGCTGACCTGCTGGTTGGTCAATAACAGCGCATCAAGCGGCAGTCCTCTGGATAATGCCAATTTGTATAGTGTGTCACCTTTTTGAATGATATACTGCTGTATTTGATATCCCGGAATCTTGACTGCAGAACCTGCCGGAATCGATACCGGCGACAACTCACGGTTGGAATCCAGGATAAGCCGGAGTGGAATGCCGAACAATCTGCTGTAGTACCAGAAAGAATCTCCCCGCCTAATTCTTACATCCATAACTTCCCCTCCCTGTACATACCTATGTTCATATCTATGACTGAAGCGGAGAAGTTATTGACAGTTATTTTCTTTATGCAAGTTCCTTGAATGGCTGAAAGCGTCTGACATTAAAAAACCCAGTTTCCTCAATGAACTTGAAAGAAACGGACCAACTCCAGAATTCACTGCTCTTGTCTCTATTTCACCCTTATTTATGAACCCTATTAAATGTAAGGCTCTGTTAAACGCCAGTGTTGATTTCCGTTACAGGTACTCGCTTTCACCATAGGCAAAAGTACGACATCTGTTCCTGCTTCCCTTCGGTCGCACTCACAGTGTCTTCTTTGCACCAC
>JAENYN010000087.1 GCA_016841765.1 Guptibacillus hwajinpoensis
GCGGGTACCCCCGCTTATGCGTACGCCGCTAAGCGGGCGCCCTGCGCTTTTGTTCTTTACTCTCTTCAATAAACTTTTTGATTTTGCATACTATTTTATAAAAACTAGTGGAATGGAGCGGAAGACACTCAACTCCTCGAAAATAAAAACCCATTTTCTTCGAGCGGTGTGCTTAACTGATTATTAGTAGACAGTATTACATTGAATAGTTATTGTTCGTCTCTAAGCATGACTTATTTAGTTATGTCCCAACCTTGCTTTGTATGAGACAAGGAATATCATCATCCTGGCCGGCAGCAAGCCGCTGCGCTTGTTTGATCATCAAAACAGTGAGGGTAAACACTTTAAAAACAAACAATCGAGTATGATACCTTTCTGGTGTCATACTCGATTTGATGTATCTATCAATCGTTTCCCCTCAATTTGACCAATGATCGGTTTCTTTTAGGATGCTGTCACTTCTTTGTTTTTACTTTCGGCAGTATTTTGGTGGATGTCACTTTCCGTTCCCTGAGCCAGGTCGCTTTTTCCTTTTCATCGTAATTCGATAAGAAGTTGATGACTTCCTTGGTAATCGGGGTCGGTGTGGAAGCTCCGGCAGTCACAGCCACTTTTTCAACACCCTCGAGCCATTCAAGGTCAATTTCCGTCACATCCGCTATCCTGTATGCTTTTGTGCCGGCAACTTCTTCTGATACCTGAGCCAGGCGGTTTGAGTTATTGCTCCGCGGATCACCGACTACAAGCGTCAGATCGGCATCTTTCGCCTGCTCAGCGACAGCTTCCTGCCGTACCTGGGTTGCCATGCAAATTTCCCTGTGCATTTCAGCATGCGGATACTTTTTCTGCACGAGTTCCATTATATCGGCGACATCCCACTGGCTCATAGTTGTCTGGTTCGTGACGATGATTTTATCGCTGTCAATCTGAAGATTCCTTACATCCTGTTCCGTCTGGACGAGGTGTACGATATCCGGCGCAATTCCGACAGCCCCCTCAGGCTCCGGATGGCCCTTCTTTCCGATATAAACGACATGGTAGCCCTGATCCCTCACGGTCCTGATCAAGTCATGCGTTTTCGTCACATCAGGACACGTGGCATCAAGTACGACAAGCCCTTTGTCTCTGGCCAGCTGCTTCACTTCTGGTGAAACGCCGTGAGCTGTGAAGATGACCGTTCCAGAATCTATATCCTCAAGAAGGTCCTTCCTGTTTTTTCCGTCCAGGGTGATGATACCTTCTTCTTCGAACGCGTCTGTCACATGTTTATTGTGGACGATCATTCCCAGGATGTATATTGGACGCGGCAAAGACTTATCCATTGCTGCATTGCGTGCAATCACCATAGCGTCAACTACGCCGTAGCAGTAGCCGCGAGGCGATATTTTAATTACCTCCATAAAGGCCCTCCTCTATTTACAAGCATTATCGGTCTTCCGGCAGCCACTTGGCCCGTTCCGCCGGAAGGCGCCTGTTATTCTGTTTAGTACACAATTTTTCACTATCTATTATAAAGGACAACATGCTGGATTACAAAAAGACTGTAAATCGTAAAAATTGATGACATTGGTACGAAGGAGTGAAAAAATTGTCGATTTTCGTTATAATACATTGATGGCAAAATTTTAATTATGGAGTAATGATATATGCTGAACCGTATGAAATCCTGGTCCAGAACCTATTTTTTTCAAATAGCTGCAGCGCTTGTCACGCTTGTGTTATTATCAAGCATTATCATTGTAGTGCTGCTGGATATCAATATGTCGGATAAAATGAAAGACATCCAGCTTTCAAAACATGAGGAAGGTGCGGAAGCAAGCTATTTTGTTTTGGAGCCCCAGCTTTACGGGTTGATCGACCAACTTGCAGATCTCGAAAGGGGCTATCCCGATTTTCGCAGCGAGTTCATGGAGGATGGCAAGGAATATCTCGATACGTCTGAAGGCTTCACCTCACTTTTTTTTATAAATAAATTTAACGGAAAAATCGATTGGCTGTCCGGAAGGGATAACAGGATCGGTGGGAGTATCCGGGAACTTGATGCCATCAAGAAGGCATTTGGCGGGGAATATGCCTTCAGCGGGCGGTATGAGGATGGGAATCAGCGCTTCATCCTGGTCGCCGGGCCAGTCCACGACAATGGAGTCGTTACAGGCGTGCTTGGCGGCGCAGTGTCATTGGATCATAATGCTATTTTCCAGCGTTCGCTGAAGCCGCTCGAAAAGGATACAATGATTTACTTGCTTGATAAAAACGGCAAAGTACTTGGCACAAACAGTCCTGTCATTCAAGATTATAGAGTGAATGGAGATGTTTACCGGATCCTCAAGGAAAAGAATGCTGTCCAGTCGGGACTTGCCAGCCATTTCGACGATGGGACCAATCTTTATTCCTATTACCCGCTTGATGATATGGGTTGGAGTATGGTCATTCAGACGCCGAATAAATTCATTTATGAGCCGGTGGAAGAACTGAGGCGCTATAACTTTCTGGTGCTTTTGATCATATTGTTTTTCAGTATTTTATTTGCAGCTTTGATTGCCGTGCGTATGCAGCGGCCGGTCTTGGATTTGATTTCACAGATCAAAGATTCGAAAGGAAAGTCTGTCCCGCATCAAGTGAGTGTAAAGGGCAATACTGAAATTGAGACGCTTGTGGATGTTTATAATACGTTTTCACAAGATATGCATGAAGAGCAGCAGAAACGGTTCGCACAGCAAAAAGTCCTTCTCCAAAATGAAAAACTGGCAACAGTCGGCCGCCTTTCTGCAGGGATTGTGCACGAAATCCGCAATCCTCTCACGCCGATTCGCGGCTTTTTACAGCTCATCAGGTCGGATGTTTCCAGGGACAAGATCCAGTATGTTGATCTTGCAATTGATGAACTTGACCGGGCGAACATGCTGGTGAATTCATTGCTGGAGTTCTCCAGGCCGGGCAATGAAAAACAGCAAATGCAGCCGGTCAACCTTAATGAACTGTTTGAACAGGTGAATATGCTTGTGGAAGCGAACCTTTATAAAAAAAGTATTCTATACAACTATGAAATCCTGGATGGGCTGCCCCCTGTATGGGGAAATAAAGATGCGCTGATTCAGGTTCTCTACAATCTGTGCAATAATGCGATTGAAGCGATGGAGGGGCAGAATACCGGCGAACTTGAGCTGGCGGCAAGCACGCTTGACGAAAAGTGCGTTATGACTGTAACAGATACCGGGAAGGGAATGAGTAGTGAGGAACTGAAGAATATCGCCAAGCCTTTTTTCACGACAAAAAAAACCGGTACCGGGCTCGGCCTTTTCATGACAAAGGAAATCATCCATGAACATGGCGGCAGCCTGGCCATTGACAGTACATTAGGGAAAGGGACGACTGTGACGTTGACTCTCCCTGTATTGGACGGTGGCAAGCCATGAAAAAAGCCTACGCAGTTATCTTTGCTGTTTTAGTAACAGCAGTGCTTGCTACGTTTGGATTTTTGAAGGAAACCCGCGATCAGGAAGTGAAAATCGGATATCGTGTCGTCAGTCTCAAACACCCATATGCGGAACGCCTGGCAGAAGAGTTTGAAGATGAAGCTGTCAAGAGGGGGTTTGTGCCGATGGTCGTGAGCGGGAAAAACGACCGGCTCCAGGAACAGAAAAATATTGATTTTTTGATTGAACAGAAAGTCGACGCCATTTTTATAACGGCGTTGGATGGGGATTTTATCGTCTCGGCAGTAAAGCGGGCAAACGAGGCAGGGATACCTGTTTTTGCCATTGACCGCAAAATTAACGGCGGGAAAGTGGCATCCACCATCACATCAGATAATGAAGATATCGGTGAGCAGGCAGCCCACTATATTGTGGACAGGCTTACTCAGCGGTTCGGCAAGCCTGAGGGAAATGTCGCCGAAGTTAAAGGCCAGCCTGATGTTTCAGCCACAATTGAACGGTCAAAAGGATTCCGCGAAGTCCTTGCCCGCTATCCCGGCATTACGATATCAGCTGAAGTTTTCGGGGATTTCGATCCGATTGTGGCCAGGAAAGCCGTCCTGGAGATTTTAGAGGTTCAAACGGAAATTGATGCTGTATTCGCCCATAATGATGATATCCTTAAAGGAGTGTACTCGGCTTTTGAGGAAGTGAAGCCCACTCACAAAGCAATCATGGTCGGGGTAGACGGAAATCCCGATATTTTGAAATTGATCAAGACAACCGGAAAGGTGGATGCCACGCTTGTGCAGCAGGCAAATAAAATCATGAGTGCCGCACTCGATGCATTCGAAGACCGCCGGAACGGCAGAGAAGTGCCTGAACAGTTAAAAATCAAAGCCTCTTTATATAAATAAGCAGCCCGCTGTCAAACAGGTTGTCTATAGAGGCAGAAGAGCCGTTTTTTCCTTTGCTTTCTTTTTTGGCCAATGCGCTGAGGATGCAACTTGTTGCTCTGCCGCCGCAGATGAAGGAATGCCGCATCCAGCGGCCGAAAAGGGAACAGGTGCTGTTGTGGGAATAAACAGGCTGTGTGACACAGCCTTCAAAAGGAGTTTTATGATGAAAGAGACTAAATTCAGCCGTTTTAATTTACAGCCTTTTCTCATTGATGCAGTTGAATCATTGGGGTTTTACAAACCGACAGAAATACAGGAACGCATCATTCCGTCCATTTTGAACGGTGAAAGTGCGATTGGACAGTCCCAGACCGGTACAGGCAAAACGCATGCCTATTTACTCCCGGTGCTGAACGGGATCAATCCCGGCCGCAATGAAGTCCAGGCAGTCATCACCGCACCGACCAGGGAGCTGGCAAGGCAAATATATGATGAGCTTCAAAAAATCATCCATAACGAGCCAGCAATCCAGTCAAAGCTGATTGTCGGAGGAACGGATAGGCTCAGGACAATTGAAAAGCTGAAAAACCAGCCGCACGTCATCGTCGGAACACCGGGACGGATTTTTGATCTTGTGAGGGAAAACGCCATCCGCCTCAATACTGCTGGTGTACTCGTTATTGACGAAGCAGATCTGATGTTTGATCTCGGCTTTATTGATGATGTGAATCAGATTGCTTCCCGCATGCCGGAGGACTTGCAATTTCTGGTATTTTCAGCAACGATTCCGGAAAAATTAAAGCCTTTCCTGAAAAAATATATGGAAAATCCGCGATTCACCCATGTTGCACCAAAGCAGGCAGCTGCCGCCAATATCGAGCATTATGCCATTCCCCTCAGACACAGGGATCGCCTGGGATTGCTTTTCCGATTGACGGAAACATTCAATCCGTTTTTGGCGATGATTTTTGCCAATACAAAAAAGTCGGCTGATGAAGCAGCAGATTATTTGCTGTCAAAAGGGATTGAAGCGGGCCGCATGCACGGAGGGCTATCACCAAGGGAACGGACGAAAATGCTTAAGGATCTGAAAGACGCCCGATATCAGTATGTGGTTGCAACGGATCTTGCTTCCAGAGGCATTGATATTCAAGGCGTCAGCCATGTCGTTAATCTTGAGCTGCCGGAAGATCTTGATTTTTACATTCACAGAGTCGGCCGGACGGCCAGAGCCGGTTTGTCAGGAGCGGCATACACCATTTATACGGACAGGGATGAAGACAGCCTCGCGAAACTTGAAAAGCGGAATATTTCCTTCCAACATGTCGATTTGAAAAACGGTGAACTAACCGACATCGGCCCCCGGAATAAGAGGAAATCGAGGAAACGGCAGCCGGATTCCATTGATGAAACTGTCAAAAACAAAGTGAAAAAACCAAAAAAGGTGAAACCGGGCTACAAGAAAAAAATGAAACAGCAGATCGAAACGATGAAAAGGCGTGAGCGCCGCAAGCGAAATAAATAAAAGCATTGAATGGGATTCCTGGTTATAACAGCTACGAACTGACTACCGGCCTAGAAACAAGCCTGGCATTTTGCCGGGCTTGTTTTTGCGTTTCCGGCCACTCCGGCACAAATGTTGTAGAAGACAACCAGCTTGAGAGCTTTGCTTCTCTAGAAAATGCACAAGATCTTCATATGAGAGGGTCGCTGCGGGGATTTTTGGGGAAATATTGAAAGGTCCCTGCACCCTTCTCACAAACCGTAAGTGCGGCATATTGACTTGACCAACCTTATTCCGCTAAAGATTACTTTATTGAAAGGCTGTGTTAAAGCTCAATGTTGATTTTTTACACTAGTTGATTGGAGTGGATGGTGCAAGACTCCTCGAAAATAAAAATCAATTTTCACCGTGGGGTGTTTTTCGAAGAAGCTTATTCAACGTTCTGCGGGACTAGCGGGACAGCTGAGACCCCGCAGGAGCGTCAGCGCCGAGGCTCAGCGCCTGCCCAGCGGCAAAGAAGACACTGTGAGTGCGACCGTAGGGAAGCAGGAACAGATGTCGCA
>JAENYN010000015.1 GCA_016841765.1 Guptibacillus hwajinpoensis
AGATATCGATTTAGAGGGCAGCCTTGACAGTTTCGTTCATATCAGGAGGCTCAGCCTCCTCCCCGTGGAAAGCGAGTGTCTGCAGCGCAATGGAACGAACTCGTTTTTCAGCTTAACTGATTGTTAGTAAACAGTATTACGTTGAATAGTTTTTGTTCGTCTCTAAGCATGACTTATTTTTTATGTCCCAACCTCCTCTTTAATAGGTATATCAAACCCACATCAAGACATGTCCATCCCTTCATCAGCCAGCGGAAGTTTCAATAAGAAGGTTGTTCCCTGTTCATTGCTTTCTTTCAGCAGCAAGTCGCCCTCCATCGCCCGGGCCAGCATCCGGCTATAGGGGAGGCCGATTCCGAGACCGCGTATCTTATGTTTCTTCCCTTCTCCTCTGTAAAACCGCTCAAAGATCAAGTCCTGTTCTTTCCCGGGGATTCCCGGCCCATTGTCCCGCACTTCAATCAACGCGGTACCTGTTTCATCCTCTTTCAGGGAAATCCGGATTTGGCCGGTGCCATCCATGGCCTGGACTGAATTATTCAGAAGGTTGATTAAAATTTGCTGCAGGCGGGCGCCGTCAGTCCGAACAAGAAGGTCACGCCCCGCTCCCTCCACTTCCACTCTCAGTTCCTTATTTTCCTGCGGAATTCTCCACTGATGTGTGATTTCACTGACAAGTGAGTAAAGGTTATACGTATCGGGAAGAAGGGTGACGGCACCTGCTGCAAACGAGTTGAAATCAAGCAAGTCTTTGATCATGGCTTCGAGCCGCTTGCCTTCCTTCAGGGCGATTTCAAGAAGCTCCTTTGCTTCCTCCCCTTCAACCACACCGTCATTGAGGGCCTGGTTGATTCCGCTAATCGATGCAACCGGTGTTTTCAGTTCATGTGTGACACTGGCCAGCAGCTCCGCTCTCATTTTTTCCAGCTGGCCAAGGCGCTGCGACATTTCTTTGAAAGACTGGATGAGTTCATGAACCTCCCGGCCGGCCGCCTCCTCAGGCAGCGAGACATGGTAGTCCCCATCTTCAATCTGCTTGGCGGCCTCCGCCACTTCTTTTATCGGCTGCGAAAGCTTACGGGACAGGAAGTAGATGACGAGCCAGCCGAGAATGCCGAGGCTTGCGAGCATCACAGCCAGCAATCCGAATTCCTGATTGACCCGCTCAAGGTCCCGTTCTGACTGCAGAATGACAACCCAGCCGGCTGTCACACCGTTAAATTCGATCGGCGCCTTGACAAGATACACTTTCCCGCCATCATCAAGCGAGATTTTTTGCGTATCATCACCGCTGTTTAGCAGCCCGGGAGGAAAGGGCGCCGCACGTCTTGTGAATGCTTGCTGCGGTTTACTGAATAGCACACTGCCTTCGTTATCCAAAACGGCAGTGACCATCTCGGTATCCAGGTTCAGCATCCGCTGCCGTTCATCAAGCACCCTTGATAAAACCGTGCCGAAAATAATTGTCCCTTCGCTGTCGATGACCCTGTCCGCCGTTTCTTCAGCAAGCAGCTTCGTTAAATCGAGGCGGTTTTGCAGTGTGGTGCGCTGAATCCAAAAGGCAGAAACAAGGCCGATGACAAGCAGCCCTACGAGAAGGGTCGCCACATAGCGGGTTGTCCAATATTGAAGCAGCGGGGTTTTGTTACCGTTACTTGGTGTTGACATTGAACTGATACCCCAATCCGCGGACCGTTTTGATTTCCCCTTCGTCTGCCGGCCAGTTATGGAGGGCCTGGCGAAGCCGCTTCACCGCCAGGTCCACTGCCCTGTCGCTTCCCTCGTAGTCGAGACCCCATACGCGGTCGAGCAGCTGTTCCCTGGTAAACGTCTGATTCGGATGGCGGGCGAGAAACAACAGCAGCGACAAATCCCGCGGCGTCAGGGAGATTTCCAATCCATTCAGCATGACACTATGCGCCTTTTCATTGATGATCAAGCTTCCGAAATACATGATGCCGTCATCTTCCATGAATGACCGGGTCCGGCGCAGCACGGCTTTCACCCTTGCCACGACTTCATCTGCAACAAAGGGTTTCGTGATATAATCGTCCGCCCCTTCATTGAGGCCGCTCAGCCGGCTGTCGACCTCGCCTAACGCAGTGAGCATAATGACAGGTGTAGAGCTTTTCCCGCGGATTTCCTTTAAAATACTCCATCCGTCTCGGCCCGGCAGCATGACATCAAGCAGCACGAGATCAGGCTGCGTCTCCTCGAACAGCTCTGCCGCTTCATTGCCATCTGCCGTATGTTCCACGTGAAACCCGCCTTTTTGCAAATATGCCTTCAATACCCGGGCTATAGCAGGTTCATCTTCCACCAGTAAAATGTTTCTCACTATTCCCCACCTCTTATAGTTCGGTTTTTTTCCATTTTACATCATTACAGCAAAAAAAGGTGCCTGACCCCCGCTGCGTTACCAAGGCAACGCATTGGGGGTCAGGCACCACATTTAACCCATCCCATGCAAAATGAAATTGACCAGGAACAAACCGGCAATGACATAAAGGGGAATCGATACTTCCTTCGGTTTTCCGAATAGGAGTTTCATGAGCGGATAAGCAATAAAGCCAAAGCCGATCCCGTCAGCAATGCTGTACGAAAACGGAATCATGATGATGACAAGAAAAGCCGGAAACCCTTCAGACATATCCTGAAACGGAATGTTTTTAATGTTATGCAGCATCAGCGAGCCAATAATGATCAACACCGGCGCGATGGCACTATCCGGAATGATCTTCACATATGGAATAAACAAGATAGACACGAGAAACAGCAACCCGGTTGTGATTGATGTGATCCCTGTCCGTCCGCCAGCCGTAATCGCCGCCGCGCTTTCAACGGCAGACACAGTCGGGCTTGTGCCGAAAATCCCCGAAAACATCGAAGCCAGCGCATTCGAACGAAATGCCGGGGTAAAGGCTGCGGGCCTTTGCAGCATCGTGGCCTGATTATGGATAAGACCGATGTTTTCAAAAACAAGCACCATTGTCAGTGAAAAAACAGCAATCCAGAATGCCATCGTAAAACTGTTTCCAAAATCCATACTCATAAACACACTGCCGAAACCCGAATCCTTCGGGGCCGGGCCGCCTCCGTGCAAATCGGTCACACCTGTCAGCACAGATAGAACCGTACCAGCAGCAATGCTGATTAAGAAGTTCGCCGGTACATTCCAGGCAAACAGGGCAGCTGCAATCAGCAATGTCACAATGGACAGGATGACAGCCGGTTCCCCGATGTCGCCGAGTGCCAAAATGGCATGCTCCCCTTTTCGGATAATCCCGCCTTTTTCCAGGCCGATCAAGGCGAGAAAAAGGCCGAGGCCGACCGTAATCGAATCCTTCAGAGAATCAGGAATCGATCTTGCAAGGATGCCGGTAAGCGGTGTGAAGGCAATAACTGTGTAAAACAGACCCGAAATGAAGACGACCGCTAGCCCTTGCTGCCATGTAAGCCCCATCGCTTGGACGATGGTATAGGAAAACATGGCGTTGACCCCCATACCCGGAACAAGGACCATAGGAGCGTTGGCCCACAATCCCATCAGGATGGAGCCGGCCGCTGACGTGAAAATCGTAGCCAGGACTGCGGCTTCAATCGGAATCCCCGCTTCCGAAAGGATGGCTGAATTGACAGCTATAATATAAACGACAGTGAAGAAAGCAACAAACCCGGCCAGGATTTCCTTGCCGAAAGTCGTTTCTTCTTCCTGCAGCTTAAAGTGTCTTTCAAACCTGTTGCGCATATTTTTTCTTCCTCTATTTATTTCCCTCTCCCACCCCGCAGCCCGCTTGGAAACAGGCCGCAATAGAACCCATTATAATTACCCCGATCCGCTTAAGCAAGCTTTATTTCCCGGAAAATGCCGTACTCTTCCGGGTATATTGCCTTCAAGTTACGGGTATGAAAATAACAAGGATGCTATTTAAGGAGGACGAGCGTTTGGCCAATTCACAAAAAATCACCCTTATTCAAATGAACGACACCCATGGCTATCTTGAACCACATACCGAAATCTTTTTTGAAGAAAATGGCCCTGTCTCCCGGACAGCCGGAGGATTTGCAAAAATAGCGGCCACTGTGAAAAAAATCAAGGAAGAAACAAACGGGCAAACTTTATTTTTAGACAGCGGCGATACATTCCACGGAACGTTTCTTCCTGTTGAAACAAAAGGAGAAGCAATGATTCCGATATTGAATTCGCTTGGTCTTGACGGCATGACCGGGCACTGGGATTTTGCTTATACACCGGACCGGCTAAACACCCTGCAACAATCCCTGAATTACCCGATGCTTGCCTGCAATGTTTTTGATGCCGGTACAAATGAACATTACTTCAAGCCGTATATCATGAAAGAAACAGGCGGTGTAAAAGCAGCTGTCATCGGACTGGCCTGCCCGTATGTGGGAAGCCAGATGCCGAAGCATTTCGCAAAGGGCGTCTATTTTAAAGATGCTGAGAAAGAACTTCCATATCTTATCCATAAAGTAAAAAAAGAAGAGGGCGCTGATATCGTCATCCTTTTATCCCACCAGGGGTTCGCCCAGGATATGGAGCTCCTGAAAGAAATAAGAGGCATCGATGTCATACTTAGCGGGCATACCCACAACAGGCTATACGACCCTGTCCAATACGGAGACACGCTTGTCATCCAGTCAGGTGCCCACGGGGCGTTTCTGGGCCGCCTTGATCTTGAAATTTCCAATGGCAGAATCATCAAACATCACCACCAGTTAATCGAAATGACACCGGACATCCCTGATGACCCCGATATAAAACAGCAAGTGGATCGCGCTCTTGAACCCTATCGGAATAAACTATCCGAGAAAGTCGGATCGACCGCTTCACTCCTCTTCCGCGGGATGAACATTGAATCAACGATGGACAACTTTCTGATGAATGCCCTGCTCGATTACAGCGGCGCCGAGATTGCATTTTCACATGGCTGGCGGTACGGAGCTCCTATTGCACCCGGCGACATCACGACTAACAACCTTTATAATATCGTGCCGATGAATCCAGCTGTGATAACTGCTGAACTGTCCGGCGCAGAAATCCTGCTCATGCTTGAAGAAACCATCGAAACAACCTACTCCCGCAATCCCTTCAAACAATCAAACGGCTACATGAAACGCGGGCT
This sequence comes from Guptibacillus hwajinpoensis, assembly GCA_016841765.1. Classification (GTDB taxonomy): domain Bacteria; phylum Bacillota; class Bacilli; order Bacillales; family Bacillaceae_O; genus Bacillus_BL. Next base: position 5,145 of record JAENYN010000015.1, read on the forward strand.
TGGCTACAAAGCGTATGTAAAGCTGGAAAACCCTCCAGGCTTGCGTATCGAACAGCTGTTTATCGGCAGTGAAAAATTGAACCCTGATAAGCTTTATAAAGCGGTCTATATCACAAAACAGGGGATTCCCGGTAAATATGGGCGAAAGCGGGAAACACTCGGCGAACCGGCTGTGGAAGTGATGAAAGGGTATTTATCGAAAAACCCAAACTTACAACAGGGCTATGAGGGGACATACGAAATTATTTGAAAATATCATTACGTGTATTTCACTTTTTACACTCTGAAAGTCCCAACCGCTTTAACGCTTGAAAAGACTGCTTCATTAAAGCAGTCTTTTTTTCTTTTTTATGACAAATTACCCATAAATCGACATATTTAGTGAGTCGAAAGAATCCTTTTTGTGAGAATAGATGCATTTTTCAGAATAATATTATATATTTACAAACGTAATACAAAAACTACACATTTTTACAATATAAGGGGGAACCAGGTTGAAAACTCGTAAACTTGCAGGCTTAGCAATGGCAGCCGCCTTGAGCGTCGGCACGTTCGCCGGCACTGCGGCAGGCAGCAGCTTGAGCCCGGAAAATGTACTGGCCAATCCGCCGGCAAAAGCGGTGGATTATTCTCATCAGGGTCCTGTTGACTTCGGGATCGCCAATGATGAGCGTTTGATTGAAATGCTTAAGAAGGAAGGCAAAATCAAAGAAAATGCCACTGCCGCAGAAGCGGAGCAGGCACTGAATAACTTTTTGAAACAAAAAGCGGCCTCTGTCAAGAAAGAAGCCGGTGAACTTGCTGACGAAGAAAAAGCAGCAAAAGCAAAGCTTCAGGGACAAATGAACAACACCGGCCTCACCAACGGCCAGGGCAATAAGCTTGGCCAGGCCAAAAACAACACACCTTCTTCAGTAAAAGAAGAAGCATATAACGGTGAAAAAAGGTCTGATAAAGTCCTCGTATTGCTGGTCGATTATCCGGACAAGCCTCATAATTCCATGACTGCTGATGAAACGGATATGTATTATAAAAATGAAGATGCGTACTCTCAGCAGCATTACCAGGATATGCTGTTCGGTGAAGGCGGATGGACAGGCCCTAACGGGAAAACCTATGATTCTATGAAACAATACTATGAACAGCAATCCGGCGGCAGCTATTCTGTCGAGGGTGAAGTTGCCGGCTGGTATACTGCGAGCAAGCCGGCAGCCGCATACGGTGGCAACTATCCTACTCCAGACGGAAGTGATGTAAATGCACGCGGCCTTGTAAAAGAAGCACTAGAACTGGCGGCTGCAGATGAATCTGTAAATCTTGCAGACTATGACCAATGGGATCGTTACGACCTTGACGGTGACGGCAATTTCCTAGAGCCGGACGGCCTTGTCGACCACTTGATGGTCATCCATTCCGGTGTAGGTGAAGAAGCCGGCGGCGGATCGCTTGGATCGGATGCAATCTGGTCGCACCGCTGGAACCTTGGCGGCGTAACCCCTATTGGCGGAACAGAAGCTACTGTTCCATACTGGGGCGGCGCAATGGCAGCGTACGATTATACAATCGAACCTGAAGACGGTGCAGTCGGCGTTATGGCGCACGAATTCGGCCATGACCTTGGCCTGCCGGATGAGTATGACACCCAATATTCCGGAGCAGGTGAAGCCGTAAGCTACTGGTCGATCATGGCAAGCGGCAGCTGGGCGGGAGACATTCCTGGCGCAATGCCTACCGGCTTCAGCCCGTATGCTAAGGAAATGCTGCAATCAACAGCAGTTGTTGATAACGAGGGCACGAAAGGAAACTGGCTGTCAGGAACTGAAGTGAATGTCGAGGACATCAACAGCAAAGGAATGGAAGTCCTTCTTGATGAAGCAGCAACTAAAGGGACAAACAATGATGCTGTAAAAGTGAACCTCCCACAAAAAGAGACAGTAATCAATGAACCGTTCAGCGGCGAATCTGAGTATTTCTCCGGCAGTGCGGATGACTTGCATAACACGCTTTCAACAACAGTCGATCTTACAAATGCTACAAATGCTACGTTCGATTTCAAAGCTTGGTATGATATCGAAAAAGATTGGGATTATGCATACGTGACCGTGAATGGCGATCCGATTGCCAGTAATATCACGACGGACACAAACCCTTACGGCTCAAACCTCGGAAACGGTATCACCGGTTCATCTAACGGATGGATTGACGCTTCCTTCGACCTTTCCGCTTATGCAGGCCAGGAAGTCGAAGTGGCCATCGAATATGTGACGGATGCGGCTGTATCCAATCCTGGATTGTTTGCCGATGATCTTTCCGTAACAGTTGACGGTGAAGAAGTACTTTTCGACGATGCTGAAGGCGATTCACAATTTGTACTAAACGGTTTTACACAAAATGACGGCATCAAACGCTCCGAGCACTACTACCTGCTCGAATGGCGCAGCCACAACGGTGTTGATGAAGGCCTTGCCAACATCCGCCGCGGTGACAGCCTTATGACATACGATGACGGCCTTGTCGTATGGTATGTCGATAATGCATACAGCGAGAACTGGACAGGCCTTCACCCTGGTGACGGCTTCCTTGGAGTCGTTGATGCAGACCAGCATACCAACTATTGGAGTGATGGAGCTGTTGGCTCTACCCGCTATCAGGTGCATGATGCGGCGTTCAACCTGGAGCAGTCTGATTCCATGTTCCTTGACTACACTGATTTGCTCGGTATGACCCTAAAAGATAACTACACAGCGCGCAATCCGCTGTTTGATGACAGCCTTGATTACAGCAATGCCGGCCTTGTTGATGCAGGACGAAACGTTCCTGAATACGGTATGAAGTTCCGTGTGACCGGCCAGAGTGCTGATGGTACTGTCGGTAAAGTATTGCTTTATAAGTAGGATAAAGAATCACATCACTATAAAAAAACAGGCGAATGTCTATAACATTCGCCTGTTTTTTATTATTGGAATAAATTAGTGGGTTTTGGATTACAACAATTCAATGATATTTTAACTGTCGTTTACACTGAAACGTTTTATATGCTTAATCACTGATAAAAAGACTGTGGAGCAGCAGGAATAGAAGGACGCCGGCTCCGATGAAAAAAGACATATAATTTAAAACAGAACGGTCTTTTGCCTTTCTGTATGCGATGATGCTTAGGATAAAGGCAGTAAGTTCAATTGGTATCGCAGCAGCCACTGTAAAATCCCACGAGTGCCCTTCATCGAATGTTACCAGGCCGAGCAGCATAAAAGCGAAAAATGTGAAAATCATCAGTAGGAAAAGAACAGTTAACCCAACAGACCACTTACCTGTACGGCTTTGAGGAAAAATCATCATTATCGAATCCACCCTCCTTCAATAAACATCATTTGGTTTTTAGCCTTATTTCAAGCTAATTTTCAATTGCCGAAAAATCCTTCTATCCCCATTATATTATTCAGTTGTGAACAAACTTGGTGTTTATATGTATTATTGACGAAATCACCTATTAAAATGCTGCCCCAACCCCTTCTGCCTTTTAATTAGTTTCAGACTTTATGTATTTGATTGATTGGAGTCAATACAATATCTTGAATTCCTCTTCCTTAACCCACCATATAATCCATTTCAATATACGCTCCAAACCACTGCATACCAGGGGGAGATCCTGCCCATCAGCCTGGAAGCTCAGGGGGCAACTTTATGCAAGTAGCATAATACGTTTTCAGCAAACCTCCCGTTATTTTCCGGGAAATATCGTTAATTTTCGACACTCTTTCCCGACTACTAAGCAGTTAGATGAGACTAAACAAAACACTTTATTTCAATATAGACGGCAAGTAAAAAAAACGGAGCAGCTGTCAGCTGCCCCGGGTCTTTCTCTTTTCCCTTATTGGAAAAGTTTGTTCCAAATGCTGAAAAAGAAGTTTCCAGCACCCGACTGTTCCTTTTCGTTCCCTTTGTTTTCATGCTTGCTGGTCTTTTCCTCGTTCATTTTAAATCCTTCAAGGGAAAGTCCTTTAATATAACCAAGGCCGGCACTTTCCTGATAGTTTTCCTCGATCCGCTGCAGCAATTCCTCTTTATCCACTGGAGTGATAGGGGATTCATCTACACCAGAACCTGGATGCTGGAAGCTGCTCATGATATATGAGTAGCCGTCCATATCCTCCACCGGAAGCAGACCGGTCGCTTCCGCCCCGGCAGGGACCGACAAAATGCGCTCCAATTTCTCATTATCAAGGCTGTATGCCCAAACAAAGTTATTCACATGCCCTTCATCTGCTCCGCTGTCTTCTCCGATGAAGAGTGTATTCATTTCATTGGAAAAACTTAGGTTGTCAGGGTTTGACACTTTATCAGGGTTATGAAGATTTCCGAGTTTGTCATAGTCGTCCATTGTTTCACCCATGACAAGGCCGTCAAAGGCTGTTGGCACAAAATGGCTACGGATTGCATTGCCCTCAGCATCCTTTTGACCGCCCGCCAGCGGCATTTCATATACAGCACCGGCATCTTCACGCTCAATCTGGATATCGTCCGCTACAGGGGATCCTTCTTCCGCTTTTGTCATCCCTTTATTAATCTCTGAAATGGCTACATATGCTTTATTTTCTTTATTATTGACCGCAACGCCTTCCATCTTCCTGAATTCTGATGTCGCGCCCTTGTATGCGGCATAACGGCGTGATTCTAAAAAGGCTGCAGCCTTTTCCATACCTGGTTTCAACTTCAAATATTCGACACCGGAAGAGCTGTTTGTTTTAATCGCTTTGAATCCTTCTTTCGGTTCATCGGAAACTTCAAATATATCCTGGAACGTGATTCCAGAGTTCACGATGTCTTCTATTTCATCATCAGATGCATGGCCGAGCTTGATCCATTCAAGAGTGCCGGCTCCCGCTTCTTCAGCATGTCCATTCATATCTTCAGTACCTGTATATTTAGCTGCATAAAGCGAGCCGGATGTGAGGTCTTCAGCTTTATCGGCCACGTACATGAACAGGACAACATCTGACCCATCGTCACCGAACAGCACAGTCTTTTTATCTTCCATCACCTTGCCAACTTCCTTGGAGAATCGGCCCATGCTGTAATGCTTTACAGCCTTTGTTTGCCCTTCAGCAACAACAGAGATTTCAGGCGTCCATCCGTAGAAATAAGGGTTCGCTTTTGATGCATCCCCGAAGTAATTTTCAGCAAAGTTCGTTACATCCTGATAAGAACGGGATTCTTTATCTTCAAAAAAACTGCGTGCATCCGGTTCATATTCTTCTGATCCCAAATGAGTGTTCCATGGTGAAGTAGATGCGTTGCATGGCACCCAGATGCCGTTCACTTCAGAAAAATCAATTGGTTTTACATCGGCTACCTCAAGCTTCCCGTCTTCTTTTTGCTCAAGTTCAGTCAAAGTCATTGAGTCCGGAACACTTCCAGACCCATTGGCGTGGGACTCGAAATGGGAAATAAGATATTTTTTTCCTTCCGGCCCCTCTATCACACTGTTTCCATCCGGAGCATCCGATACATAATAATCAATTCCGCCTTCATCCGCTTTTTTAATCGGATTTCCATTCACATCAAGCGGTGTGCTGGAAGGTACTTGAGTTCCGTTCACTTCTGTTAAATAATCTTTTGAATTGAAAAGCTGATCCCAGGAAAGTTCGAATGTTTTTGTGTTGCCATTTGCGTAGGTCACTTCAACGCTGGCAGTTGTGTAAGGTTTGGACATTTGTTCTGCCGTAGCAGGTGCTTCCATTCCGTTGAACTTTACCGATTTTACCGGAACTCCTGCGGCAGAAGCTCCATTCGACATAAGTGCCGGAATCGCTACACCGGCTGCAAGTGCAATAGCTGTAACTTTTTTACCCTTATTCAACCTGTCTTCCTCCCTTTGAATCTTCAGAAATAGTAGAACAACTCTATTATTTATAGATTCTGTATAAAAGAAAAGGGGATTTACGCTTTCTTACAAGTTGTTTTATTTTTGCTTTACAATCTTTATAGTCTTTACAATCTTCCCATAATAAGGGATTGAATAATAAATAATAATACCCAGCTGCCTTAGTCACAAAATCGATTATTTCCGATTAAATGGTCCGCAAACCAAAAAACGGCCCTGCCGCCGGACCGTTTTTACTCATTTATTCATTTTTGATAAAAATCCGCCCAGCAAGTCTTCCTCTGCTTCGTTGTCTTCATCATCTTGTTCGGTCCTCGACTCGTGGAGGTCATTCATGGCTTTCTCGATATCGAATGATTCCAGATCATCCAGGTCATCACTGGCATCCGTACTGTCGCTGTCAAAATCGGGTTCCGGCTGCTCACCTTCGCCGGTGTTTCCTTCCTTCTCAAAAGAAACCGGCATTTTTTCTTGAAGATCTAGCGCTTCGTCGATATCAATCGTGCTGCTGTTCAGCGATGTGAGGAGGGCGGTGGCACGCACCGGGTCAGCAAGGAGCTGATAAAGAATCGTCCCCAGCAAGGCCTCTGAATGCTCATGCTTCAGCCAGCTCCGCTGTGATTTCGTCAATTGGCGCGGCATAGGGATCGTGATGGTCTCCCGGTCTTTTGCCAAATCTTCGCCAATTCCTTTGAGGACAAACTCCGCAATTTTACTGGAAAAATTCCGTTTTTCCTTTTCTTTCAGCCTTGAAAGCTGCTTTAAAAGATAATCGGGTGTATCGGAAGGGACCCGGAAGGTTATCGCCTGGCCCCTTTCCACACCTTTCCCTTTTTGACTCATATCATCACCCTATTTGGATGAAGCGGCCTTCTTGTTTTCATCCTTTTTTTGGTTAAGCTTGCTGTTCTTCCGGATAAAATCGGAGATCAGCTTGTAATATGCATTTGCCATCATCCATACGCTTTCCTTTTCATCCTCGAAAAATTCAATGTTATAGCCGTCGAGGTTGTTGTTGAGCGTTTTTAGATAATCTTTCAGGACACTGGCGCCGCCGCCGACAAAATAGCAGATTTCTGTCTGGGAATTCTTTTGCCACACGTTGCGCAGGAAGCGGTATTCTTTTTTCGCAAGCTCGAGCAGAATCCGGTCGGTAATATCATGAACGCTTGTCCGGCTGCCTTTCACCATAATATGGTTGCGGTCATTTTTGCGGGTGATGATATCGACGACATCACGCCTGCTGTCAAGTTCAATGCCGTGCTTTGTCCGGATTTCCTCACGGATAGCCTCAAGCGATTCCGACACGCCAAGGTTGAAACCCTGTGCCTTGTCGTCATCAACATTGCGGTTGCGGATGACGGCAATATCTGTTGACAGGCCGCCGATATCCTGAATAAGAATCCGCTTATCAATCAAGTCTTTGTTTATGATATTCAGATCATTATCCATAACAAGGTTCACAAATGCAGCGAAACCTTCCGGATAAACTTTAACCTCATCAAACTTAATGTTGACTTTCAATCCCTGATAACGGGGCGTGACGAGGAATTCGACCTGGTGTACGGATCCGAGCAGCTGGGAACGATAACCGACATCCTTCCCTTCTTTTACTTCACGTAACGGCAGGCCGGTTCCGAGTGTATAGTTGGCGTCCAACACTTTATTTGAACCGCTTGCCCCTTTTCCGCCTTCCTCTTTGACTGCATCCAGGGCAAGTGTGGCAAAAAGCATGACAAGGGTCTGGTCTTCCTCGGATTTACTGCTGCCTGGATCAAGTTCTGTCGAGTTTGTGCTTTTTGTTGCCAGATTGCCGACACGGTAAATCGCATTGTTTTCCTTTAGGGCAGGGGAGTGAACTTTGATGTGGATATTATCAATCGGATCTTTTTCATCAAGATCTTCAATGCCGATTACCGGACGATCCTCAACATCCCTCGCGATCACGTTTGGTATGTAAAGTTCTGATTCCAGCTTTCCGAATATCGCTTTTACCGCATCATTGCCAACATCAATAGCAGCTATTCTCGAATCTTTCATCTATCCATCTTTCCTTTCTTTAATGGGGTTACTTATAAGTTTCGTTGATTTGGCATGTTTTGTCACGGTGTAAATTTCTTAAATACCCAAATAAGAACAAAGTTGTAATCTTTTATGTTTACAACCCTTCTGTAAATGAATACATGTTTATATATTTGTTTACATGTATTCATTAATTGTATACATACTGATATACCAACTTGTTTTCAATAATGTATACATGTAAACACATCTGCAAACAAAAAGATTACTTTAAGTATACATGTATTCGTTTTTGTAAACAAGCTAAAAATGAAGCGAATTACTCATAAAAAAACACCAGCCCCAATGGAGCCGGTATCAAGAAGCAATGAAGGCATTCCAGATGTCCGAAGAAACACCGAAGGAGAAAAATGCCGTCGAAGCGTGTGAAAAAATAAGTGGAAAAGAGTCAGAGCGAGCCGATATATTTCATATTTTCAGGATTCTTGTGATCGGATGAGCCGCCAAGTATGCCCTTGATGTCTTGTAAAGCTGTTGCAAGAGGGACAGATACACCTGGCTGGCCGGTGAAGTCCGCTGCGGTGTAAAAAGGCTGTGAAAGATAAGCTTCAAGCCGTTCACCACGTTTATAGGTTTCCGTTTCTGAGGCAGGAATCGAATCCTCTCCTCTTGTGGTGGTGAAAAAGCGTAGCTCCCTATACCTGCGCAAAACTTTGCGGGCTTGCTGCTGCAGCGATAAGTGCTCTTTGTCGGTTTCCCCGCCTTCTAAAAGAACAGAGGTAGAAGAAAGAGGATTAAGGGCTGGAAATATATGGCGTGATGCCAGATCTGCGTCAAATTGCAAAAGTGCTTCCAGTGGGCCATAAGGCAGCTCTTCATCGACTGCCTCCCCTTTCAAATCAAGAAGAAGGGTCGTAACATAGTTGATGCCCGCTTCACCTAGCTGTTCCTGCAGCTGGAATGTTTCATTGGTCACTACATAGGAACGGTCAGCAGCAAGTATGACACCTTTTGAACCTTCCGCTTTTTTGATTGCCTCAAAAACGTCGCCAATGTTTTCACAAACCAGATCAACCTCACCGGTTATATCGTCAAGAACCGGATACTCGCCTTCAGGTTTTAACAACACGGTTGTATACCCATCTTTTCTCTTTACATGAAAAATTTCGGCCAGAAGAACGGTCTGTCCCATACCAGGACGGGCCACCAGGCCGGCTGTCCCTCCCTCGGCAATAGGAGAAAACAAATCAACCACTTTAATTCCGGTTTCCAGCATCATAAAAGACTCCCCTCTGATAATTAATTCATCCAAACTGCATTCCGCAAGTGAAGCAAGAGCAGCAAGCGTGCGAACCTCTGCCCTCCCGATCGGTGTTTTGCCTGTTGTCAGATTTGAAACGGTTGCCGGCCGCAGTCCGACTGCCCGGGCTGCTGTCGTTAAATTAGGAACACGCTCACGCAATAGATTTACATTAAGTCGTAAAGTTTCCATTATTCCCCTCCTTGCTTTTGATTATATACCTAATTACTTTTCAAAGTAAATATAATTACGTTAAAAAGTAAAAATATTTTATTAGAATGAAAAAAAAGGGCACCTTTGGGCCTGCTGAATATTTATACAACACTTGAAACTGTGGTTCTTTATATGAAATGATCCTCTTTTCGCCTGATTCCTCATACCCGGTTTTTGTTTTTGCATGAAAAACACCCTGGAATCAATCCAGGGTGTACATCGCTCTTTCATATTAATTCCGCAATGTTGCAATAAGACGGTGCCGATGGATAAATAGGTCAAGGCCGTCCAATATGCTGTTTACCGCAATATCGCTTTGAAGCAATGTCGGCACATTGCACCCCTCCCGGCCGACTATGGCTATAGCAAGAGTTGCCAGAGAAAACATTCCCCTGTCATTCAACCCGTTCCCTACACATGCTGTCTCTTTCGGCCCCAGCTCTTTTACAAACAATTCCTTTTCCAATGCATGATTTGCCTTGCCTATAATATGAAGGGATACCGGCAAACCCTTGCATTGCGCTGCAGCGGTTCCGTTTGTATCAGCAGTAATGACATGGATTGACAGTTGCTCACTTAACGTCTCCAGCCTTTTCTCCAAACCTTCAATGAGCTGTCCATCATGAGCGATAGTCCCGTTGAAATCCAGGACAAGGTGTTGCAAATCCAGTTTATCCCTGCCCGGGATCTTAAGTTTTAACATGGCGATTCCCCTTCCGACTGGCCTTGTTTTTAAAAACTGTTTTTTTCTTGTGTTTTTGACATGCTGTTTAATTGAAAAGCAGCGGCAGCTTACAGAAGATGTTAGCGGCCCTTTCCAATTTGCATCCCGCCCACCACCGCTGTGTAAGCGCCATAACCCCTCATTACCTTAAGGAAAGACGTGCGTCACTGGGAGGCCGCTTATTCCCCCAACCATACAATTGGCCGGACATATTGTGAGGCTCCCTATCGTTTATTCTAACCTTTAGTTTAATAATTGCCCGTGGCAAATGTCCATCTAAAAAGTGCCTTCTCCCCTTAATTAGGTGTGTAATCTATCCTATAAGAGGGAATTTATAGGGCAGGTATTTTTTGTGAAGGAGTGATTGAATGGCCCGAACGAATATGACTCTTATTCTTCGCCTGGAAATTGAAAAACAGCGTACTTCCTTTGGGGAAATTGCGACGATCATCACCGATGCGGGCGGAGATATGGTGGCAATTGATGTGATTAAAGAAAGCCCGCAGAAAACGACACGGGATATCACGATTAATATAGCAGGTGAAGAGCAGGAGGACCGGCTTGTCGAAACCTTGAACAGCCTTGACGGCGTCACGGTCAAGCATGTATCAGACCGCACCTTCCTTGTCCATCTAGGCGGAAAAATAAATGTGAATTCGAAAATGTCCATCGATAACCGTGAGGAATTATCACAGGTCTACACGCCTGAAGTGGCAAGGGTTTGCCTGGCAATTGAAAAAGACCCCCAGCTTGCCAACAAACTGACAATTAAGAAAAACTCGGTTGCCGTCGTCTCGGACGGTTCGGCTGTGCTGGGTCTCGGCAATATCAGGCCGGAAGCGGCAATGCCGGTAATGGAAGGTAAAGCGATGCTTTTCAAACAATTTGCCGATGTCGATGCCTATCCGATATGCCTGAATAGTGAAGACACGGAAGAAATCATCGAGTATGTCAAAGCGATCAGTCCCGGTTTTGGGGGCATTAACCTTGAAGATATCGCTTCACCTAAATGTTTTGAAATCGAAGAACGGCTAAAAAAGGAGCTCGACATCCCTGTCTTCCATGATGATCAGCATGGCACGGCAATCGTCGCTCTTGCCGGTATATTGAACGCCCTGAAGGTTGCCGGCAAAGATATCGAGGATAGCAAAATCATAGTCAATGGAATCGGGGCAGCCGGCATTTCGATTACAAAAATGCTGCTGAAAGCCGGTGCTGTCAATATTATTGGCGTGGACCGCCACGGCGCGCTGACACAGGATGACACATACGAAAATGAGATGTGGAATTGGTATGCGGAAAACACGAACCCGCATAATGAAAAAGGGGAATTAGCTGATGTAATCAAAGGTGCGGATGCATTCATCGGCGTATCTGTGCCAAATGTGCTTCAAGAAGCCGATGTGAAAAACATGGCAGATGATCCGATTGTCTTCGCCCTCGCAAACCCGAATCCGGAAATCTCACCGGAAAAAGCCCGGCCGCATGTAAAAGTGATGGCAACGGGGCGTTCCGATTATCCAAATCAGGTAAACAACGTCCTTTGCTTTCCCGGACTTTTCCGCGGTGTTCTCGATGCGCGGGCAACAGACATCAACGAAGAGATGAAACTAGCTGCAGCCCAGGCGATCGCTTCAACGATTTCACCGGATGAGCTGAACAGCGATTATATCATCCCCGGGGTTTTCAATGAGAAAGTCGTTGAAAAAATCAGGGAAGCAGTCATGGAAGCGGCATACGATACAGGGGTGGCAAAAAAAGAAAGGAAGTAAGAGAAACCCCTTTTAAAAAAGCAAACGCCGGGTCCAGCCGTTTTTTTGGGCAAACAGGCTGGACCTTTTTCTATTTTATAAGACAGGAGCAAACCGATGGAAAACAGGAAGAAATGGTACAGAAAAAGAAGTGTGATCGCTCTTATAATTGTTTTTCTCATAATCACCAGTGTGACGGTCTACCACCGGGAAAAGCCGTTACCCTCCGGCCTGGATTATGCCAGTGAACGATACCAGATACAAGATGGCGACCTGCAGTTTTTATATGATCTCACCTATGACAAAGACGGCAAAGAGATATATGACCAGTCTATTTTTGACGAAGTCAACCGGACAATTGCTGAAGCTGAGGAATTTCTGATATTAGATTTTTTTCTTTTCAATGATTATTCCAACGGCGACAGGGATTATCCACCCATCAGCGGGAAACTGCGGCAAGCGGTCGAGAACCAAATGGAAAAGCATCCGTCCCTTAACGTCATTTTCATTAGTGATAAAATCAATACAAGCTACAATTCCCATCAGGCTAATCAACTGAGTGCCCTGGAAGAGCGTGGTGCCCACATCATTTACACCGACCTTGATAAGCTTCGCGATCCGAATCACGTCTACAGTGCATTGTGGCGGACAGCCTTTTCCTGGATGGGGGAGGAAGGCACAGGGTGGATTCCGAATCCGTTTGGTTCTAACGCGCCTGATGTCACATTCAGATCCTATCTGACCCTGCTGAATGTTAAAGCCAATCACCGTAAAATAGTGATTACAGAAGACGCCGGTTTGATTTTGTCGGCAAACCCCCATGATGCTAGCGGCTTTCATTCCAATATCGGGTTTAAGGTAACCGGGCCGATCTTAAATGACATGATTGCAAGTGAAAAAGCAATTGCAGCCTTTTCAGGCGGTGATTTGCAGCTTTTCCCGGAACATGGTGTACCCTCCCCTTCCAAGCATGACCGTGGCAAAGGGACAGCCAGCATCCAGTATGTAACAGAAAAGAAAGTGAGCGATGCGGCCCTCCGGGAACTAGATAAAGCCGGAAAAGGTGCTGTGATATGGCTTGGGATGTTCTACCTGGCGGACAGGGACATCATTCATGCACTCCATAATGCGGCCGATAGGGGCGCCGATATCCGAATCATCCTCGACCCGAACCAAAATGCCTTCGGACAACAAAAAATCGGTCTTCCCAATTTGCCCGTAGCCGCAGAATTGCAAAAGACCGGCTATGAAAATATCACCATCCGCTGGTATGACACGAACAAAGAGCAGTATCATACGAAAATGCTTTATATCAAAGACGGTAACAGGCGATTTGCGATCGGCGGGTCCAGCAACTTCACCTCGCGCAATCTTGATAACTATAATCCGGAAGCGGACCTGGCAGTGTACGGAACAGAACACACCCGGTTTTTTAAAGATATCGAAGACTATTTTGATAGAATTTGGAACAATCGCGGAGGGACCTACACAGTGGGATACGGCACTTATCAGGACAAGCTGACACCGGTAAAATACATTTTTTATCTTCTGCAGAAATTGACCCAGTTTACAACTTATTAAGAGTACAGTAAGCTCTCTGCCGCTCTTATGCCGTCTTTCATTTTCAAGAGACTACTTCTGGGTCAAGTATAAAAGCCGGTTCATGAACAAAAGGACAGGGCGCCCGCGTTTGACCATAGCCGCAGGTGTCTGATGCTGGATGACTCCCTTCTTGCTTATGATCGACAATCCCTATTTTTTATAAAATCCTTAACCAAAAAAGCCAACCCGGAATTTCCGGATTGGCTTTTCTCCTGTCACTAGGAGTATTAGGAGTCGTTATTGTTATTGGCGCGGGCATTGCCGCCTTTTTCGCCGATTTCCTCGTAGAAGTCTTCACCGTACTTGTTGGAAGTTGTTTCTCCGCCTTTTTGGCCGATTTCCTGATAGAATTCTTTGTCATGGCTTTTAGAAGTGGCTTCGCCGCCCTTCTTGCCGATTTCCTCGTAGAATTATTCTCCATATTTTTCTGCGGTTGTTTCGCCGCCTTTTTGGCCGCCCATTTCTCCGCCTTTATGGCCGATTTCCTGGTAAAATTCCTTGTCGTGTGTTTCGGAAGTCTTTTCACCGCCCATGCGGCCTGCTTCGCTTACTGTCATATTTTTGTTATCTTTATTGTTTTTAGCCATGATTCTCGTCCTCCTTTGGATAAGAATTTTTATTGACTTGTATATGTACAATAACCTTTTGCTGTTGAGTCTAAACATTTCCGCTGCAACGATGGTGTCAGGGACGCTGCAGAACGACCTGCAGCACCTTTTGTAGACGTTTGATTCATTTATCTCGAAACTGGAACACAGAAGAGGATGGCATCGTAAGATAAAGAAGGAGACGGCACTTCGCATCATCGTCCAGTCTGAAAGAATAAACTTCAGGAGGCTGCTGTATGAACTGGGAAAAATTCAATCCATTCGATTTTCACGGCGACATGTTTCCTATCCCGCAAAATCACCTGGAGTATCAAAAAAAGATGGCAGAACAATTTCAGTCAGCCTTATCTGAATCGGTTTCACCGATGATGAAAAAATGGTTCAATCAGAATGGCATGGACCCTTTTCCTTTTAACACACATAAGGCCGCAAAAACTGAAGACACAAAAATGGGCAATGAACAAAAACGGAATAAACACCAAAAAATAGCAAAACTTCCCGGCGCAAAGATGGAAGATAAAAAATCCTTTCCATACCGGGTCTTTGACCTGCATGAAAAAGTGGTTGTCCAAATTACAATCCAGGACTCTAGCAGGTTAAAAAACATAAAGGTTTTTCATACATCGCACCAATTAATCATTAAAGAATCTGCCAGGAAAGAAATTATTCCACTGCCTGCCCTAGTTGAAAAAAAAGGAGCTGCCACTTCCTACAAAAACGGGACTTTGGAAATAAGCCTTTGCAAAAAAATTGATGACCAGTATACAGAGATAGACGTCCACGAGATTTAAACGGAACGTCTATCAATACACTTTAAAATACAAAGCCAACCCGGCAAATCCGGATTGGCTTCTTTTTCATTTGAAGGGAACTTTATTGATAACTTAATTATTGTTTTTAAAAAAATCGCTAACAGTTAAAAGGAAAGACTGAATTGAACTTATTGGTAACTATACGTTGTATATTAATGATAATAAGTATGTTCTTTCTGAGTCGTCATTTTTCACTTTTTCAACAATATTATCCTGAAGTAAATATTCTCGGACATCCTCGTTTTGATAAATCTTTTCATAATAATATCCGTTATCGCTAAGTTCTCTAAACCAGCTTTCCCTTTTTACTTTCTGACATTCCTCTCAAACTTAATATCGTCGGTGCTTACTGCACTTCCCATGAATAAAGTTCCTAAAATAACATTCGCAATAACATCAAATATCAACTTGATAACCTTCATCATCGACACCTCTATAAAGAAAGGAATGCTCTCTCTGCTAAATTTAAAACAGGCTTAGGTGCTCAATCGATCCCACACGCTCTACTTGTTCTTTGCTTTTATTCTTTAGTTCTTCTGTTTTTATCCTCTTTTTCCTTATTCTGGGTCATATTCCAAAAGAATGCCGGCACGCAAGTCATCTCAGCCATCCCCCAATTCACGCAACCCCTGTTCAGGGCTTCCTCTGCCTTTTCCAGGCTACTTATTGAAATAGGTTATTATACCTCTTCGCCTGGGCGATCGCCTCTTTATCCTCAAGGATTTCACCCGGGGTTCTTGCCTTGCCGATAAGATATCCTTCAAACGAAGCGCCGAAAAAGTCAAAAATGTGGGTGAATTGCATGATAAGCGGCAAACCCTTCAATTTTGGATTGTCGCCGCCGACAATGACAACATACATTTTTTTCTCCTTCATTTGTTCCCGGAAACTCATAGTGGAATCCCGCAGCGTCTCGCTAAAACGGTCAATGAAATTCTTCATAAGTCCGCTCATTCCGTACCAGTAAAGCGGCGTCACGAAAACAATCTTTTCATGAATCATCATTCTGTTTAAAATTTCATAATAGTCATCACCGACATTGGAAAATCCCTGCGGATCATGCCGCATATCTACAATCGGCTGTACCGTTTTATTCCGCAAATACACCTCTTCGGCATCCAATCCATCGATCATGATTTTTGCCAGCTGTTCAGAGTTGCTTTTCTTTCTTGAACTTCCATAAATGACAAACATTTCCGAACTCCCTTTCATTACTTATTTAGTTTCAGGGCTCTTAATAGGTATGCCCGAAATACATTCTGTATGAAAGCGTAATTCCCTCCCGGGGACCTATAACTTTTAAAGTTCCGACTGCCTTAGTCTATAAAGAAGTTGTCCGTTCCTTTCCGCTGCAAGTATTCGCTATCAACTTCTTCCTCAATACTTCCCTGTCACTCATTGATATAAAAAACAAGCCCAATTCAGTTTCGAATCGGACTTGTTAATTGCTGTATTTTTATTGGTTTGGTATTGAAACTCGTTTTTGGAGGGTTTTATTTTCCGTCTTGCCCAAGTTCTTTTTTCATCTGTTCTTCCTGCTCTTCCACAATCACTTTCGTCACCAAATCATTGAGATAATGGTTAAACCGATCCTGCTCTTCGTTGCAGACGGTCTCGGTCTCCTTTTCCATCCTATCACCCCGCTGAGTTCTTTTTCTTACTTTTTCACCCTGGGCTGTTTCTATTCAGCTTTCGTAGATAGGAGTCCAAATCGTTATTTTCCTATGTTTAGTCCTACAGCCTCAAATGTGTTTCCGCCTTCGATCGTGCCCTCTTCAAATCCTTTTTTGAACCATTTCATCCGCTGCTGGGATGTGCCGTGGGTAAAGCTATCGGGGACAACCTGGCCCTGTGTCCGTTTTTGGATGGCATCATCGCCGACAGCACTCGCTGCGTTTACCGCTTCTTCAAGATCCCCCTGCTCAAGCAAGTCCATTTCCCGGGCATGATGAGCCCACACACCTGCATAGTAATCCGCCTGTAGCTCAAATCTGACGAGGTACTTATTGAACTCCGTTTCGCTCATTTGCTGGCGGAGCGGCATAACCTTATTTGATGTTCCGAGCAATGTCTGGACATGATGCCCGACTTCATGCGCAATCACATATGCCATGGCGAAATCGCCAGGAGCATTGAACTTCTGTTTCAATTCATTATAAAAACTCAAATCAATATACAGCTTCTGGTCTCCCGGGCAATAAAAGGGCCCCACAGCGGAACTTGTGGTGCCGCAGGCCGACTGGACGCTGTCATTGTACAGGACCAGGGTCGGTTCTTCATATGTCATTCCGTTTTCCCGGAAGATGTCAGTCCACACTTCCTCCGTATCGGCAAGGACGACGGATACAAATTGGGAAAGCTCCTCTTCCTGTGCTGTCTCCTCATAAGGGATAGAGGAATCATTGCCGACTTGTGTCATGTTATTCAGCAAAGCACCGGGATCGCCGCCGAGCAGCATGACGACAACTAAAATGACGATACCGCCGATGCCACCGCCGATTGCAATCGGGCCGCCCTTGCCTCTCCGGTCCTCAACATTCGAACTGCCTCTTCTTCCCTTCCATTTCAAATCAGGTTCCTCCTACTCTTCGGTTAAAGTCTCTATAACTGTCTATACCCGCGATCAGCCTTTTTATCTCCAAAAAAACAGCCATTGATCTAAAAGCATGCTGGCTCTTTATGGCATTGTGGTGTAAATTTGTTCTTATAGGATAAAAATGATTGTTAATTACTTTACAAAAGGAAGGTCGTTTATGCCCGAAGAAGCAATTACGCGTTTGAATATAGAGGGAAAAGAGATTATCCTCATTCGCACTGCCCACGTATCAAAGCAAAGTGCAGACCAAGTGAAGGAAGTCATTGAAGCGGAGCAGCCCGACTCTGTTTGTGTCGAACTCGATGCACAGCGCTATGATTCAATCACAAATCAGAAAAAGTGGAAGGACATGGATATTTTCCAGGTCATAAAGGAAAAGAAAGCCACCCTGCTCTTCATGAACCTGCTCATTTCTTCTTTCCAAAAACGAATGGCAAAAGATATGGGGATCAAACCGGGCCAGGAAATGATCCAGGGCATTGAGTCCGCAAAAGAAACGGGGGCTGAGCTTGTCCTCGCTGACCGCAACATCCAGACAACGTTTGCCCGCATCTGGCGCGGGGTCGGCTTCTGGGGAAAAACGCGCCTGATGATGACGATTTTTTACAGTATTTTTGATAAGGAAAGCATTTCCGAAGAGGAAATGGAAAAGATGAAATCCGAAGACATGCTTGATTCGATGCTGAAGGAATTCACCGCCTCTTTTCCTGACTTGAAGCGGCCGCTCATCGATGAACGAGACCAATACCTGGCCGAAAAAATCAAACACGCACCCGGGAATAAAGTAGTCGCTGTTATCGGCGCTGCTCATGCACCCGGCATTACAAAGGAAATTCATAAAGATCATGATCTTAAGGAACTGTCGAAGCTTCCGCCAAAATCAAATGTGCCTAAAATTATCGGCTGGTCCATCCCGCTGCTGATTATCGGCATTATCGTCTATACTTTTTTTACGAATCCGGCAACAGGGATGAACCAGACGATCAGCTGGGTCCTGTGGAACGGCATTCTGGCCGCAATTGGAGCAACAGCCGCTTTCGGCCATCCGCTCGCCATTTTGACCGCCTTTGTTGCAGCGCCGATCAGTTCGCTGAACCCGCTCCTTGCCGCAGGTTGGTTTGCGGGATTTGTCCAGGCCTATATTCGCCGGCCGAACGTAAGTGATTTTGAAAGCCTGTCTGAAGACGTTTTTACGGTAAAAGGGTTCTGGTTCAATAAAGTGAGCCGGATCCTGCTGATCGTGATTCTGACAAACCTCGGCAGCTCGCTCGGCACTTTCATTGGCGGTGCTGATGTCATCCGGATGTTCCTCGAAAATGTTTTGTGAGGCTTCACCTGACACTTATCATAAGGGAAAGAATGAATTGTCAAAAAGGGAGCATTTCGATGCATCCGTCGTATTTAAGAATATATATAGGGGAAGTTGCCCCTCTGTCTTTGCTAAAACCTCGCCAATCGGCGAGGTTTTTTATTGGATAAACCTTGTTTATGTTTCATTTACTGTTTTGCGTGCCAAAGGTTATGTAATGGACAGCAATAACTGTTCCACGTGAAACTTTTTAACGGAATGAGCAAGGAACTTCTGAATAAAGCCCTACTATCCTGCAATTTCTGACTATATATAATTAAGGAGGTGAATTTATGAAAACAATTGTGATTGACCCGGGGCACGGCGGAGACGATACGGGTGCAACGTATCGCGGATACAAAGAGAAGGATTTCAATCTATCAATTGCTTCGCGGGTCAGCAAGGTCCTGGAGGAAACTTATTCAGTGAACGTGGTCATGACGAGAACAGCAGACAAGTCGCTGTCACTTGACCAGCGGACGGACATGGCGAATGAATTGGATGCCGATTTTTTCCTCTCCATCCATCATAATGCCGCTGGCGGCAACGGATTTGAGAGTTATATTTTTAACGGAAAAGTATCTTCAAGAACGAAAAGCATCCAAAATATCATCCATAAGGCCATCATCGAATCTGTTGGAGATCAATACCAAGTGAAAGATAGAGGGAAAAAACGTGCCAATTTCCATGTGCTTCGCGAAACAAAAATGAATGCCCTGCTGCTCGAAGTGCTGTTCATCGACAATGCCAGAGATTTTGAAACGATGAGGAATTCCGCTTTCATAGAAGAAGTTTCAGAAGCCATCGCAACAGGCATAGCCAGAGCACTGCGCCTGCCCGCCAAACCGGCTGCCGCTATGCTATATAAAGTCATTGCCGGATCGTTCAACGCCCGGAACCCGGCTGAAAAAAGGGCAAGGTTTCTCGCTCAAAAAGGGATTGACTCTTTCATCACACCTGCTGCAGCCGGACAAAAAGAAGACTCTTTTCGGATCCAGGCCGGCGCCTTTTCAAGCATGGAAAATGCTGAGGAGCAAATCGGCCGCCTGAAGGAAATCGGCATTCCCGATCCGTTCATCATGGCGGAAGGACCGGGAAAACAGCCTGCATCATCTGTAACAAAAAACGGACAGGAGCTGCTTTCCATTACAGGTGAAACACATTTATCAGCACGCCAGCTTGATCAATACGCAAGGACGGTCAATCCCGATGCACCGGCTCTTGGCAGCTATTATGTGAAGTATGGCGCCGCCTACGGCATCCGTGCCGATGTGGCCTACGCACAGGCCATCCATGAAACGGATTATTTCAGATTCACCGGGCTGGTGGAAAAAAATCAGAACAATTACGCCGGTATCGGAGCGACAGGTCCCGGGAATCCGGGTGCAGCGTTTGAAACGCCTGAAACAGGAGTCCATGCCCACATCCAGCATTTATACGCTTATTCAACCGCCAGAGACGTTCCTGCGGGATACTCCCTTGTTGACCCGAGGTTCAGCCTTGTCACAAGGGGAAGCGCCAAACTCTGGCCTGAACTAAACGGAAAATGGGCGGTGCCCGGAAACACCTATGGACAAAAGATTTTGCAAATCTATAAACAAATGACGGGCCATGCAGCCGGTCAACTGGCTGAACAGGAAAAGAAACTTGATGGGCTGCTTAAAAGGTTAGAAACACCTTCCACCATATTGGGATGAAACCGCTTCGGTTTCATCCTTTTTTTCTGTCCTCCCACACTCATCCTAAACTTTCGATTAGCAAATAAATACCGGTAAACAGCAGGATGACATATGTGAAAATCCGAAAGGTGCTTTGATCGATCCGTTTAAATAACAACTGGCCGGCATACAAGCCGGCCACGGTCAGCGGCAGTGCATAAACACTGGAAACCCAGACGGTTTTCGTTGTACCGGCAAAAACGACCTGGATGATCAGGCTCATTAGATAAATAAACAAGTAAAATGCCAGGGTCGTCCCCCGCAGCTTTTCTTTCTTTGTATCCGTTCCGGAAAAATAAAGCAGCAAAGGTGGCCCCGGCATCCCGATACTGGTCGTCAGCGATCCGGAAAGCCCTCCAGCCAGTAAATCCCTTCTCTTCGTCTGGGCAGTGCGGAACTTAAACATCAGCATGACCGTCAACAACAAAATGACAAAGCTGACCCCGAGCTTCAAGTTCGTTATGTCGATAAAAAGGAAAACGATGATTCCGACCGGCAATCCTGCTGCACTGCCGGCGATGAACCGCTTTAAGATTCCAAAATCGATATCACGGCTTATTTTTGACATTAAAGCTGCAGAAATAATTAAAGATAAAATCAGATTGATCTGGATGGCTTCCCTTGGCTCAAACAGGAACAGGAGAAACGGCGTCGCCAGAATGGAAAAACCGAAACCCGTGCTCGTTTGCAAAATCGATGCGAACAGGATAATGACCGCAAACAAAAATACTTCCAAACAAACACCTACTTTTTTGCTGCTTTTGTTTCATTTATGTTGATTTTAGCATTTTACTATGTGATAAAATAGGTTAGTATACCCCTGGTGGTTTGAAAGCGACATTTTCAGATAGAGTTGGAGTTGATGTTATGCAAAAACGTAGAATGTACGAATTAATAGATGAGAGATTATCAGGGCACGGGAAATGGCGGTTGACTCATGCTTCATAAAAACGAACGTGAGCAAACTGCAGACAGCCAATCCTCCGTTGTTCAAAGTTATATCGATTCCCCCTCCAAGCAACAGGCGCTTTATAAGCGGACGCTTCTGATCGTTGTCATCTCCCAAATTTTCGGCGGCGCCGGACTTGCAGCCGGCATAACCGTCGGGGCTCTTCTTGCCCAGGACATGCTCGGAACCGATAGTTTTGCAGGAATGCCGGCCGCATTATTCACGCTCGGATCGGCCGGTTCGGCACTGATTATCGGGAGGCTGTCACAGCGGTTCGGACGGAGGCCGGGACTTGGAGCCGGATTCCTGACCGGCGGGATTGGCGCAATTGGCGTCGTTATTGCGGCCGTAACGAACAACGTCTTTCTTCTGTTTGCGTCACTCCTTGTTTACGGTTCCGGATCCGCCACAAACTTGCAGGCCCGTTATGCAGGAACCGACCTGGCAAGTCCCGAACAGCGCGGAAAAGCGGTCAGCATTGCGCTTGTGTCAACAACTTTCGGTGCCGTGGCAGGCCCGAATCTTGTTGATGTGATGGGCAGTTTTGCAACAGGCATCGGCATTCCTGCCCTCGCCGGGCCGTTCATTTTAGCGGCAGCGGCTTTTATACTGGCAGGTCTTGTCCACTTGATTTTCCTGCGGCCAGACCCGCTTATCATCGCGACAAGCATGACAAATACCCTTGAATCTGCTGAAAGTAATCATTCTTATCTGGATTCTGTCGCACTGGCGACAAACAGACGCGGCATCTTTGTCGGCGCAGCCATCATGGTTTTGACACAGATTGTCATGGTTGCGATCATGACGATGACACCTGTGCATATGGGTCAGCATGGACATGGGCTCCGTGCGGTCGGCATGATCATTGGCGTCCATATCGGCGCCATGTATCTTCCATCACTTGTCACCGGCGTCCTCGTCGATAAATATGGACGTATCGCCATGGCAAATGCCGCCGGCGTCACGTTGATTGCTGCCGGCCTTCTCGCCGCTGCGGCACCAAATGATTCTTTGCTGCTCCTTACAATTGCCCTTGCCCTGCTGGGACTCGGCTGGAACTTTGGCTTGATCAGCGGGACAGCCCTGATTGTCGATGCGACCGTGCCGGCCACCCGTGCAAAAACACAGGGATCGGTTGATGTGTTCATAGCGCTTGCCGGGGCGTCAGGCGGAGCGCTTTCCGGCATCATTGCAGCCTATACCAGTTATGCCATGCTTTCAATAGCCGGGGCTATCCTGTCGCTTTTGCTTATCCCGCTCGTCATCTGGTACCGAAGCAATCCGGAATAGCCCTGTGATTGGAAATTCAATCGGAAGAGGCTGAGACATAAGTATTTCAGCTAATGATAAACCCGAACGATTAGGTAAGATTTCAATGAATCTTTCGCCTGATCATTCGGGTCTTTATTTACTCTCTTAAATAAATCTTTTAATTTTGCATCCTATTTTAAGAACTAGTGGAATGGAGCGGAAGACACTCGACTCCTCGAAAATAAAAACCCATTTTCTTCGTGCGGTGTTATTTCAAAGAAGCTTTTTCAAAGTCCAACGGGAAATAGAGGAAAGGCTGAGACCCCACAGGCGCTGCCGAGGAGGCTCAGCTTCCTCCCCGTGGAGAGCGAGTGTCTGCAGCGCAATGGAACGAACTTGTTTTTTCGGCTTAACTGATTATTTGTAAACAGTATGACGTTGAATATATTGTTCGTCTCTAAGCATGACTTATTTAGTTATGTCCCAACCTCATTTTTTGCCGGCGAATTCAAAATCCCACCAAAGCGCCTGAGTACTTGTGATTCACATCACTACTAATTGCAGGCTGGCATGTTACGTTAAGAAATGAGAATACTTATCATTTCTGCAGCCTAAAAATAGAAGAGGGGTATCCGCCTTGAGTGAACTGATCAATAACCGCGAACAGCCTGTAACCGATAAATCTGAACGCCAGCAACAAATCGAAGAGATTTTTATGGACCTTTTCAATGGAAAAAGCACCGAAGAAGTTCAGGCTCTTTTTGACAGCAAAATCGGGAAAGTGACGGTTGATGAAGTTGCACAGCTTTCAAAGCAGCATCGTGATTTTTTAGAATCGAAGAATCTGCCTGACCATGAGGTAAACCGAGTATCCAATGCCCATATGACGATTCTCAAGGGAAAAATTGAAGGGATTCAGCATCCCGAAGAAGAACCCGGGCATCCGATTCATACATTCAAACTGGAAAACAGGGAACTTGAAAATCTGATCCAGTCGAGGCTGCAGCCGCATTTGGCAATGTTCCTTGAAGACAGCACTTATGATAACCGCTTCAAGCTGGTGGAAGACTGTAACCTGTTACTTGACATCGATAAGCATTATGTACGCAAAGAGCATCTCATTTTTCCATACCTTGAAAAATATGGGATAAACGGCCCTTCCGTAAATATGTGGAGAATCGACGACATGATCCGGGATGCCATAAAAGAGTTGAAACATACGCTGCTCCATAATCCTGCGGATAAACGATCCATTTCCGAAAAAGCAGATTTTGCCGCCCGGCAGGTCATTGAAATGATTTATCGTGAAGAAAATATCCTCTTTGCGATGTGCCTTGATCACTTTACGGAAGATGAATGGATCAAAATTGCCCAGGAAAGCGATGAAATCGGGTATTGCCTTACATCCCCGGCAGCAACGTGGAAGCCTGAGCGCCATGAACTTGATGCAAATGCGATGTCAGAAGGATTCATCAAACTGGAGACAGGCATCCTATCCCTCAATCAGCTTGAGCTGCTGCTGAACCACCTTCCTGTCGACATCACTTTCATTGATGACCAGGACATTGTCCGGTATTTCTCGCAGGGCAAGGAGAGAATTTTTCCGCGGACGAAGGCAGTGATCGGCCGTACCGTGCAAAACTGCCATCCGCCAAAAAGCGCCCATATCGTGGAAGACTTGCTGAATGATTTCAAGTCCGGGAAAAAAGATAGTGAAGATTTTTGGATTAAGTTCCGGGATAAATATGTATATATCCGCTATTTTGCAGTGAGGGGCCAGGATGGAACGTATGCCGGCACGCTGGAATTCACTCAGAATATTGATCCGATCCAGGCTATAGACGGGGAAAAAAGAATTCTCTCGTAAAAAAGTTTTGCGTTCAGCTATCGATGTAAACTTAATTTGCTGGCATGTATAAAGAATTCCAGCCTATCCGCTCAAATCACAACATGCAAAATATCCTCTCTCATAGCTTTCTAAAAAGTGGCCAGTCCGGTCACTTTTTTAATTTGTTTATTGTATACATTTCTCCCTCGCCCCAGCAAACATTTCTCTTCCGCCTCATTCCGACCGATTCGTTTACTCAGCCCTAAAACGGGAAATTAGAAACAGTAAGTGCTTCTTACCCATTTTTTCAGACAGTTGTTTATACATAGGAGCTGCATCCAGGAGAGCGGGTCCTTAATTAAATAAGTAATAGGAGGTTGCAAAATGAAAGGTTATGCCAGATTCGGAGCGATGATTGCGACATCCACAATTGTCATGTACTTTATTATGTACCTTGATATTTTTCAGTTCAGCCACTTTTTTAACAGTGAAACAAGAATATTCATGGCCCTCCTGATGGGATCTACGATGTCGATCATCATGATGCTGTTCATGTGGAATATGCATAAGAAGCGGGCCGTTAATTTTGCGATTCTGGGCACCAGTGCAGTTGTATTCGCCTTATCATTGTGGCTGGTGCGCAGCCAAACGACCGTTGAAGATGAATCCTGGATGAAAGCGATGATTCCCCACCATTCCATCGCCATCCTGACAAGTGAACGCGCCAATATTTCCGACCCGCGCGTCCAGAAACTCGCTGATTCGATTGTAAAAACGCAGCGTAAAGAAATCGCACAAATGAAAAAATTGATTAAGGATCTTGAGGAAGAAAAAGAAAAAGAGGAAGAGAAAAGCGAAGAAGAATAACAGCCGGATGCCTGGTTCCCGCGTTTTCCCAGCGGAACCAGGCGTTTTTTTACCATACAGGAAAATAAATTGTCAGCAAGGGAGTATTTCGACTCATCAGCCAATTTTAGGGATATAGATAAGGGCAACTACCCCTCTGCCAATCGGTGAGTTTCCTTTATGCCCCGTCAACTGCTGAATCATCGCTTACATCAGCATTGCAGATCTCTGACTCGGCTCTGATTGCGTATCTTTTCAACCTGTACCGATAGAAGTTTTTTTAACCATACTCACCTTATCCATGCACACACAGCCACTCCCCGGGCATACGATAAGTCGATACCTTATCTCGGGAGGGCAAATGAACATGTATGGAATCCCTTACTACTATAATGATGTCCCTGGATCGTTCCGGCAGCAAAATGATACACAGTTAACCAGCGATATCCAGAAAGCCATCAATGCAGAATACAGTGCGATTTCATGTTACGGAGAACTGGCGAGACTCGCCCCCACTCAAGAAGAAAGAAATCGCATTCTGGAGATTCGGGAAGATGAAAAAAGGCACCACCGTGAGTTCAGTACTATTTATGTAACATTAACCGGACGGCAGCCGACCTCCGAAATCACCGAAGAATGTCCGGGTACGTATCCGGAAGGAATTGTCGGGGCATTCAAGGATGAACAGGCGGCCGTCGATTTTTACCTGGATATTGCAGACCGGGCGGGGAATTCGATGATAAAAGACAGGTTCCGCCGTGCCGCAGCAGATGAACAAAATCACGCGGTCTGGTTCCTGTATTTCATTCATAATGCCCAGCGTTCATACATTTGGTGAAACTCGGTGAGGATCTGCTGCCTCACTCTTTTTTCTAGTGCCAGAATGAATACACCGTTGGCGGACAAACTATCAATACCTACAGAACTGCTGTGGCGACTAAAACTCTGACAGCACCCCTCTCCAAGAACATCCTTTCACGATAACTCTCGAAATTCTATTCCCATGCCCTTTTGTGTTATTATGATAAAAGTGAAATGAAGCAAAAAGGAGAATACACAAATGTATTGGGATTATTTGCCTCCTCAGGAAACTCTTATTGACCTGGGCATATCAATCGGGATTTTCCTTCTATTCCTCGTGTTCAGGAAAATTTTCATAAAATATATTTTCCATCTCGTTTTAAAG
This sequence comes from Guptibacillus hwajinpoensis, assembly GCA_016841765.1. Classification (GTDB taxonomy): domain Bacteria; phylum Bacillota; class Bacilli; order Bacillales; family Bacillaceae_O; genus Bacillus_BL. Next base: position 31,783 of record JAENYN010000015.1, read on the forward strand.
CTTAGTAAAAAAACGCCGACGGATTTTTTCTCTTATGTCTTGCTGTCATTTGAAAAACCGCTCCGCTGGCTGTTTCTCATTATCGGCATCTATGTATCCGTGGACTATTTCCCTTATCTTGAGCAGCACAACCCGCTCTTTTTAAAATTGATAAGATCATCTATCATCGCCCTCATTGCCTGGGGGTTATATAATCTGTCGTCAGGATCTTCCCTGTTATTCATGAAAATAAATGAACGATTCAACTTCGAGATAGACAAGATCCTGATTCCGTTCCTTTCGAAAGCGATCCGCTTTGTGATCATCGCGATCAGCATCAGCGTCATCGCGCAGGAGTTTGATTACGACGTCAACGGCTTTGTCGCCGGTCTCGGCCTTGGCGGATTGGCCTTTGCGTTAGCGGCCAGAGACGCACTCGCCAACTTATTCGGAGGAATCGTCATCATTACCGAAAAACCGTTTTCGATCGGGGATTGGATCAAGACTCCGACAGTCGAAGGGATCGTCGAGGATATCAATTTTCGCAGCACACTTGTCCGGACATTTGCCCAGGCCGTGGTCACCGTCCCGAACGCCACGCTGGCAAATGAAGCGATCACAAACTGGAGCAAAATGGGGAAACGGCAAATTACCTTCAAACTTGGCGTGACGTATGATACGCCGAAAAACAAGTTGGAGAGTACTGTCAGAAGGATCGAAGAAATGCTGCAAGCTCATGAAGACATCCATCCGGAAACAATTTTTGTCACGTTCGATGATTATAACAGCAGCAGCCTTGATATATTCCTGTATTTCTTTACAAATACCGTCGCCTGGGGCGAATTTTTGAAAGTGAAGGAAGATATCAATTTTCGCATTTTGGAAATCCTTGAGGAAGAAGGGGTTTCCGTCGCATTTCCGAGCAGGACTCTTTATTTCGATGCGCAGCCTGAGGGTGTTTCTCATGAGGAAGCTTCCTTTGAGCGGGGGAATTGAGGTCAGGCTTACGGATAATTAGGGGAAAATATAATCTTTAACACATAAAAAACAAGAAGAACAGCGGGCCGAAGGGAACAATTCGGTTTGCTGTTCTTTTTTTACTGTGGTGCTTTTTCTAGTTATATAGCTTCTCTCGGCCCGCAACATTAGTTACTTACAGCCATACGCCCAAGAGGTCCGTTTTCGTTGAGAATATCTTCAATCTCATATACCGATATGGGGAACATCGGAAAGCCGGCAACATATGGCGTAATTTCATATAGCTGAAAATAAATCACAAGGCATTTATCAGCAATATAAAAATCTTGATTGGGCTTGATGGAGATGAAATCATCCAGAAGCTGAATATTACGCTGCTTGATTTGGGCCTCAATTAGGCTCGAAAGCCTTTTTATATACTCACTACCTGACCTGAACAAGTCTTTCAATCCGCAGAGCTTGCCTTTTTCCAGATCGAACGTCAGGGATTTGATATACGTCATGCCATGGGCTGCATGATAGTGATACGTATAATTGATAAGTGATAAGCTTAAGACCTGCCGCTGGTTCGTTTTGATTTCATAATAGCCGATCATTTCTTCCACAGCTGACGGGATATTCCCGGTTTGTTCATTGATAAGCTGCTGGGTTTCATTATTAATCGCCCGATTGATGAACCTTTCTAGTTCTTTCTGCTGCATGCCGGCCGCCTGGGGGTAAAAGACATATTGCTTCGGGCCGCTGCTCACTTTCAGTGTTTTTATGCCTACAGGGAAGTTTATGGGCATCTTTATCCATCCTCTGTTTTTACCCATTGTATGACCAGGCGCTCTTCCTTATGAGGTTTGTGAAGGAGAAACAGGTTCCTGTCCGCTAATGGTGAGGTTTCTTGCTTGGGACTATATCGATTAATGGCAGACTTTTTGCTGCCCCACTTTATATATTAGTATTTTTTTTATTTTTTTGATTACATCGACAGAGATACAGGCCAAACACAGTAGGACAAAATAATTTAAAATTTTACACACTTTTACAAATTTTAATGGTAATATGTATATTATGTTCTATAAAAATGAAAGTTTTTGGGGGTAATTGTAATGTCATTAGTACAAAAACAAGATCTTACATCCGAAGATCTACAACTATTAAGTTCCGAAATGACAAAAAAACAAAAATCAACTGGAACAGCCTGGCTGCTATGGATCTTTACAGGCGGTTTGGGCGGCCATCGTTTTTACCTGGGTAAAACCGGTACTGCTGTTGCAATGTTGTTAACTCTTGGCGGCCTGGGTATTTGGACCATCATTGATCTTTTCTTGCTGAACGGCATGATAAAGGACACGAACGAAAAAATTGAGAATGAAGTTCTTTCAGAAATCCGCCTGCTGAAAAATGCCAAACAAAATTCGGCTGCAGCAAATTAGAACCGACATGACTACTATTTCAAAGAATGACCTTACCTTAGAAGAATTGGCAATTCTTGAATCAGAAATGCTGAAAAAGAAGAAAAATAGAGAAGCTGCCTGGGGGTTATGGGCTGGTTTGAGTTTCTTCGGAGCACATCGTTTCTATACAGAAAACTATGGATATGCTTCAGCAATGCTATTATCGAGTGCAGTACCTATTATCGGAATCATCTTTTTGTTATCTACCGTTGATTTTTTTTACGGCTTTAGCAAATTTCTTCTAGTTTTGTTTATTCTTCTCTTAGCGGGATCTTTGATATGGTCCTGGATTGATGCATTTTTCTTAAACAGGCGCATCGAGGAGCTAAACGATAAAACCGAAATGAACATACTTGACTCGATTAGACAACAGAGAAACTTAAAAATGAGATCATAATGGTTTTGTTTTGATTGGGGAACGCCTGCTTTCTTTAAAGCAGGCGTTCTTTTTAAGCAACTTTGTTATCTATTAAACGTAACTTTTTCTTTTTGCTCTCCAAGTATAATACTTGTTTCAGCAGGCGCAGTCTGGGCAATAATCTCGCCGCTCCGGATCGAATAAAGCACCGGCGCCTGTTTGCGGATCGCTTCATAGGCGTTCACCGCCCCCAGGACGATCAGATTCGCCGGCTTGCCTTCCTCTATCCCATACTGTTCTTTTATATGCAGTGTTTTAGCGCTGTTGTCCGTGATCAGATCGATTGACTGCATGATCTGGTCATAGCCCATCAACTGGGTGATATGGAGGCCCATATGGAGCACTTGCAGCATATTTCCTGTTCCGAGCGGATACCAGGGGTCAAAGATGTCGTCATGCCCGAAGCAGACGTTGATGCCCGCTTCCTGCAGCTCCTTGACCCTTGTGATGCCCCTCCGTTTTGGATAGGAATCAAACCGGCCCTGAAGGTGGATATTCACTAATGGATTGGCGACAAAGTTGATGCCCGACAGTTTCAGCAGACGGAAGAGTTTCGATGTATAGGCATCGTTATAGGAATGCATCGCGGTTGTGTGGCTCGCTGTCACCCGTTCGCCGATGCCCAACCGGTATGCTTCCGCCGCGACGACTTCGACAAAACGGGACTGTTCATCGTCGATTTCATCACAATGGATATCAATTAGGCGGTCGTATTTTTCAGCGAGCCGGAATGCCGTTTTCATTGAATCGACGCCGTATTCGCGTGTGAATTCAAAGTGCGGAATGCCCCCGACAACATCGGCCCCCATTTTCAGGGCTTCCTCCAGGAGTTCCTCTCCATTCGGATAAGAAAGGATGCCTTCCTGCGGAAACGCGACAATTTGCAGGTCGATGAAGCGCGACATCTCTTCTTTCACTTCAAGCATCGCCTTCAGTGCCGTCAATTCCGGATCGGTGACGTCCACGTGCGTCCGGACATGCTGGATGCCCTGGGCGATCTGCCATTTCAGTGCCGTTTTCGCCCTCTTTTTGACGTCTTCAACCGTCAATGATTCTTTCCGCTCCGCCCAGCGCTGGATCCCCTCGAACAGCGTCCCGCTCTCATTCCAATTCGGTTCGCCGGCGGTCAGGGTTGTATCCAGGTGGATATGCGGTTCGACGAACGGGGGAAGCACAAGGTTCCCCTGAACGTCGATGGTTTCATGGCCGCTGCTGTTTTGAATCTCACGGCTGATTTTTTCTATCTTTCCAGCTTGGATAAGGATTTGCCAGAGGCCTTCCTTATTTCTCAGTGCTGCATTTTTGATGATCATGCTTCCGTCACCTTTTTCATGTGGATTGCAGATTCAGATTTTGCGAATTTCTGGACGGCAAGAGAAATCGCCACATATGCGGCGGCCGCACCGATGATGCCGTTCAGCGGCGGGATGCCCGGAAGGAACCTCGCCAGCGCCGCTCCGATTGCCCAGGCCGCGATAGCACTCCAATTCACTGCTTTGAACGCCATATTTTCAAAAGCCGGGTACTTGCCGCGGTTCAGGATAAAATAATCCGCAGCAATGATGGCGCCGATCGGCGGCAGCGCAGACCCAAGCACCGTAAGAAATCCGACGAAGTTATTGTACAGCCACATCGCGAGGATTGTGCCAATGACTCCGTTGAAGATGACAACTTTGTTCTTTTTGATTTTCGTAATGTTGGAAAAACCCAATCCCGATGCATAGAGGGCGTTATCATTAGTTGTCCAGATGTTCAGCCCGAGAACGATAATAGCCGGCAGGATCAGTCCCTGTAAAAACATGACTTCGGAAATGTCCGACTGCCCGGTTGCAATGGCCCCGACCGCGCCGAAGAGGAACATCAACGAGTTGCCGATGAAGAAGGCGATGATCGTGGTAATGACGCCTGTCCGTTTCGTCTTCGCAAACCGGGTGAAATCAGGTGTCAGGGTTCCTCCGCTGATAAAGGAACCGACCGTAATCGTCAAGGCTGCAGCGATGCCGAGCGTCTCTGCCGGCTCATATTCCATCAGGCTCTGGAATCCGCCAAGCGAACCAGCTGCCTTCAGTACTGAAAATCCTCCAAGTGCGGCAATAGCCGGAACGGCGATGAAACTTAAGATTGTCAAAGCCCTCATGCCGAAAAAAGCTGTTGCCGTCATCAGCAATCCTGAAACGGCGATCAGCAAAGCAGTATCAATGCCCGTCACTTTCTGAACCGGGACAGCGAACATCGCTACGCCGACGCCAAACCAGCCAACCTGTGTGGCACTCAGCAGGAATGATGATAAGTAAGAGCCTTTTTCACCGAATGCATAGCGGGTCAATAAGTGCGTGGACAGGCCTGTTTTTGCCGCGATATAGGCAAGCGATCCGGTATATGCCCCGAGAATCAAGTTGCCCGCCAGCACGACACCGATAAATTGTGTCATGGTCAACCCCATGCCCAGCGCGCCGCCGGACAGCATGCTCGCTGAGAAAAATGTAAAACCGAGCATGACGACAAGCATTCTCCAAAATCCTTTTCTGTGCCCCTGCGGCACGGCCTGCAATGAAAAATCCAAATCCACTTTATTTTTTCCCATCGTTACATTCCCCCCGTTTTAGAATGATCTAAAACTGGTACCGAATCGGATCCGGTTGTTACCTTCAGGGAAAAACAAAGAGGCTTCCTGCCGTAACTGACAGGAAGCCTCTTTTTAGCATGGATAAACCCCGGGCATAGAGGTGCTCCGGGTGATCCATTTCATTTCCGCTGTCCTTGTCAGCCTCACGGGACTGAATTAAAGGTACCAGTATTTGATTACAGCTATTATTGCAGGTTATCAGCATAATGTCAACGGACTGGCTGAAAAGAACGATAAGGATACTGATAAAGAACAACGAACAATCAATATTGCCGCCTGTCACGGAACCACAAAGTTGAAATCCATTTCTCTCCATCTTTTAAAGGCCGGGACCCATGCTTTGATAGGGGATGCGGGGCAATTGTTCCTTTTCGGCAATTCTCAAAAATGAGCAAATCTCCTTGAGACGGAAGGACATCAAGAGATAATGCAGGAAAAAAGGTCTCTCCACCGGCATGGACGGTATTCAAGTAAAGGAGGGCTGTCAGGATTCGCTGGCCACCCTTTGTAATATGCTCTTTTCCAAGCCGGGTAGAAGAATCAAATGAATCAAAATGTGCATCAAATTTTCCGCTGACCCGGTACCTGATAACTCGAAGGTCCTCCGCATGATTAAGAGGCTGGCCCGCGATGGACGCAATGAGGTCAGTCACTTGCTTAACAATGGCATTGGAATCGTGGCGGAATTGAGCCTGATCTGACTTTCTTGCTGGCGAGATCTTTGTTTTCGATTGCCCTACAATAGCTGACGGTTGAAGTTTTTGTTCCGCCAAATTAATCAGCTGCTGGCATTCTTTCTTGCTCACCACTTGCTTATAACAACCAATAAATGGATTGTGTTCATGATAAACGATAGAAGGTTTTTTCATACGATTTGCACCCCTGGTTACTTCTTATGAAGCTAGCGGTAAAAAGATAAACTTGCAATCATGCCTTTAATGATCGCAGTTCTATGCTACTTCATCCTATGCTATGTAAGGGAAGTGACTGGCGTGACGCAAATGCATGGAACGATTAATAATGAAGGATGCAGATCCGATGCCTGATTATCCTTTGCTTTCGGGTTATTTTCACGACACAAGTGTTAAACTAAATGACAGCTTTCATGTAAAAGGAAGTGACAAAAATGGATTTTTTTGAAGGACAGGAAACCCTTACGACACTCGAGTGGGCGCTGCGGGCTATCATTGCTTTTTTCTTTCTGGTGATTGTCGCAAGAGTTCTTGGACAGCGGTCCATCTCCCAATTGAGACTTCTTGATTTTGTTATCGCTCTTGTCATCGGAAACATTATCGCCCATCCGCTATCAGATGAACAACTCGGGCTGAAAGGTTCTATCGTCACGACAACTGTTTTAGTCGCCCTTTACCTTGCTGGGCTGTTCAGCATTCTGAAGTGGCCGGCGGTTCGGAAGCTCATTAATAGTGATCCGGTCATTATAGTGAAAAATGGAGAAATCTTAAAAAAAGGATTGGATAAGGCGAGGATTTCCATAGATGTGCTGCTGGAAGAATTACGCGAGGAAAAAGTGAAAGATGTCAAAAATGTAGCACTTGCACTCTGGGAAGCAGACGGCAAAATTTCGGTATTTATGGACCCGCAATATGAACCGGTGACACCGGCTTCTATTCAGTTGGCGGCAGAGCCATTCGATTTCCCTAAGACGGTCATAAAAGAAGGCAAAATTAATGACGTCGAATTGAAGCAAATCCAAAAGGATGAAAGCTGGCTGACTTCTGAATTAAAAAAGATGCACCATACCGAAGTGAAAAACGTGCTGTTGGCGACCGTTGACAGGAATGAGACCTTGAAGGTGTTCTTATACAGATGAAAGAGGACAGGTACCTGATCAACGCCTGTCCTCCTTTCATCGGGTATCAAACATTCAACACCAGCCGGCCTTTGCCCCGTGAAACACAGCTGAGCATCCTTCGCTGTGATTTTTGCTGTTCTTCTGTCAAGAACGAGTCGTAATGGATGATTTCTCCCTCTTCCACTTCCACTTCGCACGTCCCGCAGCCGCCTGCACGGCATGAGTACGGGACCTTAATCCCGTTTTCATGAAGAGTATCCAAAAGCGAAGAATCCGCTGAAACTTCAAACTGTCCGCCGCTTTTTTGCAGTTTCACCTGGAACGGGTGTCGTTCCTTTATCGGCGGCGGGGCGAACCGCTCATAATGGACATTGATGGATGGGTAACCATCGGCTTCCGCCGTTTGTGAAAATTCTTCTATCATGCGCTCGGGGCCGCAAAAATAAACATGGGTGCCGATGCGGTGATCGGAAAGCCCGGCCGGCGACAGCCGCTTTCCATCCGCTTCCCTTGAAAAGTAAAAATGGCACTGTTCTGGATAGGTTCTGCGCAAGAAGTCATAGAAAGCGCATTGCTCCATTGTTTTTGCAGCATAATGGAGCTCAAAGGAACCCTTTTTTTCAGCCAATTCTGCCATCATAGATAAGAATGGGGTAATGCCGATGCCAGCCGCATAAAACACGTGATGTTTTGCCTGAAAACTTAGTTGAAAATGGTTTTTCGGCCAGCTGACTGACAGCAAATCCCCCTTTTTTACGTTCTCATGCATAAACCTCGATCCGCCAGCCGAGTCTTCCGACAATCGGACAGCAATCTCAAACAGCCCCCGCTCAGCCGTTGTATTAAAAAGCGAATAGTGTCGTTCCAATACGCCCGAGGGATGCGGCAAATAGATTGTAATATGCGAACCGCCGCTGAACGGCGGAAGCGGGGAGCCATCCGCCGCTTCCAGCGTGAACCGTTTAACAGCGGAAGTTTCTTCCGTTATGTTTCTGACCCGTACTTCCATTTTCGGCTGTTGCTGCAAGTGAATCCCTCTCCCTGTTCAAATCGACGTATAGCCAAGGTAGGCATCGAGACGGCGTGAGTAATGGCCGGAAACCTCGAGTCCGATACCGCACCGCCTGCACATAATCTGCTTTTCATCCTCCGCTTCATTGATCCCATGGCATTTTCCGCAAATGACCTTTTTTCTGACAGGCCCCACCACATCTAACTGCATTTCGTATTCTGAAAAACCTGCTTCACCAGCGAGGTTTTGAATCCGATTCACAAACTCCTTCGTTCCTGCTACATATAAGTACACTCCCATTTTTTGCTGGCTGAACCAGTGGTCCAGAAAGGAGTCAGGTTCAGGACCGATTGTCTTAAAATCAAAAGGGACATGTTCTTTCTCAGCTTGAGGAACAAGGGCATTGAGAACTTCCGCCCCCTTTTCATCAGCGCAAAATAAATACTTCCTTTTCCCCTTTTTGAGTGAAAGCTCTCCCTGGACCTGACTCATCTCTTTTCCACTTCCTCTGCAAGATAGTTAAGCACCTGCTGCCGGAACAGGCCGATTCCTTTGTAGTCAGCGATGAAATCAGGGAGTTCCTGAAGGATCTTATAAAATTGCTCAAGCCAGGGCGTGTGCTGTATGAACGTTTCTAAAGGCAGTGTGTGAGTATGGATGGTAAATAGAATGCCGTTCGTTTTCGGCAGCCGGAACAGCTTTTGGACTTCCACCCTGAAACGGACAAGCTCCCCGGCATTTTCCTTTGTCACCTGCCTGCGGGCCTTCCCCCATTCAGAGAAAGTTTCAAGGGACGTATCGAGACGGTCCCCGGCCATGAGTGACCAGTTTTTCCTCCACCACGGCGTTCCGGCCTCAAGCCGCAGTAAAAATTGCAGAATTCGGTCATCAAGAGACCCATCCTGAAAACCGGGGATCGGCGTATGAATTTCTTTAAAATTCATGCCGAGGTCGAAATATAGCGACCAATTCGCCGGAAAACAGAGCTGCCCGGCATCCAGAAACAGGTTGCCGTCCCGCTCCATCATCAAGATCAAGTCCTCCTGCACATGGCGGCCGATAAAATCGAGAGGCTCTTCTTCCAGTGTCGTACTATCACCGAACGTAAAGACAGCGGTTTCATTTGTCTGAATGTTAGTAAAGGCCCAGCGTCCACCCTCTTTTTCCAACTTAAATGTTTCCGGATAATAAAAAACGAGCTGATGGATGACGAGATCGATGATTTCCCACTGGGCTTCCAGCGTATGTGGGGATGATTGATAGCAGCGTTCCGGATGGTTTTCCAGCAATTCGCGTTTCAGGCTGATCTCATCCATGTACTTGCCTGTCAACTCGATCGCTTGCGGCGGATCTAACGGAACCGCATTGTTGGAATATCGGTAGACGTCATTGTCTTTAAACGGATAAGGAAAAGACCGTAAATCTTCACTTAGTTTCATAGATTCACCTTTTCAGAATTTTTCATATACTTATACTATAACAAAGAATAGTAGAATAGTATTGTGCCTGGCATTTATGTGCGGTCCTTATCTTACTGGTGCTTATGCATTTCTGACATTACTCGATTAAAAACGCCTGGTGTTTACCAGGCGAAAAAAGTGAATTGTTATTTTACAGAATCACTTCCGATATTTTTAATGTATACTCATCAGGGAGTTTATCTGCCTGCCTGGAAATCTCCGCTCTAAAGCTTTCCCTCCCCTTTATGACAATCTCATCTTTTTTAATGGATATCTTTCCAAAACTGTAAGGTGCCCAATACGTATCGATGAAGTCAATATGGGCTACACCGGATTTTCCCGATTTCAACTCGGTAACCCTCAGCTTGTAGTGAGCTTTATCAAGAAAGCTTTTTGGAACGTTATATATGACCTCTGCCAAATAATTTTTATTTTGTTTTGAAGCATAAGTCAGTTCCATATCCAATCCATTGTTTTTCACAGACGTAATGACTTCCTCGATTTTTTCCTTTTCTAAGTGATCAAATTCCGCTATTGATCTCAGTCCCTCGCAGACACTGTTGAACAGCATCCCCGACTTCCCGGTATCATCAGAAGAAAGATAGGTGGATAAATCCAGCGTTGCATACGTATATTTATGCCAGGTTTCTAATGCCACTTCCTGTTTTGCCTGTTCCATTGTTTCAGCAACGTTGATATATATCTCATCATAATTAGGGAGAAGTACATTAGCCCTTCTTAACAAATTACTGAATAGTGCCGAATAGATGAAATCGAATGGAGCCAGTGTGCCTCTTTCAAACTGGCTATAAATGCGGATTCCCTTTATCTTTCTCGTTAACGGACGGGGATTGATTGAATAGCTGTACAATAAGCTGTCCGCTCTTTTTGCCTGGTTTCTGAACCTTATGTTCTGTTCGTTTTGTGCATATTGAATGAGCTCTTCTCTTGTTTGTGGCGCAAACTCAATTGCTTTTTTATAATCATCAAGCAGCTTTTGTTGCTGAAAATCCAGCGGTTCTTTACATTCAATATGGATCACCTTTTTAATGGCTTCTTCCGCTTTGGACAGCCCCTGCCTGAAATCCTCTATATCCAGCCCGCTTGAACCATTGAAATCCCCGTTCATTTCCACTTCAGCAATCGTTTTATAAAGAGATTTAAGCTTCAGTTTTCTCGTTGGCGGGGCATGATTCACAAATCGGATGAGGATGCACTCAAATGTCTGGCCATGAAATGTGCCAATAAGGTGTTCATTTAAAAACGTATCAAGCAAACGCAGTGATACATTGTTTGTGTCTTTCGTTTGGAAATCTTTATATTCAATCAGAAATCTCATAAGGTGACTCCTTTGTTCAGTTAGGTTCTGTTGTCTATTATATACTTTCAGGTGCCTGGTCACTGCTCGAACTGTGTCGAAAATCAATTAACTGCCCGCCGGCAAATCAAGAAGAAAGGTACGCTTGTTTATGTCTATTGAACAGAAACACGGACAATTTAAAATATACGGTTTTAATGATGGCCCAATAATGGGAAAATAAAAAGTGGATGTTTTTCGAATACTTATAAAAAAGGAGTGGAAAGCATGAACCAAAAACAATTTGACAAAATGAAAAACGGAAAAGGATTTATCGCTGCCCTCGACCAGAGCGGCGGGAGCACGCCAAAAGCGTTAGCCGGATACGGAGTACCGGAAGACTCCTATAGCAATGAAGATGAAATGTTCGACCTGGTGCATGAAATGCGGACAAGGATTATCACATCTCCTGCCTTTAGTTCCGACCGCATTCTCGGCGCCATTCTGTTCGAACAGACAATGGACCGAAAAATTGAAGGCCAGTATACGGCCGACTATCTTGCCGATAAAGGCATTGTGCCTTTTTTGAAGGTGGATAAAGGCCTCGCTGATCAGGAAAACGGCGTCCAGCTCATGAAACCGAACCCTGGTCTTGACGAGACGCTGCGCCGGGCCAACGAACGGAACATTTTCGGTACCAAAATGCGTTCTGTCGTCCATGAACCGAACGAAGAAGGCATCAAGGCGGTTGTCGACCAGCAATTCGAAACCGGGAAACAAATTGTGGCAGCAGGGCTCGTTCCGATTATTGAGCCGGAAGTGAACATTCACAGCGAAAACAAGGAACAATGCGAGGAAATCTTGAAGGAGGAAATCCGGAAACATCTGGATGAACTTTCCGAAGATCAAAATGTCATGCTTAAGCTGACCATCCCGACAAAAGCCAACCTTTACAAGGAACTGATCGACCATCCACGCGTCGTTCGTGTTGTGGCCCTATCAGGCGGCTATTCCCGCGAAGAAGCGAACGAGAAATTGAAAGAGAACGACGGCATGATTGCAAGCTTCTCCCGTGCACTTGCTTCTGACCTGAATGCCAATCAATCAGACGAAGAGTTCAATGAGAAGCTGCAGAAGGCCGTAGACTCCATTTACGATGCGTCTGTAAATAAAAAATAAGGCAGGGATTTGTGCCTGCCCAAAAAAACGAGCCCTGTTCCAACAGGGCTCGTTCCTTTTATGATGTTATACCACCGTTACATGGAATGGATAAGAGTTCGCTCTTCAGCCTGTTCTTTGGCACTAAGATGAAGTGCCTGAGCCGTATAAGAATGAAGCTCCCTGAAAAGCTCGGGGTTGTCCACTAAAGAAACGCCGTAGGACGGAATCATTTCCTTTATTTTCGTTTCCCACTCCGCCATTTGCAGCGGGAAGCAATTTTCCAGCACTTCAAGCATGACCTTGACGGCAGTTGAAGCACCCGGAGAGGCACCGAGCAGCCCGGCAATTGAACCATCAGCGGAACATACAACTTCCGTGCCAAATTGAAGTGTTCCTTTACCGCCGGCTTCGGTATCTTTGATTACCTGCACACGCTGTCCTGCTACGACGATATTCCAATCCTCGGACTTCGCGTCAGGAACAAACTCCCGTAATTCTTCCATGCGTTTTTCCTTCGACAACAAGACTTGCTGAATCAAGTATTTTGTCAATGGCATTTCTTTTACCCCTGCCATCAGCATTGTCATCACGTTATTCGGTTTAATGGACCCGAGCAAGTCAAGATTCGAACCCGACTTCAGGAACTTCGGAGAGAAACCTGCAAACGGCCCGAACAGCAATGTTTTTTTGTTATCGATATATCTCGTATCAAGATGCGGCACAGACATCGGAGGAGCACCAACCTTGGCCTTCCCGTAAACTTTTGCTTGATGCTTCGCGACAACTTTCGGATCGTTGCATACCATGAACATTCCGCTCACCGGGAATCCGCCAATATGCTTGGACTCCGGAATACCGGTTTTTTGGAGTAACGGCAGACTTCCGCCCCCGGCACCGATAAAAACGAATTTTGCTGTATGGGTTTCGGTGGTGCCGCTCTCGATATCCTCCACTTTCACTTCCCATAAATCATCGCTTGTCCGCTTTATATCTTTGACACTATGATTATAGTTAATGTCGACCTTTTCAGCTTCTAAGTGATCGAATAACTTTCGTGTTAACGCACCGAAGTTGACATCGGTTCCGGAATCGATTTTCGTTGCTGCTATCGGCTCATCCGAAGTACGGCCCTCCATCATAAGGGGAAGCCATTCCTTCAGTTTTTCAGGATTATCGGAAAACTCCATCCCTTCAAACAACGGATTGTTTGACAGCGCTTTATACCTTTTGTTCAAAAACGCTACATTGTCTTCACCCTGTACAAAACTGACATGGGGCAGCGGCCTGATGAATTTCTGCGGATTTTGAATCAAGCCTCTGCTGACAAGGTAAGACCAAAACTGCCTTGATAGCTGAAAGTGTTGGTTCACTCTTATTGCTTTGCTGATATCAATCGTTCCGTCAGACTTTTCGGGTGTATAGTTAAGCTCGCACAGTGCGGAATGGCCGGTACCGGCATTGTTCCATTCATTGGAACTCTCTTCTGCCGCGTTTGGCAGTTTCTCAAATACTTTGATTTTCCATTCCGGTGCTACTTCTTTCAATAACGATCCCAATGTCGCACTCATAATTCCGGCGCCAATTAAGATAACGTCTGTTTCTTTTTGCACACTGCTCATAATAACCATCCTTATCACCTGGAATTTTAAGAAAGAGCGGTCATTTCTATTTTTCCTCAAAAAAAGCAAAGGGAAACCAGGGAACATACTTTTATTGTTTTTTCACGGTCGATAGAATGTATAGGTTTTCACATCTTCTATTATCGTACATTTTTAAACTATTTTAAAGTGGTAAATAGTGAAAACATGTACAAAGTGGGCGAAACACAAAAAAGAATTGGTTTTTTTCACCCTTTTTCATCAAACGGCTACAGTTAGCTCAATATAAGCATTTAGTATCACAAATATTTATTGTGCCCGTCCTTTTCACTCTTAAAAGTAGTCTTTTTCCCTGATTTAGAATGTTTCTGCCGCTTAGAAAATAATTTTTGTTATTATTCTATATGATTACCAAACTTAGGAAAGGGGATTTGTCAGCATGAGGGAGAGAGTAATATATCCATTTTTAGCTATTTTTTTAAGTTTTTCATTAGGAGCTTGCTCGGAAAAAACGACAGTAACACCTGATAAAAATGAAAATGAAGGAAAAGAGACTCATAGTACACAAACTGCACATTGGTCCTATGAAGGTGAATCAGGACCTGAACATTGGGGCGAATTGGACGAAGCGAATATAGCATGTGTCAACGGAAGTGAACAATCTCCAATTAACATTGAATTCTCAAAGGTAATAACTGATAAAAAAACGGAAAACATCGATATTCAATATGAGCCTACACCTTTTACACTTGTAAATAACGGCCATACAGTCCAGGCTAATGCCACAACACAAAACAACAGTATATTAATTGAAGGAAACAAGTATGATCTCGCTCAATTTCATTTCCATACTCCGAGTGAACATCAATTTAATGGTCAAAATTATAATATGGAGCTGCACCTAGTACATAAAAACAAAAATGGAAAGATTGCCGTCCTCGGAGTAATGATACAAGAAGGTAAAAAAAATGAAAAACTTGCACCGATTTGGGATGTATTGCCAAAGAAAAAAACAGGAGAAGATATTTCTGTCAAACAACCGATCGATTTACAGGATATACTTCCTCAAGAACAAACATCTTTTCATTACAATGGATCGTTAACTACTCCTCCTTGTACGGAACAAGTGGAATGGGTCGTATTTAAGCAACCGATTGAAATGTCGAAAGAACAAATCAAGCTTTTCCAGCAAGTCTTTCCCGACAACCATCGTCCTGTTCAGTCTTTGAATGAACGTGAGGTATATGAAACAAAATAGTGAATGTTCTTATTTCTAGATGAGGTTGGGACATAACGAAATAAGTTATGCTCAGAGACCAACAATATCTATTCAACGTCATACTGTTTACGAATAATTAGTTAAGCTAAAAAAACAAGTTCGTTCCATTACACGGAGGACTCTCGCTTTCACCATAGGCACAAGTGCGACATCTGTTCCTGCTTCCCTCCGGTCGCACTCACAGTGTCTTCTTTGCCACGGGGAGGAAGCTGAGCCTCCTCGGCTGCGCCTGCGGGGTCTCAGCCTTTCCTCTATTTCCCGTTGGACTTTGAAAAAGCTTCTTTGAAATAACACCGCACGAAGAAAATTTATTTTCGAGGAGTCGAGTGTCCTCCGCTCCATTCCACTAGTGTTGAAAAACAGGATGCAACACCAAAAGATTTATTGCATAAATAAAGACCCGAACGGTCAGGCGAAAGATTCATTGAAATCTTACCTGATCGTTCGGGTTTATCATTGGCTGAAATACTTATGTCCCAGCCTTATTTTATTGTTTTAAACGAAAAATACCTGTACAATTCTCCTGCCGAGTTAATCCATGGCATCTAAATCCTTCTGTTATATAAATAAGTTAGGGATTTAACGTTATCGCTCCCTTTCCCCCTGTTCACACTATACCTGCGACTTCACCCCATAAGACGTTCCAACCCTTTCAATTCTATATACACGGTAAAGCAAGTATATTCCTATCAATTTATATTTTTGCATAACTTTTTTGAGTTCATAAACTTCTTCCTTTACCTTGTTGGCAGGTTGTCATACACCAGGCAAAGAATGAAAACTGAACTAAATTTCGACTTTTCATGGTTCATCAGTCCAAGACATTTACACTTGAACCCAATGACACAGAGGAAGGTTCTTCTTTTTCAAGGTTCAAAAGTCAAAATGCCGCCTTGTCTTCAACTTTTTTTGCCTCTATTTATGATACGGTTCCCCACGATTAATCCGAAATGCCCGATAAACCTGCTCCACCAGCACCAGCCGCATCAGCTGGTGTGGAAACGTCATCTTCGAGAACGACATCGAACTATCCGCCCGCTTCATCACTTCATCACTGAGTCCGAGGGATCCGCCGATCACAAAAGCGACTTTGCTTTTGCCGTACGTCGCAAGATTATCGAGGGTTTTTGCGAATTGTTCGCTTGTTTCCTGTTTTCCTTCTATCGCAAGGGCGATGACGTGGCTGTCTGGGGAAATTTTTTGGAGGATGCGTTCGCCTTCTTTTTGTTTTACCTGCTGCATTTCCGCCTCGCTCAAATTTTCAGGTGCTTTTTCATCAGGCACCTCGATGATCTCGATTTTGGCGTAAGGCTGCAGCCGCTTTACGTACTCCTGGATACCCTGCTTCAAATATTTTTCTTTCAGCTTGCCAACCGTAATAATTGAGATATTCACACTTATCCCCTTCCTACGCACAGTTTATCCACAGTTTTTATCCACATATGCACAATTTCTGTCCACATGTGGTATAGGATCATCCGTTCGATACCATATACAATGCGGGGTTCGAGCAAAATTCACAGGTTGTGGATAACTTCTTCTCTTCATCTAATTTGTTGAACTCGGGTGGTGTGTCCGCCACATCCAGTGCGCCTTCGAGTGCTCTGTCCACATGATCGTTGCAGCAATATATCACCATGTTTCTGGTTGCTCCTTTCATTTCTTTGTTGTGGATATTCTTCTTCCAATCTCTCCATATGCATTTTACCCGTTTTATTCACAGTTCATCAACTTCTCTTCGCGTGCCCAAAAGTTAAGCCTCCCATTTATGATATGGAAGGCTTAACTCCTTTTTGTTATTGAGCTCTATTCTTATCTTCTGCCAGTGTCATTTCTGTTGTCTGTTTCTTGCCGTTCCGATAGAACGTAACCTCTAAATTCTCACCGATTTGCTTATCTTGATATAGATATTGGCGCAGGTCCAGCACATTTTCAACCGGTTCACCATCAAGCTCGGTAATGACATCCAGCTCCTGAAGACCTGCTTTACCTGCCGGTGAAAGCGGTATGACGCCTTCCACAAATACGCCGGAGTGGATATCTTCAGGAAGCTTCAATGTTTCCTGCCAGTGATATTTCGGCACTTCGCTGAGTGAACGGATGCTGACACCCATATATGGACGTTTCACTTCTCCGTTCTTTTCAAGCTGTTCGATAATCGGAATGACGGTGGAAGTCGGAATGGCAAGGCCGATCCCTTCAACAGCTTGCTGGGCAATTTTCATCGAATTGATCCCGATAACCTGGCCGTTGATATTGACAAGGGCACCGCCGCTGTTACCCGGGTTGATCGCCGCATCGGTCTGGATGACTTCTGCTTGCCAGTCCTGGGTCCCGTCCCCGTTCAAATCGACTGGAATCGTGCGCTCCAGGCCGCTGATGATCCCTTTGGAAACAGAGCCGGAAAAACGCAGGCCAAGCGGATTGCCGATGGCCAGGGCCGGTTCGCCCGGTTTCAGGTTGTCAGAATCACCGAATTCCGCAACCTTTTCAACATGTTTCGCATCCATTTTCAATACGGCAAGATCCGTGAAAATGTCGGTTCCAACGAGTTCAGCCGGAACCTTTGTGCCGTCGGCAAGGCTGACTTCAATCTGATTGGCGCCCTGGACGACATGATTATTTGTGACGACATATGCTTCGCCGTTTTCTTTTTTATAAATGACACCGGAGCCAGTACCTGCTTCCTGTGTCTCGCCGCCTTCCTGCTGCGACCAGAAATCGGCTTGCTGCAAGTTTACAACACCGACCACTGCTTCTGACACTTTATCAACCGCTTCAGTAACAGCAGTGTTCACGTCAACATTTACGGTCTGAGTCTTCGAAGGCATCTCCTCATTACCGTTTTCCTCACTGCTGCCGACTATCGGTTCACCCGGTTCGCCTGAGGCTCCGGGTACAATCCCTGATTCAAGCAGAAAAGGCAGGGAAAACAGAACGATAAGGGCACCGATGATGACACCGAATAGTCCTTTGAACCACCCGCCGCGCCGTCTGTTTCTGCGGTTTTCGTACTCATCATCATAATATCCCATTGTAAGCACCAATCCTTTCATTTATGTGGGAATTATTTTACGAATTGTGCTGGATCTTGCGAGGGCGGCTTTTCCCGGCCCTCATTGATGATTATAAATGGCAAATGTATCAAAATGATGTCAAAACCCGTACAAAGTTCTTCTTTACTTTTCCCTTTTCTTTTCATAATAAAAATGTTTTTTACAATTCAGGGACAATTGCTGTTACAGTGTAATGATATCGGTCGGCTCCTGCGGATCAGTATCATACAGGCTGAATTGTTCACCAACGGCAAAGCCTTTTTGTTCAAGCGTCTGGGCAACCGACATTCGGGCAAGATCTTTAATATTGTTATCTTTACTTAAATGGGCCAAATAAATACGTTTTGTCTTATCCCCGATGATATCAGCGAGGGCCAGGGCAGCATCTTCGTTGGAAACGTGCCCGACATCGCTTAATATTCTTCGCTTCACATTCCATGGATAACGGCCCATCCTCAACATGTCGACATCATGGTTGGCTTCAAACACAATCATATCCGAATCACGGAGCGTCCCTTTAATCCGGTCGCTTACATAGCCGGTATCGGTGGCAAGGGCGACTTTCTGCCCTTCATGATGAAAAACGTAAAACATCGGTTCAGCGGCATCATGGGACACGCCGAACGATTCCACATCAAGATCACCGAACGTTTTCACCTTCTCCATATCAAAGACGAATTTCTGGCCGGTGTCGACTTTGCCGATCATGCTGTCCATCGCCTGCCATGTTTTTTCATTGGCGTAGATCGGCAGCTTGTAGCGCCGGGCAAGAATGCCGAGCCCTTTGATATGATCGCTGTGTTCGTGCGTCACGAGAATGCCGTCAAGCTCTTCAGGATTGATTTGCCTCATGCGCATCAATTCTTCCATTTTTTTGCCGCTCAAGCCGGCATCGACCAGCAGCTTCTGTTTGCCGGTACCGATGTAAAATGCATTGCCGGAGCTGCCGCTGGCCAGGACACTGAAATGTAAACCCATATATACTTCACTCCACTATTGATAAACTTGTTCCAAAAACTCTTCGGCTTTCACTTCAATGACTTGCCCTTCAACCGCATTGACAAAAAAGCTCTTCCCTTCTTTAAGCTTTATATGCCAGGTCGGGGCCACCACCTGGCCTCCTCCGGAAAGAGGGACAAGCGTGTAATAGCCCATCGTGATCGATGTGATTTCGCTGCCTGAAGGCAGCATGTATTTCCGATAGAGATTTTCAATGGCCTTAATGGCCGGCAGGATGCTCTGTTCATCCACGTCCATTTCTTCAAGGTCGACCAGGTAGGTCTGGTAGTAACGGGTGACTTCGTTTTCGTCATTCAATTCCATCAGGACCATCCCGTTTTTATTAAAATAAATCGGGCTGTTTTTGTAGGTCTGAAAAAACATAAGGACATTATTCGATTCATCATAGCCCCAATACGTATAATCCTCACCGTTCAGCACAATGTCTTTCAGGATTGACTGCGCTTCATCATCTGTCACTTCTTCAGATAACTTTTCCGGTTCCTCAAGGGTGGAGATAATCATCGTTTCATTGCGTATGTTGATATTCTGGCCGTCAAGTTCGGCCAGTTCGTCAGGGGTGAATTTTTTGCTTTTCCCGCTGATATATTGCTTGATATCACTCTTCTTCGGAATCGCCGGATATGAGATATCCTCCTCTTCCAACTGTTCCTCGATTGTCGATTCTGTAATTTGGTCCAGCTGCGATTTGTTTATTTTATCAATGAGCTGGAAGGCCAGGAAAACATTCAGGACAAGGAAAGATAATATAAAAATGGTTTTTGTTTTATTCCAATCCAACTTTTATACCCTCCCCGCCTGACTCCTCGTTCATGGATACCTTCTCCCACTTGCCATTGAAGCGGATGAACCATGCGGGTTTGAAAAGGAGGACTTCCGGCACTTTATCATCCAGTTCAAAGCCTATTTTGATATCCTCGATCATTTCCGTATCAAAGCCCTGCCTTTTTTCCAACGTTTCGAGCACCTTGTGCCCGGAAGCCAACGTAATATCAGCTGTTTCATTTTCAAGCGGATCGCCCTGCAAGTATAGAAGCGGCCTCGTATAGCGGTTGACCCCCTCGTTGTTCCATGACAGGGTTAATGCCGATGTTTCAATGTACTGATTCTCCCTGACAACCGGAGAGGTGTCGAATACAGGATGATGCGACAGATACAGCCGGAATTCCGCTTCATTGCGGAGCGTTGTCCAATCGAATAAATAAAATGTATCCACCCAGCCGGCATGTTCATTTACAAAATCCACACTGTCGAGGACGAGATCGGCAGGATCCTTTTGCAGGCCTGCAGATGGCACCTGGTTTTGGAACCGCATCAGGCTGTTTTCCTCGAACGTTTCAAGCGCCCGCGTTCCGTCGGTGTATGTCTGTTCCCCGATATCTTTTTTATAGTTTTTCACGAGGTTCCGGTTGCTGAACAGCGCTTCACTGAATAGATCAGGGTTCAACTTGTCCGTAAAAAAGGTGTATGATTTCAAGCGTACATCTTCAGCCGGCAAAAAGAATTCCTTCTGCTCGGAAATGGTGTGCAGGAAATACGGTTTATAGTCCCCTGTCACCTCTGTGAATGTGCTGGTCAAATACTCGAGATTCAAATTGCTGAGTTTTGCACCGTAAATGTTTTTAGTATCGTAGGAAACGAAAAAGGCTTCCGGCTGGCTGTCTTCCGCAACTGAGTAATCAATGATTATCCGGTCGAATGCGTAGGATGCCTTCAAATCTGCCGAAAACGTAAAGATTTCCTCAAAAACACCGAGTGGAATCTCAGTAGGAAAAATGATTTCCAGCGTATCATTCCGGTCAATTTTTTTATTGAAAACATCCTGATCCGTTATTTCAAGCGGGTACAGCTGGTGGAACGTCCAATTTTGCATTTCTCGAAACAGTTTATTCACGAGCGATTGATCCTTTAACCCATAGTGACTGCTGCCAGTATTCAGTATGACAGACGAAGGCTTGATCAACTGGCTCGGATATCGCTTATCAGCAATGTTCACGTCCTGAAGATATTCGGCATTTGAAACCTTTTCATACTCAGGCTGATACGTCCAAATGCTGTAAGTCAAAATAATACTCAGGATGACCAAAAGAGTAAGCGCGATTGTCTTCATCGTTTCGAGGTTTTTTCTTGTCATAGCACATCATCCTCGCGATCTCTCTCAAGAGGAAGGGTAAAGTTGATTGCGGTTCCTTTCCCCTCTTCACTTTCTGCCCAGATGTTTCCGCCATGGAGCTGGATGATTTCCTTCGCAATGGCAAGTCCGAGGCCGGTTCCGCCCATTTTCCTGGACCGCGCCTTGTCAACGCGATAAAACCGTTCGAATACCTTCGATAAATTTTCCTTTGGAATCCCCATCCCCTGATCTTTAATGCTCACCAGGATATCCTCCGGATTATGAATCAGCTTGAACGTGATTTTGCCGCCTTCAGGAGAGTACTTCAAGGCGTTTGAAATAATGTTGTCAATGACCTGTGTAATCCGGTCCGCATCGATATAAACATATAAGTTCTCATCAGGTATGATCCGTTCAAACGAAACATTTTGGGCTTTTGACAGCTCGAACCGGTCAATAATGCCATTGTAAAAAGGCGTGAAATTGACATGGCTTAAGTTAAGCTTGATGTCTTTGCTGTCAAGTTTGGATAATTGAAGCAAGTCATTGACCAGCCGGATCATACGCTCAGTTTCCGTCTGGGTGACACCAAGGAAGCGCGGTGCAATCTCTTTATCCTGCCATACCCCTTCCGTCAGGGCTTCGATATAACTTTTCATCGTTGTAAGCGGAGTCCTCAATTCATGGGAAACGTTTGCGACGAATTCGCGTCGTTCCTGTTCCACCCTTTCCTGTTCGGTCACATCATATAATACCGTCATAAAGCCATTTGGGTAGCCATGTTCATTCTGGATAATCGAGAAGTTTGCCCGGATGATGGATTCTTCGTCCTTCCCGGTATAAAAATCAAAAATGAGCGAATCATCGTCTTCATATATGTTTTCAAGTGAAATATCCGACTCAATTGGCAGAATCGATAACAGCGACTCCCCAATCGCTGTTTCACGTGAAACATACAGCATTTTTTCAGCCTGGTTATTCATTAAAATGACGTGTCCCTGCCTGTCCGCCGCAATGACGCCATCGGTCATGTGGGCAAGAACGGAGCTTAACTTCTTCCGTTCTTCCTCGGTCATATCCTGGGCAAGCTTAAGCTTCGTTGTCAGGTCATTGAAGGTCAGGGCCAGCTGCCCGATTTCATCGTCCCCATAAACTTTTACTTTACGGGAAAAATCCCCGCGGGCCATAACTCGCGCCTGCCGTTTCATATCCGCAATCGGCCTTGTAATCGTCTGGGCCAGAAAAATGCCGAGCAGGGCGGTAATCAGCATCGAAATCAACGTTCCGGTCGCAAAGATGCCATTGATCTGATTCATTTCCGAGTAAATTTCTTCCATCGACGCGACCAGGTAAATGACACCAAGAACCGTGCCGTTCGATTTGACCGGCATGGTTCTTGCTGTAAGGCGCTGGCCGCGGTCCAGAAGCCTTCTTGAATCGGCCTGGCCGGAAACAAGCGCAATATCGACCATCCGCTCGGTCGTCCGTTTGCCGACAAACGATTGCTTGTATGGATTCGACGTTCCGACAACACGTTGATTGGTATCGATCACCTGGACTTCAATCACGTTATCGGACTCAAAATCACTGAGCAAATCCCGGATATCTTCTTCTAATGTATTGGTGTTTTCCGCGGAACGGTCCTTCGTCATTTCCTGTTCGACGGAGGAAGCAAGCATTTGCGACCGTTCCAGCAGCGATTCATCAAAGTTATTCATTAAACTGTCTTCAAGTTCGCCGACAAAATAAACGCCGATGACCTGCATGGCAATCAGGATCAACAGCGTGTAAATAAGAATGAACTTAAAATGAATCGATTTAAAAAAACCGATTTTTCTCATGTAATCTTACTCCTGTTCAGGATTGCGGAGATAATATCCTACCCCTCTCCGGGTCACGATCCATGCCGGGTGACTCGGGTTATCCTCAATTTTTTCCCTCAGGCGCCGGACAGTGACATCGACTGTCCGCACATCACCGAAATAGTCATATCCCCAAACCGTCTGCAACAAGTGCTCACGGGTCATGACCTGGCCGATGTGCTTGGCAAGATAATGGAGCAATTCGAATTCACGGTGGGTGAGTTCAATGGTTTCCCCGCGTTTTGATACAACATATGCATCAGGGTGGATGACAAGGGACCCGATTTCTATTTCATTCGTGTCGTCGTTTTCACTGCCTTCTTCATGCTGATGGCGGCGCAGGTTCGCCTTTACCCTGGCAATCAATTCCCGGGCCGAAAACGGTTTGGTGACATAGTCGTCTGCCCCAAGCTCAAGACCGAGCACTTTGTCGATTTCGGAATCTTTGGCAGTCAGCATAATGATCGGCATTTCATATTTTTTACGGATTTCGCGGCATACTTCCATGCCATCTTTTTGCGGAAGCATAATATCCAGCAAAATAAGGTCCGGTTTCACTTCCTCCACCTTCTGGAGCGCTTCATCGCCATCATAGGCACAAGTAACCTCAAATCCCTCTTTTTCCAGATTGAATTGCAAAATATCTGCGATTGGCTGCTCATCATCGACAACTAATATGTGTTTGTCCATTGTCTGTCTCTCCTTTTCATCTTTCTGCGATAAAAAGTCCACTCTTCTACTTTATCATGTCATGTCCATGAAAGCATCTTTTGGATGTTTCAGGAAGCGGACCCTTAAAGGCAGAACCCAATTATTTATGTTAAGGGTTGCAAGGCAAGGCTTGCGCACTCATCGCCGCAGCTTACCTTCAAATCCAAATTTGTTAAATCCTTCCCTTTCCACTCGGTTGAAAAGTGCATAAGATATATATTAATTTCCTGTCTGGCTGCTCTGTAAACACCTTTTTTGTTTCCGAAAACGCCGGAAAATAAACCGCTAAAATTTCCCACTCCATTTGCAGGAGTTATTTTTCAGGAAACCATATCCCTGGTGGAGTTTTCAATAACCGGTTATCGGTATGAAAAGAACCTCCGGCCTTAGCCGAAGGTTCAACAATCTTTAGAAAAAGTCTAACGGATTTTTCAGGGCACCATTTTTGGTGACTTCAAAATGCAGGTGGACACCAGTGGATCTTCCGGTTGTACCCATCACACCGATTTTTCCGCCGCGCTGCACCGTGTCCCCGACTTTTACTGAAATGGAGTTCAGGTGGCCATACAGCGTCCGGTAGCCGTTATTATGATCAATGACGACTTTATTCCCGTACGCCCCGCTGTTCCCTGCAAAAACGACCTTGCCGTTGTCTGCAGCTTTAATCGTCCTGTCACTGACGCCGGCAATGTCTATCCCTTTATGCTGGCGGCCCCAGCGGGTACCCATTTTGCTCGTTACCGTACCGCCGACAGCCGGCCAGGTAAACGTCCCTGTGCCGCGGGAAGGCATAACTTTAGTGCCTTTTACCACAATTTCATCCTTCTTCTCTTTAACTGTTTCTTCTGAAAGGACCTCTTTTTCAGTGTTCTTTCCATTCACTTCAACAAGACGGTACCGAATTTTTTTCTCGCCGTCAGATCCCTCTTGTTTTACTTTTGTATCACCTTTATACATATCTTCATCTTTAACGACCTTCACTTTGTGAGGGATTTTTTCCTTTACATCTGTTTCCTTTTCAACAATGACATTGATGTAAGGCGCTTTAACCGTCACGTTCACCTTGTCATCGATATGTAAAAGGCTGTCTTCGGTGACTTCCGGATTAAGCATCAGTAACTGTTTCAAAGATAAGTCATATTGTTCAGCAATAGTGAGAAGCACTTCGTTTTCCTTGATGGAGTGTGTTTGTTCGATGTGTTTACCATTTTTAATCCGTTGAAGAGCTTCTTCCACTGTCAACAGATCCCCAGGTGAAGAAAATCCTTTTTCAATGTTTGGCTCAATGGAAAAACGGATATCTTTAATAGAGGATTCTGAAGCGTCTGTCTCTCCGTTCTGGACAGCTTCATACGTTTTCAATTCTTCTTCACTGACAAATTGAAGTTTCAGCTGGCGGATGACCTCTTTCGCCGCTTTCTCATCTTTTACATAACCGACAATTTCGTCCCCAACTTTAATGGCATAGGCAGAGGCTTTTACAGCAAGTGATTCTTCAAGCGCTTTTTCTACCGTTTCATTATTAAATTGGGCACGATACGTCTTCTCCGGAACAATCGTCAGCTGGTTTCCGGATGATAGTTCAAGCTCAGGATACTTCTCCTGCAGAGCTTCCGCTTTCTCTTCCACCACTCCATTTATAACGGACTGCTCATCGACTGTCCCGATCTTGGTTTCGCCAAGATAAACGTGGTAGATGGTCTCGATGTCTTCTGCCGCTGATGCTGAATTAAAGGATAAAAAGGCTGCTGCTGTCAGTATGGCAGCAGATTTCGCCAAAATTCTCCCAAACCTGATTCCTGCTTTTTTCGCTTTTTTAGACTGTACGTTCCGTCGATCCTGTACTAACACGATTCTCCCCCTACAATCTTTTTTAGTTCTTTTTCTCTATTGCTTTTAAGATATAGTTATTTTAATAACGCGCCATTTTAAATTATCATAATTTAATAGACTAGAGAAGAAATTGAGCCTTCTGTAACAGAATTGTAGTATACGTTCCAGTAAGTGGTTGGATTTGTAACGTTGCTGTAATAAACCCCTGGCTGTATTTTCCTTTTATAGTAATCCTATGCGAAAGAAAGAGAATTTTGTAAAACGGGGTCGAATGGTTTACCTATGGTAAAATAGAGGGAATTGATCGGCTTGCGGCTTGAAGTTTTTGGAATCGGGATGAGAGGTTTAGCTGCCTTTTGGTCCACGCAGTGAAATTTTTCCCTGCTGACTTTTTCTTGTTCCGATACGGTAAAAAAGATGGGATGCTAGGCAGCACCAGGCTGCTTCACATCCCATCTTTTTCAACATGACCCCTAGGGGATTCGAACCCCTGTTACCGCCGTGAAAGGGCGGTGTCTTAACCACTTGACCAAGGGGCCTTCATGGTGAGCCATGGAGGACTCGAACCTCCGACCCTCTGATTAAAAGTCAGATGCTCTACCAACTGAGCTAATGGCTCGTTAACAACAAAAATTATATTAGCACATAAACAGATATGTATGCAACTATAAATCTGAAAAACTGCCATTATTTTTTTAATTGTTGTGTGGTAAGCATGATAAGCGTTAAGGGAATCCACAGGAATTCGGTCTTCTCCCGCATGGGATAACAACCAACTGGATTATGATATAAGGAGATTTTTATTTTCTATTGTTGCCCGTTCCTTTCCGCTGCAGGCATTCGCTTTCCGCGGGGCGGGCGCTGAGCCTCCTCATCGCTTTCGCTCTTGCGGGGTCTCAGCTGCCCGCTATTCTCGCTGGAGTCGAATGCCTTTCACTCCAATCCACTCGGTTAAACACCCCTATTTCCAATAACGACGATTCGTGATGAGTCTGCCTTATATGAAAAGGCTGCCAGTCGTTTTCACAGGTTATTTATTTAGCAAAAGTAACAATACAATATAAAGACGCCTGGACATTAAAATCCAGGCGCTTTTGTGTGTTGGTTGTACTGTTATTTATGCTGCTAAACATTCTAAGTTTCAATATGTTATTTTACCCTTTTTATCTTTTCTCCCCAGTTTCATAACACCCATAAGGATCGGCAGCCTTTTTACATGACTTTCAAGTTCACTTTTTAGTCGTTTGCATAAACGCTGCGGACCATGTTTGTCTGGCTTCGGTCCGGTCCGACGGAGAAAATGGAAAGCGGGATGCCTGTCAATTGCGAGATCCGTTCGATATAGTGACGGGCGTTCACCGGCAGTTCGCTTAAAGATCGGACACCGGTAATATCTTCTTCCCAGCCCGGCAATTCTTCATAAACAGGTTCACATTCGGCAAGTACCTTCAGGCTTGCCGGAAATTCCTCGATGATTTCCCCGCGGTACTTATAGGCGGTACAGATTTTCAATGTTTTGATGCCTGTCAGGACATCGATTGAGTTGAGAGACAGGTCGGTAATGCCGCTTACACGGCGGGCATGGCGGACGACGACACTGTCAAACCAGCCGACTCTGCGCGGCCGTCCAGTTGTTGTCCCGTATTCGCGGCCGACTTCCCGGATTTGATCCCCGACTTCATTATCGAGCTCTGTCGGGAAAGGACCATCTCCGACCCTCGTGGTATACGCTTTGGAAACCCCTACGACATGATTGATTTTTGTCGGTCCCACACCCGAACCTATCGTCACCCCGCCGGCAATCGGATTGGAAGAGGTGACAAATGGGTATGTACCCTGGTCGATATCCAGCATGACTCCCTGGGCACCTTCAAAAAGGACGCGGCGGCCCCCGTCAAGTGCATCGTTCAGCACAACTGAGGTATCGGTGACATAACGGGCAATCTGCTGCCCATATTCGTAATATTCATCAAGGATGTCTTCGATTTTGAATCCTTCCGTCTCATAAAACTTTTCGAGAAGGCGATTTTTCTCCTTGAGGTTCTCAGAAAGCTTCCGTTCAAATTCCTCGCGATCCAGCAAATCAGCAATACGGATTCCGTTTCGGGCGGCCTTATCCATATAGGCAGGGCCGATCCCTTTTTTCGTGGTGCCGATTTTGTTGGCGCCTTTCCGTTCTTCTTCCACTTCATCAAGCTTCAGATGATAAGGCAAAATCACATGGGCCCGGTTGCTGATACGGAGGTTATCTGTATTAACCCCTTCGTTGTGAAGATACTCGAGCTCTTTCAGGATCGCTTTTGGATCGATGACCATGCCGTTTCCAAGTACACATACTTTATCTTCATAAAAAATTCCCGATGGAATCAGATGAAGCTTATACGTTTTTCCATTGAATGCGATTGTATGGCCCGCGTTATTTCCGCCCTGATAGCGCGCCACCACTTCGGCGTTTTCGGATAAATAATCAGTGATCTTCCCTTTTCCTTCATCTCCCCATTGCGTGCCGACAACTACTACTGAAGACATTACCGCACCTCCGCTGTTTATTTCTCGTTCATCTAATTCAGTTTAAATCCACAATCAGTGTATCAATTTAGCGCAATAAAGTCAATTAAATACGAACATTAATAACACTTCGATTATTTACGTTCGTTTTTATGGCTGTTTCCCTGAACCCGTTTCTTAATATGCAAATAGTGCCAGGCATTGACCCGCTGGATGACCACAGAGAATGCCTGGCTCTGTTTTGTGTTGCCTCCAAAAAAACTGCAGGATTAGATGATTTCTTTATAGATCACAAAAGAGGGAATTTTATTCTCCATAAACTTGCCCGTTCCTTTCCGCTGCAGGCATTCGCTTTCCGCGGGGCGTCCGGGGAGCCTCCTCGGCGCGATTCGCGCCTGCGGGGTCTCCCCTGTTCGCTACCCCCGCAGGACATTGAATAAGCTTCTTCGAATTGACACCGCACGAAGAAAATTGGTTTTTATTTTCGAGGAGTCTCATGCCTTCCGCTCCAATCCACTCAGTAATAAGAATTTTTTTCTCAAAAGGAACATTCAAGATAAGTGACTTTTACCAGGGTTTCTAATTTTTTGAGTGTAACGGGAGGAAAGCAGGAACGGATGTCCCTGTTCCTATGGTGAAAGCGAGCTCCAGAAGCGGAAATTAACTTCCCGTGCTAAAATGCAATATACTTTCAAAAAATCCTTCCCTCTAGTATTGATAATCCTCTGTAACTTAATCAAAGGGCTTAAAATAGTATTGCAAATAATTTGTAATAAACATGTTGAGAGCGGTGGGTGAAGATAATGAAGAAACCAACTTACATGAATTTCTCAGTAATTCATATGCTATTTGGTATATTCTCCACAAAAAAAACCGCCTGCAAAAGGCGGTCATGCACCGGAAGGAATTTCATTCTCCTGGTGGCGGCGTTCGAGATTGACGAACTTGTTATACTCTTTTACAAACGCAAGCTCAACGGTTCCGACTGGACCGTTACGCTGCTTGGCGATAATGATTTCAATGATGTTCTTATTTTCACTTTCTTTGTCATAGTAATCATCACGGTACAGGAATGCGACAATGTCGGCATCCTGCTCGATACTTCCGGATTCCCTGATATCGGACATCATCGGCCGTTTGTCCTGGCGTGATTCAACGCCGCGGGATAGCTGGGAAAGGGCGATGACAGGCACTTCTAGCTCCCTGGCAAGCCCTTTCAGTGCCCGGGAGATTTCTGAAACCTCCTGCTGCCTGTTTTCACCGCTGCGGCCATTCCCCTGGATCAGCTGCAAATAGTCGATCAGGATCATGCCAAGCCCTTTTTCCTGCTTCAGGCGGCGGCATTTGGCACGAATATCGCCGACTTTGATGCCAGGGGTGTCATCAATGTATACACCGGCGTTTGACAGGCTCCCCATTGCCATCGTCAGCTTTTGCCAGTCATCAGGAGTCAGCTTGCCGGTCCGGAGCCGGGTCGCATCGATATTCCCTTCCGCACACAGCATCCTCATGACAAGCTGGCCAGCGCCCATCTCAAGGCTGAAGATCGCGACGTTTTCATCGGTCTTGGTCGCGACATTCTGGGCAATATTGAGGGCGAATGCCGTTTTACCGACGGATGGACGGGCAGCGACGATAATCAAGTCGTTGCGCTGGAATCCGGCTGTCATGTGGTCCAGATCAGCGAAGCCGGTCGGAATGCCTGTGACATCTTCCGTCCGGTTGTGAAGCATTTCAATATTATCGTAGACGTCCACAAGCACGTCCTTGATCGCCTGGAAGGCACCTGTGTTCTTCCGCTGTGCTACATCGAGAATGCTCTTTTCGGCCTCGTTCAGAAGGGCCTCGACCTCATCATCTCTTGTGTAGCCGTCGGTGGCAATCGTTGTTGCCGTTCTGATCAGGCGCCTGAGGATGGATTTTTCCTCGACGATTTTGGAGTAGTATTCGACGTTGGCGGCAGTCGGTACTGCCCCGGCCAGGTCGCTCAAATAAGAAACGCCGCCGACTTCTTCAAGCAAGTTGTGGTCGGAAAGTTCGGACGTGACGGTGACAAGGTCAACCGGCTCGCCTTTTTCGGATAAATCAAGCATTACGCTGAAAATCTTTTGATGTGCTGCCCGGTAAAAATCTTCAGGGATCAGGATTTCCGAAGCGCTTGTCAATGCGGCCGCTTCCAGAAACACAGCACCGAGAACCGCCTGCTCCGCTTCGATATTATGCGGAGGGGTGCGGTCGGCAAATAAATCGCTCATACCTATTGCTCCTCTCCCTGGAATGCCTGATTACTGTTCACTCACATGCACCTTTAAAGTTGCCGTTACGTCGCTGTGCAGCTTTACCGGAACATTTGTGTATCCGAGTGAACGAATCGGTTCATTAAGCTCTATTTTGCGCTTATCAATTTTGATTTTATGGGATTTCTTCAAAACTTCGGCAATTTGTTTGCTGGTGATGGAGCCGAACAGCCGGCCGCCTTCACCCGATTTCGCCTTAAGTTCAACTGTCAGTTCTTCAAGTGTCTTTTTTAACTCTTTGGCTTGCTCAAGTTCTTCCTGGGCTTCTTTGGCAGCCTTTTGCTTCTGCCCTTCAAGCTTGCTGACATTGGCTTTTGTCGCTTCAACGGCATAATTCTTTTTCAGGAGAAAATTCTGGGCGTAGCCGGTGGACACTTCTTTTACTTCACCTTTTTTCCCCTGTCCCTTTACATCTTTCAAAAAGATCACTTTCATTCTTCTTCTCCCCCTTCAAGATAATCATCTATTGCATTTTTAAGCATGGCTTCTGCTTCATCTATATTTATATCTTCAAGCTGGGTGGCGGCGTTCGTCAAGTGCCCGCCGCCATTTAGTTTTTCCATGATGACCTGCACATTCACATCCCCGAGGGACCGGGCGCTGATGCCGATCACTTTGTCATCCCGGCGCGAGATGACAAATGAAGCCTGCACTCCGTTCATCGTCAGCAAGGTATCGGCTGTCTGGGCTATCAGCACCTGCCCGAACTTATCTTCTTCCGGACCTTTGGAGATGGCGATACCGTCTTTGTAAAGGTGGGAACGTTCAATAAGCTTCGACCGCCTTACATACTGATTAAGATCTTCTTTCAAGAACTTCTGCACAAGAACGGTATCGGCACCGTGCGCGCGCAGGTAGGAAGCGGCATCAAAGGTCCGCGAGCCTGTCCGGAGTGTGAAGCTCTTCGTGTCAACGATGATCCCGGAAAGCAGCGCCGTGGATTCGAGCATGTTGAGTTTCAAATTCTTCGGCTGGTACTCCAGCAGTTCTGTCACCAGTTCGGCCGTTGAGGAAGCATAAGGCTCCATGTAGACGAGGACCGGATTGTTAATAAATTCTTCCCCGCGGCGGTGGTGGTCGATAACGATGACATGCTCAATTTTATTAAGCAATTTTTCTTCTATGACAAGCGACGGGCGGTGCGTATCGACAACGACAAGCAGTGTATTATCCGTCTGTTCTTCAAGCGCATGTTCACGGCTGATGAACCGGTCCCACAAATCTTCCTGGCCGCGGATTTCCTCCATCATCCGGGAAACGCCGGTATCAAGTTCATCTTCGTCAATGATGATGTGGCCTGGTTTATGATTCGCTTCAGCGATTTTCAAAACACCGATAGCCGCCCCAATCGCATCCATATCGGGGTATTTATGGCCCATCACGTACACTTTGTCACTTGCAAGGATCAATTCGCGCAGTGCATGGGAAATAACCCGGGCCCGGACCCGCGTCCGCTTTTCAACAGGGTTTGTTTTACCCCCGTAAAATTTGACTTTGCCATTGCCCTGTTTGATGGCAACCTGGTCGCCGCCGCGCCCGAGCGCAAGATCAAGGCTCGACTGGGCCAAAACGCCAAGCTCAGGCAATGATGGACTATCTGTCCCGATTCCGATACTGAGTGTAAGGGGCAAATTTTGTTTGCTGGTCATTTCCCTGACTTCGTCCAGGATATCAAATTTCGTTTTTTCCAGTTCCTGAAGAATTTCTTTATTCATCACTGCAAAAAAACGGTCCGAAGATGTTCTTTTCAAGAAAATCCCTTTTTCCATCGACCACTGGTTCAAAATGGAGGTGATCTGGCTGTTGATGTTGCTTTTCGCCTGGTCTCCCAAGCCCTGTGTCACTTCATCATAATTATCAAGAAAAATGATTGCCAGAACAGACTGGTCCTTTTCGTACAGCTGTTCCATTTTGACCTGTTCGGTTACGTCAAAGAAATAAAGGAGCCGTTCCTCCGGCTTGATGTACACCCTGAATTGCCGATTGACAAGCGGGATGACAACTGATTCCTTGCTTCCATCCAATAACGGAGGAAGCAAATCGGAAAGATCCTCGATCGAATAGCCGATAACGGTATCCTTTTCAAATAGAGAGGCCATATAAGGATTGGTCCACTCTACCTGATTTGTTTCATTGTACAGCACAATCCCATAAGGAAGCTCCATCAGTGCCTCTTCGCCCACTTTTTTCACCCTATGGGAGATCGTGGAAATATATTTATCCATATCTTTTTGAAAAGCGAATTCAGCCTGAAAGGTGAGATAGATGAGAAATGCTGTCAACACGATGGCACCGATGCCCAGCACCCAATTATAAAAAATGACTACTCCGGAAAGGAGAAGGGCTACGGCCATAAGGATGAACATCGGATATCCCAGCCATTTATCGCGGATAAAATTTGACATAACGTCAGCTCCTACACGAATTGGTAAACCTTATTTCATTGCTCCCGGAATCTTTTCCGCAAATCAAAGCCTAAGTCAATTATACCTAAGATTCGGACAAGATAAAGGGCTATTGCTGGAAGCAAAAAGGAAAAAATCACGATTGCGATCGGCACGCCTTTTGAAATCTTTTTGACATGAAAATAGAAAAAGATGAATGAAAAGCCTTGAATCGTGATGACGAATTGCAGTAATACATAGATATTGATCACTGCTATATAAATTGCTGAACCTGTTTCCAGGTTGAACATCATTAAAACGGCGGCCAGTAAATAGTACCAAATCAAGCTTTTCGGAAAACGCCATTCACGAAATGGCGGCCATACCGATGGATTATGCTTCAGCCTCTTCAAAACCGCCGAAGATACTGCTTGAGTGAGCACAGCAAGCATGATGCCGAGAGTCACAATGGCAGTCGGAAGCAAATACTGGATCACTTCAAATGATTCCTTCAGCTTTTCCATCTGCTCAGGTGTACCCTGGCCAAGAGAGGACAGTATGCTCTCCGTCATCTCCATCGATCCTTCAATCGTCACTTGCACTTCTTCAATCGGATTGAGATTGAAAAGCAGGGTGCTGAGCGCATATGTGACCACAAGGCCTGCAATATAGGTAAGAGTGCCGCCAATCAAAACGGAGAACGCACTTTGTTCCCGTTTATAAAGATAGCCCATCACAAGGCCTGCACTTCCAAAGAGAAGCGTTGCCGGCAAGGAAAGGATTGTTCCGATCAGGGCAGTGAGAACAAGTGATAACAGCCCAAATAGGATACCCGATTTGAGATTATGGCGCACGACAAACACGACAAACGGAACAGGAAGCATAACAATCAGAAAAGCGCCGATTACCGGCAAATACAGGGAAAGTCCGAGCAGCACCGCATATAGGGCCAGCAGGACAGCTCCTTCAGTCAAAACTCTGGTTGATTTCACTTTTTCACCCTCTATAGTCTATATAGATCGATCATTGCAGCGGACAGGATGATGACATGCCATTCGACCGCCGGCATCTATGTTTAAGTTCAATCATCCCGTAATGCTATCATTATGATTTATATTAGAAACCTTACCTTATTTTAAGTTTTTCTTTTATAGGTTTCAACTTAAGGCGGGTGCCTGACCCCCGACGCTTTAACGCGCCGGGGGTCAGACACCCTCACACAGAGGCAGCCTCACAGAAAAAGAAAAAGCACAATAGAGCTTCCCCTACTGTGCTTTCTTGATTTAGATTAATCGGTCACGTACGGCAACAGTGCCATTTGACGAGCGCGCTTGATAGCGATTGTCAATTTGCGCTGGTACTTTGCAGAAGTTCCTGTCACACGACGAGGAAGAATCTTGCCGCGTTCTGATACGAACCTTTTAAGAAGATCCACGTCTTTGTAATCGATGTGGGTAATGCCGTTGGAAGTGAAGAAACACACTTTCCGGCGTTTACCGCGTCCACGACGTCCTGCCATTTGCTACACCTTCCTTTCCATTTTATATTTCCGGGAGGCCTGATTAAAATGGGAGATCATCATCGGAGATATCGATCGGCTGACCGTCTCCAGAGAATGGATCATCATCCACTTTTGTATAGCCTTCATTATTTCGATTGTTGTTGTTATTGTTGTTGTTATTATTAAACGGGTTCTGACCTTGTCCTTGCGGGCCCCCGTAAGAGCTTCCTCCTGTGGAAGAGCCTCCGCCGCCGCTTCCCTTCGGCTCAAGGAATTGGACACTTTCAGCCACCACTTCAGTCATGAATACTCTTTTGCCATCCTGGCCTTCAAAGTTTCGTGTTTGAATGCGGCCGTCCACACCGGCGAGACTGCCTTTTTTCAGGAAGTTCGCCACATTTTCAGCCTGTCTGCGCCAGATGACGCAATTGATAAAGTCGGCTTCGCGCTCCCCCTGCTGGTTTGTGAAAGGGCGATTCACAGCTAACGTGAAATTCGCCACGGCCACTCCGCTCGGGGTATAACGCAATTCCGGGTCTTTGGTTAATCTGCCCACAAGAACGACGCGATTAAGCATCAGAACCCCTCCCTAATTGCTATTACTCTTCTTCTTTAACAACGATGTGGCGAAGCATGTCTTCATTGATACGTGCAAGACGTTCAAATTCGTTGATCGCCTCGTTGTTTGAAGACACGTTCAGAAGCATGTAGAAACCTTCACGGAAGTCGTTGATCTCATATGCGAGACGGCGCTTTCCCATTTCAGTTGTCTTTTCAATCTCCGCACCATTATTAGTAAGAATGCCGTTGAAACGCTCAACAAGCGCTTTTTGTGCTTCCTCTTCAAGGTTTGGGCGGATGATATACATGATTTCATATTTACGCATCTTTTTCACCTCCTTTTGGACTAAACGGCTCCGTAACGGAGCAAGGAGCAATTCGCTAATTACTCACAATATAGTATTGTACCAAAAAGGACTGTGAAAGACAACCCCATGGTATAATTCAGCCCTATTTTCTTTTGCCAAGACTCTGTAAAAGCTTTACTCTACAAATGATTTTACTAGACGTTGAATCGGAAATGGATGACATCGCCGTCTTTGACGACATAATCTTTGCCTTCAAGGCGGACCTTGCCCTGTTCTTTGGCGGAAGTCATCGATCCTGCCGCGACCAGGTCGTCATACGAAACGGTTTCGGCACGAATGAAGCCGCGCTCGAAGTCGGTATGGATGATGCCGGCAGCCTGCGGGGCCTTCATTCCCTTTTTGAACGTCCATGCCCTTACTTCCTGGACACCGGCTGTAAAATATGTGCCAAGTCCGAGAAGATTGTATGACGCCTTGATCAGCTGATCAAGACCTGATTCGGCTATGCCGAGTTCCTCAAGGAACATTTCTTTTTCTTCCCCTTCAAGCTCGGCAATTTCGGATTCAATTTTTGCGCAGACAACGATGACTTCCGCATTGTCTTTGTCGGCATATTCACGGATTTTTTGCACATACGGGTTGGAAGAAGGATCAGCGACGTCCTCTTCACCGACATTCGCCACATAAAGCATCGGCTTGATTGTCAAGAGATGCAGCTGTTTGACAAGCTTCAGTTGCTCATCCGTAAAAGAAACCGTACGGGCGGTTTTTTCCTCTTCGAATGCATCCTTCAGCTTTTTGAGGATTTCATATTCGAACATCGCATCTTTGTCTTTTTGCTTTGCCATTTTCTCAACTTTGCCGATACGCTTATCGACCGTTTCCATATCGGCAAGGATCAACTCAAGGTTGATTGTCTCGATATCCGAAATCGGATCGACCTTGCCGGATACATGGGTAATATTATCGTCACGGAAAGCGCGGACAACCTGGCAGATGGCATCCACCTGGCGGATATGGGATAAAAATTGGTTCCCGAGCCCTTCACCTTTACTTGCGCCTTTCACAATGCCTGCTATATCTGTAAACTCAAAGGCGGTCGGTACCGTCTTTTTCGGTTTTACCATTTCAGTAAGCTTTTGCAGCCGTTCATCAGGTACTTCCACAATTCCTACGTTCGGGTCAATTGTACAAAACGGATAGTTGGCAGATTCAGCACCCGCCTGGGTTATCGCGTTGAACAGCGTCGATTTTCCGACATTCGGAAGTCCGACAATACCAGCAGTCAATGCCATTTCTTTCACTCCTCTTAATTTCCGAAACATGACAGTCTTTCACAATTATAGAGACAACCGTGAAAAAATACAAGCATTCAGAAGGGGGGAGGCAGGTTGA
This sequence comes from Guptibacillus hwajinpoensis, assembly GCA_016841765.1. Taxonomy (GTDB): domain Bacteria; phylum Bacillota; class Bacilli; order Bacillales; family Bacillaceae_O; genus Bacillus_BL. Next base: position 68,398 of record JAENYN010000015.1, read on the forward strand.
GAAAGTAGCAAAAACATAAAGCGTTCGTTTAAGCTTCCAGAGCTTGTCTGTAAGGACACATTTAAAAGTAAGCAGCACTTAGCTCCGGCTTTCTTTTCTTCGTTTCTTACTTAGCCTGCTTCACACTAAGGACAGTGATTGTAACCAGGATGATTCCCATTCCAAGAAATTGAATGAGAGTCAATTTATCTCCCAAAATCATGATGCCAAATAAGGAAGCTGTCACCGGCTCGATCATAGCGACCATCGAAGCAGTTGCCGGGGCTGTCCTGTGAATGCCGATCACATACAATATAAATGAAACGCCGGCCCCCAGGATCCCCAGCAGAATAAACCATCCTATATCGCTTGATGTCACAACCCGCGCTGCTTCCCCCCTGTCCGCAAAAAAGAGCAGGATGAGGCAAAATGAAAAAAAGGCAATGGTCAAGGTGGTCTGCGGTTTACCGACAGAAGAGGCTCTTTTAAACCCGAATATGAACAAAGCATAGGAAAGGCCGGCAGCAAGCCCTGCTGCCCCCCCTATAAAACTCACTGAAACTTGTTCGATGTTGTAAGCACCTGTAAGCAGAATGACTCCTATCAATACCCCGGCAATGGATCCCCATTTAAACCAGGTCGAACGTTCTAACTTTAATAAAAAAGAGATTAACAAGACGAAAACTGGTGCGGTGTACATTAAAGTGGCAGCAACAGCGATGCTTGCGGCCTGGATGCTTAGAAAATAAAAAGTGAAATTCCCAGCAACTCCAATCCCCGCTAGTAAGGACCACATATATAAACGAGGAGAGGAACTCCAATGTTCTTTCAAGCGAGCGAGAAACCACGTGAAAAAAAATATAAATCCAACAGCCCCACGGTAAAGTGAAATCACAAGAGGATCCCATCCCTTGTTCATTAAAATTTCAGCAATTCCCCCGCTAATGCCCCAAAATATTGCTGCCAGCATCACCAAGCCTACACCCACAAATTTCATCGTCGTGTGCCTCCTAAAAATATATAGTGAAAGAATTTTTGATTACGCTCCAAGGAATCGGCGGCCCTGTGACAAGGACCAGACAATCCTCACCAGGCTCCTTATAAAAATTCTGTTTGAAAAGGTGTTAACGGTAATTCCTTTCGTTGCTCATTCCTAAACCTGAAAAGACAAGCGCCTGGAATAAAAAACCAGGCGCTTGTCTGTGTTAATTCACCTATTTAATTTTATCAATTTTTTTCATTTATCCTCACGATATCGGAACGGAATGTGTTGCCGATTTTCAAAAAAGTCATTCTCTGCCCATTTTTCAATCTGAACAAGGCAATCGTAAAACGTGCTGCCCATTCCATTGTCGGATAATCTTGATGAAGTCAGGGCATTGACACTGCCGCCAAATTTTTTCCACTGCCCTTCATCGATATTGATTGTACGGCGATGTCCGCCCTTCAAAACGGCAACTGTGCCGCTGATGCTGCCGCGGCTGTTATACACCCGGACCTGTTCGCCCGGCTGCAAGCGGCGCTCCTCTGCAATGTCTTCCGATACTTCCACTTTCACGCGCTGGATCCCTTCAATCAGCGGATAGTGCTGCGAATGATTGGATCTGAGCGGATGGATCGTCAGCAATGAATAAGGATAACGGCGCGCAAGCTCCGGCTGGTTTTGCTCCGATTCAAATGGATAATCCACTTTGATTTCTTTATTTGAGCCTCGTAAACTGGCAAACTCGTATTTTCCTGAAGGTGTTTTAAACTTGTGATCCTTCCAAGGGATATTATCGACAGGAAGCTTGAGCCGCTTATTTGTTTTGAATGCCTCCAGCGTGATTCCGTTTTCTGCAAGCTTGCCGAGTCCCATTTCCAAAAATTCATCGATGGAGTAAGAAAACAAATCCCCAAAACCAAGCCTGTTGGCCAGCTCAGTCCAGATCCACAGGTCGGATTTCGCTTCACCGGGAGGTTCGGCCAGCTTCGGCCCGTAGTTGGCAAAAGAATGGTACATGGACGCATAATAAATGTCCTCTTCTTCAAACACGCCGGCAACCGGGAGGACGTAATCCGCCAGTTCTGCCGAGTCCGTCATATATTTATCCATGACCACCACGGTTTCAATCTGACTGAAAGCAGTTTCCGAGAGGTTCGTGTCTGGGAGCTGGGCAAGCGGATTGCTCCTTGACACCACCGCCATCTTGACAGGCGGTTCGGCAGCTTCCAATATCTGTTCAGCCTGGCTGATTCGTGAAAAGACACGCCTTTCCTTTTTCAAATCGGCACGGGTCAGGGAAAAGAGATCGAAACTTTCACCGACACCAAGGCCGCCGAAATTGGCGCCCCCGCCTGCAATGCCGACATTTCCGCTTGCAGCTGCCAGGGCATCGATTGTCCTGATTGTGTTGCCGCCGTTCGTATACCGCTGCATGCCAAGCCCCAAATAAGTGGCAACAGGACGGTCCGCATACACTCTGGCAAGCTCGGTGAAAACCGCTTCTTCCACTTCCGCTGCTGCCGCAAGCTCCGAAAGTCTGGTATCCGCTAACAGACGTTCAATGCTTTCAAATCCGGTCGAATAATCTTGAATAAAGGACCGGTCTTCCAGGCCGAGACGCAGCATTTCTTTTAAAATGCCAAGGGCAAGCACGCCGTCCATTCCCGGTTTAACTGAAATGTAGCGGTCGGCAATAGCCGAGGCTGTTTCATTTTTGAGCGGATCGATGACAATGACCCGGACCCCCTGTTTTTTGGCTTTCTTTAAGTTCATAAGCAGATGCAGATTTGTTCTTGCCGGGTTCCTTCCCCAGATGACGGCTGTCTTACTGTTAAACAGATCTTCCGGAGAATGGCTGTATGCATTTCCGAAGTCCCGTTTCTGGGCTTCAATTCCTGCTCCCCAGCAAAGGCTTCCTTCCAATTCTGTCACTCCGCCGAATCCATTAAAGAAACGGTAGTCAAGGTTCTTCAACAGGCCGTTATTGGCGTAATCATGGCTATGCAGGACGGCTGTGGTTCCGTATTCCTTTTTTATCGCAGAAAGGCGTGATGCAATTTCATCCAGCGCCTGGCCCCAGCTGATCCTGGTAAATGTTCCGCCTGTTTTTTTCAGTGGATAAAGAATCCGCTTATCTGAATTGGCCCTCTCTGCCAGCATTCTGCCGCGGCCGCAAATCTTTCCTTTTGTAACCGGATGGTCCTGGTCGCCTTCCACATTTATGACTTTTCCCCAGCCAACTGTAACTGTGAGCCCGCAGTTATCCCAGCAGTTCAATGGACAGGAGGACGTTTTCTTTTCCAACAGCTGTGCTCTCCTCTCTGCTCGGTCTTACTAATCTATGACTCATGGTGTTCGAGTACTTTTTTGAACTTACGGCTGAATTCACGGCGCGGCATCATGACACTGTGCTCACAGCCGAGGCATTTGATGCGGATATCCATGCCCATACGGATGATCTTCCAGCGGTTTTCCCCGCATGGGTGGGGCTTTTTCATCTCCACGACATCATTGAGCTCAAACTTCTTGTCCATTTTCATCCCCTCCGTTCCTGATGAATGCTCTGCCATATGGCTTCCTTCGATTCCGGTCTTTTTATTCTTACATCCCTTATCCGGGAAAACCTGTATTCAAGTAGAACCTATTTTAGCAGGATATGGTTAAGTTTTGTAGTGGTTAAGTATTGGATAGAGCAAAATGGCTGCCATAACATACAAGTTTAAAATTCCGTAGAGAGGATAAAGAACAGCAACGAGGGTACCGAACCCAAACCATGTCAACGGGACCATGAGTACTAACACAATGCTGGCAAGCAGCCAGGTTGGCAAGTTTACGCCGTTTTGAAAACGGGAAATTAATCCTAAAAGACCTGATGCGGCAGTCGTATAGATGGCCAGCCATAAAAGAATCGACATGATGATGACCATGAAATACGGATACCGTTCCAAAACGGCAAACAAGGGAATCTCATAAAACATGATATCCTGGATCTGCAATAGCGATTGATTGTATAGATACGAAACGGACCCGAGCAGAAGCCCGCTGCCGATGCTGGCAATATATGCTTCCCCGGTATGTTTCATTTCCCTGCCGATAGCCGACAGCACCGCAATCAGCGGCAGAATATTCAAGGCCGTGAACGTGAAGGAGGATGGCCAATTCCCCTGGTGGTGCCAATCGAATTGCCATGGTTCCCCGTTAAAAAAAATGAAAGAAACCAAAACGCCGACAAGCCCGAAAATGAGGAACGGCAAGATGACACTGTTCATATTCAGAATCCCTTTTATTTCCCAAATGAACAGGAATACGAGAAGAAGGCAAAGGACGAGGACGCCTGTCCAGTAAGGGAAACTGAATGTCTGCAGCGTCGCACCGCTCCCTGCCAGCATCACGACAGTTGTCGTGAACAAATATAAAATAATCATGATATCATATAAACCAGTAAGCCGCTTGCCGATCAAATGTTCAAGAACAGGAAGATAATGATGGGATTGCTTTTCTAAGCTGATGCGCATGATGACGAAGCAGCTCACCGTGAAAAATAACGTAAACAGAATGATAGCCAGTCCGCTTTCATGGCCGAAAAATTGCCATATTTCACGGCCTGAGGCATATCCGGCGCCTATCATTGTACCCATTATCAAAAACATCCATTTCAATCCCGCTCTCAGCATATCGGCTCGCTCCTTTTAATTATGTATAGATTTACGATTTCTTCCGTATACTGTTACTACTATTACCGAGGAGGCAATCCTATGAATCTTAAGCCGCTCAAACCTAAACTTTTTAATAAAAAAGAGAATTATTACCGGGTCCACCATGATGAAGAGGATGCCGTAAAAATTTTATCCGCCAAAATTGCCGAGATGGTGCCCTCAAAATCCCCGCGCCCGATTGCCATTGTCAACATCGGAACCGACCGCTCCACCGGGGATTCGCTCGGACCGTTAATCGGCACTTTCTTGAAGGAAAAAGGGCCGGAAAATTTTCATGTATACGGAACACTTGATGATCCGGTGCATGCCGTCAACCTTGATGAAAAGCTTGCTCAAATAAAAAAAGAATTGGTCATGCCTTATATAATCGGGATTGATGCCTGCCTCGGAAGATTAAAGAGTGTCGGGGTCATTACACTGGGCGAAGGCCCTGTGAAACCTGGAGCAGGCGTTAACAAAGAACTGCCTGATGTAGGGGATATCCACCTTACCGGAATTGTGAATGTGAGCGGATTCATGGAATTTTTTGTCCTGCAAAACACAAGATTGAGCCTTGTCATGAAAATGGCCCACAGCATTTCAGACAGCCTTTATGAAGCGGACCAGATCATCCAGAAGAAAAAAGAGCTGGAAAGGCTCCAGCTGAAAAGCAGAATGGCCGCCCGCAGTGTAAAGTGATTCCTCCTTTTCTGCCTTTATATCTGAATAAAAGCCAGGCACCCTGATAAAAAAGGATGCCTGGCTTTTTTTGAGCCTAACTGTATATATGGTTATTTGAAACCTGAGTACGCCTCCACCACGTAACCACCCCCAATCAAGGGAAGCGGCTTGGATCCGGCTTCACCGTTAAGAAAGAAAAGGAAGGGCGGCAGTGATTGTGTCCCAGTAATAGAGACCTGTCACGAAAACGCCCGTGACAAGAATGCCCGGTAAAAAATTGGCGACCCGAATCGACGTCAGATTCAATAGATTCAAACCGATGGCAAAGATCATAATGCCGCCTACACTGGTCATTTCCGTTATAAAGGAATCCATCAGGGCTTCCGGGACCCATCGTTCAATCTGTACTGCGAATAACGCAATGGCGCCCTCATACACCACGACAGGAACAGCCGAAAACAACACCCCGATTCCGAAAGTCGTCGTCAGAAGCAAGCTTGTAAATCCATCAATAAGGGCTTTTGTGTATAAAATGCTATGATCGCCGCGCAATCCACTGTCAAGCGCACCCAGGACAGCAAGAGCACCGATGACAAAAATCAGTGTTGCAGTCACAAACGCTTTGGCGACACTCCCCTGTTCACTAGCTCCCAGCTTTTGTTCAAGCCAGTTTCCCGCCGCATTCAACTTCCCGTCAAAATCCCAGACTTCTCCAAGAACACCCCCGAGAACGATACTGAGGATGACAATCAAAAACTCTTCACTCCGGATTGCCATTTGAACACCGAGAATCATGACGGCAAGCGCAATCCCCTGCATGACAGTCGTGCGTATTTTTTCTGGAATTTTGGTCAGCAGCAAGCCTATTAACGTGCCAGCAATAATCGTGGCACCGTTCACTAATGTTCCTAAAAGTACCATGTTTTCTTCTCCTACCCGTTATAACCGGCGGCAATTTCTGTAATCGCACTGACCAGCTGTTCTACTTCTTTTTCTGTGTTTGTATAGCCAAAGCTGACCCTTACCGTGCCGCTTGCAATTGTTCCAAGGGCTTCATGGGCAAGCGGTGTGCAATGAAGGCCGGCCCGTACCGCCATTTCATAGTGCATATCAAGGATCATAGCCACTTCGTGGCAATCTGCTCCTTCGATTGAAAATGCAATCACACCCAGGCGGCCGCCAGGTGTCGTCTTCCCGTAAACCGCAACACCTGGAATACCCTTGATTTTATCAATGAACAGTTCGGCCAATTGCTGTTCATGATTCGCTATTAGTTCCAATCCGCGTTCTTTAATCACATCAATCCCGGCAGCGAGACCGAGAATCCCCGGCGTGTTGAGTGTTCCGCTTTCGAACCGTTCCGGCCATTGCTCAGGCTGGTCGATACTTTCCGAGAAACTGCCCGTCCCGCCATGGAAAAGGGGCTGTAAATCGATTCCTTTTTTGACAAGCAGGGCACCTGTCCCCTGCGGGCCAAGAAGGCCTTTATGCCCTGGAAAAGCGAGCATATCAATGCCCATCTTTTCCATATGCAGCGGGAGAATTCCAGCTGTTTGGGAGGCATCCACCAACAGTTTCACTCCATGGCTCCTTGCAAATTCACTAATCTCATCGAGTGGAAGGACCGTTCCCGTCAGGTTTGACGCATGGGTGACCGTTATCAGTTTCGTATCAGGGCGAAGAGCCTGTTCCCACTTGTCCTGTTCAAAAACACCTTCAGTTGAGATCTGTAAAAACGTGACGTCAATGCCGCTTTGCTTTTTTAAAAACTCCAGCGGACGGCGGACAGAGTTATGTTCAAAAGACGTCGACAGCACATGGTCCCCTTGTTGGAAAGGGAAGCCCTTTAACGCCTGATTCAATGCGCCGGTTGCATTTTGAAAAAACAATACTCTTTTCGGGTCAGGCAGCCCGAAGAAAGAAGCAATAGCAGCCCTGGCTTTATAAATTTTCTCACTCGCCCGGGCAGCCAGCTGGTGAGATCCTCTTCCAGGATTGGCCGCATAATGGAGCAATGCTTCTTCCACTGCTTTCACAACCGGTTCCGGCTTTGGAAAAGAGGACGCTGCGTGATCGAAATAGATCATGACTCTCTTCCTTTCTGTAGAAAAATTCAAAGGAACCCCGAACGACAGGAAGACAATCGCGCTGTTCCCCCTGACTACATCCGGTTCCAGTCTTACTATGTAAAAATCATTATAATAGATTAATATTTATTCATTATAAGGGAACAGTGAAAAATTATAAAGAAAACTCGCTGATTGGCGAGCCGACAGGCGAAGACAGAGGCGTAGTTGCCCTTATCTATATTCTTAAAATTGTCTGCTGCGTCGAAATACTTCCTGCTGACAATTTATACTTTTTTATATGGTAAAGAAAACTCGCTGATTGGCGAGCCGGCAGGCGAAGGCAGGAGTCTTGCCACTAAACACTTTCCTGCGGAAAAGAAAAAATAAACCACCGAAGGGATGGTTTATTGGTCATTAGAGTCATTCAGCATTTCCAGAATTCGCTCCAGATCATCTTCTGAATAAAACTCGATTTCAATTTTTCCTTTTTTCTTGCCTTTTTTGATACTGACAGCTGTACCGAAGCGATCCCGTAAAAACGTTTCTCTTTCTTTAATGAAAACATCTTTTTTCGAATCAGGATTCTTTTTTGTTTCACGTGAAACATTTTTGTTCAAATTGGTTACGAGCTGTTCAAGTTGGCGGACGTTCAAATTTTCTTTTATCACTTTTTCGGCCAACGGGAGCAGATGGTCTTTATTTTTTAACCCCAGCAGTGTTCGTCCATGGCCCATTGACAGTTCACCAACGGCAATCATTTTCCGGAAGGGCTCCGGCAATGCCAGCAGGCGGATATGATTGGCGATATGCGGACGGCTTTTGCCGAGTCTTTTTGCCAGTTGTTCCTGCGTGATCTTCAGTTTTTCCATCAGCATCTGATATGCTTCCGCTTCTTCAATCGGTGTCAGATCTTCACGCTGCAAGTTTTCAAGCAAGGCAAGTTCCATCATTTGCTGTTCAGACAGTTCCCGTACTACAACTGGAACCGCCTGCAACCCTGCTTCTTTTGCTGCCCTAAAACGTCTTTCTCCTACAACGATTTCATACCCTTTTATGCTTTTCCTGACAATAAGCGGCTGCAGGATGCCATGTTCTTTGATGGATTCCTTCAATTCATCAATCGATTCTTTTTCAAATGTCTTCCGCGGCTGATAAGGATTGGGCCGCAATTCATGAATGCCGGCTTCTGTCACTTTCTGCTCATCGGAATTTTCCAGATCATTAAAAAAAGCACCAAGACCTTTCCCTAAACCTCTAGCCACCTGCAATCACTTCCTTTGCAAAATCTAAGTAGACTTCTGCTCCGCGGGATTTTGGATCATATAGAATAATGGGCTTCCCATGACTCGGTGCTTCACCAAGACGGACATTCCGCGGAATAATGGTCCTGTAAACTTTATCCTGGAAGTATTTTTTCACTTCCTCTATCACCTGCAAGCCCAGGTTTGTTCGCGCATCCAGCATTGTCAGAAGCACGCCTTCAATCATCAAATCCTTATTCAAATGCTTCTGTACAAGACGGACGGTATTTAGCAACTGGCTTAATCCTTCAAGCGCGTAATATTCACACTGGACAGGAATGATAACCGAATCTGAAGCCGTAAGGGCATTGATTGTGAGCAGGCCGAGAGACGGCGGGCAATCTATAACAACAAAATCATACTTATCCGCCACCTGTTCCAGCGCACGCTTCAGCCGTACTTCGCGGGAAATGGTGGATACAAGTTCTATTTCCGCCCCGGCCAGCTGGATTGTTGATGGAATCACATCAAGCTTCTCGACAATGGTTGTCTTGATTACACTGGCAGCATCCACATCATCGACAAGGACATCGTAAACGCATTCATCCACATCAGCTTTATCGATACCAACACCGCTTGTCGCATTCCCCTGCGGATCAATGTCAACAAGTAATACTCTGCTTCCTAAATAAGCAAGACAGGCGCTGAGATTCACTGATGTTGTCGTTTTCCCCACGCCGCCTTTTTGATTCGCTACTGCAATAATTTTCCCCATGGTGTCACCTACCCCATCCTTCATAAGAAAAACGCAAGGCGCCCGCTTAGCGGTGTATGCAAAAACCTATTGAATCCGGAGAAGGAGCGCTTTCCTTCCTGCTTATGTCCAATGGTTATGGCACAGCCGCTGGCGCCTGGAGCTAGACACCTTGCAACACAACTTGCTTCTTATCATTAATCTCTATCTCTATCAAAAGAAAACTTGATTACATGAAAGGCAACTGTCGCCTTCCACATAGCAAAAATTTATAAATAGCTTGTTTAGTAAACCTATCCAACCAGAAAATCTTACAACTGCCTATTCCAAGATTGGCGACCAATCTGGCCAATCAGCCAAAAGCCAGTCCACTCCACATTCTCTTGCATTATTTTATCATGAAATGGTTAAAAATTTGCTTTGCTTTCACTTTTTTTTATGAATCTTGTTGAATGTGATCAACTATCCAACAAAAAAGATGGAAAGGAATGAAAAAATGGTACGCTTTAACAGTTTTGAAGGGAACACATTCATTCACATCGTTAATCTATTTCCGTTGCCGCTCACTTCCGGCAAGAATTAGATAGGTTGGAACGGACAAAATGAAGGAGAGCGGATTTATATTTTTTTTGCCCCAGCAAAAAACCTATTCCAAGTAAGAATAGGTTTCATGTGCAATCTCGTTTATTTTTTCGGTATTTTGATGGTCACCTGGTAGTAATCGTCAAATTCTTCTTCCTGTGAATCCACGTTCAATCCACTGTCGTTCACCATATCAAGCGACTGGCGAATTGTATTCAGGGCGATTCTCATATCTTTGCTATATGCTTTTCGTTTTGGCTTCGGCTTTTTAGCAGGGCCCTGGAGCAGTTTGATGACCCTTTCTTCCGTTTGTTTCACATTCAGATTCCGGTCGACGACTTCCTGAAGCATCTTGACTTGCTTTTCAGGATCTTTCAACATAATTAATGCGCGTGCATGCCGTTCTGAAATCTTTTTTGTTTTCAAGGCATCCTGGATTTCCACCGGCAACTTCAGCAGCCTTAATTTGTTGGCTATTGTTGATTGTCCTTTTCCTAGGCGCTGTGCCAGGGCCTCCTGGGTAAGTCCGTGCAGTTCAAGCAACTTTGCATATGCGGCCGCTTCTTCAATCGCAGATAACTCTTCACGCTGCAGGTTTTCGATCAAGGCGACGGAAGCCGTTTCGGTATCATCCATGTTTTTTATGATGGCAGGGATTGTGTCCCACCCTAATCGGGTGACTGCGCGCCAGCGCCGTTCACCTGCTATAATCTCATATTGCCCTTCCTCAAACTCCCTGACGACAATCGGCTGGATAACGCCGTGTGTCTTGATGGTCTGCGAAAGTTCATCAATTTTTTCATCTATAAATACTGTCCGGGGCTGAAAGCGATTGGGAATGATAGCCTGTACATCTAATTGCTGCACTTCTTCATGGCTTTCTCTCTTTTCCTCAATATCCTGCTGCTTTTCCCCCAATCCAAAAAACTTGGATAAAGGATGTTTCATGCCCATACACCACCTTTATGTAACTCCTCAGTATATTTCGGTAACGGTTCTGGTTTTTCCTGCCGGGCACGGAAATGTTTCACGTGAAACAGTTACTCGATCGGACTCTTATTGGGCGTTCCCGGCTTCCGAGGATATTTTTTTGGGGTTTTGCGTTTTTTATCTATCAGGACAATATACCGTTCGCTCTCTTCTTCAGGAAGCTGGAAGTGATAGACTTCTCTTGTTTCGCCACCAAGCACTCCGATGGCCATTTTTGCCGCTTCCATTTCCTCAGGAAGGCTGGCGCCTTTCATTGCAGCAAAAAGTCCGCCTTTTTTCACCAGCGGCAAACACAGTTCGCTTAAAACAGACATTCTTGCAACCGCTCTTGCTGTGACAATATCAAAAGTTTCTCTCATTTCAGTCCGTTTTGCAAACGTTTCTGCCCGATCATGATAAAAAGCCACATCTTCCAATTCCAGTTTGGCTGCAAGCTGGTTCAAAAATTGAATCCGTTTATTCAAGGAATCAACAATTGTCACTTTCAGATGAGGAAAGCATATTTTCAGGGGAATACTGGGAAATCCCGCTCCAGCCCCAACGTCACAAATTGACACCGGTTGTGATAAATCCAGATAAAATGCAGCGGTGATCGAATCGAAAAAATGCTTTAAATAAACGCCTTCTTTATCTGTGATCGCAGTCAAATTCATTTTTTCATTCCACTCAACCAGGGTGCTGTAATAGGTTTCAAACTGTTCCATCTGCCGGGGAGAAAGGGAAATCCCCTTCTCCTCAAGCTTTTGGAAGAATTGTTCGGTATTCATGGCTCAATCCTTTCTCTATAAAGAAAGTGTCTTGCTGTCTTGCTTTACGCTCGGCTGCGGTGGCCAACGAGCAAGACGACAGTAAATCGATAATTAGCCTCACACTTTTGCAATTCGGCCCTGTTCGATATAGACAAGCAAAATCGAAATGTCGGCAGGGTTCACGCCTGAAATGCGGGAAGCCTGGCCGACTGAAAGCGGACGTACTTCTTTCAGCTTTTGCCGTGCTTCTGATGCAATCCCAGAAATGGCATCATAATCAATGTTTTCGGGGATTTTTTTGTTATCCATCTTTTTCATGCGGTCAACCTGCTGCAAGGACTTCTCGATATATCCGGAATATTTGATTTGAATTTCGACCTGTTCGGTAACCTCTTCCGGGAGACCTTCCGGTGCCGGCGTAATTTTGTGTATATGCTCATATGACATTTCCGGTCTTTTCAGTAAATCGGATGCTCTTACTGCATCTTTCATTGGGCTGCCTCCGATGTCTGTAATGAGTGCCTGAATTTCGTCAGTCGGTTTTACAATATAGTTGGTGAGCCGTTTCTTTTCTTTTTCAACCGCTTCTACTTTTGTTTTGAATGCTTCATGCCGTTCGTCAGAAATCATGCCGATCCGATGGCCAATTTCGGTAAGACGCATATCAGCATTATCATGGCGAAGCAGCAGCCGGTATTCAGCACGGGATGTCAGCAGGCGGTACGGTTCATTTGTTCCTTTGGTGACAAGGTCATCAATCAGCACACCGATATATGCCTGGGAGCGGTCCAGAATGACCGGTTCCCGGCCAAGCGCTTTATGGGCAGCATTGATTCCAGCCATGATTCCCTGGCCGGCGGCTTCTTCGTAGCCTGATGTGCCATTGATCTGGCCGGCGGTGTATAAGCCGCTGATCCGTTTCGTTTCAAGGGTCGGCCATAGCTGCGTCGGAACAACCGCATCATACTCAATTGCATATCCTGCCCGCATGAGCTGGGCTTTTTCCAATCCCGGAATGGAAGCGAGCATTTTCAGCTGGACGTCTTCCGGCATGCTTGTGGAAAGCCCCTGGACATACACCTCTTCGGTATTGCGCCCTTCCGGCTCAAGGAAAATTTGATGGCGCGGCTTGTCATGGAACCTGACGACTTTATCTTCAATGGATGGACAGTACCGCGGGCCGGTCCCTTTAATCATACCGGAATACATCGGAGAACGCTGTAAGTTTTCGTCGATTAGCTGGTGCGTGCGCTCACTTGTATACGTAAGCCAGCATGGAATTTGGTCTGTGATGAATTTTGTCGTTTCATAGGAAAAAGACCGCGGTTTTTCGTCACCCGGCTGAATTTCCGTTTTGCTGTAATCGATCGTCCTGGCATTGACGCGCGGCGGAGTACCTGTTTTGAACCGGACCAGTTTGAAACCAAGTTCTTCAAGGTGTTCTGAAAGCTTGATGGACGGGCGCTGATTATTCGGGCCGGATTCATAAGACAACTCGCCGAGTATCACTTTTCCACGCATGAAGGTGCCGGTTGTGATGACGACGGAGTCTGCATAGTACCTGGCGCCGGACTGTGTGATGACCCCTTTGCATGTCTCATCTTCCACAATGAGGCGGTCCACCATTGCCTGGATAAGGGTCAGGTTTTCCTGCTGTTCTATTGTTTTTTTCATTTCCTGCTGATACAGGAATTTATCAGCCTGGGCGCGGAGCGCCCGGACCGCAGGACCTTTGCCTGTATTGAGCAGGCGCATCTGTATATGGGTTTTGTCGATAGTTTTTCCCATTTCGCCGCCAAGTGCATCGATTTCCCTGACGACAATCCCTTTTGCCGGTCCGCCGATTGACGGATTGCACGGCATAAAGGCAATCATATCGAGATTCAAGGTCAGCATCAGCGTATTTGCTCCGATTTTTGCAGCTGCAAGAGCAGCTTCAACCCCTGCATGACCGCCGCCGACAACGATGACATCATACTTGTTGTCATGATGTTCCATTCATTTTGCCTCCTCTTTGATGGTCAAATTGTTCATATTTTATTTTCCGAGACAGAACTGAGAGAAAAGCTGGTTTATCAAGCTTTCATGAACTGTATCACCGACAATCTCACCAAGCAGTTCCCACGCCCTGGTCAAGTCGATCTGTGCCATGTCGACCGGGATGCCATTCTCTATCCCCTCCACAGCATCTTGTACAGCCTGTTTGGCCTGTTGCAGGAGCGCGATATGCCTTGAGTTCGATACATACGTTATATCCTGGGATTCAAGCTTGCCTTTGAAGAAAAGATCGGCTATCGCCTCTTCCAGCTGATCAACGCCCTTCTCTTCAATAAGAGACGTTGTCACGATCGGATGATTGTCACTGATTTTCTTCACCCGCTCCATATCGAGCTTATTCAGAAGATCTGTCTTATTGACGATGACAATGACATCCATTCCTTCAACAGCCTTAAACAGTTTTTCGTCTTCTTCGGCCAATTCCTCTCCATAATTCAAAACGAGCAATATCAAATCAGCTTCTTTCAATACTTGCCGTGACCGTTCAACACCAATCCGTTCGACAATGTCCTCTGTTTCGCGGATTCCCGCCGTATCAACGAGCCGCAACGGAACCCCCCTGACGTTCACATACTCTTCGATCACATCCCGCGTTGTTCCGGGTACATCCGTTACGATCGCTTTCTTTTCATGAACAAGACTGTTTAGGAGTGAGGATTTTCCCACATTCGGCCGGCCGATGATGACAGTCGATAACCCTTCACGTAAAATTTTCCCCTGTTCTGCCGTCCGCAGCAGCTTATCAATCTCACGTTCGACATTCCGGGCTTTTTCGATAAAAATAGTGTGCGTCATTTCTTCCACATCGTCGTATTCTGGGTAATCAATGTTGACTTCCACGTGAGCGAGGGTTTCGAGCAACTGCTGGCGCAATTCCTGGACAAGTTTCGAAAGCTTTCCTTCCATCTGGCCAATGGCCACATTCATGGCCCGGTCAGTTTTAGCCCTGATCAGATCCATGACTGCTTCAGCCTGGGATAGGTCGATCCGGCCATTTAAGAAGGCACGTTTCGTAAATTCTCCCGGTTCCGCCAGCCGCGCACCTTCCTTCAACACAAGCTGCAGCAGACGGTTAACGGATACAAGTCCGCCATGGCAGTTGATTTCGACAATATCCTCCCGTGTGAATGTCTTCGGCGCCCTCATTAAAGAAACCATAACCTCTTCTATTACTTCATCGGTATTCGGGTCTTTGATGTGCCCGTAATGAATTGTATGTGTCGGCACATTTTCCAGATCTTTCCCCGTAAAAATAGTATTGGCGATTTTGACAGCATCGGTGCCGCTTATACGGACGATTGCAATCGCCCCTTCACCAAGTGCGGTTGATATTGCCGCAATTGTATCCTGTTCCACCCTTTTTCACCTCGCTTTTTTCGTAAAGTCGATCTATTGGTTGAACTGAAAATTATTGATCATAATGGCACCCTTGCCTGGTCCTTCTATTACTTTCACATTGAAAAAGGCTGTTTGCATTCTTCGCATCAGTCACTTCATCACCAACAACTAAGAATACCACAGCTTTCCAGTAAAACAAATGTCTCCTACTAATATTCCCATAAAAATAGCGGGACAACCTTATCCACAGTGGATAACTGCTTCTGATTTGAAATAAGTGGACAATATGCTTAGTTTAACTTATCCACAGGCTTGCTATCAAGTTTCTTTCCTTTTGCTTCTTTGTAGATGGAGCATGTTAAATACCAGCAAACGGTTGCTTCACAATTTCAATGATTTGTTTCTTACGGGGATATTCTTCAAGGAGGTTTGTATAAAAAACAGGGATCACCCAATCTGGATGATCCCTTTGCTATTCCTTATGAGCACGCTTTAACGGAATAATCCTGTAAAAAGCTTGTTGAAAAATTGCACTTTAGAAATGTGAAGTTGATTTTCGCTGCAGGGGCTCGCTTTCACCACAGGCATAAGTGCGACATCTGTTCCTGCTTCCCTCCGGTCGCACTCACAGTGTCTTCTTTGC
>JAENYN010000016.1 GCA_016841765.1 Guptibacillus hwajinpoensis
AAAGCGAGTGTCTGCAGCGCAATGGAACGAACTTGTTTTTTCAGCTTAACTGATTGTTAGTAAACAGTATTACGTTGAATAGATATTGTTCGTCTCTAAGCATGACTTATTTAGTTATGCCCCAACCTCATAATGGCGAGAAAGTACGGCAATAAAAGCACTGAACCATTATTCAGTGCCTTTATTCAGAAGAATGAGATGAATATAGACCTATAAGGCAAAAAAGCTCAGAGGCATCAATTCCCTCTGAGCTTTCGTTCTGCTAATTAAGTTTTTCTCTAAATAAATACTTTCTATGCCAATTATTCGGCTTCAATCACCTCGGCGCCCTTCCGTTTGTTCACGTAACTGATATAAGCCTTCTTCGAATTTTCGATGTGGATCTTCGTCATATATTCGGCCAGCTCAGCTTCTTTATTCCGGAGTGATTTCATGATTTGGATATGTTCTTTCAATGACTCCCGTTTACGGCCCTCTGTTTCGTATCCCATGTTGGCGGACATCTGGATATAGTCCGTCAAGCCGGACAAGATTTCAAACAGTTTCGGGCTCTTGGCAGCTTTATAAAGAAGCAGGTTCATCTCGATATGTTCAAGCTCGAAGTCATCCTCATCTTGCTGTTCGAGTTTTTCAAGCTCGGCAATCTGCCGGTCGAATTCCTTCCGGGTCTCTTCATCCATCCGCTGGGCGGCGAGCTTTGCAGCCAATACCTCCAGCGAAGACAGGATGGTGAACACTTCAATCACTTCCTGTTCGGAAATATTGGAGACAATGACCCCTTTTCTCGGGACTGTTTTGACAAATCCCTGTGATTCAAGCCGGAATAACGCTTCGCGGATCGGCGTCCGGCTGATTTTCAGTTTGTCGGCGAGTTCCCTTTCAATCAGTCTGTCCCCCGGTTGGTATTCCCCTTCAAGGATCAGGTTTTTCAGATAGATGTAGGCCCGCTCCCTGATTGATAGCAATTCGTCTTCAGCCCATTTCATGACTAACACCTTCTTTATATATATTGCCCGTGAACACCTAAGCTGTCGGATGCTTGTTTTTCGATGTCTGTGTTTTCTTACATTTTATCAGAAAAGTGGTGATAATACCCACCATATTTGTTTTGAATAGGGCAATAACCTCCGAAACAAAGCAAGCAGCGGACCGGTGAGAACGGGCCGCTGCTTGATGCACCCGCAACCAGAATTCTGGCTTTCCTGAATTCTTAAAAGAGGTCAGGATAAAAAAATGCCGCCATAAAACAGGCCTCCGATGATGACAAGCGCGGGATGGACTTTCAGTTTGTTCATCAGCAAAAACCCGCCAGCTGCAAGCAGTGCCAGATGGAAAAGCCCGCTTTTTTCAAATGCCGTAAGAAAAAATTGATAAGCAAGGACGCCAAGCAGGACGGCGATAATCGGCTGGACCGATTTGGTCATCAGCTTAACCTGCGGTGCCTCTTTGAATACGTTCACGAATTTGTACAGAAGGATGACGGCCAGCGCCGAAGGCAAAATCGTTGCCGCAAGGGCAATCCCGGCCCCTAATATCCCGCCCATCTGGTAACCGATGAACCCTGCCATTTTTGTCGCAATCGGGCCCGGCAGCACATTGGCAATTGCCAGCAGATCGCCGAATTCCTGCAGCGACATCCAGCCGTAGTGGTTGACGACCTCATTTTGGACCAGCGGAATGGTGGAGGGCCCGCCGCCATACCCGAGCAGATTGGCAATGAAAAACGCCAAAAAAATATCCCAGTAAATCATACGCTCCCCTCTTTCCGGTCAGCCGCCATTTCTTCAATCGCCTGCCGTTGCCTGTTTTTATATGTTGCAATGAAAAAAGCTGCTGCCAAAAATGCACCTATGAGGATGCCGGGATGAAGCTTGAAGTATTCCAGCACAATGAGCGAGAAAACAAACAGGCCTGCTGCCGCCGGAAAACCTAAGCCTTTTCTTGCTTTATCCGCAAATTTATAAGCCATCTCAAGGAGCATAATCCCGATGATCGGTGTGACCCCCGCCACCATGCCTGCCACTATCGGCGACGTTCTGAACTTGTATAAAAATCCGAGCAGTCCCAGCATGCCGATCAATGATGGCAGAATATGAGAAAGGACAGCAACAGCCGCTCCGCTGCCGCCTTTCACTTTATAACCGATATATGCCGCCATTTTTGTCGCAATGGGGCCCGGCAGCGTGTTCGCGAGGG
Organism: Guptibacillus hwajinpoensis; assembly: GCA_016841765.1. Lineage (GTDB taxonomy): Bacteria > Bacillota > Bacilli > Bacillales > Bacillaceae_O > Bacillus_BL. The sequence goes on from JAENYN010000016.1 coordinate 2,197, forward strand.
CCAGTGTTTGGCCAAATTCATCTTCTGTCATCCATTCATATTTTTTGACCGCTTCATATTCGATCAGCGGAATGGTGGAAGGACCTCCGCCATAGCCGGTGACGCCCGTTCTGGCAAAACCGGCTGCCAGGTTGATATAAGCCTTCACTGTTTATCCACCCTCTTCCCCTTTTCTGTTTAATAATGAAGGAAAAAGCACCGGCAAAGTTGATGCAGCCGGTGCCGATTCCGATAAATGATATTGCCTGCAGGAAGACCTCCTCCGTTCCTGTTCGTTCCCTTTCAGGCGGGTACTCCGTTTCTAATTATTTCTTAATATCCGCGTCTGTCACGACTTCATAGCCGTCGTTTTGCAAATACTCCTGTAAAGCTTTCAGCCCGGCCGTACCGACAGCGATATCCTGCTCACCGTTGCCGCCGCTTACGCCGATTCCGCCGATGACTTCACCGTTTACGACAATCGGGAAGCCGCCGACGAAGACTGCGAATTTGCCCGGGATCATATGCTGGATGCCGAATGCTTCATTGCCCGGCAGGACCGGTCCGTTCGGCTCCTTGTTGAACAGGTGGGTCGAGCGTTTATGCCCTGCTGCCGTATAGGCTTTGGCAATCGCGATTTCCGGGCCGGTGATCCGGGCGCCGTTCATGCGCTCAAGCGCGATGATATTGCCGCCTTCATCAGCGATCGCAATCGTTTCAAGGACGTTGATTTCTTCCGATTTCTTTTTGGCTGCTTCAATCATCTGTTTTGCTTCTTCCAGTTCCAATTTCAATGCTTTTTTCATCTGCTGATGGTCCCCTTTCGGTTCAATATGAATGTTAGTAACCGATATATACCGTTTTGGTCTGGGTGAAAAACTCCAGCCCGGTACGTCCTGATTCACGGAACGTGGATGTGCTGGACTTTTTAATGCCGCCAAACGGCGCATTGATCAAGTTGCCGGTTGTTGTCCTGTTCACCTTGACTGTTCCTGCCTGGCTGTCTTTTGTAAACCGCTGTGCAACAGCAAGATTGTTGGTGACAATCGATGAGGACAGGCCGTATTCAACATCATTGGCGACAGCAACCGCTTCTTCATAGCTTTCAACCTCAATGACGGCGATGACCGGCCCAAAAATCTCTTCCTGAGCAATCGTCATATCCGGCTTTACATTTGTGAAAATTGCTGGCTGCACGTAGTAGCCTTTCTCATAATCGCCTTCGGTTAGATGCTTACCGCCGGAAATCAGCTCAGCCCCTTCTTCAATGCCGATGGATATATAGTTCAAGACATTTTTCAGTTGCTTTTCGTTAGCAAGCGGGCCGATGATGACACCGTCTTCAAATCCGCTGCCGATTTTCAGGGAACTCGCTTTTTCCTTCAGGGCCTCTACATACTTGTCCTTCACGCTTTTCATGACGATGACCCTGCTTGTGCCCGTGCAAGCCTGCCCGGTCAGGGAATAACCGCCGTTCACTGTCAGTTTGACGGCCAGGTCGATATCCGCATCATCCATGACGATGATCGGGTTTTTACCCCCGAGTTCCATTTGTGTGCGCGTTGTCAACGACACTTTGCTGTTAATATGCTCACCGGCTCCGGTCGAACCCGTAAACGTGACGGCTTTGACTGCCGGATGTTCGACAAGGATATCCCCGATATCGCGCGAGCTGCCTGTCACAAAATTCAAGACGCCTTCCGGGATGCCCGCTTCATGGAGAGCTTCCGCGAGACGGTATGCAATCAGCGGAGTTTCAGAGGACGGCTTGAAGACAACCGTATTGCCTGTAATCAAGGCCGGGGCTATTTTCCGGGCCGGAATGGACAGCGGGAAATTCCATGGGGTGATGACAGTGATGACACCAAGCGGTTCGCGTTCGGATGACACCTTCATTTGCGGATCATCATTCGGATATGTTTCACCGGTGAATGTCTGTCCTTCAACTGCATAGAAGCGGAGTGTCTGGGCTGACCGCAGCACTTCCCCTCTGGCGGCACCGATGATTTTCCCTTCTTCCCGCGTCAATTCCTCCGCAAGCTGATCGACATTCTCTTCAAGAATGGCGGCCGCTTTATTCAAAATGGCGGCCCGCTTAGACGGGGCGGTTGCCGACCATGATGGAAATGCCGCTTCGGCTGCGTCGATCGCTGTTTTCACATCTGCTTCCGTGGATGCCTGAAAAACGCCGACAATATCATTTCTGTCTGCCGGATTGACGCTGGTGAATGTTTTCTCGTTTCCTGCTTCAGTCCAGGCTCCCCCGATTAAATTTTTGTATGTTTGTGCGTTTGCTGTTAACAATCTAATCATCCTTTCCATTCAGTTTTCGGGCGGTTATCAACGAAGTGGCAGCCTCCACCTGGAAAGCTGCCACATTCTTTTTTCTATTAAAGGTGGATTGGGTTATGCCTGTACAAGTGCTCCGAGGTCTTTTTCCAGGTACTCTCTCCACAGTCCATCCATATACATGCGGCGCATCTGGGCGCCTACCCTTACAATTTCAAGGCAGCGCTGCTGAAGTTCTGGAGTATCGGCATGTTCAAGGACGATTTTGTATCCGCGTTCGCCGTGAATTTCATCGGAGACGATGTGAAGATCGAAAAATTCGATTTCTTCGTCCGTGAAATTATATTGCTCACGGAGTGCCGGTGTCTGTTTCCGGTAAATATCCGGAACCTGTGATTCCAATCCGACGACCAGGGCAGCGGTGGCAACAACGAAGTGTTCACGGGCAGCAACTGCATAACACCAGCTCTGAAGGCCTCTTGTTGTAGCTGCCATGTTGTTCGGATCCTGGACGCGTTCACGGGTTGTCCCGCATGCTTCCGCAAAACGGATCAACAGGTCGGTATGGCGGTCGGCCGCAATTTCTTCTTCATACATGTTTTGCAGCGTGAAGTCTTTTGCATCCTCATACTTCGGCAGGTCCGGAGTGTTATGATAAATGTAAGCGAGGTAGTCAGCGAAAGGTCCGACATAGTGGTAATGGTTTTCTGCCCACTTCGCAAAATGCTTCCGCTCAAGTTTTCCTTCTGACCAGGCTACCGTAAATGGTGCCTTCTGGCTGTGATTCCCCTTGATCGCCTCTTCCAGCTCTTTACGAAACTCATCTTTACCAAGCAGTCTTTCCAAATGAATCTCCTCCTCAAATGTTTGGGCCTGTACACGCTGCCCGCATTTTGTATTTTGAATTTTGTATACCAAATTAGTTAAAAGTAAAAACTATATCTAGCTGACCATCTTGTTAGAATCCCACAAGGATCGGATATAGTCTAAATCTATTAAACGTCTTATTTCTGTTTTGGTATACCGTTAATTAAATCGTAACCTATCAATTCCATTTTGTAAATAAGTTTTTTAAATATTTTAACTTTTCAAACGTGAATATAGTGAAAAGTTAGAAGAAAAAGACGGCAAAGACCGTTGCGGCAATAAGTCCTGTAATAACCGGAATGAAGTTTTTCCTCGCAAGCTCAAGCACCGGTACACCAGTCAATCCTGCAATCGCCACAAGTGAAGACCAGGCAATCAGCGTTCCGCCGCCAGTCCAAACAGAGCCCATCTGGCCGATTGCGGCAAGCGTGTCAGGATCGATCCCCGCATTGTTCGACATCGCACCCGAGAGCGCGCCAACAAGCGGCAGTCCGGAGAAACCGGATCCGTCAAGCCCTGTGATAATGCCGACGATAAGGATACCGAAAGCAGTCAGCAATGCACTTTCCGGAATGAAGCTTTGCGCCGATTGGACCAGGTCGAACAGGAATGCCGGTGTTGCATCATCTTCTCCCAGTGATAAAATCGAACCCGTGAAATCAGAGCTCCCCAGGAAGAAAAAGCCTGCAATCGGAATAACGGGCCCCATTGCCCTGAATGCAAAAACGAAGCCTTCGGTAATGTGGTCGCTGATTTTTTCAAGGGCGTGCATGCGCCTGAAAGCGACTGAGGCGAGAACAAACAGAATCGTGGCGACACCGCCGATAAATGCGGCTCCATCTCCTCCTTCAAAACCGGTCATCTTGTCACCGCCCAGTTTTGTGGAGAACATGTAAATCATAACGGCCAGCAATGAAAGCGGAACAAGAACAGCGAAAATCTTTCCCCATTTTTCGCGCCTGTCTTCATATAATGCCGATTCGGAGGTTGCCGATACTTCAGCAGGAACAGCACCCTTGCCGCTAAGAGCTTCAAGCGCCTTGACCTGAATTTTTGATTCTTTACTGTCTGGCTTCGTGATTGTCTGGCGCACCATTGCATATGCGACAACAACCGCCACTCCGCCTGTGACAAGCGATAGGAGCATGGCTTTATCCGCAACCGGAGCTGTTTCGAGCCCGGCAGCCGAAGCGGTAAGCATCGGAGCAACTTGCATGATGTAGTCGGACGATAGCGCCATTCCCTGCCCGGCAATCGCAATCGTCACGGCGGATCCCATCGCCGGCAGTCCTGCACGTACTGCAGCCGGGACAAGCAGTGCTGCGATCAGCGGAACAGCAGGCGTCGGCCAGAAGAACAATGAAATGACATATGTCACTGCAAACAAAATGAAAAATGCAATATGCCCGTTTACAAAAACCTTCTGGATCGGTGCAATCATTTTTGCATCAGCACCGATATCACTTAACGAATTCAACAGTGCTACCATCAGTGTAATGATCAGGAATATGCTGAATAATTCCTGGGCCGCAACCAGGTTGGCGTTAAAGACAGCCTGGAATCCGCCGACAAATGATCCTTTATAAACCCAGGCGACTAAAAAGGTGCCCACTATCGTTGGAAGCACTACTCCCCGCCGAAATAACATGGTGACAATGACCAACAGTGTGACAAGCGCATACAGCCAGTGAGCAATAGTTAATTCCACAGTAATCACCCTCTTCTTTGGAGTTGTAACGTCAAAACGTTCTCTTTTTTATAAGACATTCACCCATTTGATTCTTTTATAGGCCCTCATAACGAAGCCTTTCTTTAATTGATTTGGACATGTAAACCTAAAATCTCTTCAATAGCAGAGGCGATATTTTCGATAGCTTCCGTTACAATATTTTCGCCGATTTCCCTGCTTCCCTGCGTTCCATTCCCGATGCAGCCGTTCGAAGTCATCTCTTCATAGTGGTAGAATCCCTGTAAAACACTGCCCGGCCGCAGGTTTTTCCACCTCCCTCCGGTGACGAATTCCCCTTTCGTCAATTTTTCGGTTCGGACCAGCTCCGGTGCCAGATAAAGGGCCTCGGAAACTTCCCGCTCACAGCTGTGTCCGAAGATCGGGGATTTTATATGCTCAGCGACAGCCTTTTTTGCAGAAGCCGTCGTCTTCGCCACATACACTTCAACATCAAGTTCGTCCGCAAACATTGTACTTGCGACACTCAATGTCGATTGATTGCCCCCATGGGCGTTCAGAAAAAGAAACTGTTTGATCCCGTGATGGCGCAGCGATTTCACCACATCCCTCAACACGGCAATCAGCGTATCAGGCTTCAGCGAAATGGTCCCTGGAAAATTGAGGTGATGCGGGGAAACCCCCATATTCACGGTCGGTGCCACCAACACATGCGGAAACAGCCTTTCACCAAGCTTCTCCGCCATCCTCTCGGCAAGTACGGCATCGCAGCTTTCCGCCATATGCGGCCCGTGCTGCTCATGGGCGCCTATCGGAATGATTGCCAGTTTTACCGTTTCCAGCGAATCCCTGACTTCTTCCCAGGTCATTTTCGTCAGCATGTAAACATTCATCGTGTAACACTCCTAACGGCAACCGCTCCAACATTTGGCATATTGTATACCTAAAATAAAATAAAAATTATTTGTTGACGGTTTCCTGCAGCTTTTTCTTCTTTTCGATTGTGATTCCTTCCTGCGTAATCTCGATATCTGCTTTAATATACAGCTGGCAAGTCAGCCTGTACCCTTTTTCCAGATTTTCCCCAAGCATCTTTTCTTCCTTCCAGTTAGGAGGATCCAGTTGCTCGCCTCCTTCTAGCACCTGGCATGTACACTTTGTGCACCTGCCCATTCCACAGCCGTACTTCAGCTCCGGGAATTGCTTGATACCGGCAAGGACAACAAGATTCGCATTGTCTTTCACCTGCTGTTCAACAAGGTTGTTTTTGGTATGCAATCGCACTAACGGCATGTCATCACCTTCCTTTGATTGATTTGAAATATGACAATTTTCTGAATCTTTTTTGCTTAAAACGATTATAACCGCCTAAATTGTATTTTGTAAACCCTTTCAATGCATTTTTTACCGTGTGGGTATTGTTAACAAAATTTGTGAATAATTTTTATAAAAATTCTGAATTTAATCTTGATTATTGAAAACGCTTAAGCTAAACTATAAGTCAAACGCTGAATTTGGTATACAATATGCCGATAGTCATTCGTTTATCGGAACCCGGCTTGCTGCCGTCAGCCAGACAACTATCAAAAAGGAGTGGGTACAAAGTGGACAAGTTTATCGTACTTACCAATAAAACGACATTTCAGACGATCCTGGATAATCCCGGGCTGGAACCAGTTGAAACCTATCATTTTTACTTTTTTGACGACCTGAAGGCCAAATACACCATTGCCAAAATCGTTGATGAAAATGCCAAAATCCAGCTTTACGAGAAATATGAAGGGAAAGAGTTTGTGAACCACATCCGGGTGAAATTTTTCGAAGCATTCCCGACTGTTGAAGATGCCCGTGAAGAACTCTTTGAAATGGTGAAAGCTTCAGGAAGCAGTGAAGATTCAAAGTTCACCAGGCTTGAGAAGTCAGAACAGGCAGCAGTATAACCATAATCCATTCTGACAACTTCATATCTTGTAAAGGGGAGTAGCCAGGTACAGTAATGTCGTCATGACGGGAAAGTTCCCCGGCATTACTGGCAGCAGTTTTTGTTGTTGGCGAGACCTTTGCCTCCGGGCAAGTTTCGAATAAATCCCTTTTGCGTTTTTGACCCTGCCCTTGTACGCAGGGTCTCTTTTTTTAGTTATGGCCAGTTGACATTTCTTTTTCGGCCTGGGCTATGATCGTTTGCTTCATTACAGCATCACCTCTCCCGTCACCTTCCGCATCAGCCTATCGGAAAACAATCAAAACGGCCGCAAAATCTTCGGTCGATAACTCATATCTGGAGGTTTTAAAACATGGATTCAGTTGAATTTTTAACCGCTCTTGCTTCCATTGTCGCAATCGACTTGATACTTGCGGGCGACAATGCCCTGCTGATCGGGCTTGCCGCCCGCAATCTGCCGAAGGATCAGCAAAAAAAAGTTATACTGTTCGGGGCAGCCGGCGCAGTTGTCATCAGGTCGATCGCCACATTGCTCGTCGTCTGGCTCCTGAAAGTGCCAGGCCTATTACTTGTCGGTGGGTTGTTTTTACTCTTCATTGCATACAAACTATTGACGGAACAGCAAGAGGATAAAGAAGTGAATGCAAAAACGACGTTATGGGGGGCCATCAAAACGATCATCATTGCCGATGCCGCCATGGGAATCGATAATGTCATTGCCGTTGCCGGCGCCGCCAACGGCAGTTTCCTGCTTGTCGTCCTCGGGCTCTTGATCAGCATCCCATTCGTCATCTGGGGGAGTACACTCATCCTGAAACTGCTGACCCGCTTTCCGTCCATCATCTATATCGGGTCCGGTGTACTTACCCTTACAGCAGGAAAAATGCTCTTTGAAGATCCGTTCCTGCACGGTCAGCTTCATCTTCCGCTGCCCGTGAAATGGGGCATTGTTGCCCTTCTCATCACAGCAGTATTGCTTGCCGGCTATATGAAAAACACCAGGCGTGAAGCCGCCTATGCGGCTGCGGCTAAAGAAGCGGCTGAATGATGGGGTTTTACGGCTTTCTTAGAGCTTTTAATCAGCTGGATTGTTTAGGTGTTAGATAGATTGTAGGCATTGGTTCTAGTGCTATGTGTTCTGGCTGGTGGATAGATGGTGTTACACGCATGGGAGCTTGTCTTCCGTGCCGTTAATTATTTGATTAGTTAGCTTTATAGGCATGGGAGTTTTTTCTCGTGCCTATAATTTGTGGGTGACTCGATTTATAGGCATGCGAACTCTTCTCCAGTTCCTATAATTTGTGGGTAACTCGATTTATAGGCACGGACCCCTGTCTCCCATGAGCTGGCTTTACAAGCACAGATACCTCCCCTTCCCTACCCTCGAACACCGGCATCCGAAAGCAGCCTCCCCATAATCTAATTGGCTTTAGCATCTGACTGGCAGCGGCCCTTACAAAAATAATAGTTTTATTCAACAACACTGAGATGCCCCATGAACATCACCCAGAATGACCTCTTTTCAACAAAAATAACAGGCGAACCCCTCCGCCTGTTACTTTCCCCTGCTTTATCGACCTATCAACTGAACTGCCCTCTGCGTACAAGGTGCTCTTTATGAATAAAAATTTCAATATTAAATAACAAAACAACAGTTGCCCTTCCAGTTACTCGCTCCCAACCCAGGTCCGGACTAAAATTATAGCTGGATCATTTGCAGCATAATCAAATAGACCATTGCCGTTCCCAGAAACAAAGCCGTGAATGCGCCGTTCCAGTTTGATACCTTAAAGGAGCTGGTTTTGATGATGCTGGACATCAAGCCGATTGTCGCGTTATATGGCCCCATCAGGAATGCAGATACGGCACCGGCAAGAATCGAAACGGTCAGGATATATGGTGAAATGCCGAGGGCCTGCGGGTCGAGCGCCTCTGCCATGAGTGCAACAGCTATAGCCGGATGCAGGCCGATGAAGGCAAGGCCAAGCGGCAAAAGCGGCAGCAGCACAAGGAACGCCTGAATCCCGATCATCCCCCGGATGCCGGTAATCCAGCCATTGAGCAAATGGTCCGTCCCGGAAAATTGGATCGCTGAGATGAAAAAGCCGGCCGCCAGGAAAATAAAAAATTGTTCCTTCATTTTAAGGAGATGAGTGCGGGTATGATCTTTCAATCCGCGGCCAAATTCTGCCCCCTTGCCGATCAAGAGCGACCACGCCAGTGCAAATGGTATGACCAAAAGTGCTACTAAAATAATAAATGAGAAGTGAAAAAGCTGCTCAAAAATCGATATGAGCAAATTGAAAATGAGAATGGCAGCAAGGACATGCAGAAGCCGGCGCGCCTGCGGACTTTGCCCGGCCGGTTCCTCCCTTGCAGCGGCAAGCTCCTTTGCTGCTGTGTTGCGGTATGATTGTCCATTGTTATTTTTCAGGGCAGCACGCCGGCCGAGAAGCCAGTCCAGGATAAGCCCGGCAATGCTTAGCGGCAGGATATACGGCAGGACCGAACCCCAGCTCACTCCTGTCATCTCAATGACAATCCCAACGATTGGCGTAACAGGTGCCCACATCAACGGCATTGCAAAACCATGGGTGATGGCGCGGCTCATAAAACGTTCATGGTCTGCCAGATTGAAACTTTTTGTGACCGGCTGGATCGAATAGTATGTCATCGGCAATGTCGCCAGGTTCATAAAGATACTGAAGAAATATGATAAGCCGGATGTCATCATGTAAAGGCGGCCTGAAGTGTTGACCCTTTTCTGGATGACAGACTGAATTGCATCGCCATAATTGCCGAGCCTGATCGGCAGCGCCAAAATCGGCACCATCGCAAACAGGGTGAGCAAATTAAGCATCGGCCCGAATGAGAATAAATAATCTGCCGGACCCGCACCGCTTGTTGCAAGCATAAGGATGCCAAGCGCAAGAAAGATTCCCCCTGTCACCCGGACAAATCGCCCGACTGAAAAAAATGTGGCAGCGACAATAAGCAGGCTGGCGGCTGCCAGCGGTAATCCGAGGTCAAATTGCGGAAAGACGACCGTTATGATATACATAATAATTGCAAAAATAAAAAGCGGCCTCAACATACCATCACCACATTTTCTATAAATTCAGAAAGTAATACCATTTTATCGCAGCTTGTCCGGAAAAGCCATCTGACAGGCGCCTTTCACCGTGTTCAGACAACTGGCAGGTAAGGTATTGGTAATTGATATGGTATACCAAATGTGTATATTTTGCAATTATTTATCTATTTTTTATAAAAATATTGGGATATTGTATACAATATTATTGATTTCAGCTTATACATCGCCTATAATGAAACTATCAAATCAACCGTTATCAGGAGGCGATAACATGTTCAACTTCTTCTTTGGCTCTAGAAAAGTGGAAGATAAGGCAAGCCGCAAGCTGGCTAGACTGAGACGGACTCTTAAGTTTTAGTCGAACTGTCTTTGTTGTAACGCAAGTAAGACAATCACCCATTTTGATCCTTTGCCATTCGGCAGGGGATTTTTTTTATCTAATAGGAAAGGCCGGGCAGTCGATAAAAAGTGACAGCCCCGGGACTGTCACTTTTTTAATGCCTTCTCCCTTTTAATGAAGCTCATCGACCCGCTCATCAATATACAATGAGCCGTCCTGCTGTAATTCCGCATAAAATACATCCTCCGGAGAAACTACACCCGACCTCTTCAGTTCGTTTTCCAGCCATTTTTCATCAAGATTGAATTGTGTCAGGTTACGCTGGTTGATGACACCGTCCGCAATGATTTCCGTTCCTATTGGGTATGTGTTTGGAGTCGGGGTGATTTGCATGTCACTTGCAGTAAGCGGCTGTTTATCCTGTTTTTTCATCACAGAGATTGTCCCGTCTGTTTCGAAAATGGCGTATTCCACATCGGAAATGGAGAAGACATTTTTTTTACGGAGCAGCACATTCAGGGCATCAATATTAAGCCGGCTTTTCTGTAATGCGTCCTCCATGATTTTTCCTTTTTTGATTACGATGAGAGGATCACCTTCGACCATTTTCCGGATCGGTTTCGATTTGATATCCAGTATGCCGACCGCTACAGTGAACGCCGTCCAACCCGCAAGCGCAATCAACCCGTTCCGGATGCTGAATGCATTGGTAGTGACAATGGAACCGGCTATTGTTCCAAATGTGATAGCGGATACGAAATTGAAAAATGTCATCTGGCTTATTTCTTTTCTTCCCGTTATTCTTGCCATAGCCAGCAACGCAATAAATGCGATTAAAATCCGTATTAATAATTCTGCGACACCCATTTTACGCACTCCTTTTTTGATTAGCATTTTACCCGGCAGATAATCTTATACAAGGAAACATAAAAATCGGCGCCCTCCTTTTTCAATATCTTGTTTTTCGTTTCATAACCGGGGGAATCATGTTAAGAGACGGAACCAACAAGAAAGGAGAATTATTTTATGGGCATACCGCACGAGAAGACGCTGGACAGCAGTGCCGCCCTGCTGATGGAAGGTTATCAGTTCATTCCGAAAAGAAGGAGCCGCTTTCAGTCGGATATTTTTGCAACACGCCTGCTGGGGAAAAAAGTTATTTGTTTCGGCGGCGAGGAAGGCGCAAGCATGTTTTATAACGAAGCCCTTTTTCAACGGAAAGGCGCTCTGCCGAAAAGGGTCCAGAAATCATTGTTCGGTGAAAATGCGGTTCAGGGCATGGACGGAGAGGCGCATGAACATCGGAAGCAGTTATTCATGTCCTTGATGACACCTGAACGGATGCAGTTGCTCGGCGATTTGACGATGGATCAGTGGAAGGCGCGGGTCAGCAGCTGGGAGAAGGCCGGGCAGGTCGAGCTGTTTGAAGAAGCCAAGCAGGTGTTATGTGAGGCAGCATGCCTATGGGCGGGAGTGCCCTTAAAAAAAGCAGAAGTCAAGGAGCGCGCCGATGACTTATGGTATATGGTGGATGCCTTTGGAGCAGTCGGGCCGAGACACTGGCGCGGCCGCATAGCACGAAACCGAAGTGAAAAATGGATCAGAGGAGCCATTGAGGATATCCGCAGCGGAAATTTGCGTGCCCCTAAGGAATCAGCAGCTTATAAAATGGCTTTCCACCGGGATTTGAAAGGGAATCTGCTTGATACTCAAATTGCAGCTGTGGAGCTAATTAACGTCATCAGGCCGACAGTCGCCGTTTCGATTTTTATAGCATTCGGAGCGCTTGCCCTGCATCGGCTGCCGCAATACCGTAAAAAACTCCAGGCAGGAGATGATGAATTTCTCCAGATGTTTGTCCAGGAAATCCGGCGCTTTTTCCCATTCGTTCCCGTTCTTGGCGCCCGGGTCCGGAAAGAGTTCACCTGGAAAGGGCACCATTTCGAAAAAGGGAGACTTGTTTTGCTTGATATTTACGGAACGAATCATGACCCCCGGCTCTGGGAAGATCCTGGTGCATTCCGGCCCGAACGATTTAAGGATTGGGACGGCGGCCTTTTTGACTTGATTCCCCAGGGCGGCGGCGATGCCGACAAAGGCCACCGCTGTCCGGGAGAAGCGGCAACGCTCACAATCATGAAAGCGACCATGGAGTTTCTGCAGGACGTTATCGATTATGATGTGCCGGAAGCCATCCAGAACCTCGACTACAGCCTGACCAGAATGCCAAGCTTACCGAAGAGCGGGGTTGTGATGGTGAATATAAAAGGAAGGGAATAAAGAGTAAAAGGTGCCTGACCCCCGGCGCGTTAACGCGCCGGGGGTCAGGCACCTCTTCTGCCACACCTACTCTGTAAGCGAAAAAAAAGCGGCAACCGCAGGCTTTTCTACATCATCAGCCAGGCAGGAAAGGAAAAACGGCCGTGTGACAGCGAAATCCTTGATATCCATGATCCGGATATTGCGATGTTCCGCTGCCCTTTTTGCTGCCAGTGATGAAACGGCCGATATGCCCATTCCGGCTTCAACCGAAGCGATGACAGCTTCCGTGCTCCCCATTTCAGCCACGATCGGCAAAGCTTCAGGAGAAATACCTCTGACACGCAGAGCCTCCTCCAAGGAATGGCGGGTTCCGGAGTCCTTTTCACGGAGCACCCAATCGCATCCCAAAGCATCATTGATCGTTTTGAGATCCGGGGGGCATTCTTTTGATGCAATCAGCTGAAGGCTGTCGGTGAAAATCTGCCTTGAGTGGACATTTTCGGATTGGTCCGCCTCACCGGTTATGGCAATATCGATTTTTCTCTCAAGAAGCCAGGAAAAAACAGTCCGGCTGCCGGCGACTTTCGCGCGAATGCGCATGTCCGGAAACTTTTCCCGGCTTTTCTTCACCATTTCTGGAAGCAAGTACTGCGAAGGGATGGTGCTGGCCCCGACCAGCAGCTCCCCCATCGGCTCCGGCCCGAGAATCATATCTTCTGTTTCCTGCCAGAGGGACAGGATTTTTTTACTTTGATCATATAGAAGCTTTCCTTCGCGCGTCAGCTTGATGCCGGCTGGACTTTTATGAAGCAGCTCCGCATCGAAATGTTTTTCCAGCAGCTGGATCCGCTGGGTTACTGCTGGCTGGGAAACTGCCAGGATCCGGGCCGCTTCTTTGAAACTCCTGGTATCGGCCACTTTTACAAATGCGTTCAAATGATTTAAATTCATTCCCTTCCCTCCCTTTACTCAGCAGCTTTCCGAAGCCCTTCCGATATCAGATCAGCCAGAAAGACAAGGCCGACATAACAGATTAAATAGAGGGCCACTTCCGTGTAATGGAACCAGCTCATACTCAGCTTGAATTCACGGCCAAGCCCCCCGGCCCCGACAAATCCGACAATAACGGTCGTTCGGACGATGACTTCCCAGCGATACAGCATGTATGTGATGAATTTTGGAAAAACGAGCGGGATGACGCCGTAAAAAAGCTGCTGCGCTTTTGAAGCTCCGGAGACTGCCAATGCCCGGAGCGGGCGGCCGTCCATATCCTCTATCACTTCCGCACAAAGTTTGCCGAGAATGCCGAGATTATGGAGCGCGAGCGCAATGGCCCCCGGAAGGATCCCCGGTTTCAAAATGAAAATGATCAGCATCGCCCAGATCAATTCCGGCACGGCCCGGGAAAACACATAGAATAGCCGGACAGCCCAAAACAAAAACCTGCCAAAGCCTTTCTTCTGGATTGACAAAAATCCAGCTGCCGACGTTTTGACTGCCGGGATAACAGTCAGCACAACAACGATGACAGCAAATCCAATAGCCATGACACTCATCACCAGCGTCTCAAACGTAAGCCGAAGAGCTTTTTCCCAGCTTTCAGCAGACAAAAACGCCGGATTCTCCCCGTTGACCCCCGCCAGTTCTGCCAGAAAATCAACTGTATACTGCCTGTTTTTTTCCGAAAAAAGGGCAGGAACATCCGCCCCTTCCGATGCAAATAAAAAAAACCAGGAAGCGGCTGCGAGGACCGCAGCAAGGACGAGCGACAGCTTCAAAACCGGAAGCCGGGCTGCTGTCTTCTGTGAAAATTTCGCTATCATAGCGCCAGCCTCCCTCTGACAAGCCTGCTCCAGCCATCAACAAGGATGACAAGCCCGATCAAGAAATACAAAAAAGCCCCCACTTCATCGTACTTCAAATCATGGAGCGACAACTCGATTTGAAATCCGAGTCCGCCCAGTCCGATGAAGCTCATAATCGCTGATGAACGGACTGCACATTCGAACCGGTAAAACGCATAGCTCACCATATCAGGGGCCGCAAGCGGAAAATAGCCATAAAAAAGCCGCTGCATGCTTGATGCCCCTGTCATTTTGAGCGAATCCACCGGTTCATCCGGCACATCATTCAGCATATCTGCAAATATCCGGCCGAGAATCCCGCCGTATGGAATGGCGATGGCAAAAACGGCAGCAAGGGGTGTCAGCCCCACTGCCGCAACGAACAGCCACGCCCATACCAGCTCGTGGATGGCCCTCATGAAACCGAGAATCCCCCTGAATACTGTTTTCACCGCCCGCTGCACATGCCCCTTCGGAAACAATACACCAGATGCAAGTACGCCAAAAATGAGCCCGGATGCCAGTGCCAGCGTCATTCCCGCAGCCGCATAAGCAAGCGTCCTCCAGGAAGCGGAAAGCCCGAGCCGCAGGATCTCAGGTGACAGGTCAGGCTTCACCAATCCTTCGGCAAGCTGAAGCATCGTTGTAATGCCGCCGTTATGGACAAGTTCCGGCCCCCAGTTTATCGAAAACAGGCTTGCAATGAAGGCAATCGCCAAAAATGCCGTCAACAATCCGCGTTTATGAAAATAAAACATCCGGCTCATCCTACGTTCTCTCCGTAAGTGCATACAAGTATTCCAGATCGGTATCCCTGACCTCTTCTGCTTGAAGATCGAATTGCACTGCACCGTCTTTTATTGCAATAACCCGCTTGAAATGCTTCCGGGCGAGATCAACCGAATGAAGACTCGCAATCAGGGTCTTATTCCGTTCGGAAGCAAGCGCCGTCAATAGCTGAAGCACGCTTTCCGAACGGGCGGGATCCAGGGAAGACACCGGTTCATCAGCAAGAATGATTTCCGGATTCTGCACAAGCAGGCGGGCAAGCGCAACCCGCTGCTGTTCGCCCCCTGACAGTCCGGACGTTTTTTCATAGCCGCGCCCGGAAAGCCCGACACGGTCAAGCGCTTGTTCCGCTGACTTTCGGTCCTGCGGAAACAGTAAGGAAAGCAGCGATTTAAAGAACCCCCATTCGCCGAGCCTGCCGGCAAGCACATTATGGAGGACAGGCAGCGGGCCGACCAGGTCGAACTGCTGCCTCACCATGCCTATTTTCCTGGATAGCTCTCTGCCGTGGCGGTAATCAGACAGCGGCACACCATCCAATTCAATTGTTCCGCTATCCGGAGACATGCTTCCCGACAGCATGTTCAGGAGGGTCGTTTTGCCGGCACCGCTCGGACCGATCAGTGCAACCGCTTCTCCCTGCCGGATCTCTAGAGTGAGCGGACCGATCACGCTTGTTCCATTATATCGTTTTTCAATCCCGCTTAACGAATATTCGCTGCCTTGCTGCATCGAAACCACCTCATTGCGGGGTGCACATTGGCGGTGGCAATTGCAATGGTGGTGCCTGACCCCCGGCGCTTTAACGCGCCGGGGGTCAGGCACCGTTATGCAGCACCACTATGCACTCCTCTCCTATTTCACTATCCCAACCTGCTTCGCCACTTCCTCTATCTCTTTGTAATTCTCATTTTTCGTTTCAATAAATGATTCGGTCTGGAACAGCTCAAGAATCTCGCGCTGGTCTTCATCCATTGAAAGAAGGGCTTCCTTCACTTTTTCTTTCGCCCCTTCACCAAACGTTTCGTCCACATCGTTTATGGTCCAGTTATAGTCATAATAAGCAGGCGTTGTGTAGAAGGCTTCGACTTTTTCGAGATCCACCTTCTTTTCATCTACCGCAGCGTCCCATACCTTTTCATTCAGGACGCCAGCCTGATAGGCACCGGACTCAACAAGTTTCCACGTCTTATCATGTGATCCCGAGTAATTTGCATCGCCATCAAAATCCTCGTCCGGCTGGATCCCCGCCTCATTCAGGAAATGCCGGGGCATCAAATGGCCTGAAGTGGAGCTCTCACTGCCGAATGTGAACCGTTTTCCCTTCAAGTCTTCCAATGAGGTGATGCCGAGATCTTTGCCGGCAATAAATACGGAATGAAATTCTTCATCAGAAGGCCTCTGTGCGATGGCTTCCGATTCCGGCACCGCATTCCGGGCCTGGACACCTGTCAAACCGCCAAACCAGCCGAGCTGGACTTCCCCGCGTTTAAATGCCGTAACAAGTGCTGCATAATCCTGCGACGGCACATATTCGACTTTAAGGCCCGTTTCCTTGGCCAGGTAATCCGCGAACTCCTCGAATCTTCTATTCAATTCCGATACATCCTGATCTGGAATGGCACCGATTTTGAACACAGGAGCATTTTCAGCGCCGGAACCCGATCCGCCTTCTGTTTTTTCACTCTCGCTTCCGCATCCGGCAAGCATTCCAAGCACCAGGACAACCATCATTACGACTGATTTCTTCATGATATGTACCTCCCGTAACAGCTTACTTTTATTAAGCATCATGTAAATGCAATGGTATCACATTTTCTTATATATGTAATAAGAAAATGTTATTTATATGCCAGGGATAAATTTTCCCGCTAAAGGAATCCTGAAAAAGTGTAACCGAATATCCACAGGATTCGACTTATAAAAAGGAGAAATAATAGAAAATGTCACTTTTCACAATGCAGGCTTTTCACCCTTCATCATTTCCGCACACATGAATACAAGCCCGCGCCTATTCATAGGAATTAGTTAAGAAAACTCGCCGAGCGAAGGCAGAGGCGTATTTTGCCCTCATCTACATTCCTAAAATTTGCTGCTGCGTTGATTACTCCCTGGCTGATAATACTTTCCTATACGGAAAAAAAGGATGGTCCGGTTATGAAGGAAATGGTGAAACAACAAATTAATTTGCTGATTCTATTTATGTCATCCATCATCTATATGGAACTTATTTTCAGAATGGCTTCCGGCCAGGCGTTTCCGGGCCCGGGCTTTGTGGTCGTGCTGCTTTTTTCTGTAACGGCGGGCGCCCTCTTTTATTTACTTGCCAGTATCTCGAATAACAGATCCTTCAATCGGTTGCTTGGAGCCGGCTTGCTTGGCTTAACCGCTTTCGTTTTTTCTTCACAGCTGGTTTACTTCAAACAGTTCCGGACGTTTTACACATTTTATTCCGTTAAAAATGCCGGCCAGGTAACTGAGTTCTGGAAGGATATACTTATTCTCACCCTTAAAAACAGCCTGTGGATTTTGCTTTTTTCACTCCCGATCGCCTTGCTGCTTTTCGCCGGGCGGCATCACCTGTCGTTTGCGAAAATCTCCTGGATAGAAAGAACAGTGCTTATTTCCATAATAGTGCTGGTCCATTCGGCTGGTGTGCTCACTGTTTATGGTGGCAGCCGGGCACAGCTGTCCGCTTATGACCTGTATTTCAAAAGCAGCTATCCTGCACAGTCTGCGGCCAAATTGGGAATGGTCACGACAATGAGGCTTGATTTGCAGCGCCTTATCACCGGATGGTCGCCGGCGCTTCAAGTGTCTCCGGACGAATTATGGACTCCGCTTCCGGACCTGGCTTCAGGTGAAGCAAAGTCTGAGGAACCTGTACCGGAATACAATGTGATGGACATCGACTTCGATCAGCTCATTGCTTCTGAAACCGATCCGCAGCTGAAGCAGATGCACAAATATTTCAAAAATGTGCCGCCAACGGCCAAAAATAAATACACCGGAAAATTCAAAGGGTATAACCTCATCTTCATAACGGCGGAATCTTTTTCACCCTATGCCGTCCGCAAAGACGTAACACCGACTCTTTATAAAATGGTGAATGAAGGCTTCCGCTTCACAAACTTTTACAACCCGGTGTGGGGCGTAAGCACGACAGACGGGGAATATGTCGCCTGCACAGGGCTCATCCCTAAAAAAGGAGTATGGAGCTTTTACAAATCCGGGGATAACGGCCTTCCGTTTGTGATGGGGAACCAGATGAAGAAGCTCGGCTATCAAGCGAAAGCCTACCACAACCATACGTACTCTTATTACAAAAGGCATATCTCTCACCCAAACATGGGCTATGACTATAAAGCTGTCGGCAAAGGGCTTGATATGAAAAAGACATGGCCGGAGTCCGACTTGGAAATGATCGAAAAAACGGTTCCCGAATACATTGGCAATGAGCCGTTCCACGCTTATTACATGACCGTCAGCGGTCACATGCAATACACATTCAGCGGAAATTATATCGCCTGGAAAAACAGAAAGCTTGTACAGTCGCTCCCTTACTCTGATGCCGGCAAGGCTTATATCGCGACCCAGATCGAACTGGACCGGGCCTTAAAACGGTTAAATGAAATGCTTGAGGAAGCTGGGATTGCCGAAAACACACTGATCGCCTTAAGCGCCGACCATTTTCCGTACGGGCTCGAAAATGAAGTGATCGATGAATTGGCCGGGCACCGTGTGGAAAGGAACTTCGAACTTTATAAAAGCCCATTCATTTTATATGCGAAAGGAATGGAGCCTGTAACGATCGATAAGCCGGCTTCAAGCCTCGATATCATTCCGACCCTTTCGAATTTACTTGGGCTGGAATACG
This sequence comes from Guptibacillus hwajinpoensis, assembly GCA_016841765.1. Lineage (GTDB taxonomy): Bacteria > Bacillota > Bacilli > Bacillales > Bacillaceae_O > Bacillus_BL. The sequence continues at coordinate 21,167 of JAENYN010000016.1, forward strand.
ACTCACGGCTTTTGATGGGAAGGGATATCCTGTCTGATGCTGACCCGCTGGTTATTTTCGAAAACAAAAGCTTTATCACGGACCGGGGCCGTTTCAATTCCGTAACCGGAACCTTCACACCGAAAAAAGGCACTGCTGCCGGCGGGACTTATGTCAAACGAATGTCGGCAGTGGTCGAAAGCAAGTTCCATTACGCCGCGAGGATTTTGGATACGGATTACTATCGGAAGGTTTTACAATAAAGGTGCCGGACCTCCCCTGTTGAGGAAAACAAAGTGGAGGCCGGCACCTCTTTTTTGCCCTGAAGGTGCCTGACCCCCGGCGCGTTAAAGCGCCGGGGGTCAGGCACCGCCTCCTCATAACTAGGTCCATTCACCCATACCACCACGTTAATCAAACGTTTGTTTAAAAATACGAAAAAACGGTTCCACCCTGCTTTATACCAATGTTTTTTGCCGTCCAGGCCCCCTGTTAAATCAATCTATTATACACTCCATATGGTATAATAGAAATAGATAGAGTCCTGGTAGAAGTAGTGCAACGGCATCCCAAAATGATTTGTTGCCTTTTCCCGTCACCCGTTTTATTAATGAGGAGGGCTCAAAAATGGCAGTGCTCATCGGCGTTGCGGTTATCGGGTTGCTTTTGATTGCCGGCATTTTCGGCAAAGTCAACGGTAAGAAGTGGTCTGCCCTTGCGTTTTCGTTCGCTGCTGTCGGAACGGTTATTGCGATTACACTAGCTGGCATCAATTATTTCGGGGATTCTGCTCAACCTCCCGAACCTGTGTCAGGGGGAGGTACCAATGGCGGGGAGATAAAAGCTTCTGCCGTTGAAGAAGTGACCTCCGCCATTACAGCCGGCATGCCTCTCACAGATTATCAAACCGAAATTGCCGGATTTAACCTGGATATGGTCAGAGAGTTCGTACTTGAAAACGGATCTGAAGGAGTCATTTTTGAAGCGGCTGATGGATTTATCGTCATAACAATGGACAGCGAAAAAGTGACGGCTGTAAAAAGCTTTACTACTCTCCACGAAACGGAAGCGTATGAAGAAGAGTTGAAGGCATCAGCAACCGATGATGAGCTGGATGAAAATAAGGGCACTGTGCAGCCACCGGCAGAGAATGAGGCGGATGAGCCGGATACGCCGGCAAAAGAGGACGACTCCATTGAACCGGAACCGCCGCCAGCAGATGATAATATCGATGTGCCGGATGACAGCTTTATTCTCTATAAAGTGGTAAGCGGAGACACACTCTGGTCCATCGCCCAGCGTGCAGAAGTAACTGTCGACCAGCTCAAAACCTGGAACAGCCTGACAACGGATACCATATATATCGGACAAACACTGAAAATTTACGGGGTTGATGCCATCCCGGCGCCGGCACCTGCGCCGCCATCTGCCTCCCCATCCATCATGATTTCCCACGGAAGCTTGCAGCAAAAGGAAATTGCCTTCACCTTTGATGCCGGAAGTGACGCTGCCGGCATCCGGATTCTGGATGTTTTAAAGAAGCATAACGTCAAATCGACCTTCTTTTTGACCGGAAAATGGGTGGAAAAGTTTCCGTCTTACGCAAAACGGATTGCGGCAGACGGCCATGAAATTGCATCCCATTCCTATTCCCATCCTGAATTCACTGCAATAAGCTACAATGAAATCCTTCAGGAGATGGAAAAAGCGGAAAAGGCAATCATCCGCACAACCGGCAAAAGCCCGCGCCCGTATTTCCGTTTCCCATATGGCGCCTATAATACCACAGCCCTGAAAGCGGTGGGTGAGGCTGGCTATCCATACAGCATCCAGTGGTCACTTGACACACTCGACTGGAAACAGCCGTCAGTCGATTACCTGGTCTCGCGGATCACCGCTAACGCGAGCAACGGGGATATTGTGCTGATGCATATCGGCGGCATCAATACCCCCCAAGCCGTCGACCAGGTGATTCCGGTATTGAAGGCAAAAGGGTATAAAATCGTTACAGTGACAGAGGTTAGAAAGTAAAAAGGTGCCTGACCCCCGGCGCGTTAAAGCGCTGGGGGTCAGGCACCTTATAGGCACCATTGTGCAATTATTTGTCATACTTGTTATTTCCGTCATACTTGCTATTCACGGAGTCATTGAAGACATTGTCGTCTTCATCCACCTCAAGGTTGCCTTCACCTTGCACGTGAAGTTCCTCATGTTTCACATTTTCCCTTACTTGCTCTTCATCTTCCACTTCCCGCTTACCGACAACTACTTCATCAGAAACGACCGGCTTTTTCCGGACCTCGACTTCTTCTTTCATGACCGGGATGTGGTATTCTTCATCCTCTTTCAAGGAGTTTGCGTTCACTTCTGCTGATTCCTCATCATGGACAGGCCGTTTTTTCACATAGACTTCTTCACGGGAAACAGGCACGTTCACCGTTTCGGTATCTTCCACGACATCTTTTTCGATTTCGACATCACCGGCTTCGACCTCTTTTTTATCCAGATCCAGCTGTTCTTCACGCAGTTGGATATCCCGTTCCTCTTCGCCGTTCCTGTTCCATTCAGTATCAGCTCCGGTTGTTGGAGGTGTGCCTGCGTTAACATCTGTATTTCCATTCGCCGCCAGTTCCGGATCACCGACAACGAGCATTTTGCCCTGTTCAAGTTCTGGTGCGTATTGATGTGCTTCATCTTCCGGAACACCCATTTCCTTGAGTGTATCCTCAACAGGTGTTTCATGTTCACCTTTAAAAGCGGAAGTTACTTTATCTAGGAATCCGCTGCCCTGTTTGTTTTCATCGTTATTAAGCGGCTCTATATCAACACCAAGTTCATCAGATACTCGTTCAACTTCACTTTTATCTTCACCGATGACCGAAAAGCCAGCGGCACTTTGTGTTGGGCGATTATCATTTTCAAATTCATTGATCACTTCTTCTGAAGAATCATAAACCCCAATTACATGTCTGTTGTCCATTTCTAGATGCCTCCTTGTTGATTTGGGATTTTTATTTTGTTGTACTATGGGGTTTCCCATGGACTTGCGGTGTAAAACTGCCGCATCCAAAAATAGGAAAAACGGTACCGTTGGTTGCTCGGTGCAGTTGTCTGGCTTCCCCTGATCGTCTTTCCGCTTAGTTGGCCTGATTGGAGGCAGTCCATCTTTTATTGTAATAAAGTGTACAAAAGACCTGAACTGAATAGCTAGATATTTCTGTATAATAGAAATAGAATTTCTGCAAATCAAGTGATCACTAAGGGGGATGGAAGAGTTGCGCAATAAAGAAATGCTGTTGATTCCGGGGCCGACGCCTGTCGTCGATTCCATTTATGATGCAATTTCACAGGAAACGAGAAGCCATACCGATGCCAGGTTCGCCGAAATTTACCGGAGCGCTCTTGAAAAGACAAAGGCCCTGTTCAAGAGCGATGGAGAAGTGTTTGTCATTTCCGGATCCGGCACACTCGCAATGGAAATGGCGTTGATCAATACTGTACCGTCCGGCGAAGACATTCTCGTCATCAGCCATGGCTTTTTTGGGGACCGTTTCATAAAACTCGGGGAAGCATTCGGCTACCATGTTGACATGCTTCAATCCGAGTGGGGAAAGCAGGTGGATCCGGCCCTGGTCGATGAAAAACTTGCCTCCGGAAACTTCAAGGCGGTCACAATCACACATGCCGACACATCAACAGGCGTCGCTGCCGACCTGGATGCACTTGTCCCAGTCATTAAAAAACACAGGGCACTCGTCATTGTAGACGGTGTATGTGCAACAGCCGCGATGGAAGAAGACATGAGCAAGACATACGGCGATGAAAATGCCAAAATCGATGTCGTGCTGACCGGCGCACAAAAAGCGATCGGAGTTCCACCGGGACTTGCAATCGTCGCGTTCAACCAGTCGGCGCTCGCTGCCCGTGAAAAAATCGAGCATGTGCCCGGCTACTATTCCGATATTTACAATTGGATTCCGATCATGCATGACCCGCAAAAGTACTTTGCGACTCCACCGGTGAATCTCATTTATGCATACGATGAAGGCATGAGGATCGTCATGGAGGAAGGCATGGAAAAGCGGATCAAGCGCCATGAAGCCCTCGGCAAAGGAATCCGGGCCGCTCTTTCCGTATATGGAATGAAAGCTATCGCAAACGAAGAGGCAGCTGCCGCCACTTTAAGCTGCATCCTTTATCCAGAAGGAATCGATGATGCCGCCTTCCGTTCCGCTCTTGCCGAAAAAGGGCTCATCGTTGCCGGCGCACTCGCTCATCTTGCAGGAAAAGCATTCCGAATCGGCCACATGGGCAACGTCACCGAAGACATGCTTGAAAAAGCGGTCGTTTTGATCGGCGAAACGCTCACTGAAATGGGCCACGCCGCTGATGTTCGACAGGCCGTGGAGATGTTGAACGGAACGTTCCATAAAGCATAACAGTAAAGGTGCCTGACCCCCGGCGCGTTAAAGCACCGGGGGTCAGGCACCTATATGAACATTGCCTCCTCTGCCGCTTTCATCACAGCAAAGGCCCCCGAACTCATGTTAGATGCAATCACAACCCTCGCATCCCCATCAGGATAATAAGCAGAGTGGAAGTTCACGCCAGGGTCATATCCCATCACATGGTATTTACAAATGGAGCCGTCACGGTCGTTAAGCCACATTCCATAGCCATAAGAAACGCCTTCTTTAACACGGATATGCGGGGTCATCAGCAGGCGGGTATACTCTTCGCTTAAGAGCTTATAGTCCAGCAAGCCGTCCCACAACTTTACCATGTCCGGCGCCGTCACAAATGCTCCTCCGTCGGCTCCGCCTCGGGCCGGAATTGAATAGATGTTGGTTTTATATGACCCACCCCCCATCTCAATATATCCGTATGCCGTATTCCCGGGAAGCCGGTCAAGCGCAAAATAGCCGGACCGCTCCATCCCGCAAGGCTCGAAAATTTCCCTTTCCACATATTCCTGGAAGGTGAGCCCGGTTTGCTGTTCGATGATCAGGCCGAGCAATATATATCCTGCATTATTGTAGTGGAATTTCTCGCCGGGCGGGAACATCATCTTCCCGTCTTGAAACATAGGAAGAAAATCCTCTAGCTTCCTCAAAAGATACATAGGCGTCTGTTTCCAGAGATCCTCGAAATCATCCATTATCTCCTCATCAAAATAATCGGGAACACCTGCACTGTGGATCAGGAGGTGATGAAGGGTAATGGTTTCATCGAACCCGGCAAACTTTATATCAAGACAGTCCTTAAGCATGCTGTCAAATGAAATCTTCCCCTGTTCAGCAAGCTGGCAAATTGCAATGGCAGTGAACAGCTTGCAGCCGGACGCGATGCCGAATCTCGTATCAATGGTGTTCTGCATCGCGTCCGCGCGATTGGCAAAACCTAAAGCAGTTTTGACAAGGGGACGGCTGCCTTTAGTAATCATGACAGATCCTGAAAACGTTTCGTCTTTCATCACTTCTTCTATTGATTGGGTTAACTTATTATCTTCCAATATTCTTTGTCTCTCCCTTTTTTTTACAAGTCCCTATATCATTCAAGAATCACATGTCCGGTTCCTTTATTTTTTTCGTGCGGTGCCCCTCGCTTGTCAGATTTTGTCGGAATTATTTCCATGTTTTACATAATCGACCCGGGGACCATTGCTTTCCGCAGGCGTTGTGTGTTTCTCAGAGAAAAAGCCTGATCCCGGCTGGAATCAGGCTTTTTCTTAATATTTATTTTTTTACCAGGACTCTCTTTCCGTTCCTGAGGGTTAGGAAGAAAAGCGTGATCACCGCATCCTTATCATCAAAATAGAGGAAGGAATTTTCATGTTGATACTGCCTCTAACAATTGTGACAGCTGCTTTTTTAGCTTTCAATAGGCGAATTTGTTTTTCTGTCAGTACGACATCAACTGTGGATTTTTCACCTGTATCCTTTACATGAATTTCGAAATCTCCTTTGTCTGCCAGCGACTCAACCGCCGAATCAGGGATGGCTGCCTTTCCATTTTTCACAGCAGGCCTGGTGACAACGGTTTTACTTTTAGGGTGAGCAGTTTCACTGTCTGCCTTTCCAGGTGCTGGATCAAGAGGCCCTGGCTGATCTTTTCCGCCTTCAGAAGGAGGGACTGATGGATCATCAGGAGATCCTTCTCCCGGCACAACTCCGCCGTTATCCTCAGGGTTCCCATCGTTTTGTGAGTCATCGCCGCTGCTTCCATCACTGTTATCCTCTCCGTCTTCCACCGGAGCTCCTCCGCTGTCCCCATCATCCGGATCTTCTTCAACCGGTGAATTGCCCGGACCTGTATATGAAATGTTTTGAATGATGATCTCCCGTTCAATAACTGTGTTCCGTTCGATATGAATTTCTTTCAATAGTTCCCCGTCGTCACTATCCGGATTCAGCATGTCCAAGTTAGATATAAAGCCTTCCGGCAACTCGACCAATAAAATATAGCCTCCAATTTTCAGCACTTCTTTCGGAGTATCCCATTTAATGCTGCCGTCTGGCTCGATGTGCCCGATCAGTTTCGCTTCATCCAAATATTTTGGAATGTTCGGTGTCGCCAGCTCATTAATGTAAAGCGGGTTCAAATAATCCTGGTAGACTGTTTCCAAAGCTGTTTTGTCTTTTATTTCACGGCCAAGAATGACATCCATGCCGACTATGACAGAATCGACCGGCCCAATGACTCCGCCTCTGAGCTGGGCGACATCCACGTTGATATATCCGGTAGGAATCGGCGAACCAATTTTAAAATTATCCTGGAAAGTCTTCGGAATGCCGTTTTCATCATCTCCCATCGGATAATCAGGATCCTGGCTCATGTAGACGACATATGACTTTGAAAAATTGGACGTATCTTTGAATCCTGTTAATTCAAATAGATTGAAACCTACCAAGTCCTGCCCTTCTTCAACTTTAAACATCCCCGAACCGAGAAGCGGATTGCTTCCGCTTTGTTCTACTTTCACATGATAGTCGCCAGGCGGGAGGTTATATCCTCTGATATAGACATCTTCTTTTGACAGGAACTGGTCAACCGGTTCTTCAGAGTCTTCTGTTGTGGCAACAATTCGGAACGGATCAACTACTGAAGGGTCTGCAGCAACGCTGACATAACAACTGGCCAGCGGGTCCCCGTCGCTCGATTTCACTGTAATCGATGCATATCCGGCGGCTATCCCCTCAATGACGGCAACTGAGGGATCTTCGGTAACCGTCACGTTTGCAATTTCAGGATGTGAACTTTCCCATTCAAGAGTTGCCAGATCAAGATCATTAGGGAAAAAGTCAACAATTGAAAGATTTGCTGTTCCTCCGACGTACACACTCAAATGTGAAGGCATCAGTTCAACGGCAGGGCCGTCCCCTCCGTCATCCACCGCTGTCTTTTTGAGGACAATCTGCCGATAAACATTTCCATCCCGCTCAATGTGAACTTCCTTCAACAGTTCGCCGTCTTCGGAGTCCGGATTCACCTGATCCAAATTAGAGCTATAACCGTCCGGCAGTTCGATCAACAGGATATACCCGCCGATTTTCAGCACTTCCTTTGGTGTGCCCCATACGACACCTCCGTCTGCCTGGACCTCGCCGATCAGTTTCGCTTCATCCGAATATTTGGAGGTGGCATCCGTTCCATCGTAAAGTGGATTCAGATAATCCTCCAGCTGGGTCTCAGCTGCTGTTTTGTCCTTGATTTCACGCCCGAGAATGACATCCATTCCTTTAAGTTCCGGATCTAAGGGAAGGATTTGCCCATTTTCTTCAACTACCATGTTTACGCCAATAGTGCCGGTCGGAATCGGCGAACCGATTTTGAAATTATCGTGGAATGTTTTCGGAATGCCGTTTTCATCATCCCCAGATGGATAGGCCGGGTCCTGGCTCATGGAAACAAAATATGATTTCGAGTATTTTACCGTTTCCGTAAATTTAGTCACATCATAAAGGTTGAATATCGCTTCACCTTGTTCATTAAAAGTAATATTCACGGTGCCGTCACCGAGAAGAGGGGCGCTTCCCTTCTGCTCCACTTTTACATGATAGGTGCCTTCAGGCATCCCATAAGCACGGATAAACACGCTTTCTTTATCTTCAAATTGATCGACAGCCTCAGCAGAGTCTTCGGTGGTTGCCACGATATATGCCGGATCGGTGACTGCCGGATCTGCTGCAACTGTGACTAAACATTGTGCAAGCGGTGTCCCATCCAGCTTTTCGACTGTAACGACTGCCTCTTCGGCCAAAACACCCGTTAACTCAACTACCGTCGGATCATCTGTTTTTTGTACAGAAACGGCTTGACTAGAACTTTTCCATACAAGCGCCTGCAAGCTGGCCCCTTCAGGTGTATATTCTGTGATGGAAAGGGTCTTCGTTTCCCCAATAAAGAGGCTTTGTGTGTTTGCATCCAATACGACTGTTTCCACTTCAATTGCTGACGAACCGGTTACCTCTATCGTCAGCTGAGGTTTTTCGTCTGTTCCTGTCACGGTTCCTGTCAAAGTCTCAGTGCCTGGCTCCTTAAAGACGGTTTTACCATTGGTTCCGTCCCAGGATACCGGCACTTGCAATGTTGAACCATCGTTTAAAACGGCCGTTACTTCAGCCGGCAGCGTAATCACTTCGCCTGTTTGAGCGGTGATTGTTCCAAGAGGCTGAAAACTGGTAATCTCTTTTACTGTTATAGAAGCTGTTGCCGTGAACGTCTGGCTTCCATCCGTGATTGCAGCAGTCACTGCCGCAGTCCCGCTCGCCAGCGCGGTGACGTTGCCGTTACCATCCACAGCGGCAACCCCCTGATTACTGCTTGTCCAGCTTACAGCCTGGTTTGAGGCATTGGCCGGCACGATGCTGGCCGTGATTTTTTCTTGCTGTCCTTTCATTAAGCTCACAGCACTTTTATCTATGTTAATACCGGTTATCCCTATGCGTTCCACTTTTTTATAAAGGAGTGTTCCGGATTTTTGAAAATTGCCCTGCGCCTGTTTCAGATCGATTGTCAGTGGAGCCGGACCTTCATAACCTGATATGCTGCTTCCCGTTATCGTGACTGACCCTCCAGGAGGAACTTGTTTAAAAACAATTTGGTGGTTTACTGTTTCCCCCGCCATGGTAACCGGGGGCTCACCTTCCTCAGCTTTCTTGGTGAGCGTTATGTGTGCTTGCGTTCCAGAATCCAATCCTTCAGCGGTGACTGTAATCGTGTATGTTTTTTCCCCGCCCGACTCGTTACTGCCGCTGTTCCCCCCTGCTGCCATTGCCGTTGCCGCCAGCCCATTCACAATAGTAAGGAGAAAAATAGACAGCAATACGATAACCTTCTTGATTCTTTTACCAAGTCTTTTCACCCTTGAGCCCTCCTACTTATTCAATTTCAGCCGGGACGCCTGTTCACTCTTGTCATCATCGTTTCTGCATTCCTCCTTTACTGGAAAAAATAAAATCTGTTCATTAAAAAGAACAACCTTTAATTTTATTATACTACCATCCTGTAAAAAACGGTGAAAACACCAGATGTTTTTGTTCTCTAACGAGAACACTTTATTATGTAGAAATAGTGTTGAAACAGAAAAGTTCTGATGAAATCTGCCCAGCTTCATCAAATATAAAAAAAAGAGGTTGATTCTATACAACCACTCTTAACCGAAACCGAGAACCACCATCAATATACAAATAATGTTATAATTTATTACTATCTGTACATGCACGTGTTTATCGAATTTTTTACAAACGTAGTTAGACTGAAAGAAAACAGTTGAAGGCTATTAGTAGACTGCAAAAAAATATACTATCCTATAAGGCAAGAAAGGAACTTAACAATGAAGCCCTCCTCACGTTTAGCGATAAAAAAGTATCTTTTCATTCTTCTCGGGTCACTGGCCCTTGCACTCGGTATTCTTGGTCTCGTTCTGCCTTTACTGCCTACAACGCCACTCTTACTTCTGGCGGCCTTCTTTTATGTAAGGAGTTCAAAAAAGCTATATAACTGGTTAATCAATCACAGGGTTTTCGGCCCCTATATCTATGACTATATTAAGTACCGCGCCATAAAAAAGAATGCTAAAATCAGTTCCATTCTCTTTCTGTGGCTGACACTTTTCCTGTCCATGTGGCTTGTGTCAAAAGCCATTGTCACGGTTATTCTTTTTGCGGTAGGGGTTGGCGTGAGCCTTTATTTGCTGTCGCTGAAAAATAGCGAAGAAGGTGCCTGACCCCCGGCGCTTTAACGCGCCGGGGGTCAGGCACCTTTTTTGGCATTTTTTGCCCAATTTCAAAAAAACGCTTGTAAAACGACACTAATGTCGTTATAATAAAAATGACACTAATGTCGTTTTAATAAATGGAGGGATTAAAATGGAGGCACGGTTGGGACGAAATAAAGGGTTTTTGACGTTGATGGCCGCCCAGTTGATTTCAGGTCTTGGTGACTGGCTTAGTATTGTGGCGGTGATCACGCTTGTCGGATTGAAATGGAATGCAACACCGCTGGAAGTTTCTTTTATCATTTTGTCCCTGGCCGTGCCGATGGCATTGCTCGGCCCATTCACCGGAACGATTGCTGACCGGTTCAACCGGAAAGCACTTATGGTTGTTTCCGATCTGGTAAGAGCCGTGTTGATCCTCATTCTGGCAACAGCAACTTCCATCTATACCGTCTATATATGTCTATTTGCGACAGGGCTGCTTTCGGCCGTCTTTATCCCGGCGAAAAATGGAAAATTAAAAGAAGTGGTTGCCGATGGGAACATGAAAAGCGCGATGTCCATCACCTCCATGATTGATTCCGGCACTAAAATCGCCGGACCCCTGCTGAGCGGGATTCTGGTCGCCTCATTCGGGACAAAGCTTGTTTTTTACATCGACTCAGCGACTTTCATCATTTCTGCACTCCTCATCTTTTTGTTGCCGAAGGCTGCCAATGCTCTAACCCAACAGCCTCAACCCGCTGTTGATCAGGAAAAGGCGTCTTTCAAAGAAGACTTTTTGGAAGGGATGGTTTTCATTAAAGGAAACCCGTATTTGTTAACCGGTATGACAGTGCTCGGAATCAGCCTGTTGATTCTGCAGCTTTCCGACTCACAGTTCATCGTGCTGATCCGCCAGTTGACAGACGCTTCCCCTGATTTATTCGGGATGCTTGTGACCGGGTCCGGACTCGGAATGTTTCTCGCCGGCTTGTTACTGGCCAAAAAAACAGAGTATAACGCTTTGCTGCTGATGGTTCTGGGTGTTTGTGCGGTCGGTGTGAGCTTTGGTATGATGGCAATATTGACAGCTGCCGATCTCCCTTTTTCAATCATCTGGGGGCCGGCTCTCGGATTTGTCGCCGGGTTTGCCGCCAGCCTGGTTTTCATTCCGTTTCAGGCAGCGGTACAAACCGATACACCAGTCCATATGACAGGGAGAGTTTTCGGGGTAATCAACAGTGTGACAACGACAGCCACCATTATCGGCCCGTTGCTTGGCGGATGGCTTGCCACTGTTATCGGCATTATCCCGACATTCATTATCACTGCCTCCCTTTTAGTGGCAATGTCTTTCATTGTATTTTTACTCAGAGGCAAAATTGAACGGGGGAATGAACATGTCTCCGAAAGTCAGCCAGGAGCACAAGGAACAGCGTCGAGCTAATATATTGGAAGCCGCAAAAGAGGTATTCATTGAACACGGCTACGAACGGGCTACGATGAAGCACATCATGGATGCAGCCGCTGTGAGCCGCGGCGGCCTTTATCAATATTTTTCAAATAAGGAAGATGTATACGAAGCGATTCTCGAAGAATCGCTGTCAAAATCCGCAAAGAGCATGGAGTCTTTATTGAAAAATGAGGTTTCTTCCTATTGGGATTTATTACGGCAAAGCATCTTTGGCGAAAGCGGCGAACCCGATGATGAAATGGATCCGATGGCTCCGTCCAATCTGGAATTTTTCGTAACCGGCCGGAACGATAAGCGCCGGCGTGAATACGGCAGAGTCCGCTACATTGATGGAATGAAAATTTACAAGGATATCATCGAGCAGGGGCAAAAAAGCGGGGAATTCAGCACCAGGTTTGACAGTGAAATCCTGGCCCGGTCAATCATCTCCTCCATCGACGGCCTCGCCCTCGACCACACGATCCTGCCGAAAGAGGATATCAAGCTGAAGGAGCAATCGGAACTGTTAGTGGAGTATTTGCGGATGGCTCTTGATGTAAAATGAGAATAAGGTGCCTGACCCCCGGCGCGTTAACGCACCGGGGGTCAGGCACCTTTTATGACCATACTAAAAGCCATCAAAAAAAGGGCTCTGCAAAAGAGCCCTATTTTTTAGCAATTAAAACTTGTTTACGTTTGTAGCTTGTGGTCCGCGCTGGCCTTGTTCAGTCTCGAATGTTACTTTTTGGCCTTCGTCCAAAGATTTGAATCCTTCGCCCTGGATAGCTGAGAAATGAACAAATACGTCGTCTCCACCTTCAACTTCGATGAAGCCGAATCCTTTTTCTGCGTTGAACCATTTTACTGTACCTTCTTGCATGTTGTTTCCTCCTGTGTGGATACGATGTCCACGTTTTATTACTATTGTTGCTCAATAAGTTATCTTGGCGAAGCCTTCAATCTTATGCTGCCTAACAGACTGAACAAAAATAAGTTCTTACTAACAATAACAGATACGATTACAGAAAGCAAATCTATTTGTAAAAAAATTCCTCGATTCCGCATTATTCCGCCTTTTGAACCATAGGCAATCAGGCTGCCTTCCTATAGTTCTGCCAGTTTTTCCCCATAACGCTGTTCATTGAACGGCTCCTGGTTCTTCATGAGGCTGCTCATTTCTTCCACTAAAACTGCTGCAATCATCTTCTTGGCCCGTTCTTCGGTATATCCGAGTTCCAACAGCCTGTCATATGTTTCCTTGGTACACATCGGTTCCTCAGTGTTTAATTGGTTCTCAACAATTTCAATCAATTTATCCATCATCTTCTGGTTTGCCATTTTATCCGTCTCCTTCTGTTCAAAAGTGCCTGGCCCCATTTTAACACTTTACCGCGCCGGGGGTCAGGCACGACCTACGCAAAATCTGCCCGAAAATAAACTTTAACTTCATTTATGTCTACATTGTATTCCCTCAAAAGTTTTATGATCAAGTTTCGGATACTGTTGCTGCTCAGGTTCGATTCCACAAACAACCCTTCGTGCACCTGCAGCGGATCGGCCAACCCGGCACTATTCGACGATAAATACTTTCTTTTTCTTCCCTTCATTTTGTCCATCCGCATCACTTCCCTGAACTTCTCTTCGTCCTGCTTGATCAGCTGTTCAATTGTTTTGCGGAGCATTTCCATCCATGTCTTCACTTCCAGCGGTCCACTTCCTCCGATTCTGAAACCGGCAGGCCGCTTATGCGTAAAATCTTCATACAGCGTATGCTCCACGTTAGGATCAGTAAAGTAGGCTTCCTCATCCACTTCCATTTCAGTGGTATGACCATTTTCCGGCTCCTCTATATCAAGTTCATCCGCAACACCCTCCAGCAGCTGCTCATATTTGTAAATCGCCATCGCAATCTTGTTGTACGCTTCCCTCGTTTCAAAATCACGATTAAGGAACGCTTCATTTATATGATCGTTCACTTCATTCATCGTCCTGCTGATCGTTTCATTCAGCAGCTCAAGACTTTCCGACAGATCCTCCGCCCTGCCGGGAAAATCATGCTTGATTGCCGCAATAATATCACGCAATTCCATCTGGATCACCACCCTGCCCATTGTTTACCCGTTTTTACGGTGTCTGTCACTTGTCGGGTTTGTTAGCCGTGTCGTCGTGCCTGTCACTTGTTGTCGGCCAAGGCCTTTTAACTGATCACATGTCAGCTTTTGTCGATATAATCCAGCAACCCATATCCTGCAACGTGTTAACGCATTGGGATTTAAACGGAATAAAAACAAACTATTGTCTTTTTACAGAATATTTATTATAATGGGAAAATCTATAATTGGAAAATCAGCATGAATGAAGAGGGGTATTAATGTGGGCGAACAAGTGACTTTTTATCAAAGGGAAGACCTTAAGGAAAAACCAGAAGCGCATTCATTGGGATTCGGGAAGCATTTCACTGACCATATGTTTGTGATGGATTACCACGCGGACCTGGGATGGCATGATGCCAGAATTGTCCCTTATGAGCCTCTGACCATCGATCCGTCGTCAATGGCTTTGCATTACGGCCAGGCCATTTTTGAAGGATTGAAAGCATATAAGACGCCGGATGGTGAAATCCAGCTCTTCCGGCCGGAAAAAAACATGAAACGATTCAACGAGTCATGCAGCCGTATGTGCATTCCTGCAATCGATGAGGAATTTCTGCTGAAAGCAATCAAACAGCTGATTATTACTGATAAAGAGTGGGTTCCGGACGGAGAAGGAACCTCCCTGTACATCCGCCCGTTCATTTTTGCCACTGAGCCGTTCCTCGGTGTCCGGTCTGCCAAGCAATACAAGCTGCTTGTCATCCTGTCGCCGGTCGGCGCTTATTACGGAGATCAACTGAGCCCGGTGAAAATTTATGTGGAAGAACAGTATGTCAGGGCCGTTCCCGGCGGCGTCGGACACGTCAAAACATCCGGAAACTATGCCGCAAGCCTGAAAGCACAAGAGGAAGCGGAAGCAAGAGGCTACGCACAGATCCTCTGGCTTGATGCAAAAGAAAACCGTTACGTCGAAGAAGTCGGCAGCATGAACATGTTCTTTAAAATAAACGGTGAAGTCGTCACGCCAAAATTGAACGGCAGCATTTTGGAAGGTGTTACCCGGGATTCAGTCATTCAGATGCTGAAGCACTGGAATATCCCCGTACGGGAAACTAAAATCACGATTGACGAAGTGTATGAAGCCCATGCGCGCGGAGAACTTGAAGAAGCTTTCGGCGCCGGAACGGCAGCGGTCATCGCACCTGTCGGCCAACTCAGCTGGCGCGACAATCCGATCACGATTAACGATGGGAAAATCGGCAGCCTTTCCCAGCGCCTCTATGATGCCATCACCGGCATCCAGCTGGGCAAAGAACAAGACGTCTTCGGCTGGACACAGAAAGTTGCAGCTGTGAAAGTCTGATAGACGGCATGTATCTGTGTTTGTTGAAAAGCGGCGCCCGTCCTTTACCATTTCAGCGGTAAAGGACGGGCGTTTTTTTTATGAAACCAAACTGAACCCCTGGCCCCGGTACGTAAAATTTGAAAATGTATCCAGCCTTTTCTATACTTATTATTATAAAGTAAAAATTTTAAAGAGCTTTTGGACTTTTACATACTTATGCAAAGCTGCTTTTTGCCCTTCGCATGCAGAAATGAGTTTCTGAGAACATCTGGTTTTAGAGGAACCGCCTTTATTGGCTTCCAATATTAAATAACTTAAAATGGAGGTATTTTGGATGTATGATATCGCAATTATTGGAGCAGGTCCTGCCGGAGCGAGTGCCGCATTGTTTGCCGGAAGAGCCGGCAAGAAAACGATTGTTTTCGACCATGGGAAAGGCATGACTCAGCGTGCCTGGGTCGAAAATCATTATGGTGTGGCTGAAATCACCGGGCCGGATCTCGTAGAAACCGGTAAAAAGCAAGCAACAAAAGCCGGTGCCGAAATTGTTGAAGAAGCCGTCGTAAATGTAAGCTCAGCAGATGGAGGCTTTAACGTCAAAACGGAAAACAATGAATACCAGGCAAAACATGTCCTGTTTGCAACCGGCGTCATGACGGATGTTGCCGAAAAAGCCGGTGTGAACTTAACAGATGGAACCGAGCCAAGAATCAAAACCATCATTGATACAGACAAACACGGCCATACAAATGTGGACGGCATCTGGGCAGCCGGTACCGTCGCTGGTGTGAGCGTACATACAATCGTGACTGCCGGAAACGGTGCGGAGGTAGCGATCAACATCATCAGCGACTTGAACGGCGAGCGTTACGTTGACCATGATATATTGAAATAATGAACCATCATTTTTCCTATCTTAATTGCCTGGCAATTGCCAGGCAATTCCCTCGCACACCAAACCGCCTGCCTTTCCCGATTAAAGGGCCAAAGGCAGGCGGTTTTTTTGAAACAAGATTATTCGGGAGGGACAGGCATCTACCATCACTTCCGTCACACCCGCACCTTCCCCGTCAGCAACAAGCTCATCAGTCCATCTTTCTGTTTTCCAAGTTCAGCGTTTTTCCGCTCCAGCAGTTCAATTTCTTTATCTGCTCTTGTGAAAAAGCGGGCCAGTTCTTGCTGTTCGCCGAGATCGGCCGGTATGGCGACGACGAAGTCTTCCAGCGGCTTTTTCGTAATTTGCGGCTGTCCGGAGCCGCCGATGATTTTACTGAAATCCTGAATCAAGTTCAAATAGTATAAGAAGTCTTTATCAATGACATGACCGTGGCCATCCGCGTTGATGACCATCGCGTTTCCGGTTACCCATGCTTTTCCGGCCGTCCTGTTCACCGTCCCGCAAGTCGAGCCGCGGCATGTGATGATCACCTGCCACGTATCATGGTTATATTGATCGTAGTGACCGATAAGCCCATTTGCCCCATACACAGGATATCCTGATTCTTTTAAATCTTTCCGGGCAATCGTTTTCGGCTGGTAAATATTAGCCAGATCCCCAAGGCGAACCTTTCTCCACTCCCCAGCGTATCCCGGCAGTCTCACTTTTCCTGTCAGCAGCTTCTGCATGAAGCTTTTTCTCCGCTCTTTTTTATGAGCGATCAGCTGCCTGTGCAAATCGGCCGCCCTGTCCCATAATGTTAAAACTCCCGCTATCTTTTCCTGTTCTGAAATACCAGGCAGGACCGTCTTGAGGCTGTATATCCGACCGCCTGAAATAACCGGCTGGGCATTTTTGTTGGCATGCTTGTTCAAGTCTTCGTAAGTCAGTTTATAATACATAAACCGCTCATCAAAATCTGACAGCCGCTCTTTGACATACAGGGCATTATCAGTGATCCATGACTTTGCCGGCGTCATATGCACCACACCGCATTTTGCCCCGACCCGGCCAATGACAAGCTTGGGGTCTTCAAAATTATATTCATTATGATAACCGGCAATCCCATTGCCGCCGTAAACCGGATAATCGCCGTCAGCCATATCCTTCTGGCTGAGCGGCGACCCGCTGGCAAGCTTGAAAATCTCTTTATAGCTTACCTCTTTCCACCCTGCCGGAGCCTGGCCGGCCAGCGCTTTTTCGTTTGCTATTTGATCTGTCTTTACCATCGTGATCACCTACATGTGAAATATCATCTTCCTAAAACAGTTTACCACAAGAAGGTGCCTGACCCCCGGCACTTTACCGCGCCGGGGGTCAGGCACCTCAATGATGAAACCTCATCTCGAAAACCAGCTATCCCAGGGATGGCCTTGCGTTTCCCTTCCAATACAGTCATTTTGATTTATCCCGCAAGATAAAGCATCCGGGAATTCTTTCATGCCGTGCAGGGCTGCCTTTCTTTCATCCCCATCATTCCAGTATGCACGCCAATCCTCATCTCGGTAATATCCATACCATGGACTATACGGTATGGGACTGAAATAGGTTTCGTAATGAGGATGGTGGTACTGCTGATAAGGAGGATGATACGGCTGATAGTATGGATGATGAACATATGGATGAGCTGCAACAGCATGGTGAAAGGACGGCCCGGTGTATCCATAGTGGCTCCTTTCTCCATAACCGTTATGCTGCTCCCCCTGAACATTACATTGATTTCCCATACAATCTGCTTGGTACATCAATATCCGCTCCTTCTGTTTTCCGACTGTGTTACAGCCTATGCACAGCAGGTTTCTGGGTGCCTGACCCCCGGCGCTTTAACGCACCGGGGGTCAGGCACCCACAAAGGCACACACAACACGAACCAACAATTCACCAGTTGTATTCCAGCCCAAAAGATGCTATAGTTATCTGGCGATGAGCTGAATTGCGTAAGTCGAGGGACGCGGCCTTTACCGGCCATGCACGAATGTGGCGTGCAAGTTCCCGCCGCAATTATACGCAAAGGACGCCTTTACAGGCGTCCTTTTTTAATGCTTAAGCATTCATAAAAACTTTACAATCAAGCTCCTTCTTTCCTGAATAATTGCCGATACAATTTGCATACTACAAAAGTTCGTTCAATTTAAAGGAGGAATTCAGACAATGCCAAATCAACAAGCACAACAAACTCTTCAGCAAATCGCCCAAATCGCGCAACAGCTTCAGCAATCCGAGCAGCAAAATGCACAGCAGCTTCAGCAAGGAGGAGCAACTGCGGGTGCCCAGCAAAACCAGCAATTCGCTCAGCGTGAACAGAACGCCGCTCAACAGCTTCAGCAAATCCAGCAGCTTGCCCAGCAGGCGCAGCAGCAATTGAACCAGTAATTCAAAGTTCCTGGCCTACTGCAGTTACCTGTGGGCCGGGACTTTTTTATTTATAATCCCCCGGAGTCCCCCAATTCTCAAACCTGTTGTAAGATGGAATCGTTGAATCAAAGTGAATCCAAAGCGGTGCCTTATCGAGTTCAGGATATACCTCAAAAAATCTCCTATCGCCATTTCTGATCGCCCCTAGAGCCAGCGGCAGTTCACGCCTGAAAATCTTGTTCCGCACCGCAGAAACAGCAGGCCCAAACTGTCCGTCTACGTAAACGTAAACATGCAGATATGGATAGCCGTTTCCCACTCTCCACTCAGCAAGTACTTCATCCCTCATTTTGGTAATCCTGTCATAAGCATACGCCATACCAATCGCCAGAAACAGCTCTCCCGTCATATCCGAATGAGTGAGTGTATATTTACGGCCGGCGACCGGTTCTGCCGGTGCTGCGCCTTGTCTGAATTCTACATATAGTGGGTGCCTGACCCCCGGCGCTTTAACGCGCCGGGGGTCAGGCACCTTCTTTGGCATCATCGCCCATACACCTTCCCCGCACCATCCACATAAACCGACTCAACGATTGTGCGCTGGAATTTTCCCTTGCCTTTCAGGCCCTCAATGTTTATGGTCACATTGTAAACACCTTCTCCGAGATCCGGGAGTTTATAGGTCTCGCCGGTTTTCTTGTTGACATGAACTCTTCTTTGTTTTTGCTTGCCATTACGGTAATATTCCAGTGTCATGGCCGACTTCACTTTCCATTTTTTATCCTTCAGCTTCAGTTTGACTTCGTTGCCATTGTTGATAGTTTCCACTAATTTGTTTACCGGGCTGTCGTACGCGACATTCACCAAATAATGTTCTTGTTGATTCGAGCTGGCCTGAATGGTCCATTTGCCGCCAGCCGGATTCGGAATCGCAAGATGATGGTGATAAGCGCCTTTTAAATATCCGGATTTCTCCTGTTTGGCCGTAAAGCCGGACTGTTTTTCACCATCCGGGGCAATGAGGGTGAGATTAGCTGAAGGCTGGTCGCTTATCCAATCGATTGCCAGCTCCTTCACCTCTTCCTCCACAGCAAAGGCTTCTTCTTTTGTCCCGCTGTATTCTCCACCGCTTAAATAATGCCCCATTTCCACTCCTGCCGACTCGTCTGTCTCGATTGTCTGTGTTCCGAAGCCTGCTGCCGCGGATAGCGGCTCATTCAAGTAATCTTTAAAAAGACTGAAAGTTGAGGAGCCTTCCTTGATTGTCGAATGGTTCCAGCTCCCCACCGCGAGCTCGTTTGCATAAGGCAGCCTGGAGCTTTTCACCGTCACTGCACCATCATTGCTGCCGTAGGCTCTTAAATAAAGTCCGCCCCAATAAAGCGAACTGCCGAAGCTTCCCCACTTGGTGCCGCCGAATGAGTAAATGGGGGTTTTGGACAGGTTGGCATGGCTGTCTGTAACCGACCGGAAGTAAGCCATGTATCCTGTCTGCAGCGAATAGGTCGCATCACTTTTGCTGCCAAGTATCCCCGCCAGCCATCCGGCCCAGCTGCTATAGGCAAGATCAGCCAACTCTGAACCCTGGTGGGGGCTTGAAAGTGTAATAAGCCGCTCGACATAAGGGTATGCACCATAATGGACAAGGGCGGCCTGCGCATCAACCCCCCCTTTGCTGTGGGCGACAATCACCACCTTTTCGCCAAAATAACTGTAAATGTCCCTGATTTTTTGAGCGAGGAGAGCCCCGTTGTCCCACATTGTTTTCGTCGGATATAAATCGATGAAGGCTGTTTCATAACTGTTCTGGTAGGCAGTATCATACATATTATTATCCTGCCACCACGTATTCGATGAGCTGTTCAAGCCATGGACAAAAAGAATCGGATGTTTCGACAATGCCACATCTGCCGGCGTCGTGCCGACATACCATTGTCCCGGCACACCTGAGGGGTCATCATTCCCAAATGAACCTGCCAGACTGATTGAAGGAAACACAAAAAACAAAGCCATGAAAAACACAAACCATCTTTTCAGCATGAGCCACTCTCCTTGGCAATAGTTATGGATACCTTGTTTCATCATATAGGAACCCAAATCATATATACGGAAAAAATGGATGAAATAGTACATTGGGAGCGGACTGCGATATTACAGAACTGCAGTTGGAGGATATGTACAACTTAGAAAAGCGAAAGGCGCCTGTTTGGACTGTACACGCATAAGTGACGGTTAACACAAGAAGCAGGTTCTTTCTTCCTAAGGGGATCACACTTATAGCAGTAGCCGCTGGCGCCTGAACGCAGACATTAATTTCCTATAAATAGACTCACTTTACAAACAACGCCCGGCCTTCATGAGTAAAGGCCGGGCGTTGTTGCTTTGTGATGCCAGACCGCTTGGGCCTGGCATCTCTTTTATGCAAGGTGTTTGAATCCGGAATAAATCAGCGGGCCCGAGAAGGCAGCTGCCAATAAAACGTACATGCCAATCGTGCTGAATATGATTCCGAAGTTGCCGTTGCCAATTCCAATCAGCAAATAGTTCAAGAAAACAATGACCGTCCAGATCACACTTCTCCGCATGACATCTGCCCTGTTGTTTGTTTTCAGCAGGGCGGTGAACGTATATGTTACAAGGAGTGCCGGCAGCGCTGTCAATAAGAGTTCCCTGTTCACTATAAATGAATAACGTTCAGATTCAAAATTGACTGGTATGCCAAACGGCAGCGTAACCAAAAATTCCAAAATAGTGATGACGACTACGATCAAAAAGCCGAATAAAACATCTTTTCCGATCTTCCTCATTCGGTTCCCCTTCTTCCTTTTGATCCTAAACAGGGATGAACCAACTCCGGCTGGCCAAAGAAGGAAAACAGCATTCAACACTGGATAGGCACTTGCCCCCGGCTGCATTCCTTCTCATTCACTTATATTATACTATTTCAGGAATCCTGATACGACTGCCGCATTTACACCAGCCTGAACTTTCAATTGACATGTTCGGCTACTTTATTGACGGAATGATATACTCTTCCAATAGCGGGTCGACATCCATCCCGCTTGATGTTTGGACGACGATTAGGTCCAGTTCCGGCACGACTACGATGTATTGGCCGTATAGCCCCATTGCCCGATACGTATCGTAGCCTTTGACCTGTTTCAGCCAAAAGTAATATCCGTATTTCCTGCCGTCAAAATTGCTGTCCGTATCTCCATAAGGCTGCGTGCTTTCTTTAACCCAGCCTTCAGGCAGGATTTGTTCGCCCTCCCATTTGCCGTCTTTTACATATAAATAGCCGAATCTCGCCATGTCACGCGGCTTCATTTTGACACCGGTTCCGCCAAATGAGGTGCCGGAATGGTCAGCAGGCCACTCGACATCTGTTATGCCAAGCGGATCAAAGATTTGCTTTTGCACATAGTCCGACAGCGGACTCCCTGTTGCCTCCTGGACTATCCTGGAGACAACCCTCGCATCACCGGTACTGTAGCTCCACGAATCCGGTTCGGCCCGCACCGGCCGGTTCAGCATAAAGTATGTGGAATCGTCCGCCTCCACAAAGTTCTTCCATGTATCCGATTCATAAAACCCTTTCTGTGACTGTTCAGGGAAATCGAGGCCTGATTTCATCGTTAAGAAATGCTTGATTGTAAGCTCTTTTTTCCAGTCATTCAAGTCAGTGATTTTTCCCGCATCAAGATAATCGAGCACTTTTTCGTCTGTGCTTTTGATTGCCCCTTCTTTGACCGCCGCTCCAACGGCTGCGGACGTCAGGCTTTTTGTCACTGAATAAATTGGATGCGGCGTTTCTTCACTGTATTTGCCGCCGTAGGTTTCAGCAACGATATATCCATCCTTCACGATGATGAACCCTTCCATCGGAATATGTTCCCCTTCGATGTACCGGAACATATCCACCAGATAGGATGAATCCATTCCTGTACTTTCCGGAGCGGTTTTGCGCCAATCCTCAGTCGGCCAATAAGGCTCAATTTCCACCTTATCTTTAGGGATTGCCGCATGTTCTGCGTTTTTCCCGCCATTGGCACTGCCCGACTGCCCTTCCGAATGGAGGCCTTTCGTTTTTTCTTTGCCAGTATCGCTGCAAGCTATGATAGCAAATGAAATAAATATTAAGACTGCGATTAGAAAAGAAATCCTGGACAGTTTTTTCACATTCTCCCCCCTCCACTAATCAGTTCTGCTAAAACCGGCAAATTCCCTCTACATAAATAATTCGCCTGGTCCCACTCCATACTGCGGTGACCAGGCTATTTTACTTTAGTTCTTATCCATCAAGCCGCTCAACAATTCGAACGAACGGACACGGTCTTCATGGTAATAAATATTTCCATTGATCATGATTTCATCAGCCTGAGTTTCATCAAGGAAATGTTGCAGCTCAGCCTTGACCGTTTCCGGGCTGCCCGCTATCGACGAACGGAGCTGCTGCTGGACCACTTGCTTTTCATAGGCGCCCCATAGTTCATCCATGTTTTCAACCGGCGGCTTTACACGGCCCGGATTGCCGCGGATCAGGCTCAGAAACTGCTGCTCCTGCGATGTTGCCAGGAACTGCGCCCGTTCATCTGTATCTGCCGCAATCACATTCAGCGCCACGATTGCATACGGTTCATCAAGAACGTCAGACGGCTTGAAGTGCTTTCTATACAGTTCGAGGGCAGGCAATGTATTGTCAGGGGAAAAATGGGCGGCAAATGCAAAAGGAAGCCCTAATTTTCCGGCCAGCTGTGCACTGAAGCCGCTTGATCCGAGCAGCCAGATTGGAATGTCCAGACCCTCTCCCGGAATCGCCCTGACCGGAAGTTCCCGTGATGGGTGCAAAAAGGTGCGCAGTTCATCCAGGAGCTGGGGGAAATCCTCCCCGCCGCTGCCAAGTTCCCGCCGTAACGCCCTGGCCGTTTGCTGGTCACTTCCCGGAGCGCGGCCGAGCCCGAGATCGATTCTCCCCGGGAACATCGACTCCAGCGTTCCGAACTGCTCGGCAATGACAAGAGGCGAATGGTTCGGCAGCATAATGCCGCCCGATCCGACCTTGATCGTCGACGTGCCTGCGGCAATTCTCCCGATCACAACGGAGGTTGCCGAGCTGGCAATCCCTGTCATGTTATGATGTTCAGCAAACCAGTAGCGCTCAAATCCCCACTTTTCTGCATGCTGTGCCAAATCCAGACTGTTTTCATATGATTCAGCCGGTGACCCATCCACCGTGACCGGACAAAGATCCAGCACCGATAATGGGATGTCCTTCAGCTGTTTGTTATTCGATGATCTATCTTTTTGAGACATGTTATTCCTCCTTTGACTGTCACAGACAATTTTAGCATCAGGAGGACGCTTTCTAAAATATAGTGCCTGAAAAAAGCGATACCTGCCAAACAGCAGAACATTGCAGGCAGCTCTGTCTTTGATGTCATTGCCGCTATTTGAATGTATCCGGCATCACAACGGCCACAACTTCCCCTTTTACACAAAGCACATCTTCCGCATAGACATCAACGTGCACTTTCCATTTCTTCGGATGAATCTCTTCCACTGTGCCGACAGCTTTGAGTGCAGTTCCATGCGGCGTCGGCTTCAAGTAGTCCACATGCAGGGAAGCTGTGACAAAACGGGGCGGCAGTGCACCATCCCCGACCTCATGACCGTTTTTCCGGTGCAGTGCCAGTGCCGCAGAACCTGTACCATGACAATCAATCAAAGAAGCCAGGAGACCGCCGTAAACGAACCCCGGAATAGCGGTATGCTCGGGTTCTGGAGCATAATCGGTCACCGTTTTATCACCGTCCCACCTGGTCCGGAAATGATGTCCGCTCTCATTCAACCGCCCGCACCCATAACACCAGGCAAAATCATCCGGATAAATATCCTGAATCGCTTTTTGATCTGTCTCTTTCATCCCATCCACTCCCTTTGTCTTTTTTGAATACGCTTACATTTATAATAGATATACTTTCTCGTGTTCATCAAGTATTTTGACGCAGATTCGGCCGGCCGCTTTTCAGCTCATGCTACATAATTCTATTCTTTTCGGCGAAAACTAAGAAAAAAAGGCTGGGATTTTAAATATGGAAGAAAAAACGGCTTCATTGAATACCTTTTTAATTGCTTCGACTTTTATCGGCACCCTTGTCGGAGCAGGCTTCGCCTCCGGGCAGGAAGTGCTGTTGTTCTTCAGCGCCTATGGCTGGGAAGGACTCTGGGGAGTTGCGCTTGCCACTTTCCTGTTTTTCTTTTTCAGTTATTCGATCCTTTTGCTCGGCAATAAGTTACATGCCACCTCCCATGTTGATATCGTCCGATTCACTAACGGGAAGCTGCTCGGGACGGCTATCGATTTCATCATCACAATCTTTCTGTTTGGCGCACTTGCGGCAATGATTGCCGGTGCAGGTGCCATATTTGATGAGCAGCTGCAGCTTCCCGCCCTGTGGGGGACCATTCTCATGGCCGTGCTCACACTGCTTACGGTACTTACCGGGACGAAAGGTGTCGTCAAGGCAATCAGTTATGTCGTGCCGTTCCTGCTATTATCCGTATTGTTCATTTCGATTTACAGCTTTGCGACCAATCCGATTACAAATGAAGAAATCAATATGGCTGCCGCTCTGGAGGGGGCAGCACCAAACTGGGGCATCTCCTCGATTAACTATGTCTCCTATAACATCGTCATTGGCATTGCAGTGCTCGCACCGATGGGGGCAAGAGCCGTAAACAAACAGCAGTTATTCAAAGGGGCACTGGCGGGAGGGCTGGGCCTCGGCATCGGCGTCCTGGCCATCTACTTCACCGTCCTTACAAATATGACATATGCCGCAAATACCGAAATTCCGATGATCAGCATCGCTTCCACACTGGGTACAGGCGTCCAAATCGGTTTTGCGGTTCTCTTGTTTGGTGCTGTTTACACGACAGCGGTCGGATGCCTATACGGATTCATTCAGCGGACTTCCAATATCAAAAAGGTGCCGCAAATCTGGATCATCACCGGATCGGTCGCCATCACCCTCGCCCTCGGCCAACTCGGCTTCTCAACAATGGTCAAATACTTGTATCCGGCAGTCGGGTATGGAGGAATGCTTTTCTTTATTGGGATTCTTTATGTGTGGGTGTGGAAGCGGGAGTATGTGAGGTAGGGGGAGATTGGAGCGGGGAGTGCCTTAAAAGGTGCCTGACCCCCGGCGCTTTAACGCGCCGGGGGTCAGGCACCTTTTTCACATCCCACTCATTCAACCCCCAAGTACCGCAACAATCGCTTCCTCCACCTCATCAACAGATCCCCCAATATAATTATTAATCAAAATCGAAAATATAAGTTTATCTCCCTCTTTGCTCGTGACATAGCCGCTAAGGGTTGAGACGCCGGTAAGGGAACCGGTTTTCGCTTTCAGCCTGCCTTTTAACGGTTCGAGCCCCATTCTGTGGCGGAGTGTGCCTCCTGTTAGGGGGGCGGGCTCACCCGCTGCCGGCAGGGCGTTTTCGAACGTCGCAAACCAATTTTTAGACTGGATGGCGAAAAGGAACCTGGAAAGCTCGTTTGCCGGTATCATCGTTTTATGTGACATCCCCGATCCATCCCTGAGCTGCACTGTTCCTGCATTCACTCCAAGGGACTGAAGGTATTCCTCCATCACATCCAGCCCTTTCTTCCAACTGCCTTCCCCTTCTGCCTTCTTGCCGATTTCCTTCACAAGGACTTCACCATGGCCATTGTTGCTCAATTTCATGAACGGAATCATAAGCTCTTTTAAAGGCATCGACTTTTTCTTAGACAAAACCACCGCTTTTTCAGGGGCTGCATCCACCCTTATATCAGAAGCACGGCTGAATCTTATCCCCTGATCTTCCAGGCTTTTCTTAAAAACAGACAAAGCATAGCTGGTGGGCTCCCAGACCGCCACCCATGTTTTTGACTTTGTTCCTTCGATCGGAATTTGCCCTTCGATCACAATGTTATTGGTCCCATGCTCACGCTCAATCGATATCTTTTTCGGCTCTTTCTTTCCGACGGTCTTTGCCCTGTTGATGATGGTTACGTAGTCTGTTTCCGGCGTCAGTTTCACCTCAGGCTTGCCGTTTCGTTTTGAGCCGGGTGCCACTTCGACTATCACCGTGCCGGCATCATAATCCTTATCCGGCGACATGGTCAAAGCGGACACCTGCGCACCGGTGTACGCAGATTCGTCCGACCAGTTCAAATCCTGGGACAGGCGTTCATCATCGTACCAGCTGTCATCTCCGACAAGATCCCCCTTAACCGTGCGAATCCCTTTCTCCCTCAATTCCTGTGCAAACCGATTCAGATCCTCTTTTAAAAGTGTCGGGTCACCCTTCCCTTTCAAATACAAATCCCCATCCAGCACACCGCCCCTGACTTCGCCACCTGCCAGCACTTCCGTTGAAAACCGGTGTTTCGGCCCCAAAAGATCCAGTGCCGCAGCCCCGGTCAGTATTTTCATATTGGAAGCCGGATGCAGCCGGGTATCACCAAAATGGGAATAAAGCAGCTTACCGTCCTCAGCCTTTCGGACACTGATCCCGGCAATCGCTCCATCAAGCAGCGGATCATCTAAAATGGAGCCTATCTTTTTATGTAATGTATCCGTTTCTTCACTCCCTGCAGCTACTCCCCATTCTGTCATCCTATAAAATGAAAACAATACTGCAATACCAATCATCATGATCAGGAATCCTTTTATAAGCGTTCGGTTAGAGGTCATAAACTCTCGCACATCCTTTTTAAAATTTGTCCATTAACCAGTATGCCCGAACTTCCTGATTATTTTTATCCGGTACTCATTTCTTCATCCCCAGCTAAACGGCTTCTGTCTCAAGCCAACATAAAAACGCCTGGCAACGGTAATTGCCAGGCAAGTGTGTCAGTAAAGCGCCCCATAACCCCTCAATAGTTCAACAATAGAACTCAACTTGTTGTCTTCAGCAATCGAAAGTGCGGTTTGGCCATCGTTTACAATAAGATTTGGATCTGCGCCGTTTTCAAGAAGCAGCCTGACAACCCCCGGTGAATCAAGTGAAACTGCCCGGATCAATACCGTTGTTTCCACACCGTCGATATCAGTGTTATCACTCACGACATTCGGTTCGGCACCATGGTCAAGAAGGAGACTGACAAGCAACATCCGTTCCTCGTCTGACTTGGTTTTATTTTTTGAAGGCGGCGGGTTCTCCACTGCTGCCTCAAGCGGTATGAAATCTTCCTGGGCACTGCCCAAATCAGGATCGGCACCTGCTTCAAGAAGCAGCGCGGCAATGTCAATCTCCCCGTACCAGACCGCTTTCAACAGGGGCCGTGTGCCGAACATATCAATATTCACATTAAGGTCATGCCCCAGCAAACTCCTGACTCCATCTATATCCCCTTCGTCAATGGCCTCATACAAATCCATTTCCGTCACTGCCTCCTCCGCAGCATCTGGTTGTTCCTCCACTTCATCAGCGTTATCTTTCTCAGGTTCCGCCTGCTCTTCCTCCTGAGGCCCAATTTCGGCTGTTTCATCCTCTTTTTCTTCACTGCTTTCTTCTGCACCCGCCATATCATTTTTCTCGGCAGGCCGCTTGAAATCCGGTAAATTCATATATCTGCCCAGCTGCTGGCGATGCTGAAGAAACGCGCCGATCGCATCCCTCATGTTCTCTATGCTGTACTGAACCGTTTCCTGGTCATCCGTTTGCCTTGCAGAAACCAGCGCTTTGCCGGCTTCATCATGATCTTTCACATCAAAAATAATTTGGATGATCAGCCTGTACACTTCAGTCTCTTCACTGGTTAACTCACTATTTTCATAATCCGTAATGTACTCTTCAAACCGTCTAACCTCTTCGCTGCCGACACCGTCCCCGCTTCCAAAATACCGATGGGCGATCATATACATCTCGCGGGATTCGCTGGAAAACGAGTTGTCCACAGAACCTGCGGCCCCATCCATATCCGAAATCATCACCGCTCCCAGTATTGTCGATACGGTGACAGCCAAAAATAAAATAAATCGTGCCATTCCTGAACTCCCTGTTCGTTATTTTTTCAAAACCATACAGCGGCATACGATGTCATGCAACGCCTGCTTTTTCGGAGTGAACGCGGCCATCAAGTACCCGATCATCATAGTCAGGGCTGATAACAGATGGAAAAAATATCTGAATGTTGCTCTGAAAAATGAAATTCGATTCCCATCCATATCCGTAACCGCAATCCCCATCGCCAGCTTGCCGATTGTTCCCTGCCATGCCGAGCTTTCCAGCAGCGCATAATACATCCAGGCGATGAAAAATCCCATCACTCCGTATAACTCCTCATCTATAGGCAAAAAGGCAACCGCCACCGAAAAGGCCCCCCAGATGACCGAATCAATGATAACGGCTCCGACTCGGGCCCAGAACCCGGCATACCTCATTCCATCTTCCTCTAACGTTTTAGAACCTGATTCAGCAGGTTCCCGATATGGCCGATCAGCCGCCACTGCAGCCGCCGACTCGCTCCGGGCCTTTTCCTCCTGCGGAACCTCGACCTTCCTCCCACATTTAAAACAAAACTTCGCTTCCTTCTCAATCCTTGATCCGCACTGAGAACAATACATCCATTCCTCCCCCTTCTCTTTATATTCAGGGCACCTTGACCTTTTATATCGGCAAAAATCACTGGAAAGTTTAACGACAATTTTCCACAAACCCCTGTATCTATCGAACCTTGTCGAACTATAAAATTCTCAATTAAAAACATTGTCTCTTGTAAAAAGTCAAACCCTGACATCGAAAGGAACTCATTTGATTCCCACAACAATAGCCTTTTATAGTAAATCGGTATAGTTGGAACAAATCACATTATTTATAATTATTATAAATAAGTATTGACTGTAAAATGAAAGGTGTTATCATTAAATTAATAAGTTTTGTAACCCTTTGATAATGTTAAATATGAACGAACAAGAACAGCAGACTGACAACAGGCCGGAATCCCAGGTTGGCGATTTCAAGACTTTAATGAAAGCAGGTCCCCGCTGATTTAGCCTGGCTGCAAGAAGAATAACGAGGAGGGAATTGCATGAACGTTAAACAAAAAATTTGCAGTAAATGCCATGCCCCAATAAAAAAACTTAAACACAGCATCAGCTGCGGCTGCGGAAGCCGAATAAAGGTTTCTGCGTAGGTGGCAGCCCGCCTGCCCATCGGGTTTCACTGAATAAAACAAGCGCCCGGCAATCGCCTATAATAGGTGATTGCCGGGCGCTTTCCCTGTATAACAGCAGCGAATGCCCTCAAAGGATTCTTTGCCAGCGCGAAACCGACTCCAGTGTCAGGAGATCGATTTCCTGAGTATACCTGTATGTTCTGGGCCAGCTGCAAAAAACAGAACTCTCGCCAAGCAGCTTGTTGGTTAAAAACGAATTGGGGACCGGTCTCCAGCC
The DNA here is from genome assembly GCA_016841765.1 of Guptibacillus hwajinpoensis. Lineage (GTDB taxonomy): Bacteria > Bacillota > Bacilli > Bacillales > Bacillaceae_O > Bacillus_BL. The sequence continues at coordinate 50,977 of JAENYN010000016.1, forward strand.
CCCGGATGGAATCAGTTCGATTTTGGCCGTATCCCCTTCTCTTTTAACCCCGTATTCGCCTGATACCATCCCCATCGCATCATCTGCGGCTATTTTGAATGTATCCCGATATACGGATCCGCTTCCAATCAATCTGATATCCGGAAAACCGAGGCCGAAATTCACTGACAGGGAATGGCCTGGATGCTTCAGTTTAATTTTATGTAGAATCCCTTTGCGGAATCTATATTCAAGCTGGCCGCTGACGACTGCTCCGGAAGCATCAGGTGTACATTCTTCGATGAACCGTTTGCCGGACCGTGCAAATTCGACCATCTGGCAATCCAAGGTGTAGCGCGAATAGTAACGGCGTTGAAAATCCTTCGCCGCCCCGGGAACCGGGAAGCTGTCCTGCTTTATTTTATTCCCGTCGATCGTGAGTTCCACATCCGTCTTCCATTTCCGGACGAAATCGAAATCATGTAAAAAGAACAGCGGCAAATAGGACGGATTTTCTGTTGACGATCCGATTGGCGCAAGAAGATTCATCCCCCTTGTCTTTTTGGCCGCACATTCCTGAATGCGGGCCGTAATCCTTCTGCCGAACCTATCAATGAACGAAAATGAAATGTTCACACCGCCTTTTCCCACTCCTAATGCGGCATTTTCCATTTCGACACGTTTGCGCTCATTTAACCCTTTTCCCGCTACATCAAAGGTTTCGTTTTCAATCTCACTCATCTTCAAATCATCATACACATCGACATAGCCATCTAAACGGTAGGCAATGACACGATATCCTCTGCCGGGGAGCGCACCAGCAAAACATTGGAGCTCCAAGCCTTTATATACTTCATCCGGATGCTTTTCAAAGTTGATGATTGCCAGCTTCTTCATTGGGCTGCAAGACAATCCAAAGGGAATGAGGACAGTTTGGGCAGTAATGCTATGATCTCCGGCCTTCTCCATTACTTCCATTCGATCTCCCTCTATTCGTTTGAAAATCCGGCGGGTACCCGTGCTATGTGATGGCACCCCGTACCAGCGAATCAAGATTTGATGACTTTTCGACAGGTGATAGAACCGCTCAAACCTTCCGCATCAAATAAAACACATACCCATAATAATCCGAGTATTTTCTGTACAAATTGATTTCCTTTTCTGACTCAGCCAATAGGGCCAGCGTTCCATTATCGCCTTCGGCCTTTGCCCGCAAATATTCGATTCTTTCTTGCAGAGGGTTGTAATAGGAATCCCACCAGCTTGATTCCGGCAGTATGAAATGCCCGATTGGCACATATCCGGATTCTCCGATGATTTTCATATTATCATCAATACCCTTCATCCCCGGATAATCTTCAGCCCATGCGCGCAAGGGATCTTCGGGGACATCCTTCCGCAGCCAGGACAGTTCGGTCACGCCCAGATATCCTCCCGGCTTAATGAACCGCCGCCACTCCTGTAGGCCCCGTTCAAATCCCAAAATGTAAATGGCTCCCTCAGACCAGATGACATCAAAGCTTTCTTCCGGAAAATCCAGCTCGAACATGGACCCGTTCCTCACTTCGATTCTATCCGCCACCCCGGCCTGTTCCGCGCGTTCAGTGAGCACATCAAGAAATGGCTGATGCGTATCCAGCGCTGTGATCTTCCCGTCAATCTGTTCGGCAAGCGCAATCGTCTGCATCCCCGGGCCGCAGCCGATATCCAGCATGTTAACCGTACAGGGCAGATCACGAAGCATTCTCAGAGCAAGCACTGTCGACTCATTATCTCCGGGCCCTTCCCTCGGCAAGCCCTGATGAATGTCGAAAAAATCCATGCCTTCCCTCCTCCATTCTCCTTTTCCCCAGTAACCTTTCGCTTTTTTGTCTGCTTTTTCCTTTGTTTGGGGATGAGGTAAGTGAAAAAGGTGCCTGACCCCCGCCCTGGTAATGCTTCACCGCACCGGGGGTCAGGCACCGCGATTGGCACCTGCTTTCTTCTTCACCGATTTATACGTTTGCTCCAATTTCACCACATAGTTTGTAAACATGCCGGTAACATCCCAATCGATCAATGTCTCCATATCTTCTTCATCGTTCACAGTATAGGGCTGGACAAGCATGTCCAGGGCTCTGGCCTTTTTTACGTACTCTTCATCAATGACCATATCTCCTTTATACATATAATTCATGCCAATCCCTACCGCATAGTCATCGATGGTTTCGAGTTCTTCATCTGTGATGTCGCCTGGTGACGAAGTAAGGCCGCTGACTTCAGCATACTCGCCTTTACCGTCCGGGATATATAAGAGCAATTGGACCAGCGGGAGTTCCGGGGCAAGTTCATGCACTTTAAGAAGGCTTTCCCGGCTGAAAGATTGGATGATCACATTGCTCGATTCCTCGCTTGTTCCCATCAGTCCATACTCTTCTATCAACTTAAGCAATTTTTCTTCCATACCGGGATATGCATCAGGAGATTTTGTCTCAATGTAATATCGCACTTCTTTACCGTAGTGCCGGAAAATTTCTTCAAGTGTCGGCACTTTCAATCCTTCATACCCCTTCTTTGCATGCTCAGGATATTTTTTATTGAACCATGATCCCGCATCAAGTTCCTTTATTTCTTTAAGAGTCTTATCACGGACTTTTCCTTTCCCGTCTGTCGTCCGGTCGACTCTGGCATCATGCATCGCCACTAATTCCCCGTCATTCGTCATCTGAAGATCGATCTCAAAGTAATCCCCTTTTTGCTTTTTCACCAGATCATAAGCAGCAAAGGTATGCTCAGGCGCCTCCCCGCTTACACCGCGGTGTCCGACGACGTGAAACCGGTCAACATCCAGGGTCGGATCTCTTTCTGCCGCCTCACTTCCGGCACTGCCTGCAATCAAGCTGAAAACAAGCACGGCAGCCGCCGGCAGATATAAACATTTTTTCATCCCTCTTCCTCCCAAACGGAATATATGGAATAACGTGTCCCTTTCCGAAAAAACATCCGGCAACTCCACCGGTGAAGCAGCTATTATCAGTTGTTCATAGCCTTTGCAGCAAATGCGTTATCCATTCCTGTAAAACCGGTAAAGAAAATAGTCGATTGGCAAGCCTTTAAGCGAAGACAGAGGCGTAGTTGCCCTTACCTATATTCTTTAAAATGCCAGCTGCATCGAAATACTCCCTTGCTGACAATTTTTCGCCTTCTTATCTGGAAAAAAAAGAGCCCGCCCCGGCTGCAAAAGCTATTTGCAGCGGGAACAGGCACCTATTTTACTATTTCGGCCAGCCGATCCAGCGGCAGCCCGTACACCTTCCTCTTCTTCTGCCCCTCGATCGTCTCAGCCATACACATTGAATTGACGATTGCTTCCTCCACCGCTTCAATCACCCCTTCAAACAGGCAATCGAGCTGTTCAGCCGGAAACATCTTGACGGAATAAATCTCATCACTATCATATGTATAAGAATTCCCTGTTGAAAACGCTAGGAAAAAATCGCCGCTTCCTTCTTCACCTATGCCGCCAAGCTTTCCCATTGTCAGCGCTGCCCGTTTTGCCAGGCGTTCACACTGCGAAGGCAGCAGCGGAGCATCAACAGCGACTGTGACAAGAAGCGAGCCGTCATTTTCCGGCGTCTCCCACGGCAAAGGAATTTCCTGCTCATTCAGTATTTCGCCAACCTCCGTATTATGAATAATGAGGTCACGGCGCCTGCCGAAGTTGGCCTGCACGAGCGCGCCAACTGTAAAACTGCCGCAGTCACAGTCCACTATTCTTGAAGAAGTGCCGATGCCGCCTTTGAACTCATAACAAATCATGCCTGTCCCGCCGCCGACATTCCCTTCTTCAACCATACCGGGCCTGGCAGTCAGGATGGCTTCCTCGACATCCTCATAGGTAACTGCCGTTTTTTCCAGATCACTTAGCCAGCCATCCCATGTTTCAGCCACTATGCCGTTGGAAAACGGCTCAAGCCCGTCAATGCGCCTGGTTGCCAGTGAAAGAAAGCGATGGACAAGCCCCAATAAGTGACTGCCTGTAAAAATAATCGGCGTCACAAGCGTTCCTGTTTCATTGATCCAATGACTGCCTGTAAATTCACCGGTTCCATTAAATGAGAACATGCCGGCCGGAAAGTGGCTTCCCTGCAGTTTTCCGTGATTCGGCATGACCACGGTCAGCCCTGAACATACATCCTCAGCCATAATCGTTTTATGGCCCACAACGACACCGTCCACATCCGTGATGGAATTTAACTTCCCAGTTCTTAACTTACCAATCGCAATGCCCAGTTCCCTTACTCTTTTTCTGTACATAACATACTCCCGTCCCCGTAAAGTCAATACCCCGGATAGCGATCCCAATCAACACCTTTACCCAGGTATCCATCAAACAAGTCATCTGCTGTCTGCATCAAAACATCCCTCAACTCAATCTTCTCCACCCAGCCCGGCGGAATCTTGCCAAGCCCCAAATAGGCGCCGACGATATTCCCTGCGATTGCACCTGTACTGTCACTGTCCCCGCCATGATTGACAGCCGCAATGAGCGCACTTTTAAAATCTTCACGGTATTTCAGGGCACAATAAACTGATATCGCCAGTGCCTCTTCACCTACCCAGCCCTCGCCGATCTGTGGGATCGCTTCTGTATCAGGAAGGTCTTTTTTTGAAAAATCCACCGCCTTTTCCAGGCTTGCCGTACATTCCTCGTGCCCGGCATACTGTTGAAGCTCAGCAAGCGAGTCCGCAACCGCTGTCTCGATGTCCGTGCCATCCATGAGAGATGAAATCAAAAAAGCCAGTGTCCCTGCTGAAAGATACCCGGATGGATGCCCGTGCGTCAGAGCCGCAAATTCCGCTCCCCGCTTGAACGCCTCGTTTTTTTCATAAAAAAGCCCTGCAGGCGCAGCCCGCATCACTCCTCCGCAGCCTTTGCTGTTATTGATCGGTTCCTCCATTGTCCCCTGGGTTCTGCTATATAACGCAGTCAGGCATGTATTCCCTGGCCCCCGCCTTTCATAAAGCTCTTCAATCCCAAACAGCCAGCCGTCATAAGCCCATTCATATTCCGCGACTCTCTGATATCCCTGGGTCAACAGCCAGCGCTGATACGCATAAAACACAATGGACGGCGGATGGGTGATCCCTTTTAAAATCCCCCGCGTTTGCGCCCTCAGTATTCCTTCTGCCGTAAATAGGGTCATTTGCGTATCGTCTGTAAACTCAGCCTGCCCGTATTCGGCCAGGCGCAAATCCTGAGTGCCGCCAGCACCATACTGTTGTTGAATGTCCGGCAGTGAAAGAAACTCGACAGGCCGGCCCAGGGCGTCCCCGATGGCACCGCCAAGGAGACAGCCCCGGTAGTATTCTTGACTTCGTTTCATGACTTTTTCACCCCGCTAATCTGCAATATCAAACACCTGATTGTGATACTCCGTTCAAAATCGTTATAGAAAAAAACTATTTCTTCACCATATTCGACAAATAAGCTTTCAAACCTCCAACTACCAATAGTTGGTCTTCATGTAAAATCTTTTCGTTAATTAACCATGTCATAGGAACTTTTCCTGCAAGCCGGACCTTCAGTTCTACAGTCCCATAATCAGCTTGGTAAAAAGCTCGCCCTGACCTTTATTCCATCGGATTTTGTCCTTTGACGACAACTAGAACCCCCACCCTTGTTCATCTTGAAACATCTAGCTAGAACTTCATAATCCAGGAAGGGTAAAAAACTCGACCGGCGTACGGCGAAGATAAAGATCTTCAAATAAAATTAAAAGGGCCTGTTCCGCCGAATCAACAGTGGAACAGGCCCTTTTTGCAAAAATCTAATATAAAAAAAACAAAATATAAACTAAAGACCCCGTTAAAAACAGGACATCCCACGACCTGATCCCTCTTTTCATCAACTTAAAATGAAAAAAGAACATATAAATGACAAACAGCAGCATGAATGTCGCCTCCGAAAAACGGAAGAGCTGTTGCAAGAACACAAGTATGAAAATAACTGAAATGTGGAGGCCATCCTGATCTTCCTTTTCCATTGTTTGATCCCCCATTTCACTGTTCTTGCTGCATTCGCTTATACACTTCCTGTTCGATCTCCTTATAAGAAATCAGGTCTTCTTTAAACAGCAAGTCGTAACCTGCTTTCTCGTTGCCGGAATGTATTTGCCGCAAAGCATCTATCAATTGGTCCTGTGGTGATTTTTCCCCCCGGTATTTTTGGTCAGTCCTTTTGCACGCTGGGCATATTCCAGGGCCTGTTCGGGATCAAAGAGGAGATACAGCTCAGCCAGCATATTGAATTCATGTGCATAAGGGCCGTCCACGGACTTTATATTCTCTTCCATTTGTTCAACCGCTTGTTCGAATTTTTTCTGCTTAATATAAATCAAAGGGAGTTCACCCGCAGCAAATGGATGTTGAGGGGCAAGCCCCTGCATTTCCGTTAACACCTCTTCCGCACGCTTGAATTTTTTCTGCCCTCTCTCCTCATAATACTCATTCATCAGATTCGAAATCTGTCTTACCCTGTCGAGATAATCGGATTGAAAATCGTTAAGTGTTTTCCCATGTACGTTTTCAAAGGCTTTTTCAAACTCTTGCCCACCTGCAGCTTCTAAGATAGCGGTTATGACCGTTTCACCATGAGAATAAACAAGCTCCTGGACCGCAAAACAGCTTTGAACATATGTATCAATCCCTTCTTTTCTTGCCGCATGAAAGTCCATACTTGAATCAAGACGGGAAAGATCCGCTTCTTCACCGGCAGGTAAGTCCCTCATTATATCCCACAGGGCAACCACCTCCGCTACACCTTCCGTAAACCATTGCGGAATCGTTCTTATATTCACATCATATCGCTCGATATATTCAAACATCCGGAAATGCGCATATTCATGAAAAAAGGTTTTTTCAAATCCCCAGCCATTCTTAACCGCTGTGCTCAGAACGTGCAGAGATTTGTCGTCCGGACTGTAAAATCCGCCAAAATCCGGATTGCCGGAACTGGCATCCATCGCATCCCTGCTGTTATACACAATGACCTTAAAGGCATCAGCCGTCCCGCTGCCAAACACAATATCCGCTTTTTCCTTCGCTTTAGGATAAAGCTGCTTGATTTTTTTCACCGTTTCCTCATCGCCAGCCGGATAATGGATTGTCATTTCTTTATACTCAGTTGCGATCAGTGTCTCAGCATAGGCATCAGGAGACAACTGGCTGTACAAAAAAGCCGCCTTTTCCCTGGCTCCTGTCCCCTGCCCGAGCAACTCTTCAACCAATATGATATTGACGATGACAACTCCGGCAGCATACACCATGAACAAAATGGATGCCAGGCCTAACCAGAAAGCACCCCAGCGCCCTTTAATACGTAAAAATGCAATCCGGCCCCGGATTAAGCCCACTAAGCTGGTAAGAAGCAAAACAAGCAAAATGACCACGAAACCTAAGCCTGTCAAAAGACCCCATTCCCCATTTTGTGAAAAAACAGATACAGTTATCATCCCCGATGCCAGTAACGAGAGAAGAATGATGATAAACGATTTTAAGACAAATTTCATAAGGACTCCTTTATATGGAAATTACAGCTATCAAATTTGTAATTTCGACAAAAAGGAATTAATTCCCTTCTTAAAAATCAAAAACGCCGAGCGCTGACCCGGCATTTCGACTTATCAGGCTATCTCATCCGCAATTTCCTCCAGCACACTTCTTAGCCCTCTCTGCATCTCCACATTAGAAGGAAGATTTACTTTTTCACGCTTCTTCACTTCACGTTCGACATGACTCATCATCTTTGTGCGGGCAAACTTTTTCCGGTCGGAACTTGCGAACATATCCTTGAGAGTTCCGCCTGACAAATCTTCTTTCAAGTAATCGATAATGGTTTCTGCTTCTTGCTGTGTCAACAAGTAATCCTCTGCAATTTGGGTGAACACCTTTTCGATGATCCGCACCATTTCATCTGCATCATCTTCAATGAATCCGTTAAGAACGGCTTTTGACACCTTGCCCGCGCCGCTGCCTCCCGCAAATGAGCCAACAAGGCCGCCGACAAACCCGCCGACTGCCGTTCCGATGCCCGGAATAACCGAACCAACCGCGGCTCCGGCAGCAGCGCCTCCAACCCAGCCGGCCGTTCCACCTGCCACAGTCGAGGTTGTATTGGCTACATTTTTAAACAGCTGTCCGCCCGATACCCGGCCCCTGAATATATTGACAACATCCACGGAAGATAAGACAGCAACAGAAACAGCTCCCGTAATGACGTTCCCGCGCAACAGCTTCGCCGCGCTCTTCATCGCAGCAGCACCGTAAATGTTCGTTCCGCTTCGGAATGCATTAGCGAGCACAGCAGACGCTTTCGGGCCCATCATATTGACAATCGCTTCTGAGCTGCCCACTAATGCACTGTTCAAGCCTGCCTTGGATAACTGGCTTGCCAAAATGGCCGTTGCAAAAGTCGTTCCGCCGACCTTCAGTCCTGAATAGGTGGCAGACTTAAGCGCTACATCGAACTCTTCGCCGTTCCAGACAGCTGTCGCAAACGTTAAAGCCGTACTGAGACCAAAAGCAGTGGTGGCAATGACCGCCCCATTTGCCGCATCAAATGTGATCGACTCCACCGTGCCTGCTTTTGCAATATTCCTTGCCTGCTCATATGTAAAATGGCCTTTGCGGACAATATTCTTTGCTTCACCAACATCAGTGACGCCTGGAACTTCCCCTCGCTGTATTCTATTTTCCATCGCCTGAACCGCGGCATCATATTTATCGGAAGGCACTTCAATTTTCATCGGAGACCCATCCGGATTGATATATTTCAGCTGACCGTTTTGAAAACATTCTTGAATACATTTGGAGCCGGTGCTGCAGTACTTTGACTGGATATTCACACCGTCAACAATCCGGTCAGCCCCAAACTTCGCATTATCATCGCCGAGAATCGCTGCATCTTTTCCCGTTACTTTATCAAAAAGATGATTGGCCCGTTCCGCAGCGAAACCATGCCCTCTCGGCGTGCTGAATTTATCCATCCCGTAAATTGTCCCCGCATTGCTGACGTTTCCATAAACAATTCCTGCAACAGATGAGCCGGATAATCCCTTTTCTGCTTTTACCGCTTCTTGCAAATTGAGAGATAACTGGCCGAGTGTGGCAGCCAGCCGCTGCCTTGCATTTGTTAATTCTGACGTATTGGTCATTGTTTCAGCCCTTTTCTTGTATGTTAGAGAGATAGATTTTTAGATATATTTTCCTATACACTTTAATCCTACCATGACTTTCCTTAAAATAGGAGAACCTTTTTATAACGGCTGAAAAACAAAAAGCCCCTTCCTCATAGACAGGGGCGGTATCCATGCGTTTATTGGCGGCATTAAAAAGGTGCCTGACCCCCGGCGCTTTAACGCGCCGGGGGTCAGGCACCTTCAATGCAATCCCCTACCGATATACCTTAACCCTCACATCTTTCCTTCCCCACTGTAAAGCACCATCACGGTCCGCAATGAACACATCAATGCTGTGATCATTAATGGCCCCGCCGATATCTGCCGCAATTGCTGTACCATAGCCTTCCACTTCAACTTTGGCGCCAAGCGGGATGATCGAAGGATCGACGGCGATGACTTTTGCCTCATCACCATACTTATCAAGATCGATTCCCATTCTGGTCGTTCCTGAGCAGCCGTCACATTCAGCCGTATAAGCCGTGCTTTCGACATTCAACTCAACGGCCGCTGTGCCCGGATAACCTACCTGCTTATGTAATGTGCCATGCGTTTGCCGCCCGGCAATTCCGTCGACGGTCAATCCGAACTTTTTTTGGAAGCTGATAACCGCATCCTTAGTGCCGCCTCCGTAAATGCCATCGATATTTCCATTATAAACACCTGCTGCCTGCAGGGCTTTCTGCAAATCAATGACAGGCTGACCGATATCCCCGTACCTGGTCACTTTCAATTTCCCGATCGTATTCGGACCGGCAATCCCGTCCACCTTCAATCCTTTTTCCCTTTGAAAATCTTTAACCGCTTCGGTCGTAACCGGGCCGTAATAGCCTGTGTCCTTCGGATACGGGAAGTGTCCTTTTGATAATAGTACTTGCTGAAGCTCCTTCACGTCCTCATGCCACATGCCTTCTGACAGCATGCTATCACCTAGCGCCGCTTCACTAGCTGCCGGAAAAACAATAGCCAATCCTGCTGCCAGCATCATACCGATAAATAATTTCTTGACGATGTCGCTCAATGTCTGTTCCTCCTCTTTTCTGGTTGCTGATAATAGCAGTTCGACCAGATTTGGAGGATTTTTGTCGTTCTAACAGGAAATGGCGACTATCTTGCCAGTGTTTTTCCATAAAATAGGAATTTACCATTCTGTTGGAATGATGTGTAATTCGCTATTTTGCTATCATTTTATAATGGACAGGGTAAGCCATTTGTCCCTGCCGGAATGTTCCTTCAACTAAAAAACCTGCCCCTTACCATTCCAGGTAAAAGCCAGGCGAATTGCGTTAATGGAAATTATTAAAAAGGTACTCTAATAGCTGCACTATTTACCTTATCGTCTTTTTTAAAAGAACTATACTTTCTCCTGCAAGTCTGAGACTACCATAGTAAGAAGCTCTATATCTTTATTGATTTCCCTTTTTAAATATTCACTTTCGCATTTTTCATAATCTTGTTCAAGACGCTTGAGTTCTTTTAGGAATAAGGTCACCTCGATGTCACTTTTCATATTAATTTCCCCTTCTCATATGAGGCCTATTTCTATCTTGCAGGTTTTTTTCTGCCAGACAATATCCGCCGAAAAAAGGAAAGGCCAAAAAGAATAGAAAGCTCACTATTCTTTTTGGCTTATGTCCGGCACAATTTATCCAGTTCATTATTGCCTATAAGTCATTTGGTTTTGCAATGAAAGAAATCACATTGCTATCAAGAGTAAAATCCCAATCGACAAACATATCCTGAATCTTTGCAGGATAGATGAAAAACGAGTGCTGTTTTCGAGCAGGTAACCTTCCAGCTTCCTTTTGGCACCTCAGAGCTTTTCTCCAAAGCCCGGTTCAATCAGCTCTTTTTCAACCGATACCAGTATGCCTTTACGGAAAACAACCAGGGTACGGGGACTGAGCATAAAGGACTCCACACGATCGGGTGCTTTTTCAGCCAGCCTGTTCGCTGATACTGATGATTTCCTTATGCTCATCAGCTTTGCCCTTACAACGAGAACGCGTTTGTTCTTCAGGCCGGGATTTAGAAAAACTGGCGGCCACAAATACACCTGTTTGGCCCCGCAGATTCCAGTCATAATATAAATGTTAAATATCTATATCAGTCATTGCTTTGATTTGTCCTCGTATTACGGAGGCAAAGGACGAAGATGCCAATTCAGGAATATAGATAAGGACAACTACGCCTCTATCTTCTCCTAAAGGCTCGCCAATCGGCGAGTTTTCCTTAGAATACACTCTTCCTTCCAAACTCATTTTTAGTCTCTCAGGAAAGTCATGTGAATAACCAATTGTGTTTACAGGGAGTTTACCCGGAATAAATATTACAAAACGTTTTCGATATTAAAAGTTTCATATTATTTATTTATTATTTATTTAAAAAGGAAGGATTTTACTGTGAACTGTAGAATAACCAATAGGACATCCAGTATTAAAAGCGCTGAACCCTTTGCATTTTGACTGAAACCAGTTACAATGGATAAGATAATAGCCTCGCACTAAAGGATGATATACGTGGGCGTAAATGATAGCGAAAAAGAACTGAGCAGCTATACCGGCAGGGTGCTGAGGGAGCATTTCGGCAAAGGGCCTGGCAGTGTGTATGCCACGATCACCCCGCCATATATCACAGTCTATATGAAAAATTTTCTGTCTCCCATTGAAAATAAATTGCTGGACACAGAACAAAGCAAACATGTGCAAAAATTGCGCGATATGCTGATGCCCACAATCGAAAAAGAAATGAAGACATATCTAAAGCTTCAACTGGATATGGACGTTCAGGAATTTTACTATGACTGGAACCTGGACAGCCAATCCGGCATGTTCGTTGGAATCACCGATGCAAAACCATCGGAAGACACCTGTTCCTATCCCGGCCTGGAAGAAACCCACAATGAAATCATAAAAGTCAGTGCGGAAGCTGAAAAACCGCCGGGGGACATCAAATCATGCATGCTAAATCAGCGGACGCTTCTGGTCACGCGGAATAAGATCCTGGTTGCTGTGGAAAAGGAATTGATCCAGCTCGGTTTCTCCGAAGACCTCGTCATCGCGAAGCGGAACCTGGAAAAAAGGCTGTTACACAACCACAAAGACAGCTTGCAAACTTTTTTGCATGCAACGATAGAAAACGCCTTTGTTTCCTGGGATTTCCCCAAAGATAAAAGCGTCATCGTCTTTATCATAAAACCGGATAATGCGCGGCAGCAATGAGCTAGGCGACAGAACTAGACATAAGCCAAAAAGAAGGGTATGCCCCTTCTTTTTGGCTTTTATTATTTTAGCTTGGCAAAATACCAACAGGCAGCAGAAAAATGGTTATGAGGAGAATGGAACAATGGATAAATCTGTCATCATCCACATACGTAAAGAAGAAGATATTGTCATCGCAAGAAAGATGGGCAGAGAATTATCACAAAAACTTAACTTTCAAACACTCAATCAAACAAGAGTCATGACCGCAGCTTCCGAACTGGCCAGAAACATTTACAGATATGCCCGGCACGGACAAATCAAATTCGAGCTTGTTGAAGATACCCAAAGAAGGGCAATCAGAATAACAGCACAGGATAACGGGCCTGGTATCGATGACATCAAAAGAGCACTGATGAATGGATATTCCACTTCCGGCGGCCTGGGTGCCGGCATTCCGGGAGTCAAAAAGATGATGGACGAATTTGCAATCGACTCCTCACCTGAAACAGGCACGACGGTGACTGCGGTGAAATGGCAATCATAAAATTGGTGCCTGACCCCCGGCGCTTTAACGCACCGGGGGTCAGGCACCCACTTTGGCATCCCCGCTTTAGTACAGCTTCTGCCCCACACTCACGCTCTCAGCCATCGTATTCCTCTGGATGAGCGTGTAAGCCGCATTTGTAATGGCCTCCGCCAGTGTTTTACCGCTATCCCGGACATCATTGAACGAAACCTCAGAAACACCGTGTGTTGAATAGCGATACCCTACCTCTCTCAACTTTTCCACAATCAGCATGGCATGATCCAGGTTTTTCTCTGGCTGAAAGTCGGCTGTATTGATGAAGGCCCCCTGTTCGTAATCAAACCAGCGGTCCCACCTGTTCAATTTCCAGCCCAGTATTCGGCGTGCAATAGATTCAGTTTTGTTCATTTACGATTTCCCCTTTCTTTTTCTCAGTTAATTACCGTTCGTAATGTTATATAACAATTAATTTATTTAATGGTTATTATATAACAGATTCTGTGTGTTTTCCATCTTCTTATGAAATTTTTTCAAAAAATTTTAATCATGAATGGCTAGTAAGGTCTCCCACTGGCCATTTTAAAAAAGCAAGACCACAATAGTTTTTCAGAAAACGGTTATAGAAAAATAAGGAAATCCAGTTTAATCTTCCAGGATGTCGTTTAAACCCCTAATAAGAACGGTTTTATTTTCCAGTACTTCAAAGAACCGACTAACCGTGGAAGGGAGAGGAATCGTCTTTATGAAAAAAAAAAACAAAACAGGTGTAACCGCTGTTCTTGCAACGTCGATCGCATTCGGTACAACCCCAATGGCCGCAGGTGCAGTTAATGTAAGTGATGCCAATGAAAATTATGCCGGTGTGCTGGATTGGACGGAAGAAGAATGGAACACCTATTTGCAGGAAAATCACGGGACCACCCTGGAAGACTATGAAACCGCGGAAGATCTCGAAAATGAGGTGGGAGAAGCCGTCAATCCTGATGAACTGGCAAACGGCAATTTTGATGATACCAACGTTCTTGAAATGATGGAAAAATACAATATGAGTTCCGAAGACCTGGCAAACTTCCTCAACACGTATGATAATCTGGAGAACATCCACTTCATCGGCGACCTTGAAGCAGCCCTTCAAAGTGAAGGAGTGATCGCTCCGACAGTTAATAATGGGACTACTGACGAAGGAACAAACGGCGGAACAACTACAAATGAGGGCACGGCAAATGAAGGGACCGCTGATGATAACACTGCCGATGGAACAACAAATAATGAAGCGGCAAATGACCGGACAACAAGCAATGGCACAACCAATACAACTGGCGAGGGCACAACAAATCAAGGAACAACAAACGAAAGCGCCGCGAATGAAAATACAGCAAACAATGATTCAGGCGTAACCCAGCAAACCGAAGATGGAGCCAGAATGCCGGATACAGATTCAAACGGCATTGAAAAAATCATGATCGGTACAGGGGCTGCCCTGATCGGTGCTGCTGCTTTTGTCCTCGGAAGAAGACGTCAGGGTGAACAGTAATGCAACTGAACAGAAGTGGAAAAACGATGCTTAGCCGCATCGTTTTTTCCTATTTTCCAATCGCACTGATCATTGGCGGCATTCTTTATGCAGGATTCCATGCTTATGGTTTTGCAAAAGGCTACCTCGCCGTTCAGTCGGAAGACATCACCTTCGAAAAAGAAGAAGTTGAGAAGTCACCTGCCCGGGCAGGCAAGGGCGAATCGGCTGCCGGAGAGGGTCCTCTCTACACTTCTGCTCCAGAAACCGGAGAGGATATGGGACAGCTTGTGATTCCGAAGCTGAATGCCTCGATGTCAATTTATGAAGGGGCCGATCCGGATACCCTGGAAAAAGGCGTCGGTCATTATTCCGGAAGCGTACTGCCTGGGATGCAGGATAATTCGGTCTTATCCGGGCACCGCGATACAGTTTTCCGCAATCTCGGCAAAGTTGGCGAAGGGAACTATCTCATTACGAAAACAGCAGCAGGGGAGTTTACGTATAAAGTAAAAAATGTCAGGATTGTGGATGCCGATGACCGGACCGTCATTGTGCCGAAGTCTGACGCGTCCCTGACACTGACAACCTGTTATCCGTTCGAATATGTAGGCCACGCCCCACAGCGGTATGTTCTCGAAGCAGAGCTTGTCGACAAAAAAATGAACTAAAAATAGGAAAGCTCCTTTTGCGTTGATTTGCAAAAGGAGCTTATTTGTTGAATGTCATTGAAGCTACATCAACTGCATGGTGGTAATGCAGGTTATACTATCCTCGTAAGTGGTGACTTCGGATTCGGCCGTTTTGCCGTTATACGTGATTTTGGTTTTATATGTCTTGTCCCGGGGCAGCCATAGGTCGATAAATCCATTCGGCTGCGCCTTCATCGTTTCATCGACAACTACATTGCCTTCCGAATCTTCAATATATACGTCAAACTCTTCATCCGCCAGCTCTCCTTGACAACCTGTCAAGCTATGGAAACTTCATGGATGGGTCTGATTTTCATACGGTGCGATTGAGACAAAGAATTCATCTTCCGGCAAGTCGTACGCTGTCTCATTGCCGTCGCCGTCTTTCACGATAAGTTCAGTGGCCGTAATGGAGGCCGATTCATTTGCCGGCTTAGCCGCACTGTACTCGCCCACCAATTCCTTCACATCTACCTCTTCACTCTCTTGAGGCGCCTTGCTTTCGTCTGTTCCACACCCCGTCAGGAGAAGCGAAATCAATCCGGCAGCCGCAAACATTTTCAATTTCATATGTGTGTGTTCACCACCTTGTCTCTGATATGCATAACTTCATTTTACACATTTTGATGGTGAATACAATTGAAAGTATGGGCGATTTTTTGACAGAGGGTTGTGATGGTGGTGCCTGACCCCCGGTGCGTTAAAGCGCCGGGGGTCAGGCACCTTTCAAGGCACCTTTCAGGCCATCAGGTCCCGCAATACGTCCGGAACACCCGATCCGACGGCGCCGGCAGTTTCATGTACTCCGCCTGCTCCTCCGCATGCGCATATGGTTGTGCAAGAACATCAAGCAGCTGCTCCATAACACTGTAGTCGCCGTTTTCCACCGCCGCTTTCAGGGCCTCTTCCACCCTGTGGTTTCGGGGGATCACCGCCGGATTGCTTCGCTTCATAAGCTCACGCGCAGCCTCTTTTGACTCTTTCTGCTTCTCCAGCCGCTTATGCCATCGTTCATGCCACTTCGTATATTCCAGGTTCCCAAACAGGGCACCATCCACCTGCTTTTTAAAGGTCAGGGAAACGAACGTGTTCGTATAATCCGCCTCATGCTTCTTCATCAATCCCAACAGGTCGTCAATAAGCGTTTCATCCTCAGGCTCTTCATCAAAAATACCCAGCTTTGCCCTCATGCCCTCAAGCCAGTTCGTACGATACAATTCGGGATATGCCGAAAGCTCATCCTGGGCAAGTTCGACAGCCTGTTCCTCATCTTCATCAAGCAGCGGCACCAGGGTTTCCGCAAACCGGGTCAGGTTCCAGCCGGCGATCGGCGGCTGATTCCCATAAGCATAACGGCCTTCCCGGTCAATCGAACTGAACACCGTTGCCGGGTCGTATGCATCCATGAACGCACACGGACCGTAATCGATCGTTTCGCCGCTGATTGTCATATTGTCTGTGTTCATAACCCCGTGGATAAATCCGACGAGCTGCCATTTGGCGATCAGTGACGCCTGGCGCCTGATCACACCGCGAAGCAGCTTAAGGTAGCGTTCTTCATCGTCTTTTATATCCGGAAAATGCCGTTCTATTGCATAATCAGCCAGTTCCCGCAGTTCTTCTTTCGTCCCCCACTGCGCTGCAAACTGGAATGTGCCGACGCGCAAATGGCTTGCCGCTGTCCGTGTCAAAATCGCACCGGGCAGCATCGTTTCCCGGACCACTGATTCACCCGTTGTGACAACCGCAAGACTGCGGGTGGTCGGTATGCCGAGCGCATGCATCGCTTCACTGATGATGTATTCGCGCAGCATCGGGCCGAGCGATGCCCGCCCGTCACCCCCGCGCGAGTATGGGGTCCTGCCGGCACCTTTGAGCTGGACATCGACCCGATGGCCTTCAGGCGTAATCTGCTCACCAAGCAGCACCGCCCGGCCGTCGCCGAGCATATTGAAATATCCGAACTGGTGCCCTGCATAGGCCTGGGCAAGGGGCTCAGCTCCTGCAGGGATATGGTTTCCGCCGAACACTTCCGCACCATCTTTACTTTGCAGTGAATCTGCATTCAAACCAAGCGATTCCGCCAACTGTCCGTTGAAAGCAGCCAGCTCAGGCGAACGGACAGGGTCCGGATCCTGAATCGAATAAAATGTCCCGGGAAGTTGTTTATAACTATTCTCGAAATTCCATCCCATTTCGTTCGCAGCTTTTTGTTCTTTCATCGTATCCCCTTTTCTTCTTTCGACTTTATATCATTAGCTTTTTCTTTTAAAAGCTTACTATCCATAAAATCTTCCAGTCAAAGTGTATACTGGTATGTTCCCGGCAAAACATCGGGTTACACCAGTTGACCAAAAAGGTGCCTGACCCCCGGTGCGTTAAAGCGCCGGGGGTCAGGCACCATAAAATCTTTTATTTTATAACATTTCATCAAAAAATTCCACCTTTATGTGAAGTTTGTTACATACTTGTGAGCCGTTCATGAACTTTTTGTGACACGGAGCACAAACATTTGAGTTTGGTTATTTATGATATTAAGATAGCGTTGATTAAACACCATAACCATGTTGTTTACTATAAAAAATAAAGTGCATGAAAGGAGCAGCCTTATGTGGATGAAACGGATGTATGTGGGAGCCCTATTTGCCGTCATGGCTTTGCTGACAGGTTGTAAACCGCTGATGGTGCTTGATCCGAAAGGACCGCAGGCAAAAATCCAGGCAGATGACATCATGCTGTCAATCTGGATCATGCTTGGCATTGTCCTTGTCGTATTCGTTCTGTTGGCATATATGTTAGTCAAGTACCGGGCATCCAATCAAAGTGAAGATTATGAACCTCCGCATATCGAAGGAAGCAAAGTCATCGAGTCTATTTTTATCGGGATTCCAATTGTCATTGTCATTTTTCTCTCCGTCTTGAATGTTCAGTCCAACTACGCAGTCGAAGCAACCCCGAAGGGATATGAGGATCAGGAACCTCTGACCGTTTATGCATCATCCTCAAACTGGAAATGGCATTTCAGCTACCCGGAACAGGGGATCGAAACGGTCAACTATTTGTACATTCCATCTGACCGGCCGATCGAATTCAAGCTTTACTCGTTCGGGCCGATCACAAGCTTCTGGATCCCGCAGCTCGGCGGGCAGAAATACGCCATGGCTGACATGGTGACGACCCTGCACCTGGCAGCGGACGCACCGGGTGAATTCTCGGGACGGAATGCGAACTTCAGCGGCGAAGGTTTCGCTGAAAATACGTTCAATGTAAAAGCGATGCCGCAACAGGAATTTGATGATTGGGTCGATGAAGTTCATAAAACGGCCGAACCCATCACAGAAAAAGAATTCAACAAGCTGCTCAAGCCAGGCCATCTCGGCCAGATGACGTTCACCGGAACGCATCTTGACTTCTCACCGCCGCCAATGCATCACAACATGAAATCAGAAGGCGGCCATGAGGAACAAGGACACAACAATTCTCACGAATAAATAACCTTTTAAAAGAAAGGGGCCATCCCGAATGGACTTTTTTGATCGATTTGCCGTCCCGCATCCGAGTCCGGCCATTTACGCATCGATGGTTGCAATCGGCCTAACGATGGTCGCCATTGTCGCAGGGCTCACCTATTTTAAAAAATGGGGCTATCTGTGGCGTGAATGGCTGACAACCGTCGACCATAAACGAATCGGAATCATGTACTTGATTTCGGCTTTGCTCATGCTGTTCCGCGGCGGTGCTGATGCGATCATGATGCGCGCACAGCTTGCCGTCCCGGACAATAAATTGCTGGACGCCCAGCACTATAACGAAATTTTCTCGACTCACGGAGTTGTCATGATCATGTTCATGGCGATGCCGTTTGTGATTGCATTGATGAACTTCGTTGTGCCGCTGCAGATCGGGGCGCGCGACGTGGCATTCCCGCGCCTGAATGCGCTCAGCTTCTGGCTGTTCTTTTTCGGCGCCATGCTGTTCAATATCTCGTTTGTAATCGGCGGATCGCCTGATGCCGGCTGGACATCCTACTTTCCGCTCGCCGGCAATGACTTCAGTCACTCAGTCGGTACAAATTATTATATGATCGCCCTGCAGATTTCCGGTATCGGGACGCTAATGACAGGGATCAACTTCATCACGACAATCCTGAAAATGCGGGCGCCGGGCATGACCCTGATGAAAATGCCGATGTTCACCTGGTCCATCCTGATCACGAACGTCATCATCGTATTTGCTTTCCCGGTCCTGACAGTCGCCCTTGCAATGGGGACAATGGACCGCCTGTTTGCAACGAACTTTTTCACAACAGCAAACGGCGGCATGGATATGCTTTGGGCCAACCTGTTCTGGGTCTGGGGCCATCCTGAGGTGTACATCCTGATTCTGCCGGCATTTGGCATCTACAGCGAAATCATCTCGACGTTCGCCCGCCGTAATCTATATGGCTACAATACAATGGTCTGGTCGATGGTCGCGATTTCCCTGCTGTCTTTCTTCGTCTGGGTACACCATTTCTTCACAATGGGCCAGGGCGCTTTGACAAACAGCATCTTCTCGATCTCAACCATGCTGATCGCCGTCCCGACCGGGGTGAAAATTTTCAACTGGCTTTTCACCCTCTGGAAAGGGAAAATTCAAATCACGACACCGATGCTCTATTCCTTGCTGTTCATCCCGCTGTTCACCATCGGCGGTGTCACAGGAGTCATGCTCGCGATGTCGGCAGCTGACTACCAGTACCACAATACGATGTTCCTGGTTGCCCACTTCCATATGGTGATCATCCCTGGCGTCGTGTTTGCGATGCTGGCCGGACTCACCTACTGGTGGCCGAAAATGTTCGGCTTCGTTTTAAATGAAAAAATCGGCAAAGCATCAGCATGGCTGATTGCAATCGGCACACTGACCGCCTTCATGCCGATGTTCTTCTCGGGACTCGACGGCCAGGCCCGCCGGATGTATACGTATTCGGCGGAAACCGGATTCGGCATCTGGAACATGGTTTCAATGGCGGGCGCCGTTATGCTTGCCGTTGCGTTCGCCCTGATTGTCTATAACATTTACTACAGCACCCGTTACGCATCAAGGGATATCGGAGCAGACCCGTGGGATGCCCGGTCACTTGAATGGGCAACGCATAATCCGGTGCCGGAATATAACTTTGCGATCACGCCAAAGGTCAACTCAAGCCAGGCCTTCTGGGATACGAAGAAAAACGGCCATGAATTATTCGAAGGGGACTATACGGAGATCCATATGCCGAATAACAGCGGCCTACCGTTCATCATGGGTGCGATCTTCTTCGTATGGGGCTTCTCGTTCGTATTCGGCCTCTGGATTCCGGTCATCATCTCGACATTGGCGATTTTCGCAACGATGGCCTATCGTTCGTTCGAACAGGATCACGGCCACTACATCAGTGTGGAAGAAATTAATAAGTCAGAAACAAAATTGCGGGGTGCTAACTGATGAAAATAGACCACTCGCTCCCATATGAATACCAGACGGAAGAAAATCAGCTGAAGATCCTTGGCTTTTGGATCTTCCTCGGTGCCGAGATCATGCTGTTCGGAACCCTTTTCGCCTCATTCTTCACGCTGGCGGATCGGACGGGATCCGGTCCTTCCGGTGCTGAGATTTTCGAAATCACACCGGTCTTGATCGAAACACTCGTCCTGTTGACGAGCAGCTTCACAATCGGCCTGGCCGTCCATGCCATGCGGATCAACCACAAAAAAGCGGTACTGGCTTTTATGGGCATCACTCTTGCTCTCGGCCTATCGTTCCTTACGGTGGAAGTCTTTGAATTTTTAACCTATATCCATGAAGGAGCCGCCCTGCAGACAAGTGCATTCACATCCATCCTGCTGACCACACTCGGAACACACGGGGCCCATGTAACATTCGGCCTATTCTGGGGACTTGCGATCTTTATGCAGGTGAAAAAGCGGGGCTTGACGCATGAAACCGGCAATAAAGCGTTCATCTTCTCGCTTTACTGGCACTTTCTTGACGTCGTGTGGATCTTCATCTTCAGCTTCATCTACTTGAAAGGAATGATGTAAATGATAAAAGAGTTATTCCCTCTCAAACAAGTGATGGGCTTTGTGTTTTCACTGGTACTGACAGCTGTCGCCCTTGCCGTTTACTTCTTCAATATGCCGTTTGCCATCGGCATGACGATCCTGCTGGTGACGGCATTCATCCAGGCCGGGCTGCAGCTCATCGTCTTCATGCATGCCGGTGAAACGGAAGATAAGGGCGCCATCTACACAAACATTTATTATGCCCTGATCATCGCGCTTGTCACCGTGTTCGGTACACTTTTGGCGATGGTATGGGATATGTAAAATAAAGAAGGGTTTCGTCGGGAACGTACTGCATCAGCTGTTCCGGCGAGCCCTTTTTTATTTCTTTTTGCTATTTCGTTCAGACGAATAAACCAATCGGAGTGTCGGAGCCGGCACTCTTTTTTTGGTCTGGATTTCCTCCAGCAAAAAGCCCTTTTCCCTTCTGGCGAGCATCTCTTCTGACGCCACGAAAAAGACTCCCATCAAGAAAATGAAAATGGATCCCATTGCAGTCCCTATGCCTATCGGAACGATCACATTGTAATCGCTTACATATATCCCTGTTAAAATAATCATCAATCCGGTTATCAGTATCGTGCTGCCTGCAACTCTCACAGCACGCAAAATCTTCGTTTTCGGGTCCATCTCGCCACCTCCCTTACCCCATATTATGTAAGTTGTTCACCGTTTTGTCAAAATGTTTTCACAAATTTTACACATTTTAAAGAGGGGTTTAACTTTGTGGCCGACGTCGCTCCAATCCTGTGGGATCTTACCTTTCCCGCAAGTCCCGCAGGACGTTGAATAAGCTTCTTCGAATAGATACCGCGAGAAGAAAATTGATTTTTATTTTCGGGAAGTCTCGCACCTTCCACTCCAATCAACTAGTGAAAAAACCAACTTTAAGGATTAACACAGCCAAAAAATAAGGGACGGTTCTAAGCTGCATCTGCAACAGAACCGTCCCTGTATATTAAAGAAACATGAACATTCAAACAAAACCAAAACATAGCTATACCTCTCAACTGTTTCTATTGTAAAAGCGGTAATGATTAGGTTGGATTGGATGACAAACGATATGAGTGCCTTTCTTCAGAGCAAAACGTTACCAGCTTGATTTTTGGACGCCTGGGATCTGGCCTTTATGGGCAAGTTCCCGGAACGCAATGCGGGACATCTTGAACTTGCGCATATACCCGCGCGGCCTGCCGGTCACTTCGCAGCGGCTTTTCAGCCTTGTCGGGGATGAGTCCCTCGGAAGTTTCTTCAGGGCCTCATAGTCGCCCTTTTCTTTCAGTTCCCTGCGGAGGTCGGCAAATTTCATGACAAGCTCCTGCCGCTTCTGTTCCTTCACCAATTTGGACTTTTTGGCCAATTGATTCACCTCTTTATTTTCAAGTTAATCGGAATCATTACGTTTTACAACTATTCCATTAAACCATATTTTACAGTTTATCGCAATCAACCAGTTCCGATAGCTTCACACCTGGCTTTTCCTGACGCCAGAAAACGGAAAGAGCATCGCCCTTCTCCCCGCTTGCGGCAAGTTATGTATTTAACAGGATAGGGTAAAACTTATATAATACTGACTTATTCAATACATACATGACAAAAGCTTGGAAGCGAAGTGGATCACATGGAAATCCAATTAATCGAAGCATATGTACCGAAAAAATACTTTGAAAAAGTGAATGAATCGCTGCAGGAGTTTCCCCATGAATCCTACTGGGTATCAAATGAAACCGATGATTATACCTTGATCCGGATTCTGGTGAAGTCAACCGAGACGGAAGGCATCCTTGATTACCTGGAAAACCGGGTCAATGTAATCGACGGATTTAACGTACTGCTTTTCCCAGTGCAGACGTTTCTCACCAGGCAAAACGGTGAAGAGGAAGAGCCGAAGGAGAAGAAGGAGCCGGAAGAAAAGAACCTGCTGCAGCGCGTAAGCAGGCAGGAGTTGCTGTCCGTCATCCAAAAATCAAGCAAGATTGACATGACGTATACATTACTTGTCATTCTGTCAGCGGTGGTGGTGACGGTAGGTTTCCTCCGGGACAGCGAAACGATTGTCATCGGCTCGATGGTGATCGCCCCTTTGCTCGGCCCCATCATTTCCGTAGCATTTGCCGCCATCCTCGGAAACTACAGGCTTATTTTTCATTCACTCGGAACGTTTGCTTTTGCAATCGGGATCATCCTCCTGATCTCCATCCTGTTCAGCATGGTATTACCGGTCTCCATCCATACGAATGAATTCACCTCCCGCACACACGTGAACCTGCTTGATATTGTGCTGGCCTTCGCTTCGGGAACAGCAGGTGCGTTATCGATCCTCCGCAGGCTGCCCGGTTCGCTGGTCGGCGTCATGGTCGCTGCCGCCCTGCTCCCTCCCACCGTCGTACTCGGAACATCCATCGGTGACGGCATGTGGCGGGAAGCATACGGATCGATGCTTCTCTTGCTGGTTAATGTAACCTCAATTTTGCTCGCTGCCATTATTATCTTCTCATTGAGCGGAATCCAGCCGATCAAATGGACGGAAGTGCAGCGGGCCGATACATCAAAGAGACTGTCGATTGTCTTTGTAGGTACCATTGTATTGCTGTTGGCGGTTGCGATTTTGGTCGGGGAAAAGGTGGATTTGACGTAGGAGGGGTGTGTGATTGTGGTGCCTGACCCCCGGCCTGGTAAAGCGATAAAGCGCTCCAGCCCCTGCCGCATGCAACATTCGGTCAACCGAAAAAACACAGCCTTAAAAATGTTTTTTACATCCTTCCTTAGGAAACGTTAATAATAACAACAAAAGAGGTGATGTCGTGAGCATTTTTACAGTAGAAGGAAAAATAGACAAAGCCAAATTGGCCAAATCAATCCTTGTGCCGGTTGTTGGCGGAATGATTACCGGCTATACCGCGACCAAAAACGCCAAAAAAGTCTACAGCAAACTCAAAAAACCGGATACTTCCCCTCCATCATGGGTTTTTCCGGTTGTGTGGACGAGCTTGTATACGATGATGGGAACAGCTGATTATCGGGTGTCGATGAAAGAGGCACCGACCAAAACTGCGAATGTTCTTTATGATATCCAGCTCGGCCTGAATTTCCTTTGGTCGTTCCTCTTTTTCAGATGGGGTCTGCGCGGCACCGCTTTTATCGAAATCGCCATGCTTTTATCCATGATCACCCTCACCACCTATAAGTACTATCAAAAAGACAAAATGGCCGGCACCTTAATGATCCCTTACGTTCTCTGGGTCGCTTTTGCCCTGCAGCTGAACTACAACATCTGGCAGTTGAACAGGCCTTCTTGAAGAAAAGCGCAGGCTTCCGTTTTGGAAACCCTGCGCTTTTTCAACTTAGCCCTCTTATACCTGGGATCCGGAGTGTCCGGCCACTATTCATCCGGCTTCTTAATTAAAGGGGACGGTTGTTTTGCTGCCAACCCGAAGCAGAAGACCCGCCCCCGTCCATTCGTTAGTAATCGCGGTTTACAATATAACTCAACAGCTGCTTCAAAAAGGCGGTATTCCGCGGCACATCCTGCAGCGCTTCCACCGCCAGGCAGTAATGTTCCCACATCTCTTTTCTGGCAGCTTCCTCCCCCAGGATTGCCGCGAAGGTCGAACTGTGATTTTCAGCATCCTTTCCGACAGGTTTTCCAAGTACAATGACATCGCCTTCGACATCAAGGAGGTCATCCTTAATTTGAAACGCAATACCGCTGTGATGGGCGAACCTTTTCAAGGCTTCCATTTCGCTTTCTCCTGCATTGGCGAGAATGGCCGGCATAACCAGGGAAGCTTCGAATGCGATGCCCGTTTTATAGAAGCTCAGCGTATTCAATTGTTCCAGTGTCAATTGCTTGCCTTTTGCGTTGAGGTCCATCGCCTGGCCCTGGCACATGAGCCCCGTCACTCGGGCCGAATAATGAATCAAATTCAGGACCGTTTTCGGATCAAACTGGTCCAGGGAAGCCTGTTCTTCAGTTGCCTTCTGGGTCAGGAAGAGGCCGGTCAATTCTGCAATAGCAGTGTTATGGACACAATGCAGCGTTGGGCGCCCCCTCCGGATGGACGCATCGTCCTGCGCTGGCAAGTCATCGAAAATCAAAGATGCTGTATGCATATATTCCAAAGACCGGAGCAGCGGCACGATTGCCGTCCGATCCAATCCGTATCCTTCAATGCCCATGACCCATGTCATAATCGGCCGCAGCCGCTTGCCGCCGCCTTCAAGACTATAATTCGCCGCTCCAATAATCGGATCTTCCAGCAGCGAAGCATCCTCTGTTTTCCGGATGTTCAACATTCTCTCGATCTGATCACGCACCGTTTCCATCGTATGTAAAAAGCCTTCCTGTTCCTTCCGTTCTTTTCTAAATATGGCGAGGATATGGTCCCGCAGCAATTTATCAAAGAAATCCACACCATCGGCTTTCCGCACCATCTTTTGGATGACTCGATTGAACTCCGGGACTCCCGAAGCGAACAGCTCCATCACTTCATTGTATGTATCGGTCCCCACCCGTTTTTTAAATCGCTTAAGGCCGTTTATGGCCCGGTCCAGAATCACCTTGCGCGTCTTCGGGTCAGAGTGGTACACGTTATGGATCAAATGGGAAATGACCGTCCAGTACAGTTCAAAAGGATTGATGAGGTCGGTCCGCTTATCCCGGTATTTCATATAATAGGTATACGGTGTCACCGATCCAGCCTCCACGTCATCAAACATATCGGTAAAATCGTCCGCCAGCTGATTGTATATCCCATAGAAGAATGTCCGGCTGTCAAATCCCTTATCCTCAGGAACGCCAAGGATCGATCGGGCAATCAACCGGGACGAAGCCGATTTCAAAATGACCGGCACATAAAGCTCCTCATTCGTGTAAGCCCCATTCGATAAATCCTTCACCCGGTCAACTTCCTGGGCATTAAAAAAGATATAGGCCTGCTCAAGAAAGGCCGCGCTCGCATCCGGCCGCTGATGGGCCCTAATATACTCAAAAGCCTCCCTGAGCTCTGCATGAATATAGCGGACCAGGTGAATGTTATCCCCGGTCCACTCCCCCAATTCCGGTACGGCTCCTGTTGTAAGAGTGGTTCGTATTATTTTGGAAAATTGCCCTTTTTCCTTTTCAGACAACACATCGGCATCCAGAAGGTCATCAATGAAAGGATACGTCAGCCCATACGAGAACCCAAGCCTGACCGCTTCATCAAGCTGCCGTGAACGCTTTTCCGGCGAAATCCCCTCGCCTTCGTCCATCTCTTCAAGTACATGCATTAACACACCGGCAATGATCTTTATCAGCTTCCGCTTGGCCTGGTCTGCATCCATCCCCTCTGGAATGTTGTCCGATACCGTTTTCAGTTTATTGACCACCCAGATCATGGCTGATTCAATGCCTTCTTTCTGAGCCTCGCGGTACAACCCGGCCATGCTGAAAATCTCAATTTTATTAGCCTCCGCCGAAATCGAATGCATTAGGTAATCTTTCAAACTATCAACAATACGCTGAATCCTGTTCTGCGTTTTGGGCGAGTCAAGGGCTTTTCCGAGGTCGCGCATGTAAATATAGGAGATGCTGCGATCCAGATAATGACCGAGCTTACCTTTGTGATTGAGCCATTTAAGATAACTGTAAAAGCCGCGGGAATCCGGGGTTCCCTTCCCGCGCGAGAAAAGAGATAGAAAAGGAGGATGGATACGGTCCTGTTTCCACGATTGGAAATCATGTGTCAGGAGGGGGATCCAGGTCTTTTCCCTGATCTGTTTGTGGAGTGTATGAAAATATTGAACAGCCTTTTGCTCGGCCATGTGGCAGGATTCATCGGTGCTTTTCCGCAGTTGTTCATTCATATTGGACATCCCTCTGCATATGTTTTCTTCTAAACATCGTTTCTATAACATTACAATACCATCTTTGTCACCTTAAAAAGATGTCAACTGCCTACATTTTTTATTTCTAAGGCTTTTGGAAAGCTCCGAATAACCGGTTTTCCCCATTTGCACTAGATGACGTTCAACTGGATCTTCTCCATAAAGGGCTTAATTATCTTCAGCCCTTCCCTTTTTTCAGCTGGCAGCTATTCAAACTGGCCCTGGCCGCTATCACTGTGCTCCAGCCCGCAACCACCCTCACCACCTGCAACTACTTTAAGAACGACAAAACCGCCGCCGGCTTAATGGTCCGTTACATTCTGCTGGTCGCCTCAGCATTTCATCTAAACGATAAGACATGTAAGTTTCACAGATCATATTAAAAGCACAGGCTTCCGTTTTGGAAACCTGCGCTTTTTCATTTTGCTCACTTATTTCAAGAAATCTTCATCCTCATAGGCAGGGTTCGGATACGTGTAGAACCCTTCCCCTGTCGCAACTCCGAGTTTTCCTTTATCGATATATTCCTTTTTTAAATAAGCAGCCATCTTCGCATGCTCCTCACTTCCGGTTGCTTCCGCTTTCGCATTCGAGATGTTATAAGCTGTCGTGATGCCGACGATATCCAAAATGGCAAACGGCCCTTTCGGCGCCCCGGTGGCGATCATCCATGTTTTGTCGATCGTTTGCGGATCGGACACTTCATTCACCAGCAGCTTCTGGCCGGCTTCCAGGAAGGGCACTAACAGCGAATTCAAGATGTAGCCCGGCTGTTCTTTGTACAATGGCAGGGCAACCATCCCGATTGCTTCGGCAAATTCCATCACCTCATCAAACACGTTTTTATCCGTCCCCGGATGCCCCATCACTTCTGCGGTATTGTTCATCCATATCTGGTTGGCGAAGTGCAGCGCGAGGAATTTTTCCGGCCGTCCTGTCGCTTCGGCAAACTGGCTCGGAAGCATCGTGGACGAATTCGATGCGAATATCGTCTTTTCTGGTGCAGCTTTACCCAACTTCCCGTAGAATTCCGTTTTGATCTTCGCCACTTCCGGAACGGCTTCAATCACAAGATCGGCGTTCGATACCGCCTCCGCCAAATCAGAATAAAACGATATCCGGTTATATGCCTTGTCCAGTTCTTCATCAGATGCTCCCAGATTTTCCTTATAATGCGGCTTCAGCTTCCGGATTCTATCCTTAGCTTTTTCTATCGCTTCATCATTAATATCATATACCGAAACATCGAACCCTTTAAAAGCCGTTTGAAACGCAATCTGGCTTCCCAAAACCCCGCTTCCGGCAACTGTGATGTTTTTATAATCCATAGGAATATCCTCCTTAAACTTTTCTGGAATAATATCTTCCTGCCATTACTTTTCCTCGATTTCCAGCGGCATAAACTTACAGGCATGCAAGTCAGCCGGCAGAAATGCACAGGTGACAGGTATCGACCTGTCGACCCGGCACCTGCCAACCATATAAAGAAGACTCGCCGAATGACGAGCCTTTAGGCGAAGACAGAGGCGTAGCTGCCATTTAAAGTTGGCTGCTGGTGTCGACTTGCTCCATTGCTGATAATTTCTATATGTAAAAAAAAGCACAGTCTTCCGTTTTGGAAACTTGCGCTCTCACTTATTCCAAGAAGTTTTCGTCCTCTATGTCGGTTGATCAGGCATCTTACTTTGTTGTAAGAGAGATAATTACTGTGACTGTTACAAGGTTAATTTGTGTATTCTCAACACGAAGGTTCAGAGGAATAGTTGTCTCTGATCAAGTTCCTGATCCATTTTTTAGAGTACGTTCTTCTCAAGCCAAAAAAGGCCCTCACAAATTCATGGCTGTTCGCCAGTCCAAAAACGATAAAGACAGGAAGATCATACATAAAAGCACCTGCCGCCGCAAGAGGCAAACCAATCATCCAGACACCCGCGAGGTCCAGGTAAAGGACGAAACGTGTATCCCCTCCTGCTCTTAATATCCCGATGTTATTGACCATATTGACCATTTTTCCTGTGACCAGAAACGCATAGACAATGATGACCATTTTTGCAATTGAAGCAACACCCTGACTGACATTATAAACAGAAAGGAATAGGTCCGATACAAGCAGGATTCCAATCATTGCTAGGACAGATAGTTTTATGGTGACGGCTATAAATTTTTTGGCCGAATTCAAGGCTTCCTCTTCCCTGCCAGCACCAATGCTGTTGCCGACCATCACTTGTGAAGCATCACTTAAACCGATAAAAAGTGCCATGAAAAAGAACAGAAGCGGGTCGATCATAGTTACGGCTGCAAGCTCGTCTGTTCCCATTTGCGCATAAACCCAGAAATATGAAGTTTCACCAAGTGTCCACGCAGCATGATTAATGATCGAGGGGATTGTAATGGCAAAGTAGTTTTTCATCATGCTGATGTCAAAGAAGTGTTGCAGCCTCACCTGCTTCAAACGAAGGTTCAAATACTTCCGGACAATCAAGAACAGCAGGCTTGCCTGTATCGTCCTGGCCGCAAGTGTTCCGATCGCCGCACCTTCGACGCCCAATTGTGGAAAACCGAAGCTTCCAAATATCAATAAATAGTTTAGTAGAGTATTAATTCCAATTGCCAACACGCTGATGTAAAGGGGCAGCTTTACTTCTCCCATGGAACGGAGTACAGTCGAAAAAACGACAGTAAACGCTGTTACAAGATAGCTGAACGAGACAATCTGCAAATAACCTGTACTAATCGTCACTACTGCTGTATCTTTTGTAAATATGTGAATGAACTGGTTGGTGAACAACAAAATCAGCAAAGTGAAAAGTAATGAAAAGATGGTGACAATATTTAGTGTAAGGTAGAGAATTCCCTTGATTCCGTCTTTATCTTTCCTTCCCCAATATTGGGAAGCGAAGATCGCCGCGCCCGTTCCGAATCCCTGAAGAATCAAAATTAGGATGGTAGTGATTTTGTTTCCCACTCCGACAGCGGCAATGCTTTCAACCCCGAGCTGGCCGACCATCATATTGTCGACCATATTCAATGAAGAGGTTATTAATGTCTGTATGGCGATTGGAATCGCCAGAGTAAGCATTTTTTGATAAAATTGTTTGTCAGCAATACTAATTGCCTTCATCTATTTTCTCCTATTGGACTCGCCATTCTTTAAGGTTCGTTTCCTTTTCATTCTTACAGCCTTAAAAATCGCTGAAATAATTTATCATCTAGACCAGGCAGGTATTCATGGCCATACTCCGGATAAACGATAAGCTCTTTCTCCGACTGTATTTTGTTATAACTGGCAAATTGGGTGGAAGGCGGACAAATATCATCTTTCATACCGACCACCATTAAATAGTTCGCCTTTATACGCCTGGCGTGGTTTTGTATATCAATATAACCAAGCTTATTAAACACAACTTCTTCCCGGGCATGAGTGGGGTCAAGCACTCTGAAATAATAAGCTATTTCCTCATAGGCAGAGTTGTTGATATCCATGCTCTCCCATACCCTCTTATAGTCAGATAGAAATGGATACACAGCCACGGCTTCTTTCACTCTCGGTTCGAGCGCAGCACATGCCGTAGCAAGAGCACCGCCTTGGGACATTCCCAAAACACCTATTCGGTCAGGATCGACTGTATCTATCGACATAAGAATTCGCACCGCCTGTACTGTATCCAAAAATACATTGCGGTAATAGAAATTATCTGGGTCTGGATCATCTATTCCCCTGATGATATGCCCCCTGAGCGTAGGTCCCTTCACAACGAGGTTATCTTCTGATAAGCCGCCTTGCCCTCGGCAATCCAGGGCAATTACGGTAAATCCCTGCGCGGCATAAGGAAGCAGGCCCATCCAATCTCCGCTGTCAACCGAGTAACCATGAAACATCGCCAGGCCAGGTCCATGAGGCTTAGTATCCTTCGGCTCAACAAGCTTGCAGTGAACACGTGCTCCACCGACGCCCTTAAAATACAAATGGCTGCAATCCGCAAAACCTGTTGTAAACTCGGCAGGCACAAGCTCATAGTCCAGCGACTGAAGATCCAGTTCTTGAAGCGCCCGCTCCCAATATCTATCAAAATCAGCAGGCAGGGGGCTGCCTCCCATATAAGCTTTTAGCTCTGATAGCGGCATGTCGATATGCATGCTCTTCCCTCCTTGAATTAATCCTGTTGGAATGACCGGTAAAATTCTCTAATCACTTTTTCCGCCGGCTTTCCGTAAACGCCGTACCCATCATGTGCGCTGGCCTCTTTTTCGGCATGGAGCTTAGCATTCCAATCCCAAAGACCGAAGCCTTTCACCCAATTTCGCGCTCTTGTTTTTTCAAACATGACCCTGTAATACCTTTCCTGCTCCTCCATATCAACAGGTCCCTCCAGGTTCCAATCGTTCGGCACCTGCGCAGACCCCTTGCGACTCGGGCAACCTGCTTCAGCAAAAAAGAAAGGCTTATCAAAAGGTTCAATAATTTTCTCAATCCGATCAAGCTGGTTTTCCCAATCATCAATTGGATAGTAGCCGCTAGACGATATAATATCTACAGCATCCCACCATTTCACATTGCTTTCCTGGTACTTGTCCGTATTATAAGTAATCGGTCCGTGATAAACTGTTCTTATATCTGCAATCAGTTTTCGCCATTCTTGTTCCCGGCGTTCTGTCTGGACCATTTCACAGCCGGCAATAACCATTTCACAGTCAGTTTCTTCAGCGATTTTGGCATAATGGAGCTGGTAATCCGTGTAACTCGCGAACCAGTCTGCCCACTTCGGCTCGCATGGCACATTAATATCAAAAAAGTTAATATGAGCGCGCCATGTCCCATCTTTCACATTTACTGTTGGTTTTAAGATAACTTTCAGATCCAATGAATGAGCATAGTTAATCATATCTTTTAATTCCCGGTCTCCAACCATATGTTCTCCGGTAAAATCTATTTCTGTGGAATGGGCCGTATCCTGAAGTGCCGCCAGGGCAAAAATGACGTAGTTAATCCCCGTTCTATTACTGAGCTCACCAAGGGATTCCCTGGAAATCGGATTATGAAAATCGCCCCTTCCGGCATCCCAGCCAAATGTAAAACCTTTTATATAATCCATCCTCTTGTCCCTCTTCCTAAAAATTTTGTGTTTAAAATCTGGACTTCCTTGCGTAAAATTCTCCCGAAATCTCTCCCAGGCTGTCCCATTACCCCTATACAAAACGCTTCTTATCTCCTTATAA